>JAFKFG010000027.1 GCA_017307355.1 Alphaproteobacteria bacterium
GCGGGACTGACCTTTGTCATCTTCGGCCTGCTGCACGGCTTTTACCTGATCGCCAACCATGCTTGGCGCACCTTCGCGCCTGCCTCCCTGCGCCAGGATCCCAAAAGCCCCCTCGCCCTTGCCGCCATCGTGGCCGCGCAGGTCCTGCTTACCTATGTCGCCGCCCTGGTGGCGCAGATCTTCTTCCGGGCCGACACCGTCGCCGACGCCACCGCGCTCATCGCCGGCATGGTCGGATTGCACGCAGGCGGGGCGCATGCAGGCGGCCTGCTTGCGGGCTGGGAGGACGGCTTCGGGTCGATGGCGCAAATCACGCTGCGGGTCGCGGTTCTATTTGCGATCGCCTGGTTCCTGCCCAACACCCAGCAGATCATGGCCAAATTCCCCGCCGCGCTGGGCCCGGCGACCGCCAGCCGCTATCGCCTGCTGCAATGGATGCCCGATCTGAAATGGGCCGTGTCCCTCGGCGTCGCGGCGGGCCTGGCACTCATCAGCCTGTCGCAACATTCCGAATTCCTCTACTTCCAGTTCTGACGGACGGATGATGGACAGGACCAAGCTTTATCTGGCGACCATCATGCTCCTGGCGGCGGCCATCATGGGCGGCACGGGGCTATTGAACTATCTGGTCGACCCCTTGTGGTTCTTCGGCGGCGACAAGCTGGCACCCCGCAATTTTCCCTGGGACGAGCGCACTGCCCGCATCGCGCAATTCGTGACCGGCACGCGCGATTACGACTGCTACATCTTCGGCGCCTCGCGGGTCGGGATGCTCAACTTCAAGAATGTGGCCGGCCACAAATGCTTCCTGGTGTCGTTCGAATACGCATCGCCGGGCGAGCTCGTCGCCTACGCAAAATACATCAAGCAGCACGCCGCGCGGGAGCCCGACCTGATCATGGTCGGCATCGAAGACGCGAATTTCATCGACAATCTCACCCCTGCCAACCTGGCGGATCCCGTTCGCGAGAACAGGACGCCCCATTTCTGGCAATATTACTTCTCGCTCGATGTGGCCAAATGGTCGCTGAAGACCATTTCGGATGCCGCGCCCAAGGCGCGCTATTACGGCAAGGATCTCACCGGCAAAATCCGCGCCGATGCCGGTACCATGCCGATATTGCGCCTCAAAATGGCGCCCGGCGAGAAATTGCACATGAGCCTGAAGAATGTGCCGGAATTCGCGAACTTCCGGGCGCTGTTTCCGAAAGCGCATCTGGTCGGCTTCGCCACGCCGGTGGCCTCGGCGCGCATCAAGGAATATCAGCTCTGGGGCCTGCTTCCGGTCTATCTCAAGGCCCTGCACGCCACCGCCGAGCATTTCGACGAGATGTACGACTTCTCCATCCCCTCCCGCATCACCAACAATCCGAATCTGACCTATGACGGCTCGCACTATCAGCCGGCGGTCTATGACCTCATCATCAAGGCTCTGCAGCGCCACGAGCCGTCATTCGGAATCAAGATATCCGGGTGCTCCCTGGCCGAAACCGAAGCACAATATCAGGAGCGGTTGAAAGCGGGCCAGTGGAATGAAGCCGCGGCCGATTGAGGCCTGACCGGATATCACCGGACCGGGCCGCAACGCCTTCCAAATTATTGCGGCATTTTCGGCACAGTCCTGTTTTCTGCATACCACCATCCCCGCCGATCGCCGGGCTAAACTGCCAACGCGGACGGCTTTGTGCTATGTCCGTCGCAACAACGAAGCGTGGGGCACCGGTGAAAATCGTTATTCTGGGCGGCGGCGTGATCGGCGTTTCGACCGCTTATTATCTGGCAGGCGCCGGTCATCAGGTCACAGTCATCGAACGGCAGCCCGGCGTGGGCCTGGAAACCAGTTTCGCCAATGCCGGGGAAATCTCGCCCGGCTATTCCGCGCCCTGGGCGGCGCCGGGCCTTCCCATCAAGGCGATCAAATGGCTGTTCATGCATTTTCGGCCCTTGGTGATCCGCCCCCGGCCCGATCCGGCCATGATCCTGTGGGGCCTGGCCTTGCTGCGCAATTGCACCGCCGCGCGCTACGAGCGCAACAAGACCCGCATGCTGGCCCTGGCGCAGTACAGCCGGGACTGTCTGGAACAGCTGCGCACCGACACCAGCATTCAATACGACCAGCGCATGAAGGGCACCTTGCAGCTCTTCCGCACGCAAAAGCAGCTGGACGGCACCGAAGCCGACATCGCGGTGCTGAAGCGCTTCAATGTCGCGTATGAAGTGCTGGACCGGGCTGGATGCATCGCCGTCGAGCCGGCGCTGGCGCATGTGCCGGAAAAGATCGTGGGGGGCCTGCGCCTGGTGGGCGACGAAACCGGCGACTGTTTCATGTTCACCAAGGCGCTGGCGACGTTGGCGAAGCAGCGGGGCGTGGAGTTTTTGTTCGGCCACACCATCGACGGACTGGAACGGAATGCATCCGGCATCGCCGCGGTGCGCGTCACCGGGCCCACCGGCGCCACCCGGATCACGGGCGATGCCTATGTGATGGCGATGGGCAGCTATTCGCCGCTCCTGGCCCGGAAACTCGGTCTTCGCCTGCCGGTCTATCCGGTGAAAGGCTATTCTCTCACCTTGCCGATCTCCGACGAAGGCGGCGCGCCGCAATCCACCGTGATGGACGAGACCTTCAAAGTCGCCGTCACCCGGCTGGGCAACCGGGTGCGGGTGGGCGGCACCGCCGAACTGACGGGCTATAACCTCAAGCTGCGCGAATCCCGCCGCCAGACCTTGAACCATGTGGTCACCGACCTGTTCCCGCGCGCGGGCGACGTGAACAAGGCCAGCTTCTGGACCGGCCTTCGCCCCATGACGCCGGATGGCCCGCCCGTGATCGGCAAGAGCGGCATCGCCAATCTCTGGTTCAACACCGGCCATGGCACCTTGGGCTGGACCATGGCAGCCGGATCGGGCCGCCTCATGAGCGACCTGATCAGCGGCAAGACACCGGAGATTACTTACTAGGCTTCTCCGGCGTGTTCTGGCGTACCTCCCGCGTCTTGAAGCGCCAGCCTTCCGCCGTCTTCACGAAACTGTCGGTATAGACATAACCCTGGTCCGCGCCGGTGCCCGCCATCAGATAGGCCGATCCGGTGGCGCCGCCCGGCGCCGGATCGATCATCACCGTGGTGGTGGAATGCGCGGCCCGCACGATGGGCGGCGGCGCGCCCGCCTTGGCGGCGAACGCCGCCAGCGCCTTGCGTCCCTTGATGTTACCGTAACCCGGCTTGTTGGTGATGAAGACGCCGTCCGGCGTGAATAACTCCGAGAACTTCGCTCCGTCCGCGGTGTCGAGATAATGGGCGTAACGCGCATAAAGCTGCTCGATCTGGATGTAGTCCAGGGCGGTCAGCGTCTCGGCACGGGCCGGGCTGAACCCAAGCCCCGCCAGTGCCACACCTACAAGCGCGCAAGTGATGAGTGTTTTCATTTTTTCCTCTCAGGCTGTGCTGCGCCCCTCGCTCGTGCTCGGGGCTTTCGACGCTCGAAATGGTCGTCGCGCTACGCTGACGCTAGCGACGGACCATTTCGCCCCTTCGGGTCGCGTCTCAATACTCGTCATGGCGCTTCCACCAGGGCGCCCCTTCGTTGCGGCCCAAGGGCGCGCGGTCCAACCAGGGGTACATGCCCCACAGGGCGTCCAGTCCCCGCGCATAGGTGGAATAGGTGTGATAAAGCGCGCCGTCCTGGATGGCGAAGGCGCTCATGCCCGGCAGATCGCGCGTGTAAGTGGGCGCATCGGTGCCGCAATCGGCCGCGAATTTGCGCACCGGCGCGGGCGCGTCGGCCTGCTGCACCGGATGGCCTCGCAACTGATAGTTATACTCGAAGCCGCCTTCGCGCTGCTGCTGCGCCTCGGTCAGCGAAACATTGAAGTCGAAATTGAAATCGCCGCCATAGGACGAAGCCCAGGGAAACACCCAGCCCAGACGCTTCTGATACGCCGCCAGCTTGGCATAAGACGCCCGCGACACCGCCGAAAATGCGACATCGTGATTCTGCAGATGCATGAAGATGCCGTTGAAGCCGTCGGCGATGGACGAGCAGGACGGGCAGCCCGCCTTGTAATCCGGCCCGAACATGAAGTGATAGACCACCAGCTGCGAGCGGCCCTTGAACAGGTCCCTCAACCCGACCGCACCCTCGGCATTCTCGAAACGATAGTCCTTGTCGATCCTGACCCAGGGCAAGGCCCGGCGCTGCTCCGCCACTGTGTCGCTCTGATGGGTCAGAGCCTTCTCAGCTTTCAGCAGATCCAGCCGTGCCTTCAGCCATTCCTCGCGGGTTCCGGTGCTGTGCTTGGTCATCTTTGCCACCTCGATCAGATTTGATGTTTTTTGCCCGAGCGCGCGAACAGGCCGAGCCAGGGCGTGGCGTGAAAGACCGCCATCAGCAAATACATCAGCGCCATGCCGTTCAGCGGCGAAGCCGCCATTCCCGGCATGTCCGGCATGCCGCCGTCCCGCGTCGCCAGCGCCATCAATCCGAACACCGGCGTTGCCGCCAGGCGCAACAGGCCGGAGGCGCCCGGAATCGACGGATCGAATCCGGCTTTCAGGATCAGGTCACGCATTGCTGCCGTCCTTGCGGAATGCCTTCTCGCCCGCCTCGGAGACTTCGATCCATTTCCGGTCGAGCCCGGCATCGTAATTGTCGTGCCAGTTCCACCATTTGTAGGGCGGGGTCTGCGGCACCCATTCCGGCGAATCTTCCCAGACCTCCTGGCGGCCCATGGGCGTGATGTCGAGATAGCTCCACACCGTTCCCATCGCTTCGTCGCCGCGATTGTTGATGTAATAAGTGCGGAAAATCTTGCCGCCTTCGCGAATGAACACGTTATGGCCGTGCCATTCGTCCACCCCGAAGTCCTTGTCGAAACTGTCGGTGATGGTGACCCAGGGCATGTGCCAGTCCATCCGCGCCTTCAGCCGCTTGATGTCGGCCTGCGGCGCGCGCGAGGCATAGACCAAGGTCGTATCGCGCGCATTCAAATGCGCCAGATTGCTCACCTGGTCGGCACCCAGCGAGCAGCCACGGCAGGCATGCTCGGGCCAGCCATGCACACCCGGCTCGAAGAAGGCGCGATAGACGATCAGCTGCTTGCGGCCCTCGAACAAGTCGAGCAGGCTCATCTTGCCCCGCGGCCCTTCGAACACGTAATCCTTCTCGGCCGCCATCCAGGGCATCCGCCGGCGCCGGGCCGCCATGGCATCGCGCTGGCGCACGGTTTCTTTTTCGGCGACCAGAAGATCTTCCCGCGCCTTCAACCAGTCTTCCTGCGAAACGATTTTGTTCGGCATGATGCAACTCCTTTGCCTTGGACAACGCGGGCCGTGCCGGGCCCGCTGCAACTGGAGGAGAGACTAGGCCCGCCCCGGGCAAAGCGGGGAGTGACAAGTGTGACGGGAATCCGGATAGTTCCGCCGCGCAGGATGAGATTGCTTTCACATGGATTCGCTGATCAATGCGGCGGCCCGGGCTTTGGCGGCGGGCGACCCTTTGGGCGCGCTGAACCGGATCGCGTTGCTGGGCGATCCCTCCGCCCTGGCCTTGCGCGGCATCGCCATGGCCCAGCTGGGCGATTTCGGGCGGGCCAAATCGCTTCTCAAGCGCGCGTCCCGCGCCTTCGGCGCCAAGGAACCCATGGCTCGCGCCCGCTGCATCGTGGCGGAAGCGGAAATCGCGCTGGTTTCGCGCGACCTCGCCTGGCCCGCCAAGGCGCTGGACGGTGCCCGCGCGATCCTGGAGCGGCATGACGATCAGGCGAACGCGGCGCATGCGCGCTATCTGGCGGCGCGCCATTCGCTTCTGATCGGACGGCTGGACGATGCGGAGCGCCGGCTGGCGGGGATCGATCCCGCGTATCTGTCGGCCGCCTCGCGCGTGGCCTTCGAGATGGTGGCGGCGGGCATCGCCATGCGCCGGCTTCGCACCGGCGCCGCGCAGGCCGCGCTGGCCAATGCCCGACGCGCCGCGGTCAAGGCCCGCATCCCCGCGCTGCTGGCGGAAGTCGACACCATGGCGCGCGCGCTCAAGACTCCCGCCGCCCGCACCATCGCGGACGGCAAGACCCGGCTCCTGTTGCTGGAAGAGGTCGAAACCCTGCTGGCCTCCAAGAGTTTGGTGATCGATGCCTGCCGCAATGCCGTGCGACGCGGCAGCCGGATCGTGCCGTTGGCGCGGCGCCCGGTGCTGTTCGCGCTCGCCCGCGCCTTGGCCGAAGCCTGGCCCGGCGATGCGGCGCGCGGCGTTTTGCTGGCGCATGCCTTTCATGCCCGCCACGCCGATGAATCGCATCGCGCGCGCTTGCGGGTGGAGATCGGGCGGCTGCGCGCCAAGCTCGCGCCCATCGCCGATATCCGCGCCACCGATGACGGCTTCGCACTCATCCCGCGCGGCGCGACACGGATCGCAGTCCTGGCCCCGCCCGCCGAGGAACCCCATGGCGCTTTGCTGGCCTTTCTCGCTGACGGCGAAGCTTGGTCCAGTTCGGCCTTGGCGCTGGCCCTGGGTGCCAGCCAGCGCACGGTGCAGCGTTCGCTGGATGCCCTGGCGGCGGCGGGAAAAGTCCGGACCTTCGGCAAGGGCCGGGCGCGCCGCTGGATGACCCCGCCGCTTCCCGGATTCCCGACGAACTTGTTACTCCCGGTGTCGCCGCTGGCGGGATAGGATGATGCGGCCATGAAAAAATCCGCCGCCGAAATCGCTGAAGAATATGCCTTCCCCGGCATCGATGCCGTGCATGGCGTCACTTATGACGGCAGCCAGGTGTGGTTCGCCTCGGGCGACAAGATCCACGCGATGGATCCCAAAAGCGGCAAGACGGTGCGCGCCATTGATACCGCCGCCCATGCCGGCACGGCCTTTGACGGCCGTCACCTGTTCCAGATCGCCGAAGCCCAGATCCACAAGATCGATCCCAAGACCGGCAAGGTTTTGTCCAGAATTCCCGCGCCGAATGGCGGAGGCGCCGGCCTCACCTGGGCCGAAGGCACGCTGTGGGTCGGCCAGCATCGCGCGCGCAAGATTCACCAGATCGATCCCGACACCGGCGAGATCCTGCGCACCATCGAATCCAACCGCTTCGTCACCGGCGTGACCTGGACCGATGGCGAATTGTGGCACGCCACCTGGGAGGGCGACGAAAGCGAAATCCGTCACGTCGACACCGAAACCGGCGAAGTGCTGGAATGCCTGGAGATGCCGCCGGGCGCGGGCATATCGGGACTGGAAGCGGGCGGCGACCGCTTCTATTGCGGCGGCGGCTTCAGCGGCAAGTTGCGCGCGGTGAAGAAGCCCAAGCGCCGGGCCCGCAACTGACGCTCCCCAACTAGCGCCAAAAACTCGCCGCCAGCCCCGCGCCGTAAAGGCCGATGCCGAACAGGGCATGGGTGGCGAGGCTGCGCCGTCGCGCGGCGGCCGGATTGGGAGTCCGGCGCGCGGCGATGCCAAGCCCCATGCCCGGCTGCATCAGCAGAAACGGCGCCGCCACGCTGGCGATGCCCACCGCCAGCGCGGGCAGGATGGTGGGATGCCGCGCCCAGCCTCCGCCCGCCAGCGCCAGCAAGACGGCGGCAAAAACAATGCCGGTGAGATAATGCACACACCAGCCGATCACGGCCTCGCCCCAAAGCGGCGGCGACGCCGCAATCGGTCGATGAATAAAGCGCCCGCGCGGCATGGCGCCGATCCAGCGGCCCACCAGCGCGTAATCCGCAAGCGGCGTGCCGAACAGATGCCGGCGCGCCAGGCCCGCCAGATCCATGAAAATCGTCGCGCCCATGCCGATCGCGACGGCGTCCGCAATCCATTCACGCATCGGCGGCATCCTTCGCGAACACCGACGGCGCCAAGCCATTCGCCATCCAGCAGGCGGCGGTGAAGCGAACCTCGCCGTCCCGCACAAAGCCGTCGAACGCCGGACGCACGTCTTCCATCACCCGCATCCGCGTTTGGTCGTCGGCCTGTTGCAATGCCCGGCCCACCGGTCCCATCACGGCGAGATAGGGCGCCAGCTCCGCTTCGGCGAAATGGCAGGCGACATCGATGGGCGCGATGTCGATGGCGGCCCAGCCGCTCTCTTTCAGGATGGAAAAGATGCGGTCCCGGTCCGCGAGCGCGAAAGGCCCCGGCTCGCCGGGCGCGGGTATTGCCAGACCGGGCAGCAAAGGCGCCGCCCGTTCCGCCGCGGTCAGGAACGGATTTTCCGCCGCATCGCGCCAGGCCGCGAAACGCAGCCACCCGCCCGGCCGCGTGGCCCGGCGCAAATTCGCGAACGCCGCCACGGGATCGGCGAAGAACATCACCCCGAAGCGGGACACCACCGCATCGAACCGGCCCGGCGCGAAGGCGTGCGTCCCCGCATCCGCCTGGATGAACTCTACCGCCGCGCCATCCCGCGCCATCCGCGCCCGCGCCGCCGCCAGCATCGGCGCCGACGGATCGATGCCCGTGACTTGGGCGCCCCGGCGCGCCAGGGCCAGGCTGGTGCTGCCGGTGCCGCATCCCACATCCAAAATCCGGCCCACCGGCAGATCCGCCGTCAACAGCCCGTCGAACGGGGCATACATCTGATCCAGCGCGGTCTGCGCCGCCACCCAGCCTTGCCCCGCAACGCCATTCCACATCCGCGCATCCATCGCTTTTCCTTTCTTCCAATCCCCGCTAGCCTGCCACTTCAAGTTCACTTGAGGTCAAGCGATGAAGGATCTGGATATCGCAGAGGTGGCGCGCGCCTCCGGAATGGCCGCTTCGGCTTTGCGCTTCTATGAGGAACAGGGCCTGATCGCGCCCATCGGCCGTCACGGCCTCAAGCGGCTGTTCGACCCGGGCGTGCTGGAACGGCTGAAGCTGATCGCGCTGGGCCGCGCCGCCGGCTTTTCCCTTGCCGAGATCGCCGCCATGTTCGCGGAGGGCGGCCGTCCCCGCATCGACCGCAGGAAACTCGCCGCCAAGGCCGACGAGCTGGATCGCACCATCCGCGAACTGGGCGCGCTCCGCGACGGGCTGCGCCATGCCGCCGCCTGCCCCGCACGGGATCACCTGGAATGCCCCAGCTTCCGCCGCCTGTTGCGGGCGGCATGGTCGGGCGCGATCCATCCTCCCGGCGCCCCAAAACAAGCCAGGAAGTTCCGCCGCCCGGCTTCGACCAAGCGCCGTACGGTTTCGACCGGCGTCGGGCGGTCTTGACCCGCCGCCGCTTCGGATGCGCTATTTTCAGCCATGACCGGCACGGCGTTGAAGATGGCCATCACCCCGGCGACACCCCATGTCGACCGCCGCGTCGCTTTGGGGTCGCTGGTGGGCTTCTGGGTGTTCTATTTCGTCCTCAACACCGCCCGCATGGCCATCGCCCAGCAGGACAATCAATTCGAGATGATGGGCCGGCGCACCGGCGTGGTGCTGATCGGCATCGTGCTGTCGCTTCTCATGTATTGGGTTCTGCGCAGCCTGGAAGGCCGCTCCATGCGCACCCTATTGACGGCGGCTTTCCTGGTGTCGATCCCCGCCTCCATCGCTTATGCCTTCGTCAATTTCGCCGCCTTCTATCTGATCGCGCCCACCAGCTCGATGATGAGCGAAATGGCGATGATGCACGCCAAGCATGAGAGTGTGCTGGAAGTGATCACCGATTCCGCCGTCAGCTGGTATTTCTTCGTCGCCGCCTGGGGCGTGCTCTATGTGGCGCTGTCCTATGCCGCCAAGGTGGGCCAGGCCGAGCGCAACGCCGCCGCCTACCGGGCCCAGGCCCAGGCGGCGCAGCTTCGCGCGTTGCGCTATCAGATCAACCCGCATTTCCTGTTCAACACCCTCAACTCGCTGTCGGCCCTGGTGCTGCGCCATCGCACCGAGGAAGCCGAGCGCATGATCACCAACCTCGCCACCTTCTTCCGCACCAGCCTGACCAACGATCCGGCGGCGGATGTGGCGCTGTCCGACGAAATCGACATGCAGCGCCTTTATCTGGAGATCGAGCGCATCCGCTTTCCCGAACGCCTGTCGGTGGTGATCGACGTGCCCGAGGAGCTGGAGGATGCGCGGGTGCCCGGCCTGATCCTGCAGCCCTTGATCGAAAACGCCGTCAAGCATGGCGTGGCGCATTCCTCGCGGCCCGTCACCATCACCATCCGGGCGCGGGCCATCAATGATTCCGTGCATCTGAGCGTGGAAGACGACGCGGATGGCGGCGCCTTTTCCACCCATGGCGGCGGCGTGGGGCTGAGCAATGTGGAGGGGCGCCTCGCCGCCCGCTTCGACGGCGCCGCCCATGCGCGCCATGGCCTGCGCGACGGCGGCGGCTTCCGCGTCGATCTCACCATGCCCCTGATGCGCGATGCCTGAAACGCCGCTGCGCACATTGATCGTCGATGACGAGCCGCTGGCGGTGGAGCGGCTGCAGATTCTCTGTGCCCGCATTCCGGGCCTGATATTGGTCGGCACCGCCGCCGACGGCGCCGGGGCGCTGCGGCTGATCGAAAGCCTGTCGCCGGACCTGCTGCTGCTGGACATCCAGATGCCCGGCATGGACGGCATGGCGGTGGCCCAGGTGCTGGCCAGCCGGTCCCAGCGCCCCGCCCTGATCTTCGTCACCGCCTTCGACCAGTTCGCGGTGGCCGCCTTCGACGTCGCCGCGGTGGATTATTTGCTCAAGCCCGTGGAAGCCGAGCGATTGGAACGCGCCGTGGCCCGCATCCGCGACCGGATCGGTGACGCCGCTGCCGCCGCGCCGCCTTCGCCCTGGACCCGGGAATTCTGGGTGCCGCATAGGAGCGGCATCGTGCGGATCGCGGCGGGCGACATCGATTTGGTGGAGGCGGAGCGCGATTACATGCGCCTGCATGTCGGCCCGCGCTCGTTCCTGCTGCACGAAACCATAACCGGGCTGGAACGCCAACTCGATCCGGCGCTATTCGTGCGCCTGCACCGCTCCACCCTGGTGCGCCGCGACCGCATCGCCGGCTTCCGGCATAACGGTGCGGGCACCTGGGAAGCGCAGTTGCGCGATGGCCGCTGGCTGCGGGTGGGCCGTACCTATCTCAGCAATGCCCGCGCCATGGCAGCGCGCAGCAAGGCATAGCGTTACATCGCCCGGCATTACATCGAAGGCGTGGGGGCGCGCGTACCCGCCATCTTGCGGGCATTCTCGGCCGCCGCGACCATGGCATCGACCCTGGACTGTACTTCGGCATGGGCCGCCTTGCTGCAGGCCGCGTAATTCGCCTGCTCCCAGGTCGAGCGCGCATGGGACGAGCCGCAGATATTGTCGACCGCATGGCCGATGCGCTGCTGCAGAACGGCGCGACCGGCATTGCTGGCCAGGTCCAGGTCGCTGGCATCGATGCCGACGCTGCGCGTCTGGGCGCCCGCCTGCACAGCGGTCTGCGCGTCGGCAACACTCGTGCCGGCGGCCAGCATCAGGGCGGAAGCGAGAATCTTGGAACTATGATGACGGAGGAACATGGGGGTCTCCTTCACGGACAGGGGCACGAATGGGGTCTCATCAGAGTGGCAATGTTGTGTGTCTGTTTGACGGGCCCACCATAGGGATCGCGGGAATCCAAGTCGCCGCGCCTTCGACCGGCGCCGCCGAACTTTCCACCAACCGGCATTCCCACCGACGAACCGCAAGCATACTTCGACCAACAGCGGCGCGATGACGCGCCTGAGATCACCACCGCTAGCGACGGTAAGATTTCAGTCCACTTCATGCTTCGGCAAGCTCAGCATGAGGAAATCGAATACCCTCACCCTGAGCTTGTCGAAGGGTGAGGCCTTCAGCGCGCGGCACGCTTCAGCAAGCGTGGATAGGAAAATCGCGCATCCTCACATCGGCCGCTCACGCGGTATGAAGCTCCATCGCGGCTGACGCTTTCCGGCGGACCGACAACCACCAGACGCCGCCCGCAATGGCCAGATTCATCGCGGCACGGGCCACGCCTTCCGCGAAATGCGGGAAGGGCGGAAGGAATGCCGACTGCATCAAAAGATGGCCGCAGCCCCGGCATCCGGTGTCGTAAAAGATCAGATTCTGGAATCCGCCCACGACGCAGACAATGGCGACCCCGGTGATGATCCAGGCCCTGGGCATCCGCTGCCGCGCGCCGATCCAATGCAGCAGCCACGCGAACAAAAGCGGCCCGCCAAAAACCACCAGCGTGTTGTAGGCCGTGTAGACCTTGGTCGCGACCCGGGCGGTGGCGGGTGATGGCTGCATGTGAAACCATGCCCACACAAAGCCGGTGTGATTGATGATCCAGATTTCCAGGAAAATTCCGCCAATCACGCTCAAAGCCAGCAGCGCAATCGGCCCCAGCCCGAATACCGCCCAGGGAAAGCGCGATGTCAGAGAGCGCAGTTCGGGCCGTGCCAGCATGGCGTCGGCCAAATCGTTTTCATGACCCAGCCGCGATAGAGCCCGCGTCTCGGCCAGTTCGCGGCCCGTCCCATCCGTCTTCTCTTCCCGCACCAGATCGTCGAAATGATCGGACAGTTCGCGGACATAACGGCGGACATGGCGCGGCGCGATGCCCGCGACAAGAAGGCGTTCGGAGAGGCGATCAAAGCATGGTTGCGGCATGGGCTGTTCCTCCTATCGCAAGACCGATGGCATCCGTGATCTGCTGCCAGTGCCGGACCAGGCCGGCCAGATGCTTTTCGCCTTTGCGCGTCAGGGCGTAATAGACCCGCGTGCGCCCGTTCACAAGCTTGCGGCGGGATTTGAGCATGCCCTCGCGCTCCAGCGCATGCAGCGCCGGATAGACCACGCCCTCGCCCAGCTTGATCGCCTGATTGGTGCGCGCGCGGATGGCCTGCACCAGCTCATAGCCATACATCTCGCCGCTTTCGAGAGTGCGCAGGATCAAAAGCTCCGGCACGCCGTTCATGAAACTGGGATTGGCCATGTCGCATACATCGCAGCTAGAGGCATAGATACCTTGCCGCGAGAGGTATCGGCTGTCAAGCCCGCCTGCCGGCCTTGCCCTAGAACGCCGCCGCCACCGCCCGCACATGATCGCGCAGCCAGCGATGGGCGGGATTGTTGGTGTGGCGGCTGTGCCAATACATGGAAATGTCCGGCGCGCCGGTCGGCATCGGCAGCGCATAGATGGCCAGCCCCATGGGCTTGGCACAGGCTTCGGCGAACTGCATCGGGATGGCCGCGATCAAATCGCTCTGCGCCACCGCCAGGCAAACGCCCGCGAATTGCGGCAGGGCCAACACAACCGTGCGCGTGCGGCCGACTTCCGCCAGGGCCTCGTCGATCCAGCCGCTCATGCTGCCGTCGATCGAGCGGATGCCGTGCGGCAAGCGGCAGAACAGGTCCAGCGGCAAGGCCTCGCCCGGCCCGACACCCGCCGCCGCGATCTGAGGATTATTCGCGGCCGCGATGAGCGCGAAGGGCGAACCGAACACCGGCTCGCGCGCAACCCAGTCCGGCACGGTCAGCGGCCGCTCCACCGCCAGATCGACGGCATCATCCTGCAGCAGGCGTTCGACCTCGCCGCGCGCGGTGTCGACCAGCCGCAACCGCACGCACGGCGCCTCGGCGGCGATGCGCGCGTACAGCGGCGGTATCATCAGAAGAGAAACGAAATCGGCGCCGATCAGGGAGAAGGTCCGATTGAGCGTTGCCGGATCGAAGCGGCGCGCACCCGCCAGCGCCTGCTCCACCTGACCCAGGGCCTGGCGGATTACCGGCGCGATCTCCTCGGCGCGCGGCGTGGGGGCCATTTCGGTCCCGCGCCGCACGAACGGTTGATCGTCCAGCAGGGCGCGCAGGCGGCCCAGCGCCTGGCTGACCGCCGGTTGCGACAGGCCGATCTGGTCACCGGCCCTGGTGACGCTGCGCTCGCGCACCAGAGCATCGAACACCCGCAACAGGTTGAGATCGAATGCCCCAAAATTCATTCAGCGAATTGCCCCCATACAAAGCCGCGATTTCCATCGGGAAACCCGAACCCCTAAGCCTTCGCGCATGCTTCAACCCTAACAGAAAGGCGTCCATCATGTCTTCCGACCGTCTCTGGTTTCTCAACAGCCGTGTCGTCATCCACCGGCCCTCGGCCTCGTCCGCCGACGGCCTGTCGGTGGCCGAACACTGGATACCGTTCGGCGATTCCCCGCCGCTGCACGTGCATCACCGGGAGGACGAGATATTCCATGTTCTCGAAGGCGTGGTGCGCTTCTGCGTCGCCGACCAGGAGATCGTGATCCGGGCCGGCCAAAGCGCCCTGGCGCCCAAAGGCGCGCCCCACACCTTCCGCGTCGAAAGCGAATCCGGAGCCCGGGTGTTGGTCATGGCGCCAGGCAATGATTTTGAAGGGCTGGTGCGCGACGTATCTGTTCCCGCCGGGCACGATGGCCTGCCGCCGCCTTTCGCACCGACGCCCGCTGCAATCCGGGCCTTGGCCGAGGCCTGCGAGCGTCATGGCATCACCATCCTGGGGCCGCCGATGGCAGCCTGAGGCGAATTGAGCGCGCGCCGACCGATGATACCGAACCAGCGCGCGCTCTTGCCAGCTTTGCGGTCCGCCGCCCGGGGCGTTAGCGTTCCGCACCGACCGGCTTGGCTTTGGGGCATGTCATTGAGCGATATTTCGATCCGCGCGCTTGATTCCGCCGAATGGGAAATGCTGCGGGATTTCCGCTTGCACGCGCTCAAATCCGCGCCGGGCGCCTTCGCCTTGTCGTACGAAGAATGCGCCGCCTGGAGCCTGCAGCAGTGGCGGGCGGGAATCTCCGCCCCCACGCATCAAATCTTCGGCCTGTTCGACCGGGAAAACTTGATCGGCATCACCGGCGTCGTCACCCGGCGCGAAGATCCGTCGGGCCAAACGGCGCTGCTGGTGATGTCCTATATCGAACCGGCCTATCGGGGGCGCGGCTTGTCCGATCTGCTGTATCAGGCGCGATTGAACTGGATCCGCCAAAGCGGCCGCTTCCGCACGGTTCACGTCTCCCATCGCGCCTCGAACGAGGCGTCGCGCCGGGCGAACCAGCGTCACGGTTTCGTCAAGACCGGCGCCCAGCTTTTCCGCTGGCCGGACGGAACCGTCGAAGACGAAGTCCATTACGAACTGACGCTGGAAAAGCACGGGGAAAATTAAAAGGGGAAAGGTGGAACAGCCATGCGCGCGCCGCACTTGCCGCCCCCAGCGCAAACGGGTAGTTGAGCCGGCCCAAAGTTCTAACGTTCGGAAACGATCATGGACGCGACGGCAAAACCTTTGAAGCCCGGCTTCACGCGCTATCAGGTCTTTGTGATCGCGGTCCTGGCCTTCCTGCAATTCACCATCATCCTGGACTTCATGATCGTCTCGCCCCTGGGCGCGATGGTGATGCCCAAGCTGCACATCGATCCGCAGCAATTCGCCTGGGTGGTGTCGTCCTATGCCTTCAGCGCCGCTCTGTCGGGCTTGATGGCGGCGGGCTTCGCCGACCGCTTCGATCGCAAGCGCCTGCTGCTCTTCTTTTATACCGGCTTCACTCTGGGCACGTTGCTCTGCGGCCTCGCCACGTCTTATCCCATGCTGCTGATGGCCCGCATCGTCACGGGCTTGTTCGGCGGGGTGATCGGTTCGGTGGTGCTGGCCATCGCCACCGACCTTTTCCCCCTGGAAATGCGCGGCCGGGTCATGGGCTTCATCCAGACTGCCTTCGCCGCCAGCCAGGTGCTGGGCCTGCCCACCGCGCTCTATTTCGCCAATCACTGGGATTGGCACGCGCCGTTCCTCGCCATCATCGCCGTGATCGTGCCGGTGGGCATCCTGATCACGCTGGGGATGCGCCCGGTCGATGCGCATCTGGCCTTGTGGCAGGAACACAGCCCCTTCGCCCATCTCGCCCACACCGTGACCGAGAAGCGCTACCGCCTCGCCTTCTTCCTGGTGATGCTGCTGCCCACCGGCGGCTATATGCTGATGCCGTTCGGCACCGCCTTCATGGTCAACAATGTCGGCATCGCCTTCAGCCACCTGCCCACCATCTATCTGGTCACGGGCCTGTTCACCGTGTTCGTGGGCCCGGTGGTCGGGCGGATCAGCGACAGCTTCGGCAAGTTCAACACCTTCTGCGCCGGCAGCCTGGTCTCCTTCATCATGGTGGCGGTCTGGACCAATATCGGCCGCACGCCCCTGTTCGAAGTGATCATCATCAATGTGGTGATGTTCGTGGGCATCTTCTCGCGCATCATTCCCTCCCAGGCGCTGATCTCGGCGGTGCCCGAACCGTCCAGGCGCGGCGCCTTCAACGCCATCAACGCCTCGTTGCAGCAATTCGCGGGCGCGATCTCCGCCGCCATCGCGGGCTGGGTGATCGTGGAGCGCCCCGACGGCAGCCTCAGCCACTTCAACTGGCTGGGCTACATCGTGATGGCGATCCTGCTGGTGTCGGTGACGTTGATGTACTTCCTGCACAAATCCGTCCCCGAACGGACGGCGCAGGGTGCCCGCCCGGCGACGGCGAGCACGGAAACAGCGTGAAGCGTCGATGACGCTACTAATTTCATTCATTACGCCGGATAGAATATGGCTATGCGCTGATCGGAGACTCACTTCCTCTCGTGGCATGATCCTCTCGGACGATGCGGTTAAGCTGTTTTGTCTCGAAACTATGGATGGAATCGCGTTACTTGGGTACGCGGGCTTAGGTGCCACGGCGAATGGAACCCAACCTTCTGAATGGATGAGCAACGTCCTGCGCGGCAGAGGGTTTAACCTGTACCCCTCATTACAATGTCTAGCCAATGCAATGTATCAGCAGTTGCCACCGCACTTGGCCGCACTTTCACCGAACAACGACAATGGCCACGTTGTTTTAACACCAGCATTTCTGAACGGCGCCCCAAAGATTTTCGCAATAGAGCGTGCAATAGCCGCAGACAGATCCGTAACGAGCTATCAAATAATTGAAGCTGCGCGGAGCGTCATTTCTGGCGACATTCCCCCAACTTTTGGATTTGCTGGTTCGGGTGCAGGCGTAGCCACTCGCCTCAACGGCTGGAAGCGTAGCGTTCAGAAATTGGCGGAGCGAGTGCAGAAAGGTCTGCTTTCTCCTGAAGTCGTCGCAGATGCGTTGGCGGCAGTAAATTTTAAGGTTTCGAAATCAGTCAATTCGGTCGGTCCGAATTGTATCGTAGTTTGGAGAGAAAAATCGCGCGGCGGTGCTCACGCTTCCTATAGGGGAGAATTAAAGGAGCATTCCAATAATTATCCTTCAATACCGACAATCGCCGCTGGAAGAGATGTCAATGCCATCGGACGACATTTTATGAGCCGCTTTCTGGGTCCCGACGGAAATTTGCTACCAAATTCCGTAATAGAGAAATTGATGGCGAGCCCCATAGACGTAGAAGAAGAGAACGCCAAACTGGCGAAGCTACCGAGCGATCCGGACGAAACGCTGAAATAGATTGAGTACTTCGAGGTGCGGCGCTACTCATCGCCCCTTGACTCTCCCCGCCCGCCCTTCTCTGCTACCCGCTCCCATTCCCCCGCGCGGTTTTCGCGGCATTGCAGCAATAGCCATAACAACAGCTGATCGCCCCCAAGGAGGACATTATGTGCGACGAATTCATCCATCCCGGCCTGGTGACGGACATCCGCCTGTCCCGTCGCTCGTTCGGCGCCGCCGCGCTGGGCGTCACGGCTCTCGCCGCCAGCCCGGCGCTGGCCCAATCCAATGCCGTGGAAAAGGACATCACCATCACGACGCCGGACGGCACTTGTGATGCCGTGCTGTTTCACCCGGCCGAAGGCACCCATGCCGCCGTGCTGGTCTGGCCCGACATCATGGGCCTGCGTCCCGCCTTCCGCGATCTGGGCAAGCGCTTGGCCTCGCAAGGCTATACCGTGCTGGTGCCCAACCCCTTCTACCGCTCGATCAAGGGCCTTGCGATCACCGGCAATGCCAACTTCTCCGATCCCGACACCCGCGCACGGCTCACCGGCTATCGCCAGGCGATGACGGACGACGGCGTCGACAAGGACGCCATCGCCTATCTGGGCTTCCTGGACGCGCAGCCCCAGACCAACAAGATGAAGAAGGCGGGCGTGCAGGGCTATTGCATGGGCGGCTCGCTCTCCTTCCGCACCGCCGCCGCCGTGCCGAACCGCATCGCGGCGGTGGGCAGCTTCCATGGCGGCAACGGGCTGGTGACGAAAGAAGCGAACAGCCCCCATCTTCTGATCGCCAAGACCAACGCGTCCTATCTGGTCTGCCACGCCCAGAATGACGACAAGAACCAGCCCACCATGAAGGACGAATTGAAGGCCGCCTTCACCGCCGCCAAGAAGACGGCAACGGTCGAAGTCTATGCCGCCGATCATGGCTGGTGCGTGCCCGGCAGCGCCGTCTACAACCAGGGGGAAGCCGAACGGGCCTGGACCAACCTCTCCAACCTCTACAAGACGCAACTCGCTTAAGACGTCACGCCGTATCCCTTCCTCATGGTGAGCCCGTCGAACCATGAGGAAGGCGCTCTCTCAATCCCTCGCCCTTCGACAAGGCTCAGGGCGAGGATATGGGGGAACATATGGATTCGGATAAGCTTCTGCGTCTGGCGCTGGTGGTGTTCGGCGTCATCTTTCTCTTGGTCTATCCCTTGGCGATGATCTGGCCGTCGGGCTGGGCCTGGCACCAGGGCGCGCCTTACGAGTCCCAATATTTCATGATGATCGTGGGCGTTTACGCCACCCTGGGCGTCTTCCTGATCCGGGCGGCGAAGGATCCCAAGGCCAATGCCAGCCTGATCTGGTTCACGGTCTGGTCCAGCATCGTGCATGCCGGCATCATGGCGGTGCAGTCTTTCGGCAGCGGCGGCCATATGGGCCATCTTCTGGGCGATGTCCCCGCGCTGTTGATTGTCGCCCTGGTCTTCGGCCTTCTGGCAAAGGCGCAGAAAATCGCCGCGTAATGAACTTCCGCCTCCTCATGGTGAGCCTGTCGAACCATGAGGAGGTGCTCTCTCCTGGAACGCAGGGACGCCATCGCGCTGATGGGCGCCATGGCCACGGCCACCGCCGCCATCAACGGGGCCAGGGCCGCGACGCCGGCCAACAAAATGACCTTCTGGGCCGCCTGCACCACGCCCTGCGACAAGAATCTGAAAGTCGATCTGGGCGCGATGCGCGAACAGATCGAATGGTACAAGGCCCATGGCGCCGGCGGCGTCACCTATCTGGGCTCGACCGGCGAATTCGCTTCCTTCACCGTGGCCGAGCGCAAGGCGATCACCGAAGTGGTGGGCAAGGCCAAGGGCAATCTCAATGTCCTTTGCACCTCGGGCACCGCCAATGTCGCCGACACGATCGAGCTGTCCAAGCACGCCGCCGATCACGGCGCCGACGGCGTGATCGTGGTGCCGCCCTATTACGTGAAAAATCCGTCCACCGAAGGCCTGCTGCGCTATTACACCATGGTGATGGACGCCATGCCCAAAAGCCTGTCCTTCTATCTCTATCATGTGCCGCGCTGGAGTACGGTGCCGATCCCGGTGGATCTGGTCAAAAGCCTCAAGCGCTACACCAACCTGGCGGGGATCAAGGACTCCACGTCCGACGCCAAGGGCTACACCAATTTCATCACCAATTTCCCGGAGATGAATGTGATCACCGGCGCCTATGAGAATCTGGAGATCGCCCTCACCCACGGCATGGGCGGCATTATCCAGGAAGCGGGCCCCTATTGCCGCGAACTGGCCGATCTCTTCGCCGTCGCCCGCAGCGGCAAGGATGTGCATGGCCCTTACGCCGCGCTGCAAAAGAAGATCGCGGGCCTTTACGGCTCGCGCGACGGCCTGGATCAATATGGCATCATGCAATATGCGATGACGGTCCAGATGGGAAAGCCCGCCTCCTATCAGCGCCCGCCATTCACCGACCTTTCCGCGGCCCGCAAGGCGGAAATCGAGCAATATCTTCGCATGGCCCGCGACTAGCCTTGCCTGCGCCCGAACGCGGCATGGCCGATGCACCACCCTGAAGGGCAGATGGAATCTGTCCTGAGGTGGAACATATGCGCCACGTCCCTGAAGTGTACGATATTCCCCGCCCGAAGCTGGGCCACACTCTGTCCTGGCTCACCGCGTTTGCCATCGCCGCATTGGTGATCGGGGCAACCCTGGTGCTGGTGGTGGCCGGCGAAGTCTCCTGAGCCGATCGGCGGGATCGAAGCCGATCTGAAAATGAATCGCATCTCAGCGAGAGCGGCCCTGCGCATCCCGCGCAAAAGCCGCCAAGCCCTTGGAAAGCAAGGCTCCCGGGCAGATACGGCGCGTTAAAATCTTCATCGTAAACTCGCCCGATGGACGCGCGATCAGGATGGGTCGGCAAGGCATTGCACGGCGAGCAAAGCGCTTTTGCCGGCAGCTCGGCCATATTGGCGCTCACCATTCCCGTCGCCGCGATTCTGGCCGCCTGTTTCTATGTCTGTTACCTGATCCTGCGCTCCTCGACGCATCAAGCCGACGCCGCCCAGTTCGAAGCCGAACAGCGCATCGCCAAGGCCGCCATTCTTTTCACCACCGCGCCGGTGATCAAGAATAACGGCGATTACGCCTATTGGGACGAACTCTATGCGCGCGCCAAGGCGCCGCTGGACCTGCAATGGGCCGACGCGCATCTGGGTTCCTATCAGCAGAATCTGACCGGCCTCACCGGCTCGGCGGTACTGACCGGAACGGGCGCGTTGCAATATCTCTATCTCTCGCCCCGGTCGGGCCTGCACGATCTCAGCCCGGGAGAATTGCAATTTCTCACCTGGCTGACGCGGCGCGCCATCGCCGAAGGCAGCGGCCACCGCGCGCCCGTGAGCGGCTTCGTCAATATGCGCGGCCATCCGATCTTTCTCAGCATCGCGCCCGTCAACGCTTCGGGGCTGGAAGGCGGCCCCAAAGGCGCCAAGCCCTATGCGGCGCTGATCTATTTCCTCAATTTCGATTCCGAAATTCTGGCGGGCATCACCAAGGATTTCAGCCTTGCCGAACCGCGCATCGTTCCCGCCGCCGCCGCCGGCATCCCGCTGGCGGGCTTCCCGGGCCTTTCCGGCAAACTGGGGCTGCGATGGAAAAGACAGCCACCGCGAGACATCGTCGGCGAGCGGCTTCCGCTCTTAAGGGCCCTGGCCGTCATTTCCCTGGCCTTGATCGCGGCGGTGGCGGGCGGCTGGGCCTGGGTTCTGGTGCGGATGCGCCGGGTCGAAACCGCCGCCCTTACCCACCGCACATTGATGGCCGAACAGGCGGCCCAGGCCAAATCCCTCTTCATCGCCAATATGAGCCACGAACTGCGCACGCCCCTGAATGCGATCATCGGCTTTTCCGAAATGCTCACGCATCAGCTGTTCGGCCCGTTGGGGCACCGCAAATATGCCGAATATACCGAAGACATATTGGCCAGCGGGCGGCACCTGCTGAATGTCGTCAACGACATCCTGCTGATGTCCAAGCTCGACGCCAAGAAACAGGAATATGACATCGGCGCGGTGGCGATCGCGCCGGTGGTGCGCGAAGCCATCATGCTGGTTTCCCCCGATGCCGAAAGGCGGAATGTGGCGATCGGCTTCAGCCACCGGGATGCAGAGATCATCGCCTTCGCTGACCGCCAGGCGCTCAAGCAGGTGGTCATCAACCTGCTCAGCAATGCCGTCAAATTCTCCTATCCCGGCGGCCATGTCGGCATCGCGGCCAGGCTTTGCGGCGCCGGCACCATCGAACTCAGCGTGTCCGACCATGGCTGCGGCATGTCGGAAGAGCTTTTGCGGAAGCTGGGCCAGCCCTTCACCCAGGCCGCCCACGCCTATATCCGCAACAATCAAGGCACCGGCCTGGGGCTGTCGATCTGCTATGCGCTGGCCGCCGGCTTCGGCGGCAGCCTTAGCTTCGAAAGCGCGGAAGATGCGGGCACCACCGCCACCTTGCGCCTGCGCTCGGCCCCGATGACGGAAGGCGCCGCCCCGCACCGGCAGGAGCCGCACGCGGCCTGATTGCAAGCCCGAAGCGGCTGTGCCTCAATATCGCGACGCTCTGACGACCGGGGGAATTGGAATGACACGGCGCAAGCTCGCGGCCGCAGCCGCATTCGCACTGTTGGGATCTCCCGCGCTGGCGCAATCGCCCGCGCCATTGCCTCCGCCCACCTTTCACCACCTGATGCTGAACAGCACCGATCCGCAAGCGGCGATCGCGTTCTACGTAAAGGCTTTCCCCTCCACCAGGCGCACGACATGGGCAGGCTATCCCGCCATCCAATCGCCCACCAACGTGCTGATCCTGTTCAACAAGGTCGCCACGCCGCCGGATTCCAATCCGCTTTCCACCGCCTTCTGGCATTTCGGCTGGAACCCGCCCGACCAGCGCGCCAAAGTCGATCAGCTTCAGGCCCAGGGCTACAAATTCGCCCCGCTCTGGACCGGCATCGGCGACGGCTCGGTGGTGATCAGCAGCGACACATTCCCGGGCGCGGGCGGCGTGTACGGCCTGGGTGAGACCAAGGAACAGCTCGCCGACAATATCGCCAAGGGCAACAAGCCCACCGGCGGCCCAGGCTTCGCCTATCTGATGGGGCCGGACGGCGCCTTGATCGAAGAAGCGGGCAAGAGCGATCCGGAACGCTTCAATCATGTGCATATGTGGCAGGACCAGCCTTACTGCGCGCAGCTCTGGTACCAGACGCATCTGAACGCCGCCGTGCCCGCAAGGCCCAATGCGCCGGCCCGCACCGAAGCCAATTGCAACGTGACGCGCGGCGTCCTCACCTGGCCGTCCTTGACCAGGAACGGCATGTACCGCGATCCTGTTGCGGGCGTCAGCTTCAGCGATGTCTCGATGGGCTGGTACATGAACCAGACCGACAAGCCGCTGGTCGCCACCCAAGGCCATTTGATGGACAGCGTGGGACTGGGCGTGTCCGATCTCGATGCCTGGGTCGCCAAGCTGAAAGCGGAAAAGGTCACTTTCCTGAAAGAGGTCTTCAAGATCGGCGACACCCGCGCCGTGATGATCGAAGGCCCCAGCCATGAAGCGATCGAGCTGGTGGAAGTGAAATCGTGAAAGAACGCCCCTCCGCTCATTCCATAGGCGGATCGGCGTGCAGTTCGGGCTGGTCGGTATAATCCCACATCGCCATGCCGCTCCGATGAATGGCGCGGCGATGGATCCAGCAGAGCCAGGCCAGCTGGCTCGACATGTAGAGCTTCACCGGATGCCAGGCGTACCAGGGCTCCCAGGTGCCATCGATGGTCACGGGCGGCGGCCGGGGCGGACTTTCAGCGGACGCGTCTTGCGCGCCGGGCATCATTCCGTCCGGCCGCCGCTCGCATGGCTGGACATGACTTACATCCGGCGCCATTCGCCGCGATCCCAATAGCCGTGATGCCAGTCATGGTCATTGTCGGGATCGTGCCAGGAATAGTGCCGGTCGTGGCGATGCCGGTCCCACCAATTGTCGTCATGGAACGACAAGGTCACGCCGGGGAACTGAATGCGGGCATCGGTATGCCAGCAATCGCCTTCGCGGTTGCAGGTGACATAGGCCGAGGCAGGCGCGGCAAGCGTCATGCCGATGCCCGCGGCGAGAGCGGTGGCGGCGAGAAGTTTCTGGGTCAGGGTCATATGCGGCTCCGTTGAGGGGCCCCCGCCTCACAACGCGCCTGTCCCGGATTTTGTGCCGAATTGGAACCGCTGGGGAAGCGGATGGAGAATTTCTCATGCAGCCGCGGCCGCGCGCCGGCGTTGCGGGCGTCCACAGGTCCGGCTCCTTTCACGGGCCCTCGCCCGTGACATCCGGCGGCGGGTGCATGCCCCGCTTTTAGCCCGCAAAACCTGCCAATCGCCGCTTCCACGGCGCGCGGCGTGCCCGAAAGTTCCGCCAAAACAAAGCGTTGACCTGACTTGGCAGAATTGCGAAATACGCTACGGTTACCGCCAGATTAACCATGCAATCGGCTCCGGGGCTTTGTGCGCACGCCTTTTGCATGATGGGTCTTGGAATGGAGCTGGGGACATTTTCGGAACCCGTTTTTCACGATGACACGACAGCAACAGGATGAATCCCCCGTCCCAAAGGCGGATGATCGCCGCAGGCGGTGGAAGCGCACGCTTCTGCTGGTGCCTCTGTTCGTCTGCCTGTTCTTCATCGCGGTGGCCGAACGCGGCGGTCCCGCCATCAGCAAAGTGCGCAAGGACGGCATCGTCGCCACCTTGCTCGATCCTCTGTCCTTGTTCGCGGGCCGCTCGCCCGGCGAACGCGAAGGCGCGCTGCTGCCCACAAAACTCGCCAAGGCCGGACCCGAAGAACGGGTGCTGTCCCAGGTGCGCGACCGCGATCCGGGCATCGGCGATCCGGCCGCGCCGCCGCCCGATTCCGGCCTTCTGCCCGATGCCGCGCTTCCCGGCGCGCCCGCCGAAGGCGCGCTGCCCGGCGGCCCGGCGCAATTCACGCCATTCGGTCTTCCCTTCGGTCCCCCCGGCGGCCCCGGCGACGGATTCATTCCCGGCGGCCTTGGCGGTCCCGGCGGACCGGGTGGTCCCGGTGGCCCGCCCACCGGTCCGGTCTCCGGCATTCCCGAACCCGGCACCTGGGCGGTGATGATTCTGGGCTTCTTCGCCGTGGGCTGGGCGATGCGCCGGCGCGCGCAATTGCGGCCCGGCCTGACCGCCGAATAACGCCATGCGCGCGCTGATCCTGGTGGTGCTGATCGCCGTCGCCGGAATCCTGTTCTGGCCCGCCGCCAAGGAACCCGCCGCCGCGCCGCAAGGAGAGATCGACGCCAAATCCGCCGCGCTGATCGCGCATGTCCCCGCATCTTCGCCGGGCACCCGCATCTGGTACGCCGCCAACGACTATCCGCGCCTTCAGCTTCCCGGCGGCCATGAAGAGATCGTGAAGAGCGCGCTCAACATCAAAGGTCCGATGCAGTTCGGCAGCTTCGTCTGGGACGAAGAGCGCGTTCCCAAAAAAGGCGCGATGTGGGTGCGGATCGATCTTGGCCATCAGATCCTGTCGGTGTTTCGCGGCGGTCACGAGATCGGCTCCGCCGTGATCCTTTACGGCACCGACGGCAAGCCTACGCCCACCGGCGATTTCACGGTGCTGCAGAAGGCGGCCGATTATCATTCCCACAGCTATGACGCGCCGATGCCCTATATGCTGCGCTTGACCGATGACGGGGTGGCGATTCATGGCAGCAATGTGCGCGAAGGCTATGCCACCCATGGCTGCATCGGCGTGCCGCTGGATTTCGCCAAGCGGCTTTTCGCGGTGATGGCGAAAGGCGATCCGGTTTTCATCGTGCCGCAAACCGGGGCCAAACAAGGCTAATTCGCTCTTCACCAATACAGATAAAATGCGCGTCAAATGCGAGCAAAATTCGCATCAAACTGTAACGCGCCTCTGCCCCAAACCTTAACCAGATCTTTCCACGCCCTGGAAACCCAGGGTTGGGAGACTCCCGCCGTAACGCGAGGAGATCTCCGATCATGGCGCAGGGCCGCTGGAAATCGCGGGTCATGGCAGGCGCGATGTTGTGCGCGACGCCTTTTTTCATGGGCGCGATCGGTCAACAGACCAGCGTCGATCAGCGCATTCTGATCGCGCATAATCAGGAACGCGCCGCGCTGGGTCTTCAGCCGCTGGACTGGAATCCGGCGCTTGCCGAATCCGCGCAGCGCTGGGCCGATTATCTCGCCTCGACCGGACGCTTCGAACATGCGCCGGAAAATCGCCGCAACCCCGAAGGCGAAAATCTTTGGGCGGGCACCAAGGGCTATTTCGGTCCCGAAGCCATGGTGGGCGCCTGGATCCGGGAAAAGAAATTTTTCCGCCCCGGCGTCTTCCCCGACAACAGCACCACCGGCCGGGTGGAAGATGTGGGCCATTACACCCAGCTGGTGTGGGCCAACACGCG
The DNA here is from genome assembly GCA_017307355.1 of Alphaproteobacteria bacterium. GTDB lineage: Bacteria > Pseudomonadota > Alphaproteobacteria > Micropepsales > Micropepsaceae > Rhizomicrobium. The sequence goes on from JAFKFG010000027.1 coordinate 25,900, forward strand.
GCAGGTGGGCTGCGCCGAAGCCACCGGCACGCGCGAAGACGTGTTGGTCTGCCGCTATACCGAAGCCGGCAACTGGCGCGGCGAACGGCCCTTCTGAAAGATCAACGCAGCGGCTTTGCTTCCGGGCCGGTCCAGGTCCATGACGCGATCTTCCAGCCCGATGCCTCCTTGGTCATCGCAAAGGTGAATTGCGACGTCTCGCGCATCGTCGCGCCCTTCTGCTTGTAGGTATAGGTCGCGGGCGCGATGACATAGGCGCTGGCGCCGGAGACATTCTCGCGCGTCGGCGCGCCGATGGTCACTTGCCCGCCGCTTTTTCCTTCGGCGGCTTCCGCCTTGCCCAGATCGGCGCCCCAATCGTCGAACGCCTTGGGCCCGCTCCAATGATAGGGCGCGACTTCGTCGGTGATGCCCGGCGCGGCGACATGCAGGGCCTTGGCCGCTTTCATGTCGCCCTTGTTGAAGGCATCGGCGAATTGGCGGAGCGTGGCTTCGACGCCCGCGTCGCTCGCATGGGCCATCGGCGCCGCCATCAACAACAGCGCACCCGTCACACCGAACAATGATTTCATGCCCGTCCCCCTGGCTGTGTGCGGCGGCGAGATTAGCGGAAAATGGGGCGGCGGTCATCGCTAGCGGGATGACAGCTATTTTTCAAAGCAGCGCTATGGGACGCACACACCCCAAGCCTTTCTATTCTAGCTTAGGTTACGAGTTTCCGGCTATCAAATAGGCCATTTAACCTGCGCGAGCATCGCACGCATTCTATCTGCAAAAGCAGAATCGACCTGCGCAGCATGAGCGAGCAAACCCTGAACATAGTTCTGCAGGCCTATAACGGAAGTAAAATTACGCTTGTTTGCGTGCTGCGAAGGGCCATGGCGAGGATGCGAGAGGTAAAATACATGATTCTCCAAATCTTGCTTAAACTGCCTCGTTAATTTGGGGGTATCCCGGTCCACCAGCAAACCGAGAACGATTTTTCTGGCTCGCGGCGGAGATATCATTGTTTTTGTTCGATTTGGCTCGAATCCATATTCCAAAAGGACTTGGTATATACGACTAATTAGAGCTTCGGCCTCGACCCTCGAAAAAGTGGCGGCGTCGGTTGAAAATATGAGATCGTCAGCATACCGGCTATAAACCAGACCATATGACCTGGAAATGCTATTAACACCCTCGTCAAATTCTCGCATTGTGAGATTTGCGAGTCGCGGACTAGTTGGCGATCCTTGGGGTAAGAATCCAATACTTGGATGCTGATGCACACCACTCGGGTAGGATCTAGTTCGCCGGAACTTCCACCGCCGACTCAAAACACTCGGCTCACGCGTGCAGAGGCGGCCCAGCTCAAAGGACAACAAATCCGGATATCCGAGACTTTGAAACACGCGACATACTGAAGATTCAGTGATCGATTCAAAGAATCGTTGAATATCGATCTTGATGAGCCACCGACAGCCACAATGGCGCTGCGCAGCTCTAACTATCGATGAATTACCATGAAATGCAGTACTGCAATTATGCGGGTCAACCTTAGAAAGAATTTTCTGATCAATCCACCGCTGCGCAAACATCAGCGTAGTATCTGGGATACAAATTGTCCGATACCTTCGTGCAACAGCCCTATCGCCAGGTCGAGATCTTTTCTTAATAAGAAAAGAGCGATACGGATCTTCCTTTCTCTCTACAATCTTAACAAGGTTGTCGAAAGGAAGCTCCGTAAGATGAGCAAAGTGCTTCAACGTAAACACGATTGGCAAATCAGAGTTGCACGAAATGATCCGGCGCGCGTACGCATTTGCGCTCGCTATAATGCTAGGTGATACGCCAGCCGCGGCAGCGCCTTTGGAAAAGAGCTGAGAATTCCAATTTTGCATCTACCTTCGTCTGTTCATGGCGTTGATTGTCTTCGCTCGACCGCGAGCCGTGCGATGCGAGTCTAGCGAAGACAAACAAGGCTTTTTGCTTACGCTCAATCAGAAAGCGCCCGAAACACAAGCGCCACAGTAGGATGACAGGGATGCCACCCAACACTGCCCTTCCGCCTTTCGGTTGGGAAGGGTGCTAGTTACAAATCAAGGAATCCTCAGCCCCCGGGGATAATAAGGGAGAGGATTGGTCTTAACAACTGGCTTAGTCCACCGATCAGGCCGGATCGCCTTTATCAGATTCCGTCCAGAATCCGTGAGGCGCCCATCAACCCCGATCCATCCGTTATTTTTGGCTTCTTCTCGTAATCTGATTATTTCAGGTACTGTCAGCCCCATCGATTTCGCGAGATGTATCTCTCTTCCCTGCTGCCAGCGACCTTTCAGCAAATTCAGAAATAGAATTTTCTTCGCTCTTTCTGGAGAAGAGCCCAACACGCCCGGCAAAACATCTTTCAGCCAAAGCGTTAGTGCGCGAAATGCTCTACGAAGCGAGCCAAATCCCCCAACTTCTTCAGAAAACGCTATCAATATATCTGCGCTAGCGGGGCCCGGCATGAACGGTCTTATCCGGGAAGATGAATCCCACAGAATTTTTGGAGTATTGTTAGGCATTCCGTATCTGAATGCTACAAGCGCTCCTAGATCTTGAAAGCCAAGCGGTTCGGCCGTTGGGCCATAGGATTCTGCCAACGCCCGCCACAACACTGCCTGAGAGAAAGGTTTATGTTCCAAAAGCGTTGGGACGACATACGCGGTTTTCACTTCAGGATTACAGGAGTGCTTTTCAATGAATTCAATCCCAGGCTGAGTAGCTGCTGCGGCAATTATTTTAAACCTCAAGAGTCCCATGGAATGCCAGGAAGTAATTGACGGTACATTCCAAAAAGCATCTAGTTGCCGTCGTATCCGCGCCCCAGTACCGATAAAGTCGGTAACAATAGCTATAGTGTGAATACCCCTCTTTCCGACCTTCCGGAACTGATCAGGTTTTGGGTTATTAACAAACCGCTTTCGCTTCCACTTGACGGCTTGAGAGATTAGAAACGCGATATACCCTTCGCTTCCTACTCTATGCGCCCCCCTCTCCGGAAGAACAGCTGGCGGAGCTTTACCCGTAGCTCGACGACGAAACAATCCATTCCCCTTAGGGATCAATTCAGAAGTAAATATTTCCCGCCGAGCGACCTCCCGTTCTGCATAGAGCGCAACTCGATCCTCGGTATCAAGGCCGTCTAGGAGCGCCAAAATACTGTTGGAAACAGTGTTGTCGTCAAGCAACAAAATCTGGTCTAGCAACTGATCAGCGACCTGCTGTTGGCTAAATGGAAATTGTTTGATCCATGCAATTGCAGAAGCTGTCTGCGAAAGAGCAACTGCTGCTACCATTGTTGCAATCTCGCACGGTAAAGAACAGTAGCAGAAGCATTACTCATCACCGACATACCTCGGCGTTTTTCCAAGTCACTTCGGCGTCACCTTGAACATGCCGCCGGCCTTGTCGTCTTCCAGGATCCACAGCGCGCCGTCGGGGCCCACTTCCACGTCGCGGACGCGCTTGCCCACGCTCCAGCGTTCGGCGGGCTTGGCGCCGCCCTTGCCGTCGAAGGTGATGCGGAACAGGGACTGGCTGTCCATGCCGCCGATCAGCGCCGAGCCATTCCATTGCGGGAACATCGCGCCCTTGTAGAAAGTGAGGCTGCCCGGCGCGATGATCGGCGTCCAATAGATCACCGGCTTGGTGAGGTCGCTGCGGCTATCGGGGCTGGGGATCGGCACGCCATTGTAATTGACGGCATAGGACACCAGCGGCCAGCCGTAATTCTTGCCCGGCTCGATCAGGTTGAGTTCGTCGCCGCCGCGCGGGCCATGCTCGGCTTCCCACAAGCGGCCATCGGGCCCGAACGCCAATCCATACGGCGTGCGATGCCCGCTGCTCCAGGTTTCCGCGGGCGCCAGATTGGGGCCCTTCAAGGTATAGGTGCTGACCACGGGCGCGGTCTTGGCCGCTTCGGTATCGCGCGGCGGATCGATCAGGGGACGGGTGGAGGCGCCGGTCTTGCCCGCCATCGGATTGCCCGGCGCAGGCTTTCCGTCCAGCGTGAGGCGCAGGATCTTGCCCAATTCCGTGTTCGGGTCTTGCGCGGGCGTCATGCGTTGGCGCTCGCCCACCGTCAGATAGAGATATTGCCCGTCCGGCGAAAAGGCGATCTGCGCGCCGAACTGGCCGCCCTTGCCGGTGGGCACGTCGCGCCAGATCACCTGCAAGCCGTCCAGGCTCGCGCTCTTGTCGGTCAAAGACAGCTTGGCCCGCGCCAGCGCCAGGCCCGAACCATATTCGCCCGGTTCCGAATAGGTGAGATAGACATTGTGGTCGGTGGCGTAATGCGGCGACAGAAACACGCCCAGCATGCCGCCCTGCCCGCCATAAGCAACGGCGGGGACGTTGGCGACGGGGAATTTCTGGCCCTGCTGCGTGACCAGCCAGACCGGGCCCACTTTTTCGGTGACCAGCATGCGCCCGTCGGGCAGGAACGCCATGCGCCAGGGCAGATTGAAAGTGGCGACCTGCGTCAGCTTGAAGGGCACATCGGCTTCGGGCTTCTGCGAACCCGCATTGATCTGCGCATATGCCTGGGTGGACGCCAGCGCCAGAAGCGAAGCCGCGATCGCGAATTTCATGTCTCGTCCTCTTTGGGTTGCGGGCACCGGGATGGCGCCGCGCTCCGCAATCCCGTGGGGAACGGGCTTACGCGGTACAAAGATGTACCGGCCCCAATTCGCTTTCAAGATGGGCGGTACCACAGGAGCGGCGCTGGAATATTTCCCGCGCAATCACGCGGCTTTATAGCCCAGGCGCTTGCGCAGCCGCGGCACCGCGAAATCCAGGAAGGCCCGCAATTTGAGCGGCTCCTGGCGCTGGCTGGGATAGATCAGCGACACCGGATTGGGCGGCGGCTCGTACGCTTCCAGCACAGGGGCCAGCGCGCGCGATTTGATCAGATCGGCGACCTGATAGGACCAGACCCGGGCGATGCCGGCGCCGCTGGTGGCCGCGACCAGCGCCGCGTCGGACGAATTGACGAACAACCGTCCCGGCACGGACAAGGTCTGCAACGCGCCTTTGACGCGGAACGGCCACTCCTCACCGAAGGCGAAATATTTGTCGACGATGCAATCATGCGCCGCCAGGTCCGACGGTTTCTTGGGCACGCCGCGGCGCTTCAGATAAGCGGGGCTGGCGCAGATCATCTGCCGGATCGTTCCCACGCGGGTGGCGATCAAGCTGGAATCGGGCAACGCGCCCACCCGCATCGCCAGATCGACATGCTCCTGAACTAGATTGACCATACGGTCGGTCATCTGCACATCGACGCGAATGTCGGGATAGGCCTCCAGGAATTCCACCGCCACCGGGATCGCGAACGTGCGGCCCAGCACCTGCGGCACGCTGATCGCCAGCTCGCCCTGCGGCGCGCGATATTCGCCCGCGGCCACGCGTTCGGCTTCGGCGATGTCTTCGGCGATGCGGCGGCAGGCGGCGACATAGCCGCGCCCGGCATCGGTCAGTTCGATGCGGCGATGGCCGCGCGACAAAAGCCGGGTCTTCAAATGTTTTTCCAGCTCCGACACCCGCCGGCTGACCGTGGCCAGGGGAATGCCCAGTTGGCGGCCGGCCGCGGACAGGCTGCCCGTATCCGCCGCCGCCAGCAGGATGGTCATCGCTTCCAGCCGGTCCATATGCCTTCCAGAATTGAGAGGATAACTCTCGTTCTTACCAGCTACTGCGCAAATCCGGAAGGACCTAAATCTTCCACCGACAGCGCGGCCATGGCGGCCCCGTGGCAAAGAAGGAAGCTCACCATGAAACATATCGCTTTTGCGGTGATCGCGGCGGCGGTCCTGGCTGTCGTCGGCCCGCATCTTGGTGGACCCCCTCTGTCTGCCACGGCCGCAAGCGGCCTGGCAGACATCTCCCCCCGCCATGGGCTTCGCCCAACGGGGGGAGAAATTCACGGCCAAGCTTCAACGGGCACTGAAGCGCCTGTCAGCATGCTTCGCATGCGCGCGGGCGATTCAAGCGGTCGCTAAGATGCGCTCTACCGTATCGGCGAAGGTGTCGACATCGCGCAGGGTGCTGTAGACGTGCGGCGTGACGCGCAAGCCGTCATACTGGCCCGGCATCTCCACCCGCGCGGTGACAATGTTGTACTTGGTGTAGAGCGTCTCATACATCCGGCCCGCGTCGAAGCCCTTGAAGCCGATGAAGCCGATGCCGCAGGAGAGTTCCGGGCTTTCGCTGTGCAGGATCTGCACTTTCGCATTGTCGCGCAGGCGATGCGCCCAGCGGTCGCGCAAGTAACGCAGCCGCGCCGCCTTGCGGGCGATGCCGATATTCTCGTTGAACACCAAAGCCTCGCTGATCGCGTTGGGATTGGCGGCGGGATGGGTGCCGATCTCCTCGAACTTCCGGATGTCGTTGACTTGCTTCTCGCTGGACGACATCAGGCTCCAGGTCTGGGCGATGCGCGACTTCCGCACATACAGGAACCCCGTGCCGATGGGCGCGCAGGTCCATTTGTGCAAACTGACGCCGTAATAGTCGCAGTTCAGATCCGACAGCTTGAACGGAAAATGGTTGAAGGCATGGGCACCATCCACCATCACCGGAATGCCCCTGGCATGGGCCATGTCGCAGATGCGCTTGACCGGAAAGATCACCCCGGTGCGGTTGGTGATGTGGCAGATCAGGATCAGCTTGGTCTTGGGCGTCACCGCATTGGCGATGCGGTTGTAGAGATCGTCGCTGCTGGTCACCGGCACCGGAAATGACACCGTCACCAGCTTGATGCCGTCGCGCCGTTCGCGCTGGCGGAAGGTCATCAGCATGCGCGGATAATCCTGGTCGGTGGTGAGCACCTCGTCGCCCGGCTTGAGGTCGATGCCGTACTGCACGATCTCGTTGGCCTCGCTGGCGTTGCGCACGATGGCCATTTCCTCCGGATCGCAGCCTGCCACCCGCGCCAGGTTTTCCCGCACCCGCTCGATCTGAGGATAGAGAACATTGACCATGGTCTGGATCGGACCCATGTCGGAATAGGCGAGATAGCGGCGCATTGCTTCCTGCACCGGCACGGGCGCGGGGCTGGCATAGCCATTGTTGAAATTGATCACATTGCGATCGATGGTGTAGGCGTTACGGATCTCGGTCCAGTAATCCTCGTCCTGCGCGACCTCCTCGGGCGTCTTGCCCGCCACCGTGGCCTTTGCCGCTTGGCCGCGCTCGGCGGCTTCGGCCTTGAACGTGGCCAGCGACAGGGCGCCCGTGGCGATCCCAATGACATGTCTGCGGTCCATGACATCCCCCGTTCGGTGAAGTCCCGATGCCGCTTATCCCCGGCTCATCAGGCTGTAGAAAATCCAGATGGCGAACAGGCCCAGAAAGCCCGTGGTGAAATTGCCGGTCGGGCCGTTGAAGTAATAGATTCCCGCCTCGATCAGCGCGAAGCCCAGCAGGTAAGGGTATTTCTCGCGCAGGAAGGTCATCACACCGTCCTCATTCCGCTGCCACCGGCGCGGCTACATCCTTCTTGCGTTCGATCCACCGCTCCAGCGCCGGGAAGGCCCTCAGCCCGATCAGCATCTTCAGGTAATTGAGCTCGTCCGCATAACCCTCGGGATGACCCAACTGCCTGGGAGACAACACCTGCCCTTTCTCGTCCTTGGGCAGATAGAAAGTGCCGAACAATTGGTCCCAGAAGCTCACGCCGACGCCGTAATTGCAGCCATAGCGGAATTTGGGATCGTCCGGAAATTCGGTCGAATGATGCCAGCGATGCACTTCCGGCGTGTTGAAGACATAGTTCAGCCACCCGCCTTTGAGATCGGCGCCGCAATGAGAGAAATCGCCATAGATGTTCAGCCCGCCCGCGATCACCACCGCGATGGGATTGAAACCGACCAGCGACAGGAACAACCCGCCCAGCACATTGCGCATCGCCCATTCCAGCGGATTCGACACCAGCACATTGGATATCTGCAAGGATGTGACGCCGTGATGATATCCATGCAGCTTCCACCAGAAATCGGACGTGTGCTGCCAGCGATGCACCCAGTAGGAGAAGAAGCTGGTGAGCAGGAGTACGATCAGCACCTGCAACCAGAAAGGCCCGATCTGGTCCGACAGGCCGAAAATGAATTTGCGGCCCAGGAAAGTGTCGGGAAACCAGCGCAGCACCGGCAGAACGATCGCGGCCATGATGGCGCCCGCCACAAAGGTTTCCACCGCGGTGGAGATCAGATCGCGCCACAGCATGTGGCGCTGCGACACCTGGGTTTTCCAGACGAAGACCCGCTCCAGCACGATCATCGCGAAGTAAAGCGCGAAGGTGTGGTAATAGGGAAAGGCCTTGGCAAATGGCGAACCGCGCATCGTCAGCGACAATCCCATCAGCGCGATCAGAAGAATGGGCAGAATCGCGTAACGCGAAATCTCGGCAAATCTCCTAGCCATGCAACCCCCTTGCAATCAGCCGGACCGAACCGTCGGCGGCAAGCTTAGTGGTTGTCGGTGCGAGTTGAAACAGCGCCTTTTATCCCGCAACGCAAAATGAGGAGCGGTGGATTCACGGCACGTATGGCCCCGAAACCGGCGCCCGCGGATAGCCGCGCAGGGTTGCAGCCGGGCGCGATCACCGATGCGCGCATCCCCGATAGGCCTATTTCGGCAATTTCACGATATGCTCGGCCAGCGCGACCCAGTGGCCGTTCTTGCGCACGCAAGTGATGGTGTAGCGCAGCGCCAGCCCGTCCGGTTCGGCATGGTCGGTGCGGTGGAATGTATCGGTGCCGACCAGGATCGCCGTGTCGCCGTCCACCACGATGGTTTCATCTTCGATGCTCTGGGTTTGCCGAGGATCGGCTTTGCCCTTGGTCAGACTGGCGATGAAGGCCGCTTTGCGCGTCGGCTTGCCCGCGCCATAGGTGGAGATGAACTGATCGTCCAGAATGCGCTCCAGCGCGGCGGCGTCATGCGCATTCTCCGCCGTCACCCAGTCGCGCAGGAGTTGAGAGGCCTGCTGCCCGGCGTCTCCTGTCGGGGCTTGAGAGGTTTGTGCCTGCACAGGCGAGACGGATATAGCGAACACGACAGCCACTGCGGCACTCAAATTGCTGCGTTGCATGACGCCCCCTTGCGTGGACAAGAAAAGTTTATTGCAGCCGGAGACCGTAAGCCAGCCCGTTAAGGTTTACGTCAATGCAGAACAAATACTCGTGATCCGAGCATAGATGACCACCCATAGTTGATGTATGATGCGCCGCTTTTTGGGGGGCATGACATGGGGATTTCCAAAAAAGTTCTAACGCGAATAGCCGCCGAGCTGAAGAAATATCAGCCCGTACTTGCCGATGCGAAACGACGCGACATCAGCGAATCCGACACTGTCGTTATCATTACCGATATGCTGGCGGACGTTCTCGGCTACGACAAATATCAAGAAATCACATCGGAATTCGCCATCCGGGGCACCTATGTCGATCTTGCCGTTCGAGTCGGCAGGGACATTCGCTTCCTTGTGGAGGTGAAATCGATTGGGACCGAACTGAAGGATGCCCACGTCAAACAAGCTATCGACTATGGTGCGAACCAAGGAATTGAATGGGCAATTCTCACCAATGGCGTGAATTGGCGCATCTACAGAATTCTGTTCAAGCAGCCCATCGAGAAGACACTCATTTTCGAAGCTGATCTATCAACACTGAATTTACGAGACGATGACGCGCTGACTTGCATCGGAACCCTAAGCCGCGAAGGATTCACACAATCTTCGATGGATGCGCTTGCCCAGCAGAAACAGGCCACAAACAAATTCACTGTCGCTGCGATCTTGCTCAGCGAACCGGTGATCTTGATGGCCCGACGCGAACTCCGCCGCCTCTATCCTGCAGTCCGAATTGACGAAGATGTACTTCGTAGCGTCATTGCCGATGAGGCGCTGAAGCGTGATGTGGTCGATGGCGAGGATGCCAAAGCAGCCCAAGACGAGATTAAACGAGCTGCTCGTTCTGCAAAAAGACAAAAAGCGAAAGCTGCCGCGGAAGCCGAGAACCCGAAGACAAGCTCGACACCCGCATCGGTCTAGAGCAAGGGAAGTGAGCAGTTCGCAGCTTTAACGCGAACTGCTCACACCTGGAACCCGAGATCCCGGAACGGCATGATCCGCACCCGTTCGCCGGTGGCGGCGAAGAGGGCGTTGGCGGTGGCCGGCGCCATCGCGGGCAGCGCCGGTTCGCCCATGCCGGTGGGCGGGAAGTCGCTCTGGATGAAATGCGCTTCCACCTGGCGGGGCGAGAAGGCAATGCGCAGCATCGGATAATCGTTGAAATTCTTCTGCTGGATGCGGCCCTTCTCGATGGTGACATTGAGCCCCATTGCGGTGGAAAAGCCGTCGATGGAGGCGCCCTGCGCCTGGGCTTCGGCGCCCGCCATGTCGATCACCGGCCCGATATCGGCGGCGACCACGATGTGATGGATGGTGATGCGCTTATGGGCATCGACGCTGAGCTCGACCGCCTGCGCCACGTGCCCGGCATGGGAATAGCACCAGGCCAGCCCCAGGCCCCGCCCTTGCGGCAGCTTCTTGCCCCAACCCGCCTTCTCGGCGCAGAGCTTGATCACGGCACTGGCCCGCGCGGGGCTGAAATTGATCTTCGCGTCCTTGGGCTTCAATTCCGGCACGCCGCGGTTCACCGCATCCAGCAGGAAGGCGACATGATCGCGCCCCGACGCGGTGGACAGCTCGTGCAGGAAGCCCTGCTGGGCGAAGACTTGCGCGCAATCGCCCGGCGCGCGCCACGGACCCGTGGGGATCATCAGCGGCATCATGGTGGTGGCGCGGCGCAGATTGGGCGCGATGGTGGAAAGCTTGATGTTCTCGGTCAGCCCGCCGCCCGACACTTCCTTCTTGCCGTCGGCGGTGAAGGTGATGAAATGCTCCTGCCAGGCATCCAGCTTGCCGTTCTTGTCGATGGCGCCCTTGTACTGATGGTATCCGGCGGGACGGTAGAAATCATGCGCGAAATCATCCTCGCGCGACCATTGCAGCGTCACCGGGCCCTTGACCTTTTGCGCGATGACCGCCGCTTCGACCATATAGTCGTTCATTTATCTTCCGGCAGGTTGCCCAGCGCCGCCTGCACCAAAGGCTGGCCGCGATTGGGCTGCTGGGTGGGCGACCAGATCTCGATGATCCCGTCATGCCAATGGGCCGTGGTGTTCATCGGCTCCATGGTGGCGTGGCTGGCAAAGCCATATTCGTAATAGGCGTCCACCGTCTTGGCCGCATTCTTGAACGCATTGTCGACATTGCCGACTTCGTCATCGGCTTTGGCGGGGAAGGAATCCGCGATCTGCTGGGCCCGCGCCGAAAACTCGGTGGTGGAATCCTTGGAGGCTTCGCTTTCGTCCCAATCGACTTTCAGCTTGGCCTTGGCCTGGAACGCCGCCCAGGTGTTCTTGGCAATGATGGCGACGCCGGGCATGCATTCGGTCTGCTTGCCGGTGCCGGCGACGGCAAAGGCGTCGATCACCCCGGGCATCGCCTTGATCTCGTCGGCATTGAAGCCGCGCACCTTGCCGCCCACGGCCGGGCATTTGACGAAATTGGCATAGACCATGTCCGGCAGCCGCACATCGCTGCCGAACAAGGGCTTGCCGGTGACGATCTTGGGATCGTCCACGCCGCGATGGCGCCGGCCCAACAGGCGATATTCGGCCCGCGTCTTCAGCTTCAGCGAAGCCGGATCGGGCACCGGCATCTTGGCCGCCGCATTGGCCAGCGAACCATAGCTGGCGGTCCTGCCGCTGGCGGCATGCTTCACCATCGAATCCTGCGCCGTGAGTTCCGATGCCGGCACATTCCATTTCTTCGCGGCGGCGGCGATCAGCATCGCCTTGGCGCCCGCGCCCGCCTGACGCAGCTGGTCCCAGCCGCGCGGGATCGAGGTCGATCCGCCCGCGCCCTGATAGCCATAGACTTTGGGATTGAAGTCCGCCTGCTCGACCACGACATGGTTCCAGTCGGCGTCAAGTTCTTCGGCGATGATCAGGCCGAAGGCGGTCTTGATGCCCTGCCCGATTTCCGGCGCCTTGGAATAGACCGTGACCTTGTTGTCCGGCGCGATGCGGACGAAGGCGTTGATGCTCTGGTCCTTGCTGGCCTCGGCGGCGGCCTGCGGCGTCTCGCTGGCGGCAAAGGCCTGGCGCGGCAGATGAAAGCCCAGCACCAGCCCGCCCGCGCCCGCCACTTTCAGGAAGGTGCGCCGCTTCATGGCGATGGGGCCGCGCGCCGGCTGCGGCAGCGCCCGCGCTTCGCGCATCAACTCGGCGACATAGGCGTCGGCCTCTGCGAATTTCTGGCGTGCGGACAGGGTTTCAACCGGCATGAGACGACTCCGTGCGGGTGATTTTGAGCGGGTGGAAGTGTGAACCCGCACGCCCACAGGTTCAAGACAGGAGGGGCCGGATTAAGCACCTGACGTAAGGGGTATTTTCTTGCGCGCGCGGCCCGGCGCTATATCTGGGACAATATCACGAACGGCGATGGGAGACCCGAAAACGCATATGCGGCCGCTTGGTTCACCGCACAAACTATAAAGATTCGTATTTTGCCCGCCTCAACCTCGCCTTTCTGCCATCGCAAAGTCGTTCGGACACATGCGTTGCGGGGATCGATGGCAAATGTGATCGAGCGGGCCATGACCTTGGCCGGGTCCGGGCAGCACACCACGCTCAGGGCCATCCGCGCCGCGCTGCGCAAGGAAGGATTCACCCATTATGAATTGGCCTCGCTCGGCGGCCGCGAGATTCAGCGGCAGTTGCGGGCCTTGATGGTCCAGGCCGCCGCACCCGCCGACCCTTGAAGATCAAGCCCTGGCCGCCACCAGCATCAACCCGCCGATCGCTGCCGCCAGCACCAGCCCGCCGCGCAGCTGATGGCTTTGCGCCGGGCGGCCATGACAGGCATTGGCGAAATGCTCGCAGTTCCAGTGCAGCAGGTCATAGCGTGTGCCGAACATGGCATACGCGTTGGTCAGTACCGTCTCGGGCGGCAAGGCGCTGGGATAGAAGGCGCGATATTCCCGCCCCTGAACGAAGGCGCTCCAGCTGCGCATGCCGGGCCCGCGCGTGTCGCCGGAATTGGCGATCACCATGGGCATGCCGTCCGGGCCTTTGCGGTCGCTGACCAGGGCGAAATGATGCGCCAGCTTGAACAGCCCTTTCATCTGCACGGTGACGACCGTGCCCGGGCGAAGGCTCTGCGGCGGAATGGGGGACATCGGCGTGACCTTCCGGGAAAAAGGGGCGCGGTCCATAGCACCCGATCACATAACCGTCATTTAAAATCTTGGCCGCGCGCCGTCACAAAAGTGACTGTCATAATTCCGCGCGCGAAGAAAAAAGCGCGCGAGGCCATCCTCGCGCGCTCTTCTCCGAAATAAAATGCGCTACTTCTTGTTGATCGCGAACGCGCCGGGACCGGCGGCGGCCAGATACAGGAAGATGAAGCAGAAGCAGATCGCCTCGCCCCCGCCATTCAGCAGCGGGAAGGGACTGTGCGGAAAATGCCCCATGAAATAGGCGAAGGCCATTTCGCCCGACGCAATGAAAGCGGCCCAGCGGCTGAAAAAGCCCAGCACGATCAGGGCACCCGCAACCAGTTCGATGATGCCCGCCGGACCGACCGGAAACGACATCAGGTTGAAGGCGTGCGGCGCGGCACCGGCCGCCAATGGAAAACTCAAAACCTTGGCGGTGCCGTGTTCCAGAAACAAAAGTCCGATGACGATGCGCGTGATGCCAAGCAGCTGTGACGAATATTTGGTCAGGAAATCCATGACTTCTCCCAGCTAGATTGTGGCGCGACCATAACGGAACCCATGCGGGCCGCCCAGTGTCGCATCGGCAATGTCACGACATTGCTGCAGTTGCGTTCTTCGCGCCGCTTGATCGTGGGGCCGGTTGCGCAGCCGCCCGATTGACCCGACACTCGGCGGCGACAACCGGGGGGATGGTCATGAAGCGCAGAGAGATGTTGACCGGCATGGCGGCCACGGCCATGGCGGGTGCCCTGCCCGCACGGGCGCAAACCTCCGCCGGAGCGCCGCGCAAAACCCATGACTTCATCCAGGTCGATGTCTTCACCCATACGCCGCTGGAAGGAAATCCGCTGGCGGTCTTTCCCGCCGCCGACGGCATGAGCGACACGCTGATGCAGAACATCGCCCGCGAGCTCAACCATTCGGAGACCACATTTATCCAGAGCGCCAGGAATGGCGGCGACGCCCGGGTGCGCATCTTCAGCCAGACGGCGGAGCTTCCTTTTGCCGGACATCCCACCCTGGGCACGGCCTTCATCATGGCCCAGACCCGGCCCGGCAAGACCAAGCTGGTGCTGGAAGAAAATGTGGGGCCGATTTCGGTCGCGCTGGAAAAACGCGCCGACGGCTTGTTCGTGGAGATGACGCAAAAGGAACCGGTGTTCGGCGAAAAGGCCGATCCCAAAGTGCTGGCCGAAGTGATGGGCTTTTCCGTGGACGAGATCGACAGCCGTTATGCGCCGCAAATGGTTTCGACCGGGTCGAACTTCCTGATCGTGCCCCTGAAAAGCGTTTCGACATTGGCCAAGCTCACCCTGGGCCACACCTTCCCGGAGGCGTTCCGCACCCGCTTCAGCGGCAGCGGCTATTATGTCGTGACCGGCGAGGCCGAAATCGAAAGCCGCATGATGGGCGCGTCCAGCGAGGATCCCGCCACCGGCAGCGCGGTGGGCTGCGCCGCCGCTTTCCTGGTTCAGAACGGCATTCGCAAGCCGGACGAACGGGTGCTGGTGCGCCAGGGCCGCTTCGTGGGCCGCCCCAGCCAGCTCTATGTCACGGCAGGAATGGCGAACGGCAAAGCCACCAATGTGCGCGTGGGCGGCTTTGTGGTGGAAGCGATGCGGGGCAGCTTCAGCGCATAAGCCGCTTTTGTGCATCGCGGCGCGAAATGTAGCCGCCGGCAGCGGAACTCCACTTTTGTCCAGCTTTGCGGATGGTTTCGTACATTCCACCCCGCCCGGACGGTGCTAGGCTCGCGCCCACTGGAATCGCGCCAGGATCACGACATCGCGTCTCATGCCTGGCATCAACGGGGAGGCTTGCATGGAACAGGATCACAATACCGGCCAAGATCAGATCGGTCACAACCGCCGGTCGTTTCTCACGCGCGCGGGCGTGTTCGCGATGGCGCCGCTGGCGGCCAACATCGCCGCCGGCACGCCGGCCGCGGCCCAGGCCAAGATGGGGAACGGCAAATTTGACTTCGACACGCCGCTCAACCGCCTGGGCACCGACAGCGTGCATTGGGACATGCCGGTGCGCGACGAAAAGATGACCAAGATCGTGGCGGGCATGGGCGTGGCCGACATGGACTTCCGCTGCGCCCCGTCCATCACCGAAGCCCTGCAGAAGCGCGTCGCCTTCCCCAACTGGGGCTATAACATGATCGACGGCGACCTGTTCCTGGGCAATGCTGCCAACACGCCCTTCATCAAGGGTATCGTGGATTGGAACAAGCGCCGTTACGGCATCAATATCGATCCCAAACTGCTGGGCATTTCGGCGGGCGTCATTCCCGGCATCATCAGCGCGCTGCAGGCTTTCGCCCCCAAGGGCAGCAAGGTTTTGATGGTGACGCCCAGCTATGTGGGCTTCTATGCCGCCATCGGCATCACCAAGACGGTGCCCGAAGAAAGCCCGATGAAGCTGGTCAATGGCCGCTACGAGATCGACTGGGCCGATTTCGAGCGCCGCATGACGCCCGACGTGAAAGTCTCGATCCTGTGCAATCCGCACAATCCGGGCGGCCGCGCCTGGACGCGGGAAGAACTGACGCGTTACGGCCAGCTCTGCAAGAAGCACAATATCATCGTCCTGTCGGACGAGATCCATTGCGACTTCATCTCCAAGGGCCACAAATATGTGCCCTTCGCCACCCTGGACAAGGACATTGTCGACAATTCCATCACCTTCAAGTCGGGCTCCAAGAGCTTCTCGCTTGCAGCGATGAAATGCGCCTGGTTCTTCTCCACCAATCCCAAACTGTTCAAGGCGACCAACGACCAGTCGCTGCCTTCGATCTCCAACCCGGCGTTCGTGGCGGAACAGGCGGCCTATGCGGGCGGCGAGCAATGGCTCAACCAATGCGTCGACTATATCGACGGCAATCTGGATTATGCCCATCAATATGTGACCAAGAACCTGCCCTTGATCAAAACCGGCGCCAAGCCCGAAGGCACCTATCTGATGTGGCTGGATGTGAGCGGCATCGCCGCCAAGATCGGCGCGCAGAAAACCGCCGACGAGGCCAATGCCAAAAAGCCGCTGCCGATGAACCCCCTCACCAACCAGCCGGTCTTCACCACCCAGGGCGACATCGTCAGCCACTGGCTGGCCAAGAACGCCTATGTGTTCCTGGAGTCGGGCTCGGGCTTCGGCAAGGTGGGCGCCAACTTCGTGCGCATGAACGTCGCCACCCCGCGCGTGACCTTGAAGGCGGGCCTGGACAGCATGGCGGCGGCGCTGAAGAACCTCGCCTGACCGCGTTACGCATAGGGTAGGGAAGCAAAGGCCCGGAGCATACGCTCCGGGCCTTTTGTTTTCGCCCACATGGATGCTTCGGCGCCGCTCGCGCACCAAGCTTGATGTAATGAAATCGCACGCGTCTCGCGAACCGCATTTTCGCTGTAAATCAAGGGGAAGCGCGCGCCGGAGCCTTGTCATCGTCAGTTTGCGGATGCCAGATTCCGCGCGATGAATTTTAAAGCCTTCAAAGACTCCATTTCCTCTCCGGCCATCCGGCAAGTGGCAATTCATTGGAATGAGGCCAGACGGTCGGGGCTGATGCCCGCTTGGTCCGATATTCGGCCCGCCGCGATGGCAGAGCAACTTCCCATTATCTGGTCTTACCGGTTCGATCGCGACAGGAAGGAATTTACGGCGAGACTGGCAGGCGATCATATCGAACAGATTTTTGGCAAAAGCTTCCGGAAGCTCTCGCTGGGCGATGCGCACTCGGAAGGTTCATTTTCGTGGGCGCATGCGTTGTTGGAACGCGTCGTCACGGAGCCCGCGCTTCATCGAAGCTATGGCCGGGTTTTCAAACATCTCGGCCGGTCGGGATACGGCGAGAGGATTGCCCTTCCCCTGTCCGCAGATGGGGTGGTGAGCGATGGAATTCTGGGGGCGACCGAGTATCACTATTTTCGCCCTGCGGCCGGCGCATTGGTTGAGTCTGATGACTCGGAAACATGGTATTCGCTGCGGCCGGAGCGGGCCTTGTCACGCTAGATTGCTTGATTGACCGGCTTTGCGCACTTTACGCATCCGGCAAGGAAAAGAAGGCCCGGAGCATACGCTCCGGACCCGCTCCGCCTACCGTTCGGCGGACACGCGGCTATCGGGTCGCGCCGACATATCCGATGGCGGATTTGCCCTGACCGGTCGGGTCATGCAGCGTCCAGAGCGCCCCCAGTTCCTCGCCATTGGGACCGAACAGTGCGCCGTTGAATATTCCGTGGAACCGGCCCCGAAGCCCATCACGCCGCCCGGGACTGCACCGCTGGACGCGGTGGTCCCCGAAAGCGTCGCGCCGGAGACATTTCCCGAAAGGCTCACATTGTTCCATGGCGCCACCGGTTTGCCGGCCCCGGTCTGGACCATCATGTTGGTCAGCGACCCGTTCACGGCCCCGCTGGTGAAATTCACCGTGATGCTCGCCTGCCCGGTGACCGAGTTGATCAGGATCGCGCCGGTCCCATCCGGAGCCGCCACATGGCCCCAGACGCCGCCATTGGTACCGTTGCCGGTATAGGTCGCGGTGCCGGTCGGAACGCTCGCGGCGGGGGGCTGATAGCCGGATGCTCCAATGCCGAATTGGTAATCGCCCGGCGTGCCGCCCGCCCGGATCGGCGTGATGTTCCAGGCGCCGAGCGCGGTATAGTTGAGGCTGTTGACCCATAAAGTGAGCTTGCGCCCGTCGGCGAGCGTCACCGTGCTGCCGTCGCCGATCAGTCCGGTGGCATCCACGCCGATTTCCGGAATCTTGAATTCGAGAACGGCGTGCGTGGTGCCGCCGACCGTCTGCGTGCCTGTCATGGTAATGGTGGCACCCAGAGTGGTCGCATCGCCAATGGCGTTCGGATAGGCGACATTGAGGGTGGTTTGCAGCAGGGGAAAAACCGTTCCGGCCGCGGGAAAGGAGTTGGTGAAATTCGGCGTGGTGCCGGCGGCCTGGGGAAATTTCATCAACTCCGGACCGGCCGATCCTTGGGTCGCGAAAATAATCGGCCCCGTATCGCGGATGGCAACTTGCGGCACGGACGGCGTGGAGGGCGCCGTCACCAGCGTATTGTTGCCGCCGCCACCGCATGCCGCAACGGACATGATCGCAAGGGCGGCGCCAAGCCGCCCCATCACCCGGACAATTTTCATGTATCCCCCGAAACCCAAAGCGCCATTCGATGGTGCAACCCCGGCGCACCTTAGGGTTGCAGGCCGGATCGGGCAAGAGAAGCGCCGGCATCGGCCTGAAAAAGACAGTGTCATCACGACCGATTGAATGCTCCGCGCTTTCGGACCTCCGCACAGCGCTAGACCGAAAGACGTATTGCAGGCGGCGGCGCGGCGAAACTAAAGTTCCCGCGTCGAACGGGATGGGGTCCTTATGACGATTTCACGCCGTCAGATCATGGCGGGCGCCATTGCCGCGCAGGCGATAGGCACATCCGGCCGCGCGCTGGCCGAAAGCATGACGCCCAAGGGCCTTCTGCCCACCGGCCAGGAAACGCTGGGGCCGTTCTTTCCCGTGCGCATTCCGCCCACGCACGACCAGGACCTCACCCATTTTCCGGGCAAGACCGGCCGCGCCAAGGGCCAGATCATCGAGCTGACCGGCCGGGTGATGGATGTGAAGGGCAATCCCCTGCCCCAGGCCCAGATGCTGATCTGGCAGGCCAATGCGGCGGGCCGTTACGTCAATCCGGTGGACACCAACACCGCGCCCATCGATCCCAATTTCCTGGGCGTGACCTCGTTCGGCGTGGACGCCAAGCGCCGCTATCGCCTGCGCACCGTCAAGCCGGGCGCCTATCCCGAACCGTCGGGCACGATGCGCACGCCGCATATTCATTTCGACGTCACCAATGCCGATTACCGGCTGGTGGCGCAGATGTATTTTCCCGGCGAAGCGCTGAACGAGCACGACCTTCTGCTTTCGACCCTGGCCTCGCGCCACAGAAAGCCGGAAGATGCGATCTGCAAGCCGGCCAAGACCAGCGAACCCAATATGCTGGCCTTCGAATGGAACATCGTGCTGCTGACCTGACGGTCCTTGCACGGCTGACAAAAGGCCCGGCTTCGCATTCCGGGCCCGTTGCAACCCGAAGGGAACATCACAAAGAATCAATCACCGTCTCATGCCACGATGGTAAGCTGCGCCGGATCGGGCAATGCTCGAACGATGCTCCATCAAAATCGTCATGGGAGACGCCACATGACAACCACCCGCCGTCAATTCATCGAAGCCGCCAGCCTCGCCGCCATTGCCGCTTCCGCCGGGTCCGCCGCCCAAGCGCAAGGGGCGGGCAATGCCGCGAATTATGCCGTCAAGCCTCTGCCCTTCGATCCCAAAAGCATCAAGGGCCTGTCGGAAAAGATCCTCGTCAGCCATCACGACAATAATTATGCGGGCGCGGTGCGGCGGCTGAACGCCATCGGCGCGCAGCTGGCGCAGACCGACTTCGCCAAGGCACCGGTCTTTACCGTCAATGGGCTGAAGCGCGAAGAATTGATCGCGATGAATTCCATGATCCTGCACGAACTCTATTTCGACAGCCTGGGCGAAGGCGGCGCGCCCATGGGCAATCTGGCCGATGCCCTGGCGCGGGATTTCGGCAGCGTCGACCGCTGGCGGGCGGAATTCTCCGCCTTGGGCCGCGCCGAAGGCGGCGGTTCGGGTTGGGTGCTGCTGACTTATTCCCCGCGCGACAAGCGCCTGGTCAATCAATGGGCCGCGGACCATACCAACAGCGTGGCAGGCGGGCGCCCCATCCTGGCGCTCGACATGTATGAACACGCCTATCACATGGATTATGGCGCAAGCGCCGGCGGCTATGTCGATGCCTTCATGGCGGCGATCCGCTGGAGCAATGTCGCGGCGTTGTTCGATCGCTATAACCGCGAAGCGTGACGGGGCGCCATGCGGCCGCTCGGTGCTTTATCGCTCGCGGGTCTGCTGATTGCCTCGGCCGCGGCCCCGCTGCGGGCCGAACCGGCCTTTGGCGGCCGGTTCACGCTGGTGGCGGATGTCGCGCTGGGGCCGTCTTCCAACCGCATCGACTATCTGAGCCTCGATCCCCTCGCGCATCGTCTCTATGTGTCCCTGATGGGCGCGGGCAAGCTGCTGGTTTTCGACACCGCGCAAAACAGGCCGCTGCGGCAGCTGGACGGATTTCCCAAAACCACGGGCGTGCTGGCGGTGCCGCAGATCCACCGCGTCTTTTCCAGCGTTCCGGGCGGCGGCCTCGGTCCTTCGCTGGCGCAGGGCCTGGGAATGCTGGGCCTGTCCAAAGGCCATGGCGCGGTGGCGATCATCGATGCCGACACGCTTCACGAAGTCGCGCGTTTGCCCGGCGGCGTTTTCCCCGATGGCATCGCGTATGATCCAAAAGACAACCGCGTTTTCGTGTCCGACGAAATGGGCGCGGCCGTTACCGCCATCGACGCGGCGGCAAACCGGGTGACCGCGCGCATCCCGGCCGGCGGCGAAGTGGGCAATGTGCAATATGATCCGGTGACGGCACGGCTCTATGCGCCCATTCAGACCAGGAACGAGCTGGCCGTCTTCGATGCCGCCGGCAATGCGCGCGCCGGCGCCTATCCATTATCGCGTTGCCGGCATCCGCACGGGCTGGCGATCGCGCCCGGCACAGCCGTCGGCTATGTCGCCTGCGACGAGAACGACATTCTAGTGACGGTCGATCTGAAGACGGGAAAGCAATTGAGCCATCTTCCGCTCGGACACGATCCCGACGTGTTGGCGATGGACGGGACGGCCAAGCGCCTCTATGTGGCGTCGGAATCCGGAACGCTGTCGATTTTCGATATGGCCAATCCCACCGCTCCGGTGGCCCTGGGCGACGTTTTCGTCGGCAAGAATGCCCATTCGGTCGCGGTGGATCCGGCGACGCACCGCCTGTACCTGCCCCTGGCCGATGCCGGCGGCAAATCCGTCATGCGCATCCTTGAACCGGTCCTTTGACCTTTTCCGCCTGGACAAAGCGAAGGCCCGGAGCGCCGACATGCTCCGGGCCTTGCCCTGCATCGGCGGTTCTCAATCCGCCTTGCTGAAATGCGCCACCGCTTCGGCGCGCAGCTCCGCCGCCTTGGCTTGCAATTCGGCGGGGAAGATGGCGACACCGGCCGCCGCGAAATCGGCTTCGACTTTTTCCAGTGCCGGATCCGGTCCCTTGCCTAAGACACCGGCCTCCACCACCGCGGCGACATAATCGTCGATCCGCGAGTCATGCATATCCATGCGCGCGGCGGCCCATTCGGCCAGCTTGTTGTCGCGCCGCGCCATGATGCGGAAAAGGGCTTCGGCATCGTGCGCCCATTTGGCTTCGTAACCGCGCTCGCGTTCTTCGAACATGTCGTCGTCCTCTTGCTGCTTCCTATTGGACCTATGTCCGATTGGCGCAGGATCAAGGCCTGTTCCGCTGAAGCTTTATCAGTTCCCTTTTGCTGCAGTGCGGCGCCGATAAATCACCGGCGTTTCCCCGCTCAACTGCGCGAACGCCTTGGCAAACGCGCTGAGCGAGCGATAGCCCACTTGCGCTGCAACATCGGTGACGCGCCGGCCTTACGCCAGCAACATCATGGCGTTCAGAATCCGCGCCTGGGTCAGCCAGGCCTGCCAGGTCATGCCGGTTTCGATCAAAAAGGCGCGGCGAAAGCTGCGCTCCGACATGCCCGCCGCCTTGAGCGCGCGGCCTTGCGTGGCGCGATCCAGCCGCACCAGCGCGTGATCCATCGCCCGCGCCAGCGCCGGATGCCTGGCGCCGGGCAAGGATAGCGGCAACTCACTCTCCAGCCAGCGCGCACACAGCAAGGACAAGGTGCGGAAGAAACTTGCCGCAACGGGATCTTTCTCGGCCGCGCCCTGCGGCCAGCGCATCGCGTAAAGCGCCATCTCGCGCATCAAGGGATCGGCCGCCAGAACGCGCACCCGTCCGCTTTTGTCCGCCACGGCGCGGCGCGCGAAATAAAGCGAGGTGCCGTCGGCGTCGGTGATGAGCGTGCGATGGCGCACCCCCGCCGGTATCCAGGCGGCACGGCCCAGCGGCAGGAAATAGCGCGCCCGTTCGGTTTCGATCTGGGTGGGGCCTTCCAGCGCGAAGATCAGCTGATGGTTGGGATGAACATGCCAGTCATAAAAAGTCTGGCGCGCGGAATCGTGAAAGGCGAAGGCGGGCGCGCCCTTTGCCTCCAACCCATGACGGCGGAGCCTGGCTTTGGTCTCCTGGACGGTCAGCGAAGACCGCATCGGCGTCGAGGCCCGGCGCGACGAAGACGGAATCATCTTCTGCTTCCCCATCAGCATCCTGGCCTGGACCCGATAAAGGCCCATCAAGGCCCGACGACGGTCATGTAAAGCCCCGGCGCCTTGTCTTTGGGTCCACTGATCGCCGGCACCTTGTTGGAGATCGGCTTCAGCGATTTGAGATACGTGGCCAGCGCGTCCGCGTCTTTGGGCGTAAGCTTGCCATAGGAATGCCAGGGCATGATTCCCACCAGGATACGCCCATCCGGGCGTTCGCCCTTGGTGACCGCCTTGATGATATCGGCTTTCGACCATTTGCCCAGGCCGGTCTCGTTGTCGGGCGTGAGGTTGGGCGGATAGAAGATGCCGGCGCCCGGAATCTGGAATCCGACATTGCCGCCGCCCACATAACGGGACATGTCGGGCTTGCCCAGAAGATAGCCCGGCGTGTGGCAACCGCCGCAATCCATGATCGTGGCCAGGTATTGACCCCGCGCCGCATCGGCATGAGCGGCGGCAGGCGGCAGGGCGAAGGCAAGCGTCAGCGCGAATGCAAATTCTTTCATATATAAATCCTCCCTTGAATATCGCTTTGAAGAATGGACCGGCAATCAAGACGCCCGGACTTTGGACCGGGCCTCCAGCGCGGCACGCACCAGCGCCCGGATTGCCCAGGTTTTCGCCTCGCGCGCCGATTTTTCGTCCAGGCGCAAAACATCCTTGAACACGATCATCGCTTCGGGACCGAAGATCAGGCTGAGGGACCGGCACAGTTTTTCGTAAGTCCGGCGTTCCATCCTGCCCCGCGCCGGCGCCAATGCCGCCTCGATCAGCGGCAGGCGCCGGTTCTGCCGCACCGGCAATCCTTGGGTCTCCACCATGACCGCGGAAGCCAGCATCACACGCAACGCCGGTTCATTGTCGCGCACGGCGCGGGCAATCGCGGCTTCGGCCTTTTCCAGCCGGGCTTCCACATCACCCGAAGCATCATCGGCAAACAGGTCGGCGCCGTCCGGCGTGGCGATATCGATGGATGCCTCGGCCAGAAGGATTTCCGGGTTGGGAAAATAACGATAGGCCGTCGCCCGCGACACCATCGCCGCTTCGGCGACCTCCTCCAACGAGGGCTTGCGGCCTTCACGGATCAATCCGGCCGCCGCCGCCAGAAGATCCTTGCGCGTCCTCAGCTGCTGGTTGCTCCGGCCGGAGGGCTTCCGCGCCACCATGCCTATTGCCCCGACAGCTGGCTGAGAATGGCGCCAAAATCCAGCCAGACCTGTTCTCGCTTGATCTCGCCCGCGCCGGTGAATTCCAGCACATGCAGCATCCGGAAAGCGAGCGGGCGCCCTTTTCCTTCAAGACCGAAAGGCTTGCCCACGGCGCGCCCGCGCCAGAGCGTTTCGTCGATCAGGAAATTCTCGCCATAGAGGCGGCGGATGCATTCGGTCTTGCTGTCCGCCAGATCCGCGAACATGGCCTGGTAGAATTTGCGGGCCTGGTCGCGGCTCCTGGCGGGACCGCCCGGCCAACCAACCACGTCATGCTCGCAATCTTGCGTAAGCGTGGAAAGCACGCCGTCGATATCGTCGCGCGCCTCATAGTCGAAATGCTCCGCGATCTTGCGGTCCATCACCGCGGGGGACAGGGCCATGCGCGCCTCCAGAATAATACAATATACTCTTTATGAGACGTTTGTCTCATAAGAAGGAGCGCACGTCAAGACCGGACCTAAAGAGGCCCAGGTCTGTCACAAAGCGTCAATCATCGCCTCGCGCTTTTGGCCGGAAATACTCTTCCGCTTCGGCGCGTTGGCTCCTGGCCTCGGCCTGAAGGTCGGCATCGGAACAGGCGACGCCGCGCGCTTGAAAATCGGCGCGAATTTTTTCCAGCACCGGATCGGGCCCCTTGCCCGACAGGCCCGTCTGCACCAGGGCGGCGACGTACTCCTCGATCAACGAATCGTGAAGGTTCATCCGTGCCGCGGCCCATTCGCCCAGCCTGGTATCGCGCCGGGCCCGGATGCGGAACAGCGTTTCCGCATCATGCGCCCATTTGGCTTCATAGCCGCGCTCGCGGTCCTCGAACATCTCGCCGGTCCTTTCGATCAAGCCGTCTCCTAGGAGCTATGCGCGGATCGCGCGATATCAAGACCCTGCCCAGCGCTTGCACTGCAGCATTGGCGCGATGTCACGGCGCCCCCTCGTCCCAAAAAGGGAACCCGCGCCATCCCGCGCGCATTATCACCGCCGGAGCGTTTCTGTTGTCATCGCGAGGTCATGTCATGCGCCATTTTCGTGGCAGCCTTCTCATTGCCTCTTTCCTGATCGGCGCGCCGCTTCTGGCGGTGAGCGCGCTGCCCGCCCAGGCGCAATTTTCCGCCGGCATCAGCTTCGACTCGTTTCACGGCACCTTGGCCGGCTATGGCGACTGGCTCTATAGCGACCGTTGGGGCGAAGTGTGGCGTCCCATGTCCCAGGATCGCGACGATGATTGGCGTCCCTATTGGGCGGGCCATTGGGTTTCCACCCGCGAATATGGCTGGACCTGGATTTCCGACGAAGGCGATTGGGGCGACATCACCTATCATTACGGCCGCTGGGTCTATGATCCCGATGACGGTTGGCTGTGGCTGCCCGGCTATGTCTGGTCGCCCGCCTGGGTGGTGTGGCGCAGCTCCGGCCCCGATGTGGGCTGGATGCCGATGCCGCCGGATGACGCGTTCCTGGGACCCAGCTTTTCCATCAGCATCGGCTTCGGCGATTGGAACGATATCGGCGGCTATTACGGCTATTCGCGCTGGTACGGCCCCAGCTTCGACCGGGCCCGCTTCGGCCGGCTTTGGACATTCGTGCCGGGCGACCGCCTGGCCGATCCGGGCTATCGCCGCTATGCGCTGGCCCGCCCCCAGACCGTCAACATCATCCAGAATTCGCGCAACATCACCAACTACACCGTGGTCAACAACATCATCATCAATCGCAGCGTGAACGACACGGCGATGCGGGGCGGGCGGGCGCCGCAACCCGTCGCCGCCAACACGGTGTTGCGCAACACGCGCCTGGTGACGCGGGTGGATCAGGGCGAACAGATCCAGGCCCGCGCCCGCCAGGAACGGCCGCGCGGCAATGGCCAGATCAACAGCGCCCCGCCGCCCACCCAGGCGCAGATCCGCACCTTGTCCACGCGGCCCGTGCCCGTGTCGGTCAATCGCGGCAACAACGCGGCACCGGGCGGCGGCCCGAGCAACAACAATAACGGCAACCCGCAAAATCGCGGCGGGCCGCGCCATCTCTTCAGCCAGGCCAATGCGCAAGAGCTTGCCGCCCGCGGCGGCCAGCAGGCGCCCAATGCCGCGCCAACCCCCGCGACACCTGCCGCTCGGGCACCCAATGCGCCGCAGCCGGGCGCGGGACCGCAGAACGGTCCCGGCAATGCGGGGCCGGAGCGCAATCGCGACAATAACGGGCCGGGCAACGGCCTGCGCAACGACAACCGGCGCGGTCCCGAGCGGCAGCTTCCCGGCACGCTTGCGCCCACGCCCGCCAACCCGCCGCAAGCCGAACGTCCGCAGCCGCCCGCGATGGGCCGCCCCGCGCCCGGCGATAATCCGTCCACGGAAGATCGCGGCCGCCAGGCCGACCGCCCGCCCCGTGCCTTGCCCGGCCAGCAGCCCCCGCCGCCCGCGATGAACGAGCGGCCGCAGCCCGAACGGGCCGCGCCACCTCGCGAAATGCCGCCGCCGCCCGCGCCGGTACAAAGAGAGCAGCCGCAGCGCGAGCAGCCGCAGCGATCGATGGAACAGCGCATGCCGGATCGCGGCCCGCCGCCCGAACGCGCCGCGCCGCCCCGCGAAATGCCGCCCCAGCGTGAGGTGCCCCAGACGCGGCCGCGCGAACAAGCCCAGCCGCGAGAACAAGCCCAACCTCGCGAGCAGGCTCGCCCCAACAATCCGCCGCCCGACCGGGGACGCGGTCAGGATCGTGGGCGCGGCAATGATCGCAACGACGACAATCGTTGACGCCACGACAGCCGCCCCCGTTGAAGCTTTACCAGGGTGCCTATCACGACATGTTGAACGACATCGTGAAGGACCAGGTGATGGCCGACATCAAAGCCTGGATCGCGGCACGCCTGCCCGCGTGATCACGGGCAGGCGCTTCTTGCGCCGCGTCGGTCAGAGCCAGGCCCTGAGGCCGATCGCCACCCGCAAGGCAGAGCTTGTTTCGCCCGCCCCGCGCCGGAGCGCCGCCGTTCCGCCGAACCTGTTCTCATAAGTGAGGGCCAGATAGGGCGCGAATTTGCGGTCGATTTCGTAGCGCAGGCGCAAGCCCGCATCGACATCGCTCAGCCCCGCGCCCGTCAGCCGCGCCGCATCGGGACGGGAATAGAAATTGGCTTCCCATTGCGGCTGCAGGATCAGCCGCTGCGTGAGCAGAAGATCGTAACTGCCTTCCAGCCGCGCGGCATAGCGGCCCCGGTCGCCGATATAAGCGGTGGCCGAGACATGGAAGAACAGCGGCGCCAGCCCTTCCACGCCGAACGCGAACCAGCCCCGCCCCGGGCCGGAATCCGCATCCAGCCGGACACCGCCTTGCAGGTCGAAATAGCGCGAGATGGGCCGGGAATAGAGAAGTTCATGCCGGCCCTCCTCGATGCGTCCGTCCGACGCCGCCTCTCCTTCGCTTTTGAGCCGAAGCCGGTTCATGTCGGTCCCCGCCCAGGCTTCGCCCGACCAGCGGAAGCTGTTTTCGGCGCCGAAGCGCCCTTCGAACTGGTCCAGCAGCAGATGATAGTAAATGTGATCGTCATGCACCGGCGCGCCATAGGGCGCGGCGATGGATTCGGTTTGCGCTCCGGCGGCAACGGGAAACAGCATCGCCGCGGCGAACGGCAGCACGCGCATCCAGCTTCTCATGACACCACCACGGTGCGGAACATGCCGCTTTCCATGTGGAACATCAGGTGACAGTGAAAGGCCCAATGCCCCGGCACATCGGCGGTATAGACGAAGCTCACCCGCTCGTTCGGCTTGACATTGACGGTGTGCTTGAGCGGCGACCGTTCGCCCTGGCCGTTTTCCAGCGCGAACAGAAAGCCGTGCAGATGGATCGGGTGTTCCATCATCGTGTCGTTGATCAGCACGAAGCGCACCGTTTCGCCCAGCTTCACCGGCACCGGCGGCGCCTCCGAGAATTTCTTTCCGTCGAAGCCCCAGATCCACCGCTCCATATTGCCCGTGAGATGAAACGCGATCTCGCGGATGTTTCCGCTGGGCAAAGGCGCTGCGGTTCGCGCTTTCAATTGCGCATAGCGCAAAGTGCCGCGGCCATTGCCGTCGAGCCCGGTACCCGCCTCGTCCTGACGGCCGGCCGGACTTGGCATCACATTGTCCACTTGCGGCCCGGTCCGTAGCGCCGCCGCTTGCGGCATCGCTGCGGCGGCATGCGCGGAATGATCCATGCCCGGCATGTCAGCCATGTCGCCGCCGCCGCCGGAGGATGGAGACGCGGGCTTCTGGTGCGCGCTGTGATCCATCCCCGCCATGTCGTGACCGCCCATCGCCATGCCGCCCATGCCCATATCGGCCATGGAGCGCAGCGGCGCGGGATCCAGAGGCGGCGCGGCGGCGGCCATTCCCAATCGCGGCGCCAGGCTGGCCAGCGCGAAGCCGCTGCGGTCCTGCGCCTGGGCGAAGATCGCATGGGCCATGTCCTGGGATGGCGTCACGATCACGTCATAGGTTTCGGCGACGCCGATGCGGAATTCCTCCACCGTCACCGGTTCGACATCGCTGCCGTCCGCCTGAACGATGGTGAGATCCAGGCCCGGAATGCGCACATCGAACGTCGTCATCGCCGCGCCATTGATGAAGCGCAGGCGCACCCGCTCGCCGGGCTTGAAAAGCCCCGTCCAGTTGGCGGCGGGCGGCAAGCCGTTGACCAGGAAGGTATAGGTCGCGCCCGTCACATCCATGATGTCCGACGGGCTCATCCGCATATTACCCCACATCAGCCGGTCGTCCAGCGTCCGGCCAAGCCCGTCGCGGCGCACATCGCGGATGAAGGTCCCCAAAGTGCGCTGGTGGTAGTTGTAGTAATCGCTTTGCTGCTTGAGGTTGGACATGACGGTCATGGGATCTTCGTCCGTCCAGTCCGACAGCATCACCACATAATCGCGGTCATAGGCATAGGGTTCGGGATGCCTGGGCTCCAGGATCATCGGCCCGATCAGGCCGGTCTGTTCCTGCATGCCGCTATGGCTGTGGTACCAATAGGTGCCGCTTTGAACGATGGGAAAGCGATAGGTGAAGGTCTCGCCCGGCGGAATGCCCGCGAAGGTGAGGCCGGGCACGCCGTCCATGGCGTTGGGCAGCTTCAGCCCGTGCCAATGGATCGACGAAGTTTCCGAAAGCCCGTTGCTCACCCGGATGGTGGCGATGTCGCCTTCGCGCAGGCGCAGCAGCGGTCCCGGCATGGAGCCGTTCGCCACCGTCGCCATGCGGCGGCGGCCGGTGATGTTGACCGGCAATGTGCCCAGCGAAAGATCGATATCGGGGCCTGTGAGGGAAGCGGGCGCGGCCTTGCCAGCGCTGGATGTGAGTGCAGTGAGCCCGCCACTCGCGGCCAGGCCCAGAACGAATTGACGCCGTGTGGGAACACGGAAGGCATGCGGCATGATTTCCTCGCGCCATTTTTGGGACCCCGATGGGCCCGCGCTGCGAATGAGATCGCGCAGACGCCCCATGCCGGTGGCATGGCGCGCACGCGATGAAAGGCCCACGCGCAAAGGCACGCGGGCATTCACACCGTCAGGCGATGGGAGGAGGAAGCGCGGGTTTTTCGGTCAGGTTTTCCGGGCGCGATTGCGACGGCCATGCGGGCCGCAGCGAAATCATGGCGGCGGACGCCACCGCCAGGGGATTGTTCAACAACGCCGTGCCGCCCAGCACGCAGGAACAACATTGCCGGTCGCAAGGCGCATGGTGCGCAGGCATGTGCCGGTCGCACGGCATCTGCATCGCCTTACCCGGCATAGCCGTCATCGCATGTGCGGACATGGCGGGCATCGGCATGGCGGATGCGGGCATCGCGCCGCCGATCACGGCCAATGCCAGGAGCAGAATGACTAGATTTTTCAAGGCGTGTCGCATGCGCCCATTCAATTTAGTCGCGGGACGGCCCCGGCGCAACTCGCGCTAATGCCCCACCGCCGAACCCGAGGTGGCGCGGCGGTCATTGGCGCCATAGACCACCCGCTTGCCGTTCTTGGTGCCGACCAGAATGGCTTCGTCGAAGCCGAACAGGATATTGCCGGGCTCTTCGCTGATCTTGTAGCCGGCCGCTTCCAGTTCCTTCTTCACTTCCGGCTTGATCGCGCCCGGCTCGGCGGTGATCACGTCGGGCAGCCATTGATGATGCAGGCGGGGCGCGTCCACCGCCGCTTTCACATTCATCTTGTGGTCCACCACATTCAGGATCGATTCCAGCACGGTGGTGATGATGAAGGATCCGCCGGGACTTCCCGTCACCATGAACAGCTTGCCGTCCTTGGTGACGATGCTGGGGCTCATCGACGACAGCGGGCGCTTGCCCGGCTGGATCGAATTGGCCGCGCCCTGCACCAACCCATAAAGATTGGGCGCGCCCACTTTCGAGGTGAAATCGTCCATCTCATTGTTGAGGAAGAAGCCGGTATTGCCCGCGATCACCTGGGCGCCGAAGCCGGATTCGATGCCGTTGATGGTATAGGTGATCGAGACCGCGTTGCCCGCCTTGTCCACCACCGAATAATGGGTGGTCTGGGCGTCTTCATGCGGCGGGGTGCCGGGCTTGACCTCGGACGACGGCGTCGCCTTGACCGGATCGATCTTGGCCCGGATGGCCGCGGCATGTTGCGGCGACAGGATCTTGTCCAGCGGATTCTTCACGAAATTGGGATCGCCCAGCCCGTAATTGCGGTCGACAAAGGCATGGCGCATCGCTTCGACCATGAAGTGGATGCTCTGGGCCGAATGATGCCCCATCTTGTCCATCGGATAGGCCGACAGGATATTGGCGATCTCGCAAATGATCGGCCCGCCCGATGACGGCGGCGGCGCCGAGATGATGCGATAGCCGCGATAGTCGCAGGTGATCACCGGCGTTTCCTCGGCGGTGAAGGATGCGAAATCCTGCATGGTGAGAAGCCCGCCCCGCGCCTTGGACGCCGCCACCACGCGGTTCGCAATGTCGCCTTTATAAAAGACATCCGGCCCCTTGGCGGAAATCTGTTTCAGGGTGGCGGCCAGATCCTTTTGCACCAGCCTGTCGCCCGCCGCATAAGGCTGGCCGTTCTTCAGGAAGATGGCGGCCACATTGGGCTCCTTGCGGAAATATTTCTCATTGGCTTTGAAGAAGGCCACATCGCCCGGCATCAGGGTGAAGCCCTCTTCCGCCAGCTTGATCGCGGGCGCCATCACTTGCGCGCGGCTCATGGTGCCGTATTGGGTGAGCATCTTCTCCAGCCCCGCCACCGTGCCCGGCACCGCGACGGCCTTGTAACCGTAGAGGCTCGCCATCGGGATGATGTTGCCCTTGGCATCCAGATACATATTGGCGCTGGCGGCCATGGGCGCCTTTTCGCGGAAGTTGATGAAGGTGTCCTTGCCGTTGGCCAGATGAATGGTGGCAAGCCCGCCGCCGCCGATATTGCCCGCCGAAGGATACGTCACCGCCAGCGCGTAACCGATGGCCACCGCCGCATCGACGGCGTTGCCGCCCTGTTTCAGGATTTGCGCGCCGACTTCGCTGGCATAATGCTGGGCGCTCACCGCCATGCCGTTCGCCGCTTCCACCGGCGCTTCCGCCTTGGCGGCGGGCGGCGGCGCGAACGAGGCCATCTGGGCGAAGGCCAGCGAGGGCGCGAACAGAAAACCGCCAAGCACCGCACGGAAATAACGCATCGCCCATCCCCTGATTTTTCGAAAAGACTAGATAGGACGATATGGAGGCGCAAGCAGCGCCGCCGCAGGGCACGGTTGCGCGCCTCGACGGATGAACGGCGGAACGTCCGCGCGACGCGCGGCATTTCTCCCCCGATGCGCGCACCATCGCGGGCAGGACGAAATAATCAAAGCCGCATTGACGGCCCGTCCGCGCGGATGTAACGTATTACCGTACGGTAATATATCAAAAACCATGACCCAGGTTCAGCCCAACGTCTCCCGCTCGCTCGAGATCCACGCCACCCCCAGCAAAGTCTGGCGCTATTTCGCCAGCCAGGAAGGGCTTCGCCGCTGGATCAGCCCCAATCTGGAAATCGATCTGAAGGTGGGCGGCAAATATCGTTTCCTCGGTCCCGACAACAAAACCTGGGTCACGGGCCATGTGCTGGAGCTGGTGCCACAAGCCTGGTTGATCCTGTCATGGCAGGAACAGGATCGGGGCTGGGCCAACCCCGCCCGCCTGGTGCTGGCGCTGGAAGCCTCGGCCACCGGCACCAAAGCCACCATGCGCTTCGACGGCTTTGCCGGCATCGGGCGCGCCGACTGGACCGATGTGGTGGCCGATTACGAGCGCGGCTCCGACGCGCACAAGACGCTGGAAACCCTGGCCGCCCTGGTGATGCAAGATGCGGACTGACGCCACCGGCGCGCTGTTCAAGATTCTGGCCGATCCCACCCGCCGGCAGATCCTGGATCTTCTGGCCGAGCGCGGGCCGTTGAATGTGAGCCAGCTGGCGGCGGAATTTCCCGGCCTGGTCGCGTCGGGAATTTCCAAGCACCTGATGGGATTGCGCGCCACCGGCCTGGTGCAGGCCGACCGCGACGGCCGCCAGCAGATTTATCGCATCGATGCCGCCAAGGTGACGGGCACGCTGGCGCCCTGGCTGACGAAATACGAACGCTACAGCAGCGCCGCGCTGGAACGGTTGCGCGATGCCGCCGAAAACGACGCCGATTGAGCCGCGCTCAACCGGTCTTCTTGCCTTGGCTGTCCAGCCAGGCGTCGAGCTTGCCGAAATCCATCACCCCGGTCACCGGCTCGACCTTGCCGTCGCGGCCGATCAGAAGCGTGTACGGCATCTCGCCCCGCCATTTCGGATCGATCTCGAAGCGCAGCCTTTCCTCGAAACTGTCGGCGAACAGCCAATTCTCCTGCTTGATCAATCCAGCCTTGGTCAAAGCAGTGCGCACCTCGCCCGGATCGTCGCCGAAGGGGCTGGAATCCACCAGCACCAGCTTGAGGTCTGGCCGCTTCTTCATATGCGCGGTCCAGTTGGGCAGTTCGGCCAGGCACGGCCCGCAAGTGAGGCCCCAGAAATGCACCACCATGGCTTCACCGGCATGACCCTGGCGCAATGCCTTCCAGCTTCCCCGCACGAAGGGACGCAGCGTGGCGTCGCCTGCGGTAGCTTTCGCCATCGGGGCTTTCGCCGCCGGCGCATGGGTTGCCGGAGCACTGTTCGCGAGGCCGATGGCAGGCAGAAGCAGCAACGCGGTCAAAGCGAGAGTTTTTTTCATGGCGCATCCTTCAAAGGCAGGAATTGATAACCGCCGGTCTTGGTCATCCAGGAGAGGTACGCCTGGCGCCCGTCATTGACCAGCATGGGATGGTCGGAGGCATCGTCGGTCTTGGCGGCGGCGCGGGGCTTGGACCAGGTCGCGCCATCGTCATGCGACACCCGCATATTGACGACGGAGTTTTCGCCGTCGAACTCCTTCCACACCATGAAGACGGTGCCCGGCACCGACGTCACATAGGGCCGCGACAGATCGTGGTCGGCATTGCCCAACGCCATGGGCGCCGAGAAATGCAGCCCCTTGTCGGTGGAGCGGGCATAGAACAGCCCCTTGCGCGCATCGCCTTGAGTGGACCACACCACATGATAGGTGCCGGTATTGGCCACCGACAGGCTGGGCCCTTGATGCGGGCATCCGTTCAGCCGCCAATTGTCCACCGCCACCCGCGACATGGGACCGGGCGTGTTGGCATCCTTGAAGCTCAAGATCGCGTGATCGCGCACGGTGCCGCCGAACACGTTGCGGAACACCACCACCGGGCGCCCCGGCCCGTTGAAGCCCACCCCGATGCGGCAGCATTCGCAGCTATTGTCCAAGGCGATGCGCGAGGGCGTGAATGTCGCCCCCGCATCCTTGGACCAGGCATAGGCGACCGCCGCGCCGGGATAGGTCTTGCCTTCCTTTGCCGCCGCCACCACGCCGCGCTTGTCCAGCCACACCGCGAAGAGATCGCCGTCCGGCGACACCGCCAGCATGGCGAAACGCTGGCTGGCGGTATTGTCCACCAAGGGCCGGGGCACGGAGAAGCTTTTGCCCCCGTCCAGCGAGCGGCTGAAAAAGACTTCGGCGTTGTAGTTGTTGTCCTTGAAGATGGCATAGGTGACGAAAGCGCGGCCCTTGGCGTCCACCGCGATGGCGGCGCGCGCATCCGGCCCCGTATCCAGATGCACCTTCTGCGGCGTCACCTTGACCGGCGGGGAGAATGTCTTCCCCCGGTCTCCCGAACGGGTGACATAGACCTGGGCGTCCACATCGAAGGCCAGCCACAGGCTGCCGTCCGGTGCCAGGGCCGGCGTCACCGTGCTGGCGCAGCGCAGTTCGGCGGTTTTGCATGCCCCGCCCGTGCCGTGCGACATGCCCATCATCGAACCCATCGCCATGCCGGGCATGGGATCTGCAGCGTTCGCGCTTGTGGCGGCAAAGGCGGCGGAGAGTGCCGCGACCCAAAGCATGTGTTTCCGTCTGGTCATAGCGCAAACCTCACGCCCGCCGTCATGTTGAAGGGAATGCCTAGGGCGGGAATGGTGCTTCCCGAAACGGTGGACCCGTTGGTGGTAGTCACCGCCAGGCCCTGATCGTAATAGGTCCGCCCGAAGATGTTCTGCGCCACGAAATATAGCTGAAGCCCTTCGCGGACTCGATACGACCCGCCCAGATCGAACAGGGTGGCGGCGCTGTTCAGCTGGGTGTGGGAGGTATTGTTCCAGAAGGCCGGGAAGGTTTTCCCGGTCAGCGACAGCATCAGATCCTCGGTCACGTTCCAATTGACGCCGCCGGTGACGGTCCAGCGGGGAACCTGGCCCAGCTGCTGGCGCACCGGATCGGGGATCACGCCCGCCGACGGCGTGGTGTAGTTGGAGCTGGTGAGATAGGCGTCGGTCATCGACACGCCGCCATTGACCGCCAGCCCGTCGAGGATCGACCAATCGCCCAGAAGCTCGAAGCCCTTCAAGGTGGCGTTGCCCGCATTGACATATTGGCGGAGCGATCCCCCCGCGATGCCGACGATGCCGGTGCCGCAATAATTGTTGGCGGCGGCGCATCCGCTCTGCACCGTGGCGAAGTCGATGAACTTCTTCAGGCTGTTGTCATAGAGCGTGAACGACAGATGGAAATCGTCGCGCACCCAGTCGATGCCCACCTCGCGGCCCAGATTGGTCTGCGGCGCCAGATTGGCGTTATAGGTGGTGTAGTTGGTGCCGCTGATGAAGCTGCGATACATCTGGTTCATGCCCGGCGCGGCGAAATTGCTGTAGACCGCCGCGCGAAGGTCGAAGCCTTCGGGCAGGAAATATTTCACGCCCAGGCGGGGCGAGAAATGATCGTAATTCTGGTCCGGCACCGCGGCGGAGATGTTCGAGCCGCGGAAATTGCCGTTCAGCGCGCCATCGACCGCCTGCCAGAAATCCTCGCGCACCCCCGCCGTCACTTGCAGCGGAATGCTTTCGGGCTTCCAAGTGGCCTGGGCATAAAGGCCTTGGAACTGGTGCTTGGCGTCGGCCACCAACGTGCCGGTCTGGGCGGTGGCCGAGAACAGGTTGAGCGGATCATGCGCCCAGATGTTGCGGATGTCGCCGCCGATGCTGATGTCCTTCAGCGCGCCCCACTCGCCCTTGTAGAACAGCGAGCCGCCATCGTGATGGTAGGAGACTTTCTCGGTCTGCGACACGAAGGGCGTGCCCGCGGTCGGCGTGAACAGCGTGTAG
Organism: Alphaproteobacteria bacterium; assembly: GCA_017307355.1. Classification (GTDB taxonomy): domain Bacteria; phylum Pseudomonadota; class Alphaproteobacteria; order Micropepsales; family Micropepsaceae; genus Rhizomicrobium. Next base: position 61,459 of record JAFKFG010000027.1, read on the forward strand.
GAGGTGTTGGACGCGTTCTGGGTGAACATCTGGCCCTGGCCATACCAGGCGGTGAAATTCAGGCTGTCGGTTTCCGACAGCTTGCGCGAGCCGCCGCCCGCGATGCGGTCGGTTTCCCACACATTGCGCGTCACATCCCACACCAATCCATGCTCGCCGATGCGGTGATGGGTGGCGGACAGATAAAAGGCAGTGTCCGCGTCGGGCGCATAGACCGCCGAGACCCGGTAATTCTCGTTCTGCGATTGGGTGGGCATCATGCGCGGATGGCGGAACTGTTCCGGCGTCTGGAAATAGCCGTCGGAGTGGTTGAAGCTCACATCCGCGCCCAACAGAAGCCCGCCGCCCGCATCGATGCCGCCGGTGGCCTGGCCGTTATAGCCGCCGAAGGAACCGCCGCTGAGATCGACGCCGATCGCCTCGCTGGGCTGCTTGGTGACCACATCGACGATGCCGCCCATCGCCAAATTGCCCCAGGAACTGGAAGCGCCGCCGCCGCGAATGACTTCCAGCGATTGTACCGAGCCTTTGGGCACCTGGGCGAAATCCACGGTGCGGAAAAAAGGATCGTTGGCGGGAATACCGTCGATCAGAAGCAAGGTGTTGATGTTGGTGGAGGTGCCGAAGCCCCGGATCGAAAAGGGCTGGCCCGTGGGATGCAGCTGCGTCCCCGGCTGCTGCGACGTGAAGATGCCGGGGATCTTGTTCACCACCTGGTCGATGGAAAGCTGCGGCGCCTGCATCACCTGATCGGCGCTCAGAACCGTGGCGCTGACGTCCAGGTTGCGCTGTTCGGTGCCGCGGGTGGCGGTGACGGTGACGAATTCGACGCCGGCATCGTTGCGCGCCACATTTTGCGCCATGGCGGGCGCGATGAGCGACGGCGCGGCTAGGATCAACCCGGCCAAAGAGACGGAAGCGGTGCGCGAACCGCGAATTGCGCGCAAATGACGGAACATGGATTCCTCTGAAAGAATTGAAGCACCGCCCGGCTTTCGCCGCGCGGCATGGAACGATCAATTCAGACGAGGAAAGACGGGGGTGCGCGGGGCGATTGCGGCTGATAGCGCGCCAGGACGGCGACGCGGCGTTCGTGCCGCGGCGCTTCGGCATAATCGGCGGCTTGCGTGGGCAAGGCGAGCATGGCGCCCGCCAACGACGCACCGCCATGCGAAGCGGCGGCGAAAGGACATTCGGAGGAATGACCGCCGGCCTTGCCGTCGCCATGGTTCATGTGCATCGCGGACATGTCCATGTCCGGATTGGCGGCCATCATCGCGGCCATGTCCTGGGTGGACATGTCCATGTCGCAAAGGATGAAAGCGGTTTCGCTGAAGCCGGACGGATTGGGCATCCAGCCCGTCGGCAACAGGCCCTTGAAGACCATCGCGACGATGGCCAGCAGAAGCGCAGCTCTGCGGGCGGCCTGGGACATGGCGGGACAGTCCTCGCAATCCTGGTTCCGGTCAAGCCATGGCCTTGGCGCCCGGCCGCGTCCAATCGTCTTCAAGACGCCTTATTCCCGCGCCGCAAACCAGGGTTTCCGCCCTTCCCGATGCGGGACCGCGCACGCATCGGCACGAAGACACGATTATGAAAAGACAAGACTCGGCCCCTCTCCTCCGCTTAAATCGGCCGCCGACCGGGGGGACCGCCATGCACACAGACATTCAGGAAATCGCGCCGGGGATTTACCGGCTTTCCACGCTGGTGGCGGAAATCGCTCCGCCTCTGGGCTTCACCTTCAATCAATTCCTGGTCGATGCGGACCGGCCGCTGCTGTTTCATTGCGGCCCCCGCGCCATGTTCCCGCTGGTGTCGGCGGCGGTGGAAAACGTGATGCCCGTCGCGAAGCTGCGCTGGATCGGCTTCGGCCATGTCGAATCCGACGAATGCGGATCGATGAATCAATGGCTGGCCGCCGCGCCGGATGCCCAGGTGGTGCATGGCCAGACCGCCTGCATGGTCTCGCTCAACGACCTGGCCGACCGGCCGCCCCGCGCGTTGGCGCATAATGAAGTGCTGGACCTGGGTGGAAAACGGGTGCGCTATCTGGATACGCCGCATGTGCCGCACGCCTGGGAATCCGGCGTGATGTATGAAGAGACCACGGGCACGTTATTCTGCGGCGATCTCTTCACCCATCTGGGCAACGGCCCGGCCATCACCGAAGACAGCATCCTGGAGCCCGCTATCGCGGCGGAAGAAGCCTTCCAGGCCACCGCGTTGACGCCCATGACCGCGCCCACCTTGCGCATGCTGGCCGCGCTCGCGCCCGCGCGGCTGGCGGTGATGCACGGCTCCAGCTTCCGGGGCGATTGCGCCGGGCAACTTTCCCGCCTCGCCGATTATTACGAGAAGGCCCATGCCGCGAAGTCTGCATAAGCTCGCCATCGCCGCGGCGCTGCTCATTTTGCCGTTCGCTGCACCCCGCGCCGCCGAGCCGGTGAAGCTGGCTTTCGTCGATACCGGCAATACCGGGCGCAGCGTCACCGCCGAGGCGCTGGCCAATGTCAGGATCGCCAAGGATCACCTTCCCGTCGCCGTGATCTCCCGCGCCCTGGACCAGGATCCCTATGCGGTGAAGCCCGAAGCCAATGCCGCCCAGCTGCTTCAGGAGCGGGGCATCGACGTGACGGCTCATCGCGCCACCCAGATCACGTCCAACGATGTGCGCCATTCCGATGTGATCCTCACCATGACGGCGGCGCACAAGGAAAAGCTGATCGCGCTGTTTCCGGAGGCGAAGGACAAGACCTTCACCATCGCCGGCTATGCCGCCGGAAAGCCGGACGACGTGGCCGATGCTTTCGGCAAGCCGATGGATTTTTATCGCGGCATGGTCAAACAGGTGGAAGCCTATCTGGGCCCCGTGCTGGCCAAGGCGGCGGCGATGGAGAAGAAGGACAAGTAACGCGCGAGGCTCCATGCTCGAAGGCTCCTGCCATTGCGGCGCGGTGCGCTGGCAATTCGACGGCGTTCCGGATTTCACCCTGGCCTGCAGCTGCACGGTCTGCCGCCGCTACGGCACGTTGTGGGCCTATGATTTCGAAGGCGAACGCATTCATGTTTCGGGGCCGACCCGCGCCTATTTGAGAGGCGAGCGCCATCTGGGATTTCATTTCTGCGACCAATGCGGCTGCATCGCTTACTGGCGCGGCGTGAAGCCGCGCGAGGACGGGCGCCGCCGCATCGCCGTCAATCTGCGCCTGGCCGAGCCGGAGGCGGTGGCCGCCATTCCGGTCAAGCATTTCGACGGCCTCATCTGGGCCAGCGACCCGGTGATGGATGGCCGCACCGTCGCGGATATGTGGTTCTAGGATTTCGCGAAAATCGCGGCGGCTTGCTTGACGCGCCGCAAATCCGGGCTTATAAATATCTTACTAATTGGTAAGATGTTATTGCATGACCCCGGAAGCCGCCGGGGAAGACGAAGAAACGCATAGGGAAGAACTATCAAGGGACCGCCGCACGGGCCGCCGGCGCGGGCGTCGAAACCACCATCAGCCAATTCTCGGCCGCGCTGCATTCCGGCGACAGCAAGGCGGCGAGAAATTTCCTCACCGCCCGGACCGTCATTCTGGACGATGTTGCGCCTTATTATTGGGGCGGGGCGCATGCCTTCGAAAGCTGGCAGGCCGATCTCGCCAAGGCGAGCGCGGCCAGAGGCATGAGCGAAGAGGACGCCATGCTTGGCGCGCCCACGCGGGTGGAAGTCTCCGGCAATCGCGCCTATGCGATTCTGCCCGCCACCCACATCTTCAAGATGAAAGGGCGCGCGATGCGCGAAGTCGCGCAACTCACCTTCACCCTCGCCAAGGATCCGGCCGGCTGGAAGATCGTCAGCTGGGCCTGGACGGGACCGAAAGCCATACCGGTTCGGTGAATTCAAGCGGGAACGGCAATGCCATGGCCGTCCTCCCAAGGCGCCCGCTCATCCAAGCCGGATTGGGCTCGCACGCATGACACCTCCCGACATGTGCCTGGGGCGCCCGCACCCGCGCGCCCCAGGCAACCCTGTGCAGATTTATCAGATACGCTGAACCCTTTACGCGCGCCGGCTCAGTTTCCGCTCAATGCCGCCATCTTGGGTGCGCTTTTGATTTCGGCCTGACGCAGCTTGTCCATGAATTGGCCGATGTTGGTGCGGATCGCGCCTTCATTCGCCAGACGCAGCCGCTCCGTCCCCACAAAGGCGGCGGAAAAATTCGCGGTGTAGGGCGTATCGATGGTCGCCAGCACCACGGGCTGACCGGCCTGATCGTAGACCTTGTAGTTCACATGCGAGGTCACGGTCATGTCGAAGCCCGCGATGGGTTGCGACAGGCCCAGAAGATTGACATCGACGGGAAAGGAACAGGCCGAACCTTCGCCCACCAGTCCCGCGCCGCCCAGCGATGAGTTCAGCGCGGTCTTGAAGCTCTGATCGTCCACCTTGGAAACCCAAAGCGCATTGGTCTTTTCACCGCCCGTGACGGTACGCACGCACATGGCATGCTGCAGGCCTTGCGGGAAAGGCGCGGCCGATGCGGGCACGGTCGCGATCATGGCTTCCGGTTTGGCCGCGGTGGCACAGGCCGCCAGCTGAATTGCCGCCACAGCGATGATCGCCAGGCGGCCGCCATGGCGCAATGTCGATGTCGAAATCATGTCAATTATCCCCCTTTTCATAATGTGCATTGTTTACGCTTCGCCAGAAAATGCAGCTGCTCGTCCCGGTCGATCAGGGCGCGAGCCTTTATCTGTTCTTCATTGGAAAGGTCGGTGGAGAGGACCAGGAAAAGGCCGACGCCCGGAATCACGCTGCCGACATTGCGCGCGGTGTTGGCCTGCTCGACTTTTTTGTCCTGATGCAGGAAGCGCGCGGCGGCTTCCTCATTGGCGGCGATCTGGCGGGCCAGCGCGGCGCAGTCCAGCGTTTCGTCGCCCGCCTGCACCATCGGCATGGGTGTGACATTGCGGGCCGCGCAGCCCATCAGGCACGCGCAAGCGGCGATCAAAATCGATCCAGCAAAAAATGGCTTCACGTCCGGCCCCAACCCAGCGGCTTACCAGACGCAACCCCCGCCACGGCGTGACGCTAATCCAAGCGCGCCCGAAAGAAAAGCGGCCAGCCGGGCATGGCAAATTCATTGGACAAAATTTCCCGCCCCTGTCGAAATCGCCCCGCCCCGCGCGTCATGGAAGCGGCCGCTGACGGCCCAACCCGAAGGAGACGATCCATGGAATATATGCTGGTGCTGTTTTCCGACCCCAAGCCGCTGATGACGATGAAGCCGGCCGAGATGGAACAGATGGCGGGCGCCTATTACGCCTTTACCCAGGCGCTGCAAAAGGAAAAGGCGTTCCTGGATTCCCGCCGCCTGAAGACCGCCGCCGACGCCACCACCGTCACCCTGGACGGCGGCAAGTCCAAGGTGGTGAACGGCCCCTATATCGAGACCAAGGAAGAATTGGCCGGCTATTACCTGATCGACGTGCCCGATCTGGACGCGGCATTGAAATGGGCGGCGCGCTGCCCCACCGCGGGCCATGGCCATGTCGAAGTGCGGCCGATCTGGCCGATGCCCGGCTGACCGGCGTGGAAGAAGGCGATGCGCGAAAGGCCGCCGAAATGGTGGCGCGCCGCAGTTACGGCAAGCTCGTCGCCTTTCTCGCCGCCCGCACCCGCGACGTGGCGGCGGCCGAAGACGCGCTGGCCGAGGCATTCGCGGCGGCGTTGGCCCATTGGCCCAACCGCGGCGTGCCGGATAATCCCGAAGCCTGGCTGCTTGCCGCCGCAAAACGCAAGGCCATCGATGGGCATCGTGCGCACAAGCGGAGCGAGGCGGCATCGGCGCATCTGACATTGATGGCGGAGGAACTGGCGACGGTATCCATCGGCGAGATTCCGGACGAACGATTGAAGCTGCTGTTCGCCTGCGCCCACCCGGCCATCGATCAGGAGATGCGCGCGCCCTTGATGCTGCAGACCGTGCTGGGCTTCGACGCCGCCGCCATCGCTTCGACCTTTCTGGTTTCGCCCACAGCGATGAGCCAGCGCCTGGTGCGCGCCAAATCGCGCATTCGCGAAAGCGGCATTCCCTTCCGCGTGCCGCCGCGCGAGGATCTGGCCGAGCGCCTGCCCTTCGTGCTGGACGCGATCTATGCCGCCTATGCCGAAGGCTGGTCCGATCCCATGGGCACCGATGCCTCGGCCCGCGCCATGGCGGGCGAAGCGATCTGGCTGGGGCGGCTGGCGGCGATGCTGCTGCCGGACGAAGCCGAGGCGCTGGGGCTGCTGGCCTTGATGCTGCATTCGGAAGCGCGCCGGGCCGCGCGCCGCGATGGGCAGGGCGAATTCGTGCCCCTGTCGGAACAGGATGCGGGGCTTTGGGACGGGGCGATGATGACCGAAGCGGAAAATCTTCTGCGCCGCGCCGCCGCCATGAACGCCATCGGCCGCTTTCAACTGGAAGCGGCAGTGCAATCCGCCCATGCCGTGCGCTGCCGCACCGGCACCGCCGACTGGCCCGCCATCGTCACATTATATGATGCGCTGTGGACCATGACGGGATCTGCGGTGATTGCCATCAACCGCGCCGTCGCCATTGCCGAGACCGACGGCGCGGAAGCCGGGCTTGCCGCGCTGAACGCGCTCGATCCCAAACCCCTGTCGCAATATCAGCCCTATTGGTCGGCGCGGGCGCATCTTCTGGCGGCGACCGGTGCCATGGACGAAGCCCGCGCCGCCTACGACCACGCCATCGGGCTCGAGATCGATCCGGCGGTGCGCCGCTTCCTGCAACAGAAGAAAGCGCGCCTGGCGCATTGATCCCGTGAAAAAACCGGCGGGCGCCGTGCAACGCGGGAGCGCCTTCTCCGTTCCCACTAGGAGCCGCACCGGCCGCGTCAGGGAAGTTCCCCGAGAAATTCTCAGAGAACCTTCGGCGAAATGCGCGGAAATCGGGCGGGATGCCAACCTCGCAACAGGGAACATCGCCATGCAGGTACATCATCTGATGAGCCGTGACGTCGCCACCGTCACGCCGGGAACCACATTGAAGGACGCGGCCCGCCGCATGGCCGCTTTGGATGTCGGCGTGTTGCCGGTCAGCGACAAGGACCGGCTGGTGGGCATGATCACCGACCGCGACATCGCCGTGCGCGGTGTCGCCGAAGGCAAGACGGCAAACGCCAAGGTCCGGGACGTAATGACGCCCGACGTCAAATATTGCTTCGACGACCAGGAGCTGGACGAAATCGCCGCCAATATGGCCGATCTTCAGCTGCGCCGCCTGCCCGTGGTCGATCGCGAGAAGCAGCTGGTGGGCATTGTGTCCCTGGCCGACATCGCGGTCAGCGACGATACGGGCTGCGCCATCGAAGCGTTGAGCGGCATCTCGCGCGCCAATGGCGGCCCCGCCGTGTTTCCGATGCTGTAAGGGCTCTTACGGCAGCAGCACCACTTTGCCCCTGGTGCGGCGGGCTTCCATATCGGCATGCGCCTTGGCCGCATCGTCCAGCCGGTAGGTGGCCAGCCTGGAACGGACGCCCAGCGCGACCAGATCGGCGAGCGCGGCCGCCACGGCGGCGGGCGAAATTTCCGGCATGATGGAAAAGCCCGACACCGTCTGGTTGGCCATCACCAGGCCCATCGTTTCGGCGCCCGTGATTGCGAAACCGGAAAGGCTGGGCAGGCCGTACAGCACCAATGTCCCGCCCGGCGCCAACAGGGACAGACTGGCCGCCGTCACCGCGCCGCCCGCGGAATCGAAAATCAGATCGACCTTGTCCTTGATCGCATCCGTCCAGCCGCCCTGCCCGTAATCGATCCGCGTCACATCCGCGCCCAGCCCGTCCAGCTTGGCCGCGCCGCTGGCGCCCGCCAGAATCTCGGACGCGCCCTGCTGGCGGGCCAGTTGCACCAGGAGCGATCCCACGCCGCCGCCCGCCGCATGAATGAAGACGCGCTTGCCCCGCATGGCGAAGCGCCGGCTGAGGTGAAGCGCGGTCATCCCCTGCACCATCAACGCCACCGCATCGGCCGCGGCGAGGTCATCGGGCAACGGCACCAGCGCCGCCGCGGGCGCCAGCACATATTCGGCATAACCGCCCATGCGGCCGTGAGCGAACAGCGGCACCGCCACCCGCGCGCCTTTCGCCACGCCTTGAACATCCGCGCCCAACGCTTCGACCGTGCCCGCCACTTCGCCGCCCATCACCAGCGGCAACGGCATCGGGCCCAGGGAGCCGGCACGCTGGGCGGTGTCGGTGAAATTGATGCCCGCCGCCTCCACCCGCACCAGCACCTCGCCCGGCCCCGGTCGGGGCGTTTCGACCGTGGTGACGATAAGGGCCTCGGGCCCGCCGAATTGGCTGAGAAGCGCGGCTTTCATGGGATCGTCCTTGTGGTTCTGAATCCATCGCGGGATAATCCGAAAGTACCGTTCCCGTCCGCACACTTTTTGGTGAGGAATTTTTGGGGGGATGCGAAGTGGCGCAACCATGAAAAGATTGCCCGACCTTCCCGCCGAACGCGCCCTGAAGATCCTGTCGGGGCGCTGGAAAATGCCGCTGCTCCATCATGTGCTGCAGGAACCCAGGCGCCTCTCCGAATTGCAGCGCCTGGTGCCCGGCATCACCCAGAAAGTGCTGATCCAGCAGCTGCGCGACATGGAACGCCACGGCCTGATCCGCCGCCAGGCCCATCCCGGCACCACGCGGGTGGACTATCTGCATACCGACCTGGCCGAGGCGCTGCGCCCGCTTCTGTCCCAGCTTTGCGCCTGGGGACAATTGGCCGGAAACGGGGAATAGGCCCGCAATCGGCGGGCTTCTCATAAAGTTTTCGGAAAAATTGGCCCGCGCGAGTGGAAAAATCGCAAGGGGCGCCGCGCCATTTTTGCGCCATGTCCGATGCCATGACCATCGCCGCCGCCGGTGTGCGCGCCAATCTGGCGGCGCTGTCAGATGCCGCCGCATCGGTGGTGGCCGCCACCATGCCGTCCACGCAGGATGCGGCGCCCGCGCCCGTCAAGGCTTCGGGTTTCCTGCTCGCCTATAATCCCGACGCGCCCTTCGCCAATCTGCAGGATCTGGTCGCGGTGCCCAATGCCAGCCCCGAAGCCGCCATCACCGGCGCGCTTCAGGCCGCCAATGGCGTGCGCGCCAATCTGGTGGTCTATCGCATCGCCTCGCATCTTTATCGCTCGCTGCTGAACCTCTGACGCTCAGCGTCCGGTGCGGACGAAATTCCCGGAACGCCTGCGCGCCCCTTTCGATCCCTTCGCATCCGAGGCGCGCCATGCTTGAATGCGCCATGGCGCGCATTTTCATTTCCGGATCGGCGGACGGGCTGGGCCTGATGGCGGGCGAATGGCTTTTGGAACGCGGCCATGCCGTCACCTTTCACGCCCGCAGCGAGACGCGCGCCGACGACCTCAAGCGCAGACTGAAATCGGACAGCGCCGTGGTGATCGGCGATGTCTCCACCATCGCGGCGATGCGCAAGGTGGCGGATGGCGTCAACCGCATCGGCGCCCATGACGCGGTGATCCACAATGTCGCCATCGGCTATCAGGAACCCCGGCGCCAGGAAACCGGAGACGGGCCGTCCAAGCTTTTCGCCGTCAACACCTTGGCGCCGTATCTGCTCACCGCGCTGATCGAAAAACCCCGGCGCCTCATCTATCTCAGCTCCGGCCTGCACCAGAGCGGAAAGCCCGATGTGAGCGACCTGCAATGGACGGCGCGGCGCTGGAACGGGATGCAGGCCTATTCCGACAGCAAGCTGCAGGATTGCTGGATCGCCTTCGCCATGGCGCGGCGCTGGTCCGATGTGATGTCGAACGCGCTGGAGCCGGGCTGGGTCGCCACCAAGATGGGCGGTCCCGGCGCGCCCGACGATCTGGCCAAAGGCGCGGAGACGCAAGCTTGGCTGGCGGTGAGCGACGATGCCGCCGCCACGGTTTCGGGCGAATATTTCTTCCACCGCAAACCCAAAGCCGTCAGCCCCAACGCCCGGCGCATCGATCTGCAAGATGCCTTGATGGATGCGTGCCGCAAGATCACGGGCGTCGCGATCGCCTGACGCGGAAAAATGTTTCGCCGCGCGCGGGAAAAGTGATTTTGCATGTAAAGGTTAATTACAGAACGGTCATTGACCGATTCCATCTCCCATCCCAAGTTGCATCGGGGGCGCGGCATCACCTGCCGCCGGAATGCGTACCCTTCCGACTGTGATCGCCTCGTTTTTCGGGTTGGGAATAGATCCATATGATTTCGTTCAAATCGGCGGCGCGCTCGGCCGCGCTGGTACTCGTTTGCGCGTCGGCATCCGCCTGCGCGTCCATCGTCGGCGAAGGCTCGTCGCAGAACATCGCCATCATGACCAATCCCAGCGGCGCCACCTGCACGCTGACCCGTCATGGCGAAACCATCGGCAAGGTCGAAACGCCGGGCAACATCCTGGTCAAGCGGCGCAAATACGACATCAACATCAAGTGCAACAAGCCGGGCTATCAGGAAGCCGAATATCTCAACAAATCGGGCCTCAGCAGCATGGTGGCAGGCAATGTCGCCGCCGACCTGATCCTGACCGCGGGCATTTCCTCGATCGTGGATTCGGCCAATGGCGCCGACAATGAATATACCCCGACCGTGGTGATCAGCTTGAACCCGGTCGCGGGCGCGCAGCCGGTGGCGGCGACGCAAGCCGGCACGGCACCTGCACCTGCACCCGTCGCCAATCCTTCGGGCAACTGAAGCACAACGAAAACGTCATGACCTGAAGCAGGCGCTCCGCCATCGCGCGGGGCGCCTGCTTTGCGTTTGGGCGCTCGCTTTACAAAGTGCCAATCTTGGCTTCGCCGCCTCGCCGTCCGGCGGAAGATGCCATAAACAAGACGCGGCTTGATCGGCACGAGGGGATACGAATGAAACATATTCACATGCCCAGGGTCGATGCCCGCTATTGGGCATCCATCACCATGGCCAGCATCTTCGGCACCAATCTCGGCGATTTTTATGCGCATGAGAGCGGGCTCGGCATCGTGCCGGGCGTGGCGATCCTCGCCGCCCTGGCCGGCATGGCGTTCCTGGCCGAGCGGCGCGACCAGGGCTCCCACGAATTCTATTACTGGCTGGTGATCATCATCATCCGCACCGGCGCGACCAATATCGCGGACTATCTCGCCTTCGCGGTGCATATTCCCGCCATTCCGCTTTCCATCGCGCTCGGCGCGGGGATTGCCGTGCTCGCCGCCTGGATGGCGATGACGGAATCCAAGGCGGAGATCGAAGCCAATCGCGGGCTTCCGGCTACCGACGGCAAATACTGGGTCGCCATGCTGTTCGCCGGCGTCTTCGGCACCGTGCTGGGCGATGTCTGCTCGCATTATTATACCGAGGCGCATGCCGCCATCGGCCTGGGCTTGCTGCTGGCGGTGATCCTGCTGGGCCGCTGGCAGGGCATCGTCGCGGCGATCCCCGGCTATTGGCTGACGGTTTCCGTCGCCCGCACCGCCGGAACCGCCATGGGCGATTGGCTGGCGGAGAACAAGATCTTCGATATCGGTCTCACCGTCTCCACCTTCATCACCGGCCTGGTCTTTGTCGGCATCCTGGTGATGTGGCGCAGCGGCACGCGCCAGATGGCGCCCGCTAGCTCTGGATGAAGGCCAGAATATCCGGGTTGATCACATCGGCATGGGTAGTGGCCATGCCGTGCGGAAAGCCGGGATAGGTCTTGAGCGTGCCGTGCTTGAGCAGCTTGATCCCGATCCGGGCGGAATCGTCGATCGGCACGATCTGATCGTCCTCGCCATGCATCAGAAGCACCGGCACGTCGATCTTTTTCAGGTCTTCGGTGAAATCGGTCTCCGAGAACGCCTTGATGCAATCGTAATGGGCGTTGGCCGCGCCCATCATGGCCTGGCGCCACCAGTTGCGGATCACCCCGTCAAAGACTTTCGCCCCCGGCCGGTTGAAGCCATAGAAAGGCCCGCTGGGAATTTCGAGAAAGAACTGTGCCCGGTTGGCGGCCGTGGCGGCGCGGAAATTGTCGAACACCTCCAGCGGCAACCCGCCGGGATTGCTGTCCTTCTTCACCATCACCGGCGGCACCGCGCCGATCAACACCGCCTTCTTCACCCGCCCCGCATCGGCGCGGGCGACATAGGCCGCCACTTCGCCGCCGCCGGTGGAATGGCCCACATGCACCGCGCCGTGAAGGTCCAGCTTCTCGGCCAGCGCCGCCACATCGGCCGCGTAATGCGCCATGTCGTGCCCGCCCGACGTCTGGGCCGAACGGCCATGGCCGCGCCGGTCATGGGCGATCACCCGATAACCCTTGTGCAGGAAGTACAGCATCTGCGCGTCCCAATCGTCCGCCGACAAAGGCCAGCCATGATGGAAGACGATGGGATCGCCCTTGCCCCAGTCCTTGTAGAAGATCTCGGCGCCGTCTCTGCTGGCGATGAAAGGCATGCGTGTCTCCCGCGATTGAGGCCGGCGAAATCAAACCGCCAAAAGACGACGGCCGCAAGACACCGCGGGCTTGCCGGGCGCGGGGCAGGCGCCTAAGGACAAAGCCGCCGCCCGTCAATCGGATGCCCATGACCGACCTCTCCCAATTTCCCGTCACGCGCCGCTGGCCCGCCACCCGCCCCGACGCGATCCAGCTTTATTCGCTGCCCACCCCCAACGGCGTGAAAGCCTCCATCATGCTGGAAGAGACCGGCCTGCCCTACGAAGCGCATCTGATCGACATCATGAAGGGCGACAACAACCTGCCGGAATTCGTCGCACTCAATCCCAACGCGAAAATTCCGGCGATGATCGATCCCCACGGGCCGGACGGAAAACCCATCGGCCTGTTCGAATCCGGCGCCATCCTGGTCTATCTCGCCGACAAGTCGGGCCAGTTCCTGTCGAAGGATCCGGCGCGGCGCTATGAAACCCTGGCCTGGCTGTTCTTCCAGATGGCCTCCATCGGCCCCATGTTCGGCCAGGTGGGCTTCTTCCACAAATTCGCGGGCCGCGACTATGAAGACAAGCGGCCGCTCAATCGCTACGTCACCGAAGCCGTGCGCCTCTTGGGCGTGCTGGAGGCGCGGCTGACGGATCGCGACTGGCTGATGGACGATTATTCCATCGCCGACATCGCGACGGTCGGCTGGGTGCGCAACCTGATCGGATTCTATGAAGCGCGCGATCTGGTCGGCTATGACCGCTTCACCCATGTCGATGCCTGGCTCACGCGCGCCCTCGCCCGCCCCGCCGTGCAGCGCGGTCTTCAGATTCCGGCACGGCCGGCCTAAAACCTCGCGCAGCGGATCGCGCCTCGCATCAACGGTATCCAACCCTCATGGTTCGACAGTCGTTAGCGCCAGCGTAGTGCGACCACCATGAGGAAGAAAAGCGGCGTTTCGCACCGCTTGGCCGGTCTCCGTACTCCTCATGCTGAGCTTGTCGAAGCATGAGGAGTTTGGTGATGCCCTTACGTCGAAAATTCGCCGCCGCGGTGATGAAGAACATGCGCGACGGCAGGGGGAAAGCCTGGAAGCCGCCGCGAGCCGCAAGGCCAGACACTTACTGTCATTCCCGGCGAGCGTTGACTGCCATGCAGGCAACGCGAGGGAAGGGAATCCAGGCGCTCGCAACAAACACCTGGATTCCCTTCCCTCGCTTCGCTCGGCCGGGAATGACAATACGGGTCGACGCGCCAAACGCCGTCCAGCGTTTCAGCCGCCTAGCCGATCCATGCTGACGGGCGGTACATTGCCCTTCTTCACGCGGGCGACTTTGCGCACGCCGTCCCACACTTCGATGGTATGGGTGAGGGACAGCTTTTCGGCTTCGGCCAGGGCGTCCAGATCGTCCGGCACGGTTTCGACGCGCATCACCACCACGAAATCGAATTTATCGAGAAAGCGGAACTGGTAGCTTTTCATAGGCGCCTCCAGCGTTCTCAACGGGAGCGCGGACAGCGTTCAAGGATCTGTCCCGGATGTCTCTCAAGCGCCAGTTTGCTCGGGTAAGGGCTGGCGACGGATCATTCTGGCACAGCCGGGCGTGCCCGTCCAATGAGGGGCGCTGCGGCCCTCGCGAAAATTCTCATGGATTCCGCGGCGCCAGATGCCAACGGAGTCGCAATGACTTGTTTGGTATCAAGAATTATCACGCCAAAATCACCACCGGCGTGTCCAGGCTGACCGTCTTCCAGATCACTTCGATGGTGCGGTTGCTCACCCCGATGCAGCCATCGGTCCAATCGGTGGGAAAAAAGGGCGGATCGACAGTCTCATAGCCCGCCGGCATGCCGTGAATTTCGATATTGTTGCCGGGCTCCCATCCCGCCGCCCGCGCCCGCGCCAGATCGTCCGCGTTGGGATAGGAAATATGCAGCGCGCGGTGATAGCGGCTCCATTCGTTGAAAGCGTCGATGGCATAGCGGCCTTCGGGCGTGCGCCCGTCGCCGGCCCGCCGCTTGGTGCCTTTGGGATTGTTGCCCAGCGCGATGGGAAAAGTGTGAAGCGTCACCCCGGCCCGCACCAGCATCAGCTTGCGCTTGGATTTCGTCACCAATATGTGCAGCGCGTTTTCGCCTTCCGCCCAGCTGACAGCCCGCGCCGGTCCCGCCAGCGCGGCAGCCGAGCCCAATCCGAGGCAAAGTTGGCGGCGATCGATCATGAATGTGGCCCTTGCAGCGACGGCGATTCTTGCCGAACCAAATCTTTGGCGCAAGACCGCTTAAGGCGCGGCATTCGCGGTGGGCGCGGGCACATCGTCGGGCGTATCGCTGGGCGCATTGCCGGACACACCGCCCGGTGCATTGCCCGCCACGGTGCCGGACGCATCGATCCGGGGCAGATCCGCATCGCTGCGCGACCCATCGCCAGAATCATCACTCGGCGGCGCCAGGGTGATCGCGATCGGCATGCCCGGACGCCGGCGCCCGATTTCATCCACCGCATGCCAGTCGATGCGACCCACTTGATCGCCCGCCGCAGCCAGCACGCGCGCATGCAGGTCGTGAGGCACCATGCGCTGCATCGGCTGGTTCACGCTGATCTGGTCGATCTGGGCATGGGTGGGCGCCAGCGCCAGATACAGTTCGCCATCGACCCAGGCCAGGCGCATCGCATCGTCGATCACCCGCACCGGCGTGCCGATGGGCACTTCGTGGAACAGCTTTTCGATATCTTCGGGATAAAGATGAATGCAGCCGTGACTGACATTGCGCCCGATGCCGTAAGGCTTGTTGGTGCCGTGAATGAGATAGGCCGGCCAGCCCAGCCGGAAGGCATATTCGCCGAGCGGATTGTCCGGCCCCGGCGGCACCATGGCGGGCAGATCGGGCTGCTCCTCGCGGATCGATTTGGGCACATACCAGGCGGGTTTCACCACCTTGCCCGTCACCTTGGTGGTGCCGCGCGGGGTCATGCCCGCTTCGGCGCCCGCGCCGATGGGATAGGCTTCCACCGTCTTGCCGTCGGGCGGAAAATAATAAAGCCGCTGTCCCGCCAGGTCGATCACGATGCCTTTGCGCGGTCCCGGCGGCAGAAGATAGACATTGGGCAGAAACACCGCATGCCCATCGCCCGGACGCCAGGGATCCATGTCGCGGTTGGACGTCATCAGCTGGGCGTAGCCCAGGTCATTGTCGCGCGCGACATCCAGCAACGTGTCCCCAGCCTTGGCGACATAAAAGCCGGGCGTGCCCACGATCCGCGTATCCGCGGTGAGCGGAAATGTTTCCGCATCCGCCGCCCTTAACGAGAAGGCCAGAAACGAGGACGCCAAAACGGCAAACGCCGCGCGACGGGTGCCGCGCGACGTCCGCAATCGGAAAGATAGGGTCATGCCGTCCTGAATATTACTTTTTCAGGCCTTTGGCGAACATCTGATCGACCTTGGCATTAAGCGCATCGACCTTGGAATTGGCCTCATCCGCCTTGGACGAAGCGGCGTTGGCGGCCGACATCGCCTGATCCGCCTTGGACGAAGCCGCATTGGCCGCCGACATCGCCGCATCGGCGCGCTGACCCGCCGATTGCGCCGCCGACAGCGCCTGGTCGGCCGTGGCCTGGGCCCGCTTCACGTCATCGGTGCTGGCGCAACCGGCCAGCAGCAGGGCGCCCAGCACTACCAATGGGGCTTTCTTGGTCCATGAAATCATAATACATGCTCCTTTGTTGATGGCATTTGCCGACGTCCATGTCGCGAGCATGCCCGGCAACCGCCGGTCTGAAGGAAATCCCCGCCCTCGAATATAAACGCCGGTGAAATGTCGATTCCTCGCAATACTTTTGTGCAAACGCACGCGAGTTCCATTGGTTCCCTGAAAAGATGGCAGCATTTCGGCGCAGGCGTGGCGTTTCTGGTTAAGCATTCTTTAGCCGCGTTCCGCCCCGCCGCTGGCGGCGGCCGGCATACAGCGCTTACATTTGCGGGATGGGCAGCAGCATCACCACCGTGCCGGCCATGATCGCCTATTCCGGCGATTTGCGGCGCCAGGCCAACATCACCGCCGAACCGGGGCTGGCCGAAAAGCTGCGCGCTTCCGCCAGCCAGTTGGAAAAGGCGGCCCTGGTCAAAGCGGGAATCGACAATCCCCGCATCGGAAAGATGCTGGACCTGATCGTCTGATCGAATCGTCCGAGCGCACGCTTATTTGATGCGCGACAGGCTGCCCTTGGGCACCCGTCCCGGATTGCCGCTGATATAGCCCGCTTCGCGGAAGGCGACGTAATTGGCGAAGCGCACCCGCGCTTTCGCATCGGGCGCGATATTGCGCGCGCGGCACCAGAGGGAAAAATCCTTGGGCTCGATGTTCACTTTCAGCACATGATGGCCCGCCGCCTGGGCTTCGGCGCAAAGCGCTTCGGCTTCGGCCAACCAGGCGCCATGATGTTCCGGCAGTTTCGCGCCGTCGCTCATCAGCGCGCGGCAGTCGCGATAGAGGCCGGATTCGAACCAGGGAATTCCCACGACTTTCTGCGGCGTGCGCATGGCGCTTTAATCTTCTTGATTCGCGGTGCTGGCGAAATTCGTAGGGCTGCCGCGCGCCCCGCGCCACGGCGGAGCAAATGTTTCGTAAACGCTTTCCAAAAGATTCGCGGAGTCGTGGTTCCGTCGCGTGACGCCGTCACGCATGCGGCCGCACAACAGGTCGGAAGTTCCTGCATTTTCGCGCCGATTTCATCGGAACATGTGGAACGGATTTGAATCGCGATCTGTTGTGACGCGAGGCTTTGCCTCAACTCACGCAACTCATCATCACACTGTTTCAAAGGAGGACGTCCCGATGAAATCGCTGATACTCGGTGCGGTGGCGGCACTGGCAATGACAGGCTCCGCGCAAGCGGCAGTTCTGCTGAACCTAGACAGTGTGACGCCCGTAGGTTCCAACTTCCAATACAGCTATTCCGGCAGCGTCACGCCGGAGCTTGGCTTCGCCAGCGGCAACCAGCTGGTGATCGTGGACTTCGCCGGTTATATCGCGGGCAGCGCTTCGGCGTTCCCCGATGTCACCACCACGCTCTCCAACACGTTGCCGTCGGGTCTGATATTGGGCGGCAGTCTGACCGACAACGCGTCCATCCCCGATCTTGTCTTCACTTACACAGGACCGGGCTTTCAGACCAGCGGCGGCCCCTTCCCGCCAGGGTTTGATTTCACCCTGACGGCGCTGTCCAGTATCGGGACAACGGCCGATGGTGCCTTCGCGACGTCGGCGGTGGTGAACAATGACGGCAACACGGGCGCGGCGAGTTTCTCGTCCGGCCGCCTCGATGTGCCGCTGGCGTCCGCGGTTCCGGAGCCCGCCACCTGGGCAATGCTGATGACGGGCTTTTTGGGCCTGGGCCTGATGCTGCGCCGCAGGAATCGTATTTTTGATGTAACCCCCTCCGGCCTTCGCACCTGATCGGTGCTACGTTCGTACGCTGTCACTACTCACCCTCCCCCGTCAGCGTGCTTCGCACGCACGGGGGAGGCAGGGTTGTACGTGCTTCGGCAAATGCCAGGTCAGAGATCTCACTCTTCAAATCCTCATGGTGAGCCAGTCGAACCATGAGGGCCGTGCCGATGCGGACCTGAGATCAGATTGTCTTGAAATCCACCTCAGCGGTTTTCGCCACCTGGGCGGTGCGGCCCGGCGCGGTTTGATAGGTCCAATAGAGATTGGTGTGCGCGATCACCTGGTCCGGCGGCGGCGCGCCCCATTGGCTGAGGTCTTCGGTGGTGTGCGCGTCGGCAACCAACGTCACGTCATAACCGCGGGCGAACGCGCCGTGAATGGTGGAACGGATGCAGGCATCGCTTTGCGCGCCCGTCACCACCAGCCGCCCCACGCCCAGATCCGCCAGCAGCTGTTCCAACACCGTGTCTTCGAAGGCGTCGCCATAGCGCTTGTCGATGATGGGCTCGCCCAGCCGCGGATCGAGTTCGGCCACGATGGCCCAGCCTTCGCTGCCGGCCACAAATTCCTTGCTGTTGTGGCGCACCCAGATCAGGGGCACGCCCGCGTCCCGCGCACGCCGCGCCAAATGGGCGATATTGGCCACCACCGCGTCGCGCCCATGCGCGCCCGCCACCACGCCCGTCTGCACATCGACGATCAGAAGCGCCGTGCGCGTGCGGCCCGAAAGCGTGGTCACGATTGCCGCCTCAACTCGCGCAAAAAGACTGGACGATTTTGCAGGCATGGGTGCCGCCCGCCTGGCACATCGCGACCGCCATCCGCTCGGCGGCGTCGCGCGAGGCAGCCATCTCAGCCGCGCCGGTATGATCGTCGCCTTCCGCCACCGCGGCACAGCGATCCTTGAACGACACGTGCTTTTCGCAGACGCCCCGCATGCCCGCCCGCATTTCGCAATCGGCGACGGCGGCGGCAACGGCATCGGCTTCGCCCGCATGACCGCTGGCGATGCCATAACCCATCCGGTAGTGCGACTTGGTCGACGCGATGGCGCCATAGGCGCCGGACGATTGCGCCCGGGATGGCAGCGGCATGATTGCCGCGCCGCAGACGATCGCCATAGTCAGCGGCACCGCAAAACGCATCGTCATGGGCAAGCTCCCTGCTCGAAGCGGCGCTCAGTCAAGACCCGGCAGCGCGCTTTGGCAAGCGCCCGTCAGGCGCGCGGGGCGCGCAGGCCAAATGAACGGTCTTTATGACCGGGCTCTAAGCAAACAGGCCCGATCGGGCGTCGATGCGGCACCGGACAAGGCCCATAATTTCACCCCGGAGACCGCGCAGAAGCCGATCCCCACCACCATAGGCATGATCCGCGAGAGCTTTTTGGCGTCCATGGCCGCCGATTATGCCCCATGCGCTTTAACACGGTGTTGCGCCGCCGCCCGGCGCGCATCACATTGGCACGCCATGAAGCTTTGGTACGCCCCCACCTCGCCTTTCGCCCGCAAGGTCCGCATCGCCGCGCATGAGCTGGGCCTCTCCAACCGCATGGGGCTGTTGAAAGTCGATCCCTGGACCGACCCCAGGCTGCGTGCCCTCAATCCCCTGGCCAAGGTGCCGACGCTGGAATTGTCCGACGGCAGCGCGCTCTATGAATCCGCCCTGATCTGCGAATATCTCGACGCGCAGGCCGAGCCCCCGCGCCTCTTTCCCGCCCCCGGTCCGGCGCGCTGGCACACATTGCTGCGCCAGGGCCTGGCCGACGGCGCGGCAGCGGCGGCCGGGCGCCTTTTCGCCGAGCGGCGCAAGCCCGACAGCGAACGCGTGCCCGGGATGGAGGAACGCTTCCAGCAGGCCATCGACGCGGCACTGGACGCGCTGGAAAAAGACGTGCCGCCGTTCGGCGATCCCTTGATCGGCGACATCGCCGCCGCCGCTTTCATCGGCTATCTGGATTTCCGCTTTCCCGGTACCGGCTGGCGCGCCACGCGGCTGAAATTGTCGGCCTGGTTCGACGTTTTCAGCGCCCGCCCCTCCATGCTCGAAACCACGCATCGCGCGGCATCGTAACGCCAATCATGCGGATCATTGCCGCTGCGGAAAGATTCTCCGGTACCGCGGCCAAAGCTTTTGCGGCAGAGTGCCCGGCGCGTTCAAGCCGGGGCACGTCATGAACAGCAATCCGAATTTGAATCCCAACAAAGCGCTTTGGGAAAAAGGCGACTTCACCCGCATTGCCGACACCATGCGGGCCAGCGGCGAGAAGCTGGTGGCCGATCTCTCCATCGGGCCCGGCATGACGGTGCTGGACCTGGGCTGCGGCGACGGCACCACCGCCATTCCCGCCGCGCAAAGAGGCGCAACGGTGCGGGGCGTGGACATCGCCCGCAATCTGGTGGAAGCCGGAACGCGCCGCGCGCGTGCGATGGGCCTTTCCAACATCACTTTCGAGGAAGGCGATGCCACGCATCTGGATGCGCTGAAAGACAACAGCTTCGACCGCGTGGTCAGCATCTTCGGCGCCATGTTCGCGCCCCGCCCCTTCGATGTGGCCAAGGAAATGACGCGCGTGGCCAAGCCCGGCGGCAAGGTCGTGATGGGCAATTGGATACCGGGCGATCCCACCCTGGTGGCGCAGATCCTGAAAATCTCCGCCGCGCATACCCCGCCGCCGCCCGAAGGCTTTGTCAGCCCCATGACCTGGGGCGTGGAAAGCCATGTACTCGAACGCTTCGGCGCCGCCGGAATCCCCAAGGAGAATATTTCGTTCCTGAAGGACAGTTATCGCTTCGATTTCGCCGGCACGCCGGTGGAATATCTGGCCCTGTTCCGCCAATTCTACGGCCCGACCATGAACGCCTTCACCGCGGCGGAGCAAGGCGGCCATGCCTCGGATCTGCAGCGCGAATTGGCCGACCTCTTCACCCGCTGCAACGAAAGCAGAACCGGCGCGACGTCCATTCCGGCCACGTTCCTCAGAGTGACGGCCGTCAAGGCGTGAGCCGCGCGCGCCTGCGCGTGCACAGAGCCCGACAAGGCAGCAGGATGACTTGTCGTCACTTGCCTCGCGCCCACTGCTATGGCCCGATGGGACTTTCACGCCTCTCTTTCCCGCGTTATAATTTTTCGGATATCACGGAGAAATCGATGATCCGCGCCACCTCGCTCGCCCTGACTTTGTTCCTTCTGCCCGCATCCGGCGCGATGGCCGCCGAGATCCTGATCCATGACGCCAAGTCCCAGCCGGAAAGCCTGGCGGCCGCCGCCGACGGCACCTTGTTCGTGGGCAGCGCCTCGAGCCCTTACATCTATCGCGTCAAGAAAGGCGCGACGGCGGCGGATGTGTTCGTCGATGCCGGCAACGAAGGCGCGGGCACATTTTTTCTGGGCCAGCTGGTCGACGACAACGCCAAGACGCTTTGGGCCTGCCAGCTGACGCCGGTGCCGGGCACCACGCCCGCGATGCGCCGCACCGCCTTGCGCGGTTTCGATCTGGCCAGCGGCAAGGAAAAGCTGCGCTGGAATCTGCCGGGCGACAACACCACCTGCAACGATTTCGTCACCGGCCCGGACAAGGCGCTCTACATCTCCGACACCGCCACCGGCCGGATCTTCCGCCTGGCGCCGGGCGCGCAAACCGCCGATCTGTGGCAGGAGCATCGCCTCTTGAACGGCATCGACGGCCTCACCTTCCTGGACGGCGTGCTCTATGTGAACAATGTCGTCTACAACAAGCTCTACCGCATTCCGGTTGACGCGTCCGGAAAGCCCGGCACGCCGGTCGATATCTGGTTCGACGCCCCAATGCGCGGGCTGGACGGCATGCGTGCCGCGAACGGCAAGATGTTCGTGGCCAATGGCGGGTCGGGCACCGTCGCCGCCCTCACCATCAAGGACGACACCGCCCATGTCACCATCCTGAAAGACGGCGTGGCGACGCCGACCGGGGTGGAGCCGGCAGGCGACACGCTGTGGTATACTGAGCGGGGCGTCGGGAAAATCTGGTCGATACCCATGCCAAGATAACAGGCACAGTTGCTCATTCTCCTCACCCTGAGCCTGTCGAAGGGTGAGGAGAACGCCCCACTGCCGGTGCCGTCCTCATCCTTCGACAAGCTCAGGATGAGGATATTGGCAACGCCGCACCGTCGAGCCCTTCGCTTACACGCCGTCAAAAGTTACAGCCCGCGCGCGTTTCCGAGCGTAATATATGAGTTGTCGCCACGCTCTCCCGAAAATAGAAGCGTCGCAGCCGCGCCCGTTCGCGGAAGCCGTTTCACTGCCAAGGGAGGATATACATGCGTAAGACAATGACCGGCATGGCGATCGCTTTCGCCGCGCTGATGAGCCTGGCGCCGATGGCCCAGGCGCAGACCCTCAATCTGGAGGGGATCAAGCTGCCGACCGCCGAAGAGAATGCCAAAATGCCCGTGCCCGCCGTGGCCGACCCCGCACCCCATATCGGCATCGCGGTGGACGTGCCGGGCGCCAAGGAACTGCCCGATCCCACGCTGAACTATAAAGTGGTGTTCGACCTCGCCCCCGCCGCCAAGACGCCCAGCGACATCAATCCCGGCCTTCTCACCGTGGGCCGCTTCGTCAACACCTTGGCGAAATACGGCGTGCCGCAAGACCATCGCCATTTCATCGTGGTGTTCCATCGCGGCTCGACCCCCGCGATCCTCACCAATGAGGAATACAAGAAGCGCAACAACGGCGTGGACAATCCCAACATCAAGATCATGGAGCAGTTGAAGAAGGCGGGCGTGGATTTCCGCGTCTGCGGCCAGTCCGTGACCTTCAATCACATCGACCCCAAAACCATCCAGCCCATCGTGGAGCTGGATCTGTGGGCCGGCATCACCATCCTCAACCTCACCGCGCGCGGATACACACACCTCGGCGGGGAGGGGTGAGCAGCGACCCGAAGGGGCGAAATGGTCCGGTGGACCATTTCGAGCTGCGAACGCCCGGAGCGTAAGCGAAGGGCCGGAAAGAAGCCCGTCCAAATCACCCAGACGGGCTTTTTCTAAATCATCACAACATGGAGAATTGACGTGCTCAATCGCCTTACGAACCTCGCCCGCACCGGCGCTCTCGCCGCTGCCCTTATCTGCTCCGCCGCCTCGCTGGCCCATGCCGCGCCCATCACCGGGGTGCCGCAATTCCGCGATTTCGCCGGCGCGAACGAAATGCCCGATCCCAGCCTGGATTATAAGATCGCCTTCGACATCAACACGATGGCGGAATCGCCCGATCAGGTGAATCCGGCGATCAAGATGGTCGGCGCGCTGATCAATGCCTATGAAGGCCATGGCGTGGCGCCCGACCATCTGCATCTGGTCGCGGTGTTTCACGGCCCCACCATCCAGGTGGTGCTGGACGACGCCACCTACAAAGAGCGCACCGGTGTGGCGCGCAATCCCAATGTCGAGCTGCTCAACCAGCTGAAAGCCCATGGCGTGCAGATGGTGGTGTGCGGCCAGTCGGCCATGGCGCAGCATTACGACTTCAAGAACATCGTCCACGCCAAGGCGAACTTCTCCGCCTCGGTCACCTTCATCAACCTGATGACCCGCGGCTATATCAAAATAAACGAGTAGCCAGAGGCCTTCTTCCCCGTGAGGCCGATCAGCGAAAGCTCCGGTGGAGCTTTCGCCGGCCGAACGCCCGCGCAGCGGGCAGCCAGGCGGAGCAACAGCGGGGGAAGATGTCTTCCGAGGGTTTACCCGAGGAAAACAGATGGGAGTTGAATCAAAACTTGTCCGGGGAAACCCGGACGGGCTCCAGCAACCAGCCGAACAGAAGCGTGGCGACGATTGCACCCAATGCCTGGGCGATGACGAAGCCCGGAACGCTCGATGGCGCAATTCCCGAAAAAGAATTGGTCAGGCTGCGGGCCAGGGTGACGGCGGGATTGGCGAATGAGGTTGATGCCGTGAACCAATAGGCGGCGGTGATGTAGAGCCCGACCGCGACCGGCACCGTATCGACGCGGAATCGCCCGACGCCCAGGATGGTCGCGACAAGCCCGAAGGTGGCCACGAACTCCGACACATATTGCCCTAACCCGTCGCGCATCTTGGCCGAGACTTCGAACAGCGGCATGGCGAACATCAGATGCGCCAGCCACGCGCCCAGCGCCGCCCCGGCAATCTGGGCGGGGATATAGGCGATGATTTCGCCGCGCCGCGCTTCTCCTCTCGCCGCGAACATCAGGGTGACGGCGGGATTGAAATGGGCTCCCGATATGGGCCCGAAGAGCTGGATCAGAACGATCAGCATGGCGCCGGTCGCCAGCGTGTTGCAGAGAAGCGCAATGGCCCCGTTACCGCCCGCCAGCCGTTCCGCCATGATGCCGGAGCCGATGATGGCCGAAAGCAGAAACAGCGTTCCCAGGAATTCGGCCAACACCCTTCGGCCCAGGCTGTACGCTGTCATGCCGGGCCTGCCCGCCGTCCCTTGTCGTCGATCACCTTCTCGCCGTCTTCCTTGGCGAAGGCGCCTTTCTGCGGCGCGGGAAGAATGTCGAGAACCGTTTCCGACGGGCGGCACAATCGAACGCCCAGCGGCGTGACGACGATGGGGCGATTGATCAGGATGGGATGCTGCATCATGGCATCCAGAAGCCGATCGTCGGTCAGAGCGGGATTTTCCAGCCCCAATGCGTAATAGGGCGTTCCCTTCTCGCGCAGCAGGGCGCGCACCGGAATATTCATTTGCCGGATCAGCGCCTGCAATGTTTCCCGCGACGGCGGCGTCTTCAGATATTCGACGACCTCGGGCTCTTCGCCGGAATTGCGGATCATCGCCAGCGTATTGCGCGAGGTGCCGCAATCGGGATTGTGATAGATCGTGATCACATGCGACTCCTAGCAACAGGCCGCCTTGGCGGCGACGGCCGCCACCGGCGCGCAAATGGAGGCGTCGCCATTGCAGCAATCCTCGATCAGGAAATTCAGCAACCCCGCCATGCGATCATAATCGGCCTTGTAGATGATCGAACGGCCGTCCCGGCGCGAGGACACCAGCCCGGCCGTGGCCAGAACCGTCAGATTGGCCGACAATGTATTGGGAAGCACGTCCAGCTTGCGCGCGATATCGCCCGCCGCCAATCCGTCCGGACCGGCACGAACCAGCAGCCGGAACACCGACAGCCGGCCCTCATGCGCCAGGGCGGAAAGCGCCTCCACCGCCTTGACGATCTTTTGCGATGCCATCAGCAGCAGGCCTTGGCGTCCGCGCGCGGCGCGCAGCAGGCGGCCTTGGGCGCGACATCGGGCACGTCATCCTCGCCATAGGTGGTGGCCTCGCCGAAGGTGAAGAAGGTCTCCCATTTGAGGCCGGAGGGATCGCTGACCCAGGATTTGTCGGATTTGGCGTAGCAGCAGCTGGCGCCTTCCTGATCGCGGGTGCTTTCGCCCGCGGCCTTGAGGCGGCCGGCCAATTCCTGAAGCTCGTCCGCGCTTTCGACCTGGATGCCGACATGATCCACGCCCGCTTCCACGCCCCGGGCCGAGATCGCGAAATTCACCTTGGGATCGTCCAGCATCCATTTGGCGTAATCGGACTTGGTGACCGTGGGCCCGGCGCCGAACAGGGTGGAATAAAAGCCGATGGAGCGGTCCAGATCGTCAACCGAAACATGCAGGTGCAGTCGTTTCATGGCGGCCTCCTATTTCCTTATTTCCAGAATTATCGAAATATATTGAACTGTCAAGATTTCCGGGGCCATAGACGCCCTTTCCCGGGTGACCGTTCGTGCCTGAAACCGCTCCGGGCGGGTTTTCCTGGGAAATATCGCACACGGTTACCCACTATTAACCGCGTTGCTGCACCGCCTTTTAAGCAGGCAAGCCGATGATAACGGGCCCAATTCGCCCGGTATGCCGTGACAGACATTTCCGCATCCCATCGCATTTTCATGTTCGGCACACTTTCGTGTACGGAAGAAAGCGTTGCCGCATGAACCCCACCGTCGATTTCGAGGAGGTGCGCGACCAGGTCCTGGCCCGCGCCGGTGGTCTGCTGGACATCGATGCGGGCGAAATCCGCACCGCGCCGCGCCCGGGGCACCGGCTGTTCTATCTGCCCGTGCGGGTGAAATTCGCCCTCGCCTTCATCATCGCCACCGCCTGGATGGTGGTGAGCATCTATCTGTCGCTGGCCTGGCTGCACGATCTGGGCCAGACCATCGGCCATCCCCTGGCGCTGTTCCTGATCATCTTCATCGCCTATGTGCCGGGCTTCATGAATGCCTTCCTGATGGCGAGTCTTTTGATGGACCGGCGCCCGCCCCGCGCCGCCGCCAAGCATCTGCCGGGCGTCACTGTGCTCGTGCCCTGCTACAATGAATCCGCCGCCGTGGCCGACACTATCGGCAGCCTGGCGCGCCAGAATTATCCGGGGCCGGTGGAATTCCTGGTCATCGATGACGGCTCCAAGGACCGCACCTTGGAAATCGCCCATGAAACCGTGGCCGCGCTGCCGCCGGAGAAACAGGCGCTGTTCCAGGTGATGGCGATGGAGAAGAATGGCGGCAAATCGGCCGCCATGAACCGGGGGTTGAAGCTGGCGTGTTACGGCCTGGTGGCCAGCGTGGATGGCGATTGCTGGCTTCTGCCCAACGGGCTGGAGCGGATCGTTTCGCGCTACATCGCCGATCCGCCCGACACCCGCGCGGTGGCCGGCACCATATTGGTGCGCAATTCGCGCAAGAACTGGATCACCAAGGTCCAGGAATGGGATTATTTCCACGGCATCGCCGCGATCAAGCGCATGCAGAGCATGTATCACGGCACCCTGGTCGCACAGGGCGCCTTTTCGCTCTACGACCGCAAGCTGCTCGACGAGCTGGGCGGCTGGCCGCATGTGGTGGGCGAAGACATCGTGCTCAGCTGGTCCATTCTCGACAAGGGCTATCGCATCGGCCACTGCGAAGACGCGCTGATGTTCACCAACGTGCCCGAAAGCTTCCGCCAGTTCGCGCATCAGCGGAAGCGCTGGTCGCGCGGGCTGATCGAAGCCTTCATGCGCAACGGCAAGCTGTTGTTCGCGCCGCGCATGTCCACCCTGTTCGTGTGGTGGAATCTGCTCTTCCTGCCCATGGACATCGCCTATTGTTTCGGCTTCATCCCCGGGCTGATCCTGGCCCTGTTCGGCTATTATTACATCGTCGGCATCATGACCCTGGTGCTGCTGCCCATGGCGATGGCCTGCAATGCGGTGATGCTGTCGATCGAAGGCGCCATGTTCCGCCGCCAGGGCCTGAAGGTGCGGCAGAATTTCCTGGGATTCTTTTTCTACGCGATCTGCTACAGCTTCATCCTGCAACCGGTTTCGATTTGGGGATATATGGCGGAACTGCTGGGCCTGAAGAAGAGCTGGGGCACGAAGTGATCGGGGAGCGACGGCCAGAAAAAGTGGGAGCCGCGAAGCGGCGAGCGGTTTTTCGTCCGGCCGCGCGACCACTAACAATTCTTGCGGCCCTGCTTTGCGCCGCGCCCGCCTTCGCGGCCGACGACTCCTCTGATTCCGGGGGCCCGCACCAGGCGGCGGGCTTCGACATTTTCGGCTCCAGCGACGCCGACCATTTCCAGGTGGTCAAGACCGGGCTTTCCTATTTTCCCGACTACGAAAACACTCAGAAATATTGGGGCGCGCGGCTGGAGCATTTCCTGTTCTCCTCCGACACCGGCGGTTCGGGCCATGCGGAACGGGGCTTCATCAACCTCGCCGACAGCATCGGCGATTGGAATTACGGCGGCACCGTCGGCACCGACGGCAAGACCATTCTGGGCGCGGGCAGCATCTTCACCCAGGGCTTTCTCGGCAAAGACTCCATCCGCCAGGAATATTTCCTCAACCGCGACCTGGTGGAAACGCCAAAGGGCTTCAACCAGGGTCTCTACTTCACCTATCTGGGCGGCTCCTATGACATTCCGCTCGACGACCGCAACACCGTCACCGCGCTGATCGGCTCGCAAGTCTTCACCGGCAAAAATTACCGCCTGATCGCCAGAAGCAATTACATCTATGTGCTGGATCCCGACTTAGGCCTTTCGCTGCAATTCCGGGCCAAATATTTCTGGGACAGCCTGCCCCGCGAATTCGATTACTTCTCGCCCCGCTGGTACATGGAAGGCGTTCCCACCGTGCAGATGCGCCGCTTCTATCAGCGCTGGCAATTCTTGGTGGCGGCCGGCTATGGCGCAAGACGCAACAATGGCGCGCCATGGCAGGGCGCGGGCCTGGCGCAGGTCTCGATCATCAGCCCCCGCTTCGGCAGCAATTGGGTGATCGATACCAGCTTCCTCTACTCGAACCAACCGATCGTCCAAAGCAACACCTACAGCTATGAACAGGCGACGATCAGCCTGATCCGCCGCTTCTAATCCCGCGCGGGAACCCGCCGCAGCCCTTCCGTCTCCGGTCGCTCCAATCCAGAGCGGCCTGAAAATTCTTTCAACTGCCGCAGGGCTTCATCGATGCGGCCGGACCAGATGTTCGCCGGCCTGGTCCTGGGCTATGTGCTCTAGGATTCAGACTTTGTTCGCCATTGCCGCGCCATCATCGCCGTTCGGAGGAGAATGGCGTGGGAAGCTTCAAATCCGCGTTCGGCCTGGCCAAGGCGCTGCTGCCCGTCCTCTATTGCGGCACTCTGATTTACTATTTCCTCGATCTCGGCGGATCGGTGGAAGCGGTTGAGGAAAATGGCCTGACCCCCACGGTCATCGGCCTGAGCGCGGTGGGCCTGCTGTTCTGCATCCCGCTGATCTTCAAACTGATCCGGCTGATCCGTGGGCTGGGTCCGCCCGGGCCCGGTGGCGGCGCGCGCAGGAAGGACGACACGCAGGATGATGACGATGGCGGCGCCGCCGCCGATGCGATCATCGCCCGCTACATGGCGCGCAAGGCCGCCGAAGAAGCGACGGCCGTGCCACGCCCGGCAGCGCCAGGCGGCGGCCCGGCCCGTCGCCCCAGCTTCGGGCGCAAGCCGGTCTGACGCGGATTCGCATGCTGAAAAACGAGCCCGCCCGGCGATGATCCGGACGGGCTTTCGCGTCTTATGTCGCGCAATGGCAGGCGGGAGCCGCCGCTTCCGCCGTGCAGGCGCATTCGGGACCGCAGGCACAATTGGCGCCGCAGGCGCAGGGCGCGGCGGTGCCGCATTGGCAATTGGGGCCGCATTGGCAGGGATTGCAGGCGCATTCATTTTCCATGGGGATGTCTCCAAAGGCTGGGGTTCAAGATGACCCCTACCTACCCGCCCCCTCTCCGCCACACTTGAACGAAAGGGCTATGAAATCTGCAGCGCCGCCGCGGGCAGGCCGAACATGCGCCGGAAGGTGCGGCTGAAATGGGCGCTGTCGGCAAAGCCCGCCTCATGCGCCGCATCGGTGAGCGAGCGGCCCGCCGACATGATGCCCACCGCCCTGGTCATGCGCAGCCACAGAACATAAGAGCGGAAAGGAAGCCCGGTCTGTTCCACGAACAGGTGCCGCGCCCGCCCCGGCGACAGGCCCACCGCCTTGGCGGCAACGCCCAGCGTGATCCCCGCATCCAGCCGCGCCGCCACATGATCCATCATCTTGCGCACCCGCATGTCGGGCAGGCTGGCGGCGGCACGCCCGGCCAGGCGCTGCACCATCTGGCGGCCGATCTCTTCCAGCGCCTGTTCGCTCACGGGCGCATGACGGCCGGCCTGGTCCAGGCGCGCGACCAGATCGCCCAGCATATCCGGCGCAAGCGGCGTCAGAGCGCGTTCATGCAACAGCGCCTTGGCGATGGCGCGGCCCGCCCGGCTTTCCGGCTCGACGAACAGAATGGCGATCCGCCCCACCGCCTCGAAGACATGATCCACATCCGGCGCCACCACCGCATCGCCCGGCACGGTGCGATCCTCCGTGCGCAGTTCGAAGCGCCCGCCCAACGACAGCGTGACTTGAATCGCATGATGGGCATGCGCGGCGGTGGATTTGATAGTGCCGTCCGGTTCAGGCAGCGCCTCCATCAGCCACAGGCTGGCGCCTTCCCAAATCAGAATCCGGCCGCGCCCCGCAATCTCCATGGGCCGATATGCTCCGACGCTTATATCCCCGCTTCAGCAAATACGGGATCGGCCCGGCAAAGAGCAAGACGGCATCCCGCCAGCGTGAAGCCCGCGCAATAGGCCAAGACCGTCGACAGCCTTGCCAATTGAACGGCACGGGTGAAGGATGCCCGGGAATGCGAAGCGTAATTCTTGGGCCGCATCTCACCCATTGCCACATTAAACAGGGGAATAAGAATGAATCGCCTTGGCGTGTCGGTGGCGGCGGGAGCGATTGTTTCATGCGCAATGGGTCATGCCGCGCTTGGTGCGGGAGCGCCCGGCGTCAGCATTTCCTCCCTTCCTGCGGCTCCGATCATCGAGCGGCACAAATCCGACCACTTGATCAATTTCGATATGGTGCTGCGAAACAGCGGAACGGAGACATTCCGGATCGCCAAAGTCGAGCTGAGCGCCGAAGACAAGGGTGGGCATCTCGTCACGCGAAAATCTCTCAATACCGATGCGTTCGCGCCAAGCATCACGGTTATTGGTGACGCAATCCTGTCCCCGGGGAAAGAGCTGGATATATTCAACCCCTTCTCCCAGTTCGACGCGGCGCTGCCGATCGCAAAGCTTCGCTATGATTTCTGCCTGCTAAGAGAATCGACACCGGACCAGCGAGAGGCCAACCGCCATCGCCTGCCCGACGATTGCGATTTTGTTTCCTCCATGGCCGTATCACCGCGCATTTACGAAAATAAAACCGCACTGGCGTTGCCCGTGAAAGGCAAGGTTTTCGTATGGGAGGGTCATGATTTCTACGCGCATCACCTGCGCGTGCCGCTTGGCAATCCCAAAATCAAAGCCATGGGCATCATCGCCAATACAAATGATTTCGCCAGTGATTTCATTTATACCGACGAAAAGGGAAATGCCTTTCACGACACCCCCCGCAAGCTTGAGAACTGGTTTGGCTACGGCAAGCCGCTATATGCGCCGGGTGCGGGAATAGTCCAGGAAGCCGTCAACGATATTCCCGACAACCAGTTCAAGAACGAGAAGGCGACCGCCATCGCATATCCGAAATTGCCCGATGGCAAGGATCCCAAGGATCTGGGAAACCATGTGCTAATCGATCACGGCAATGGAGAATTCAGTCTCTTGCTGCATATGAAACCTGGCAGCGTAAAAGTGAAAGCCGGCGATCGTGTCATGCAAGGCCAGCAAATCGGGGCAATCGGCTTCTCCGGCGACGCCATCTTTCCGCATCTCCATTATGTTTTGATGGATGGTTCCGAAGAAGGGGTGTCGTGGGGCTTGCCCGCCGCTTTCGCCAAATTCCGCCGCTGGTACGGCAACTCGTCGGAAGATGTTCGGCGCGACACCGTGAATTCCGGCGACTTTGTGGAAAATCTCGATCACTGACCGCCCCGCAATGCATCGACATAGGCGCGGGTTTCCAGGATGGCGGGAATGCCGCCCTTGATCATGAAGTCGGCGGGCGCCTCGCCCCCGAACAACGCATCGCTGTTGGGCCGCTTGATCCATTCGTCCGCCAGGGAATCGGAGAAGAGAAGATGCAGCCCCTTATGGATTCCGATCATGCCGCTGATGCGGGTGAGCGCGTCCTGGGAAAGAATGCCGCCCCAGTCATTCGCCTTGATGCGAAACCAGGTGCGTTCCGAACCTTCGCCGATCAGCGCGGCGGATTGCTTGCTCGACAGCCGCCAGGCATGGGCCAGCCTGAGATAGGCCTCGCAGGCCGCGGGCGTATATTCCCCGCGCACTTTTTCCGAACTCAGGTCGGGAATGCGGCGCTCACCGGCCTTCGGCGCCGGAATGGGATCGGCGATCTGCATGGCGTCTTCTCCTTGCCGCAGACTTTACTGCCAATTGGCAGGCGGTGCAAGGATTTCTGCCAAATGGCAGGATTCATGAGAAATAGCATAATGAAATCAATACCATGCCATCACTCGTACCGGCTTCCACTCCAGATTCCGGGAGCTGACCCTTCGACAGTCGTCAGCGCCAGCGTCGTGCGACCAGGGTGAGGATTGAGATGAAATCTAAACCTCATCCTGAGCCTGTCGAAGGATGGACGCTCGCGCTTTCTTTGAAGCTCTCGACAGACTCACAGCCCTCCGCCATCGTCACGCCCCATGACACCTCCCGGTCATCTCGACGCACGCGCTTTGATCTGCGTCACCGTCGCGATGCTCACCTGGTCTTCGGCCTATGCCGCGATCTCGTATGCGCTGGCGGCGTTGACGCCGGGCGAGGTCGCGCTGGCGCGCCTGTCCCTGGCGCTTGTCTGTTTCCTCGCCTGGCTGGGCTTGCGCGGCATAGCCTTGCCGCCGCTGCGGGTCTGGCCGCCCTTGATGGGGCTGGGCGTGATGGGGCTCACGCTCTATCACCTCTGCCTCAACGACGCGGAGACGGAAATCGCCAGCGGCACCGCCGCCATCATCCTGGCGCTGTCGCCCGCGGTGACGGGCGTGGCATCGGCCCTGTGGCTGGGCGAACGGCTCAGCCCGCGCACCATCGCCGGCCTCTGGGTGGCGCTGGCGGGCGTGGTGCTGGTGGTGTTGACCAGCGGCCAGTCGGTGAGCTTTCAGCCCAAGGCGGCATTGGTGCTGGTCAGCGTGCTGGCGACGTCATGCTATTTCGTGGGGCAGAAGCCGTTCCTCACCCGCTACAGCGCGGGCGCCGTCACCACCGTCACCTTCATCGGCGGCACCCTCGCCGCCATTCCCTTCGGCTATACCCTGCCTCATGCCTTGATGAACGCGCCCGCGTCGCGCATCGCCGCACTGGCCTGGCTGGGCCTGGCGCCCACTTTCGTCGGCTATCTCACCTGGAACATGGCCATCTCGCGCGCCAGCGTCAGCAAGGTGACCAGCTTCATCTATTTCTCCACCCCCATCGCGCTCACCATCAGCTGGCTGTGGCTGGGCGAACGGCCCGGGCCGCTGACCTTGACCGGCGCCGCCATCGTGATCGCGGGCGTGGTGCTGACCAATGCGCGGATACAATCCCGCAAACCCGTGCCGGGGCCGTGAGCATATCCGCGATGACATAAAGAGCCCTGGGGAGAGAGATGGACAGGCGGGACTTTCTGAAAGCAACCAGCGGCCTGATCGCGGGCGCGGCGGCGCTGCCGGCGAACGCGCAACAGGCACAATCCGGCCGCAACGTCTTTCCCCTCAATCGCGGCTGGCGCTTCACCCGCACCCCCAGCGACGCGGCCCGCGCGCCCCGCTTCGACGATGCGGGTTTCGAGCGCGTCGCCCTGCCCCATGCCAATGTGCGCCTGCCCTGGCACGGCTTCGACGAAAAGGATTTCGCGTTTGTCTCGCTCTATCGCCGCCGCTTCAAGCTTCCCGCCGGTCTGCGGGGACGGCATGTCTTCGTGGATTTCGAAGGGGCGATGACCGCCTCCACCGTCTTCATCAATGGCGTCAGGCTGGGCGAATATAAAGGCGGCTTCACGCCCTTTTCCTTCGAGCTGACGCCGCATATCGATTGGGACGGCGACAATGTGCTGGCGGTGGAGCTGGATTCCACCGAGCGGGCGGACATTCCCCCTTTCGGCGACCGGATCGATTATCTCACCTTCGGCGGCATCTATCGCGAAATGTCGTTGCGGGTGGTGGCGCCCAGTTTCCTCGAGAATATCTTCGCCGTTCCCAAGGACGTTCTCACCGGCCAGCCCGCGCTGGACGTGACCTGTTTCATTCAACATTTGGCGTCATCCGCGCCGATGCGTTTGGAAGTGACGCTGTTGGACGGGGATAAAGTCATCGCGCACGCCGCCAAAGCCGTGCCCGCATCCGCCGCGAAGGCCGAGCCCGTGCCGCATGCCCTCACCCTCACCGGTCTTGGCGGCGTGACGTTATGGGATCTGGCCCAACCCCATCTCTACACCGTTCAGGTCCGGCTTCTCGCCCAGGATCGGGTGATCGACGAAGACAGAAGCCGCATCGGCTTCCGCCAGGCCCGCTTCACCGATCGCGGCTTCGAACTGAACGGCAAGATCGTCAAGTTGCGCGGGCTGGACCGCCACCAGACCTTCCCCTTTATCGGCCAGGCGATGCCGGCCCGGGTGCAGCGCCGCGATGCCGAAATCCTCAAGCAAAATCTCAAATGCAATATCGTGCGCACGTCGCACTATCCCCAGTCGCGCCATTTTCTCGATGCCTGCGACGAGCTGGGCATGCTGGTGTTGGAAGAGATTCCCGGCTGGCAGCATATCGGCGACAAATCCTGGCAGGATCTGTCGGTGGACAATGTCGCCCGCATGATCCGCCGCGACTGGAACCATCCCTCCATCATCCTCTGGGGCGTGCGCATCAACGAATCCAAGGACAATCACGATTTCTATGTCCGCACCAACGCGGCCGCGCATGCGCTGGACCCGTCGCGCCAGACCGGCGGCATCCGCTGGTTCCAGGAATCGGAATTCCTGGAAGACGTCTTCACCATGAATGATTTCGACTTCCCGCTGAAGCCGCCCAACCATCCGCTTTATCTCAACACCGAATTCGTGGGCCACACCTTCCCCACCAAGACCATCGACAATGTCGAGCGGCTGACCGAGCACACCTTGCGCCATGCCCGCATCCACGACCAGCTCGCCTCCAATCCCCAATATGCGGGCGGCATCGGCTGGTGCGCCTTCGACTACAACACCCATGGCAATTTCGGGTCGGGCGATCATGTCTGTTATCACGGGGTGATGGACATGTTCCGCGAGCCCAAACCGGCGGCGGGCTTCTACAAATCCCAATGCGAGCCGTCCGATGAAGTGGTGCTGGAGCCCGCCTTCCATTGGGCCATCGGCGACCAGTCCATCGGCTTTTCGAAAGCCGTGGTCTGCTCCAACTGCGATCATCTGAAATTCCTGATCGGCGGCAAGCTGGTGGCCGAAGCCGATCCGGACCGCGCCCAGTTCCGGCATCTCAAATATGCGCCCTTCGTGCTGGAACTGCCGGTGGACATCAACCACTGGGGCGATCTCACCATCGAAGGCTATATCGGCGGGCAAAGAAGGATCGTCAAACATTACAGCGGCGCGGGCGTGGACAAGAAGTTCGCCCTCATCGCCGACGATCTCGCTTTGATCGCCGATGGCGCCGACACCACGCGGGTGGTCTTCCGCGTCACCGACGCATTCGACGCCATCCTGCCCTTCGCCGACGGCGCCATCCGCTTCGAGCTGGACGGCCCCGCCGAGATCATCGGCGACAATCCCTTCGCGCTGGTGGGCGGCACCGGCGCGATCTGGATTCGCGCCAAGGAACAGGCGGGCACGGCAAGGCTGACGGCGCACCATCCCAGATTGGGACTGCAACGGATCGAACTGAAAATCGCGCAGCCGCCGCCCCAACTCATTTAGCGGTTCGAAATCATCCGGCCATGTTTGCGAACCAGACGCGGTCGCGCGACGCGGCCACCGGCTTGCCATAATCCGGGAACTCAATTGCCGCCGGCAAGGCGAAAGGAGATCGTCTCATGAAGATGCTTCGGATTTCCGTATCGGCATTGGTGTTGTTGGGAGCCGCCGCATCGACGGCGGCGATTGCCGGACCCGGCGGCGGCGGCGGACATGGCGGCGGCATGGGCGGCGGCATGGGCGGCGGGTTTGGCGGGGGATTCGGTGGCGGCTTCGGCGGCGGCGCGATGATGAACAGCCATGTCCCCGTGACCACCAATGCGGGCGGCATGTCGGCCAGCCATTTCAGCACCCAGGGCGCGGCCGGCACCAATGGCCAGAACGCTGCCGACCGCGACACAGGTCGCGATGGCGGCAGAAGCTCCGACGTTTCGAATGCCGCGAACACGGCGAACGCCGATCCCTCCGTGGCCAAGGCGGCGGCCGAATTGGGCAAGCTGAATGCCGCGCACGCATCCGCGACGGCATTGGACCATGCTTCGCCGAAATCCATTGTGGGCGCGATTTCCGCCTATAAGAGCGCGACCGTCGCGGCGCAGGCAGCGGTGACCAAATACACCACGCTGGTCCACCAGGACGACGGCACCGTGACCGCGGATCAAGTCGCGCTGAGCAATGCGCAGAACTCCCTGACCGCGTTGAAAAACTCATCGACCGCCACGCCGCAGCAATTGGCTTCGGCGCAGGCGGCGGTGGCGAATGCCCAAACCACGCTCAACGCGGCGAACGCGCAGCTGGTATCCGATCAAGCCTCGTTGACCTCGGCGCAGTCATCCATCGTGTCGGCGCAAAATACGCTGGCGTCCGAAACCAACAAGCCCCTGACGCCCGGCGTGATCGCCCAACTCAACAGCTTGCTGGGGATATAGAGCCGGCTTGCCGGGACGGTTCGCGTAAGACAAGGTGACATCCGGTTCGGGGAGATGTCGCCATGGTCCATGCACGCCTGCCACACGCCTTGGCACCGCTTGCCGCCTTGTTGCTGCTGGGGGCGGCGCCTGCGCCTTTCGACATGGCGGCGCGCATGCTGCCGGCGCCCGCGACGCCGGGCCCCAACGTCACGCCTTACGTCAAGCATGAAGCGGGGCCCATCGCGCTCACCCATGTGCGGGTGATCGACGGCACAGGCGGGCCTGCCCAGGCCGACCGCACCGTGTTGATTGAAAATGGCCGCATCGCCGCCGTCCAATCCGCCGCCGAAGCGGTGCCCGGCCAATACAAAATCATCGACGCCAGCGGCAAAAGCGTGATGCCCGGTTTGGTCGGCATGCACGACCATATGTACTACACCGAACTGCCCAACCTGGATGCCACCGGCAAAAGTGAGTCGCCGCGCGTCATTCCCCAGATGACCTATTCCTCGCCCAAAATGTATCTGGCGGCGGGCGTCACCACCTTGCGCACCACCGGCAGCGTCGAGCCCTATGCCGATCTGAATCTCAAGCGCGAGATCGATGCCGGGCATCTGGTGGGCCCGCACATGGACGTGACCGCGCCCTATCTGGAAGGCCCGAACAGCCCCTTCATCCAGATGCATCAGCTGAAGGACGCGGCCGAGGCGCGCAGTTTCGTCGCCTTCTGGGCGGACCAGGGCGCGACTTCCTACAAAGCCTATATGAACATCACCCGCGCGCAGCTGGGCGCCGCCATCGAGGAGGCGCACCGCCGCGGCCTGAAGGTGACCGGCCATCTCTGCTCGGTGAGCTATCCCGAAGCAGTGGCGCTGGGCATCGACAATCTGGAGCACGGCTTCTGGACCAACTCCCAGCTCGATGCGGGCAAGGCGCCGGACAATTGCCCCAGAAATTCCGCCGAGCCCACGATCGCGGCGATGACACCGACAGGCGATGCGGCGAAGGCGCTGATCGCGCTTTTGGTCTCGCATCATGTGGCGGTGACCTCGACCCTGCCGGTGTTCGAAGGCGCGTCGCCCAACTATCGCACCTTGCCACCGCGCCAGCTGGAGATGCTGACGCCCCAGGCGCGCCAGGATTATTTCTATCTGCGCAGCCTGGGCCAGAACCGGCCCGCCGACCGCATGGCAGCCTCCGCGAAAATGTGGGCCAACGAACTGGGGCTGGAGCGGGCTTTCGTGGCGGCGGGCGGCCTGCTGCTGGCGGGGCCCGATCCCACCGGCGCGGGCCAGGTGCTGCCCGGCTTCGGCGACCAGCGCGAGATCGAGCTTTTGGTGGAAGCGGGCTTTTCGCCCGTCGAAGCCATCCGCATCGGCACCTTGAACGGCGCCACCTATCTCGGCCTGGACAAGCGCATCGGCAGCATCGCGCCGGGCAAGAATGCCGACCTGGTGCTGGTGAAAGGCGATCCCTCCACCACCATCGCCGACATCGAGAATGTGGACACCGTGTTCAAGGACGGCGTCGGCTACGACCCCGCCGCGCTTCTCGGCGCCGCGCGCGGCCATTACGGGCAATATTAGCAACCCGGCGGTCCGGCCGCCGGTATGGCTAATGCTTTCCTAACGCCGACGGGGACCGCGGACCGCCGTCCCGGGCGGAATGAGTCTTTTTAAGGATTCACCCATAGGTTGGTGGGGAATCCAATGATCCCGTCAACCCGTTCCCGCTCCACCCGTCTGGTCGCCGGCCTTGCCGCCATCGCCGCCGCGATTCTGGGCGCCTGCGTGCTCGTCATTCTATGGGTGCTGGGCACGGCATCGGCGGACATGGACCGGGTGCAGCATGCGGGCCGCGGCCGATTGGTCGGCGCCATTCTCAAGACCTATCAGGACAGCGTCTCTTCGGAAGTGGCGGACTATGTCTCCTGGAGCCAGCTGTACAATTATCTGAGAGGCCCCCGCGATCCGGTTTTCGAAACCGAGAATCTCGGCCCCTATCTCAAGCAGACATTCGATACCGACGATGTCTTCATCATCGCCCGGTCCGGCCACGTGGCCTATAGCTATCGCGCCAATCCCGGCACCACGGGCGATGCCCTGGCCGCATCCCC
Organism: Alphaproteobacteria bacterium; assembly: GCA_017307355.1. Classification (GTDB taxonomy): domain Bacteria; phylum Pseudomonadota; class Alphaproteobacteria; order Micropepsales; family Micropepsaceae; genus Rhizomicrobium. The sequence continues at coordinate 99,817 of JAFKFG010000027.1, forward strand.
GGCCGTGCAGCAATTGGCGAAAAGCGCGTTCCAGGCGGAGGATTCCGGCCACCGGCGCGTGATATCGGGGGTGATTTCGCTGGGCGGCGTGCCGGCGATGGTGGCCGCATCGACCATTCTTCCTTCCGTCATCAAGGACGCGTCCGAGTTCACCTTGATCGAGGCGCAGGAGCTGGATCCGCAAACCATCGCCGAGTTGGGCAAGAGCTATGGCGTGTCGGAACTGGCCATCGGCCCCACCGACGGGTCCGGCATCGCGCTGCTCGATCCCGCCCAGCGTCCATCGGGGTTCAACATCAACTGGCGGTCCGCGGCCAGCGGCAGCCAGCTTTTCAACCGCGTTTTGCCGGTGATCCTGTTGATCGGCATCGTCACCGCCCTTGCCTTTGCCGGGGTGGCGTTTGCCTGGTGGCGCTTCCTCGATCATCTGAAAGAAGGCGAAGCGCGCATCCTGGCGGCGGAACTGGAAGCGACCCGGGCCCAGGCGCATGCCGCCGAGGAAACCAGCCGCAGCAAAAGCGCCTTCATCGCCAATATGAGCCATGAATTCCGCACGCCGCTGAACGCCATTATCGGTTTCTCGGAAGTGCTGCGCTCCGAAATTTTCGGCCCGATGCCGAAGGGCAAATACCGCGAATATATCGGCGACATCCATGCCAGCGGCCGGCACCTGCTCAGGCTGGTCAACGACATTCTGCAACTGTCCAAGATCGAAGCCGACAAGATGGAGGTGCGTGTCGAGACTGTTTCGGCGCATGACGCCATTGCGGGCAGCATGCGCGTGGTGCTGATCCTGGCCGCCAAGCGCAACATCCGCATCCATTTCCATCACGATGCCGCCTCGCCCCGGATCGTGGCGGACAAGAGCGCGCTGGAGCAGATTCTGCTCAACCTTCTGTCCAATGCCGTCAAATTCTCCGAAGACGGCGGGCTGGTGGAAATCGGCTGCACCGAGGCGAACGGCCGATGCACCATCGCGGTCAAGGACCGGGGCTGCGGCATTCCCGCCGCCACCTTGGCCCAGTTGGGCAAGCCCTTCGTGCAGGCGGAAGGCACCTTCGCCCGCAAATATCAGGGCACGGGCCTGGGCCTGGCCATCAGCTTCCGCCTGGCGCAATTGATGGGCGCCGCATTGGCCATCGACAGCGCAGAACGCGCCGGCACCACCGCCACATTGACCCTGCAGATGGCCCGCGAGGCCCCTATGGTTTCCGCCGCCTGAGCGGCGTCATCTAGCGGTCGTCGCGGTCGTAATCCCGGTAGCGGTCGCGATCCCGATAGCGGTAACGGTCGCTGTAATAACCGTCGCGCGAACCGTAATACCGGTCGCCGTAATAATTGCCGTAATAGCCGCGATAATAACCGTCGCGATAGCCGTAAGGCCGGTACACGCACCCCGCCAGCGCAACGGACGCCAGAACGGTCGAGATCAGAATGAGCTTTTTCATGGCGGTCCTTTCCGTCATGCGAACGCAGGTACCCTTCCGGGGTATTAACCCTCCGGAGGCCGCATCGGTTCCCGCCGCGGAGGGAACTTCATGCCATGAACAGGCAAGGCGTGCGCGGCGTGCGCCCATCCTCAACCTCCATCTTCAATCTCACCATGACCGGGCTTGACCCGGTCATCCATCTTTTGGGCGTACGCGGTTGGTGCCGCTGACAGTTGTATGGCCGGGTCAAGCCCGGCCATGGAGGTGTGGGGTCGATGACGCGCCGCTCCGTGCTCAATAAGCCGGACGCTGGCTTAGGTTTTCCGGGCGAGATGTCCTCATCCTGAGCCTGTCGAAGGATGAGGACTGCACAAACAGAGAGACGCCCTCATGGTTCGACAAGCTCACCATGAGGAATTCGGGTTGGGCGCTTCCATGTCCCCACCGTCAATAAGCCAGGCGCGCCTCGCCATCCATCGTTTGGACCAACTCGAGCACAATAATCCGACAAAGAGCGGACACTATTACCGCCTAGAGTGGTGGCTTCAGCCATTGCGGGCATTTTTGAGCGGGTTCAGTACCGTTACCGGCATGCGGTAGCGCCGCAGCAGGGCGGACAGCTCGACCATATCCATGGCTGATGGCGATCGCTTGAGTGTGATGTGCAAATCTCTGAGCCTGCCGCCAACACTGGCGACGCAGGGAATGGATTGCAGCCAATCGAAAACGCCTTTTTGTCGCCGGGTGCAAAGTAGCGCGGCCCTCTGACAACTAAGATGCGGCTGCGCTTTCCCATCCCTCGACCAGCATTACGATCTCGCCATAGTAGCAAAGATGCTGGCGCCGCGCTCAATAAGCTGGGCGTTCCTGTGTCCGCGCCGGGCCTTGCTGCGGGGCGCCGCGCGGGGGACCGGCCACGCCCTTCAATCCGCGTGGCCCCAGTTTATAGGCGCGCCATTGCAGATCGACGATATAGGCGTGCAGCGCTTCGGCTTCCGCCGGAGTCATATAAGTCTTGAGCAGCGGCATGCCGATGGGCGCGCTGAATTTCGGCATGCCCTGCTCCTTATGCGTGCCGCCCAAGACGACGTCGTTGAACTGTTTGTGGACGCTGCGCGGCATGTAGCGCAGGTCCGGCACTTCGCCGCCATGCACCCAGGCGCCGCTGCCGTCCGCTTCCGGCGAATGGCATTTCTGGCAGAAGAACTTGTTGTAGACTTTGGAGCCGTTGGCGATCTGCTGCGCCGTGCCGGTCTGTTCGGGCGGCGGCGGCACCGACGGAATATAAGGCTCGATGGCCGGCATCGGTGCCTTGCCGCCGATCTTGAAGGCGAACAACCGCGCCGGGCCGCGCTTGCTTTCAAGCGTGGACATGCTGGCCGGGCTGCCGAACAACCGGTAGCCGCCCCCAAGGCCCGCCGGCATCAAGACATATTGCTCGCCATTGATGGTGTAGGTGGCGGGCGTCGCTTGAATCGCCGAGCCCGTCTTCACCGACCACAGCACCTTGCCCGTATCCGCCGCGTACGCGGTGAAATAGCCGGAGGCATCGCCCTGGAACACCAGATTGCCCGCGGTGGAAACCGGCGATCCGTTCAGTTCGAGCGGAAGGTTCGCCACCCAGCGGGGCTTCTGCGCGATGGGGTCATAAGCCACCAGCCGGCCTTCCGGCAAAGGCGCATAGGGCTTGAACTGGCCGTTTCCGCCCGGCGCGCTGCCGCCGAGATTCTGGCGCGCCAATTGCGCCGCGATGCCGCTCGCTTCCAACCCGGCGCCATTGGCGCCTTCGATGTCGCCCCGCCCGGACGTGCGTTTGACTTCATAGGCGGAGATGTAGACCAGACCCGTCGCGGCATTCCACGACAAGGGGAACCAGCCGCCGCCCATGTTCGGCGTGGGCAGATTCTTGGGCCGCCCCAGATCCTGATAGCCTTTGGTTTCCAGTTCGCTCACGCTGTATTGCTTGAGGCTGGGATAGGGCGATCCGCCGATGCCGCGCGGCGGCATCGCTTCTTTGCCCGTGCGCGCATCCAGCATATAGAACACGCCATTGCGCGGCTTGGTCATGATCACGCGCCGCTGCTTGCCGCCGATGGTCATATCCGCCACCAGCACATGGAAGTCTTCCGCGCCGTCCGGCGGATAGGCGGTCTGGTAATGCCAGACATATTCGCCCGTGGTGGCGTTCACCGCCACGATGGAATTGGCGAAGAGAAGATTGCCGGCAGGCTTGATATGCTCGAAATCGCCCGCCGCTTCGCCCGCCGTCGAGGTGGAGATGTAAAGCAGGTTGGTGACCGGATCATAGGTCAGCGCGGTCCACACATTGGCGCCCGCCAGCTGCCAACTCTCGCCCTTCCAGGTCTTGGCGACGGTGGCGAGCGTCTTGTTCTCATACGGCTTCTTGGGATCGCCCGGCGCCGTCCAGAAGGTCCAGTTCTTCTTGCCCGTCTCCGCGTCCAGCGCCACCACGCCGCCGCGCACGTCATATTCCATGCCCGCCCAGCCGGTATAGACCAGGCCGTTGCCCACGCGCGGCGCTTCGGTGATGCCGGTCTGGTCGGCATCGCACACCACCGTGTCCCACACTTTGGTGCCCTTGGCCGCGTCCACCGCCACCATGCGGCAATCGCCGGTGCCGATATAGACTTTGCCGTTCCACACCGCCACGCCCCGGCTCTTGCGCCCTTCATAGGAATTGCGCCACGGCCCGTTGATGCGGATTTTGGGATCGAAGCGCCACAAAAGCTTGCCGGTAGCGCCGTCGAACGCTTCGACCACGTCCAGCGGCAGGCCGATATAGATCACGCCATCGACCACGATGGGTTCCAGCGCCAGGCCCATCGGGCTATCGACATCGGTGGACCAGGCCAGGCCCAGGCTTTTCACGTTCTTGTCATTGACCGCATTCAGCGGGCTGAAATGCTGAGATTCGAAATTGCCGCCATAGACCAGCCAGTTGCCCGCCCGGTCCGCCGCCGACAGTACCCGCGCCTGGGTGACATTGCCTTTTCCTGGCGATGGCGCGGGTTGCGAGGATGCGGGCGCTTGCATCGCCATCGCCGCGCAGGCGATCAGCCCGCCCGCCACAAATCCCGCCAAACGATTCGTCATCGCGCTCCCCCCGGATTGCTTTTGCCGTTCGGTCCCGACGCAACAAGGATGTGGATTCGCGGGACCGGACGGCCAACGGATTCTGGAGGCCAGCCTAAAACCGCCACGCGCGGGGCGGCAAGCGGAATTGTATAGGCAAATTTAAGCGCGCCGCATATTGCAGCTGCACAATGCGCGGATACGCGACGTGCTTATTTTTGCGGCACGCGCGTATCGGTCGCGACCCAGTTCACTTCCCAATTCTTTCCGCCGTCATCGGAGAATGCCTGTTCGAAGTGATACTGGTCCGGATTGATCCGGGTGATGATGAAACGCACGAAGATGGCGCGGCCGTTCAAATTTTCCTGGTCGTAGAATTCGCCCCGCCCATTCTTGAATTCGCCGATGGTGGGCTGGGTGAACACGCCGATATCGCTGCGCGCGAAATTCAAACTCCATTGATGCGCCATGGGATTGTAAAGGCGCAAATTGAGGCCGACGAAAGTCCCCTCCGCGCCATGCACCGTGAGTTCCACCAGATTGGCGCGGCCGTCCCAGACTTTGCGCACCACCGAGGTGCCGTCATATTCGCCCCATTCCTGGGAGCCGGTCAGGGGATGCAGCAGTCTTTTCAGATGCGTCTTCCAGGTGCCGATCTCGCCGTCGAAATCATGACTACCGTCCCGCCGCGCCTGACCCTGTTCCGCTTCAGCGGCCTTCGCCGGAACGATGACGGCCGCAACGGCCAAAGCCAGGCAAGGAATGAAAGCGCGCCACATGAGGAGCCTCCCCTTATATTCCGGAAAGGTGCGCTTAGAAGTGGTCCGATGAAATAACCACTTCACGGCAAGGCGAACATGCCAGTTTCAGAGGGCCAGTTTCAGGGTGTCAGTTGCAGATGCAGGGCAAAGGCATAGACCATCAGCGCCACGCCCACCGCGCCCGCCCCGATGCCCGCATAAAAGACGGTGCGCGAGCGGACCAGCGCCGCCACCGAAGCCAGCGCGATGCCGACCTGGGCGGCGAACCCGGCATAGACCAGCTGGTCCCGCTCCGCCAACCGCTTGCCGCCATCCTTCAAATGTTCGTCGCGCTCCGCCGCCTTCTCGGTCGCGGTCTTGCGCAAGGCGGGCTGGCGGTTGCGCAATTCCTTGGCGTCCTTGTTGAGCGCATCCAGGTTGGGTGAATTGGGCGCCGTCAGGATCGCCGTCTCCACCACCCGCGCCTTGATGCTGTCGGCCTGATATTCCGCCCAGGCGTCGGAGGATTGGGTCTGCGCCAGGATCGCCCGGTCGCTCATATAGATCGCGTCATTGGTGAGCGTGGCGGAGCGCACGGTGAGATAGCCGGAGATGGCGGCCAAGACGCCCGTCAGCATCGCCACCTGCTTGATCCAGGACGGCGCCTCGCCTTCGGCGCTCTGGCGTTCCTCGATTCCCGCCATGATCCGGCCGACAGCGGCTTGAAACCCGCGTGCTGAAGCTCGTTCCGACATCGCCCTTCCCGCCGTTGAGACCGCGGAGTCTAGGCCGACGCCCGACCGCCTTCAATCGCGGCTTGATTATTCCCGTAAAACGGGTCCCTACTTCCTCTTCGGCGTTAGGGTACCGGAATGACGTTTGGGCGTGTGCTTGCCCTAGGTGGGCGCACGCATGACACTTATTCCTCGTTTTCGATTTTGGAAGCTTTCAAATCGCTCAGAGGATAGACTCAAGCGAGATGGGACGTTGGAATCGCTTTCTCCAACCGGTCGGCCCGAGCGCCCAATCACAAGTGAATCCGAAGATCGACTATCAAGGCGACCATTCATCGAACGCTTGACAGCAGCTCTAATCGATCCTGCCACCAAAAAATCAACAGGTGTTGTAATCGGAATAACGGGCCAATGGGGTTCGGGAAAATCATCTATTTTGAACCTATTGCGCACGCATATTTCAGAGCTATATCCCGATTCAGTTATCGTACCATTCGACCCTTGGTTGATATCTGGTCGTAATGATTTGATCGCTCAATTCCTCGACGAACTAAAAAGGTCAATCGATCCGAAATCGTCCAATAAAGATAAGGCACACGATATTGCTCGCACCTTGGCGGACTACGGAGACTTACTTTCTCCCGCATTGAGTTGGATACATCCCGGTGCTGGAGCTCCAGTAAAGTTGGCGAGCCAAGGTCTCAGGAAAATTGCAAAGCAGGATAAGAGTCTGTCGACCTTGAGGGTTACGCTGGAAAAACTGCTTGCAGCATACCCTAACCCGATTGTCGTGCTGGTTGATGAGCTAGATCGAGTGGAGGATCACGAAATACGCTCGATCGCGCAGCTTGTGAGATCCGTAGCCGATTTTCCAAGCATATCTTATGTTCTAGCCTATGACCCACGACGGGTGATACAAGCACTTGGCGAAGGCACAACTAGCCGAGACCGAGAACGCCGGGGAAGCGCTTATCTCGAGAAGATTGTCCAGCTTCAAATCCCACTCCCCGTCACGTTCGAAGAGGAGTTAATAAAACTGCTGAACGCCGAGCTCCAAAAACTGCCGGCTACTCAGGGAATGCCTCGCGACTTCACATACATGGCCCGGTATCGGGAATTGATCGCCGTTCTTCTACAAGGCGGCCTGGAAACGCCTCGTGATATCAATCGCTTGGTTGGGACTTTCCACGCATTGGCCGGAATGGTTGGAAACGAGGTCGATAAGATCGATCTGCTTGGCTATAGCGCGCTGGTAGCAAAGGCTCCGCGCACAATTCAACGATTGCGGGAAAATCCCGAAGATTTCACTGATAATATCATTACAGCTCGAGCGTTAATGCGGCGGATAAATGATATTCCGCAAGCACCGGAGGACCGGCTGAAGAGAGTTCTTCCCAAGGATGGGGATCAGAAAGGTACCGCTGAGATCCTGAAATTCCTGTTTCCAGTGTTTGGCAGCGGAATTGACTCATCAGAGCGCAGTGGAGATCGCATATCGCTTAGACGACCACTTTTGACCGCACTTCGATTGGGATTACTTCCGGGCTCTTATACTCAAGAAGACATCAAAAGACTCCTAACATCGAGTTCGGAAGATGTCGTGGCATTCTTCCACCGTGCTAAGGCGGATGATAGTTTGGCATCACTCGTTGATCGAATAGACGATGTCTATTCCAGTTACAACGAGACGCATCACATCGCATTCTGGAAGGGCGTGGCAACCTTTGTGAAGAAGCCAAATTGCGAGTGGATGACAGTTTATGAACCAATGCACGATGTAATTCGGGAACTTGCTGGTGTCTTGGAGCGTGCGGTGCGCCGCAATCCTAAGTTGGCGAGCGACGCTGCACGCGTGTTCACAAACCTTCGTGGCGAGGACAATGTTTTAACGGCCATATGGCTAAGGACCCACATTTTCCAGCACCATCTTTTTAATCAGTCGGGAAGCGATTCAAATGCGACATTTCTCAGCAAGGATCAAACCGAAGCACTAGCGATCGTTTTCTCTCAAGAAATGAGAACCAACCATCTCTCCCATAGACTGATACCTTGCCGCTATGACCTGCAGCCTGTTTATACAATGGTCGACACCGGTCAGTGGGACACGGTTTGTCAGCAAGTTCTGACGGAAGATATAGAGAGCGACGCGGCTCTTGACAGTCTGACTCTGATGCTTTTCGGAGCCGAGTACACAACAGCCAAGTTTACGTTAAACAAAATCATTCCATATGAAACCTATAACGCGCGCGTAAAAGAGAGGATACAGAGTGCATCCTTCTCTGAACTTCATGAAACCGTAAAGCGGGCACTCTTGAAAGCCGAAGATCCTTATTGATAGCGCTCACACTTTCGCTGATCGGCTTCGCCCCGCCGGATCGCGGGGGCGAGCCGGATTGAACAGGGATTGAGCTTGGTACGACTGAAGCGCCTTAACCCGCGCGGCGACGTCCAATTGCCCTTCGACAGTCGTTAGCGGCAGCGTCATGCGACCAGGGTGAGGCGAAACGGAATCAAAGCCCTCATCCCGAGCTTGTCGAGGGACGAAGGATGAGGACGCACGCACCGCACGTCTTTACTTCACCGGCTTGGGGTCGCGGCCGGCCCAACTCCAGCTCGCGACTTTCCAGCCCGCCGCGCTTTTATCCAGCACGATGGTGATCTGCGCCGTCTCGCGCAGCGCCGCGCCCTTTTGCTGGAAGCTGTAGGAGGACGGCGCCACCACATAGGCATGATCGCCCGACACGACTTCATATTGGGGCGCGCCGATGGTCACCCGGCTGGCGCTGATGCCCTGGCCGGCTTCGAACTTGCCCAGGTCTCCGGCCCAGCTGTCGAAACCGTTCGCGCCGCTCCAATAATGCGGCGCGAATTCGTCGATGATGGTGGGAGACGCCACATGCATCGCCTTGAACGCTTTCATGTCGCCCTTATGCAAGGCATCGGCGAAGGCGCGGACGGCGGCATCCACGGCAGCATCGGCGGCGAACGCGGGCGACGCCGCGAACATGGCAAGCAATGAAGACGCGGCCAGGACGGCAAACTTGTTCATGACGATCCCCCTTGTTGACGGCCAAAGGCTTTCATGGCGCGGGGTGATGGGCAAAATCGAATTTCTCAGTCGCCAGATGAATTGAATTCATCTACATTCCCGCCATGCGAACGCTGCCGCCGCTGGGTTCTCTTCGCGCCTTCGAGGCCGCGGCGCGGCATATGAGCTTTCACAAGGCGGCGGGCGAGCTGGGCGTCACGCCCACTGCCATCAGCCATCAGATCAAGAGCCTGGAAGAGATGTGCGGCCAGAAGCTGTTCCGCCGCCGGCCCCGCCCGCTGGCCCTGACCGGCGCGGGCGAAAAACTGTTTCCGGTGGTGCGGAGCGGATTCGATTCCTTCACCGCCGCGATCGCATCCCTGTCGCCGCGCGCCGGCCACAAGCGTTTGCGCGTGACAAGCCCCAATGCCTTTGCCAGCCGCTGGCTGGTGCCGCGCCTGCCGACCTGGCGCAGGAGCCATCCCAAGACGCCGCTGGAGATCATCGGAACCGATACCGTGCTGGATCTGCACAGCGGCGACGCCGACATCGCCATCCGCTATGCCCGGCAGATGCCGCACGACCTGGCCGCCCGGGAAATTTTTCGCGACACGTTTTTTCCCGTGTGCAGCCCCAAATTGCTGGCGCGGGGCAAGCGGCGCATCCGGCGCGCCGCCGATCTTCTGAACTATCCCCTGATCCATTTCGACTGGACGAACCGCGACCGCGACGCGCCGACCTGGGCACGCTGGCTCACCACCGCGCGGTCGATCGATCCGGATATTCCCGCCACCCATAAGGCATGGGACCTGAGCTTCCGGGAAGAACTGCACGCCATCGATGCGGTGGCCGCGGGCGAAGGCATCGCCATCCTCAGCGACATCGTGGTCGGCCGCGAACTCAAATCCGGGGCGTTGGTGAAAGCGCACGGCCTGTCGCTGCCCGGCTATGGCTTTTACGTGGCGCATGTGCCCGGCCATCCCGAACAGCCCAGCATCGATGCCTTCTCGGCCTGGCTCAGACAGGTGATATGACGCTGCGCGCCCGTCAATAAGCCGACGCGGTCAGCGTGATGTCGGCATGCTTCCACGCCGCCGCGAAACGCTGTTGCGCATCGGCCGCTTCGGCCCGCTTGCCTTGCGCGTCCAGCGCGGCCTTGAGGCCGTAAAGCGCCCAGCCATTTTCCGCATTCTGCTTCAGGTCGGCGCGATAGACCGCTTCGGCCTCTTGAGGCTTGCCCGCCGCCAGCAGCTGCGCCCCCAGCACATGGCGGGTGGGGAAGAAGGCGTCCGACGGTTCGTCATAGCCCAGCCTGTCTTCGCGCGCGACCGCCTGGCGCAGCAGCTCCAGCCCCTTGTCGGTCTGGTGCCGGGCCAGCGCGATGCGGGCATGGGCGCGCAGGCTGGACACGGCATAGCAATCCTTCGCCAGATTCTGGCCGCAGCGGTAATCGGCGGGCGTGGCGGCGATGGCCGCATCCAGCGCCTTGGCCGCCTCGTCCGCTTCATCGACCCGGCCCTTGACCGCCAGCGCCGTCGCCTTGGCTTCGAGATACGCCACCGTCAGTCCGGGCAGCTTGGCCGACGGCACGGGCGCGGCCAGCGCCGCATCCCACAAGCCGAAGCGCAGCATCGCCTGATAGCTGAAGGCGACATACCAATCGACCCCGCCCATGCCCGCCAGCAGATCGTCGGAGATGGAGGCGCGCGATTTGGCCACCGCATCCACCGTTTCGGCCTTGCGCCCTTCCATCGCCGCCGACGAAGCCAGGAACTGATAATTGTGCGAGGTGTACATGGGATAATAATCGAGCGCGGCGGTTTGCTTGTAATAGGCCGCATCGGCCATGGCGCCCTTGCGGTTGGCCTCGGCCGAGGCTTCGTAGCGGCCCACCCGCTGATAGATATGCGCGGGCATGTGATCCAGGTGCCCGGCGGCCGGCATCATGCCGCCCAGTCGATCGGCCGCCGCCAGCGCCTTTTCCGGATGGGGCGAGGCTTCCAGCGCATGGATGTAATAGTGGTTGGCGCCGGGATGGTTCGCATCCTTGGCCAGCACTTTTTCCAGCACGGCGACGATTTCGTTGGTGTCGGGCCCGGGCTTGCCGTCGGCGCCCCACAGCTTCCAGGGATTCTTGTTCATCAGGGCTTCGGCGTACAGCACCTGCACGTCGAGGTCGTTCGGGTATTGCGCGGCGACTTTCTTCATCGCATCGGCATAGGCATCGACCAGCGGCGGGCCGGATTGGGGATCGAGCGGCTTGGCCTTGTCGAAGCGGCTTTGCAGCGCCACGATCAGCGCATGCTCGACCGGGGTGGCGGGCAGCGATTTGGCTTTTTCGACGGCGTTCCAGCCCACCTTGGCGCGAGCCTCGGCCATCATCGGCATGTTGTAGTTGGGGCCCAAGGTCAGCGCCACGCCCCACAGGCACGAGGCGCAACTGGGATCGAGCTCCGCCGCCTTGGCGAAGGACCGCGTCGCCTCGTCGTGATTGAAGGCGAAGATGAAGCGCATGCCCTGGTCGAAATAACGCTGCGCCGCGTCGGACTTGGTGGTGATCTTGCGGTGGAAATTGCCCAGGCCGGGAAATTCCTGCGCGCCCTTCGCCCAGCCAGACAGCGTCTGCGGCACGCCCATCGGCATGTCCATCGCGGCAAAGGCGCTTGTGGTCAGAAGAACGGTAAGCCCAACAGCAGCAGCGGTCTTGAACATCGGTGCCCCCTTTTTAGAAGCGCGGCCGGGTGCGCGGGGGGATGCTAGTCCTGTCCAGGGGGTTGGGGAAGAGAGCGCCGCGGATAGGGGGCGCAGGCAGCAAGCACGGTAGAACGATGTCCCTGACTGTAATCGGTTTTAATATACTTTTGTCACGTTGCCTTTTGAGCACCCTTCACAGCGTCTTCAATGAAACTAGCGATACGCTGCACTTCAGTCGGATTACCTTCCATCCAAAGGGCTATGAAGGCGGAAGACACAATATTCGCCGGAATCAGCCCCGCTTTTTCGCCCACTTGACTAAATAATAGATGCGGATCGCGATTGTGTAACGAAACCTCTTTGACGACACTCTTAACGTGGGTTTCCTTACTAGCTGCCATATGAAGACCGACCGCTAATTTCATGGCTAATGTGTCAATGTTCGAATTCACATAATTAAACACTTCCGATTCCGGAACAGCGCCAGGAAGCTTCAAAACCCCACGCAAGACATCTTCCTGCCGCGTGCTATCTCCATCAAGAACGCAGAGAGACTTAAGCTTCCCTTGAATAGCAGGGTTTTCTCTATGACCGAGATGAATGCCAAGGGCTCGAGTATCTCCACTGGTGGCATATACACCTATTTCATCCATTTGGGACGG
>JAFKFG010000028.1 GCA_017307355.1 Alphaproteobacteria bacterium
CAGTTCCGCGAGGACGACCTGCGCTACGAGAAGGTCATCGTGATGACCGACGCCGATGTCGACGGCGCCCATATCGCCTCCCTGCTCCTTACTTTCTTCTATCGCGAGATGCCGCAGCTGATCACGGGCGGCCATCTCTATCTCGCCATGCCGCCGCTCTATCGGTTGGCGCAGGGCGCCAAGACCATCTACGCCCGCGACGATGCCGATCGCGAGCGCCTGCTCAAAAGCGAATTCCGCGCCAACGCCAAGGTGGAGATTTCCCGCTTCAAGGGCCTGGGCGAAATGATGCCGCAGCAATTGAAGGAAACCACCATGCGGCCGGGCAATCGCACCCTCATTCAGGTGCAGGTCGCGAACGGCGAGGAAGCCGACGACATGGTGGAACGGCTGATGGGCAAGAAAGCTGAGCTGCGCTTCCAGTTCATCCAGGAGAATGCCGCGTTCGCCACCAGCGTGGACGTCTAGTCGACCCGCAATTTATTGGTGAGTTCGATGGCGTCGCCCAGCTGCGACGGCGTGCCGAGCGGACTGCGCGCCTTCATCAGCGCCTCGCCGCCGGGCGGCAAGCCGTAGCGCAATTCCGTCAGTTCCAGCGTGAAAGGCTTTTGCCGTGGCTGGGTAAACGTCACGACGGCGTTCCGGCAGCCGGGAGAAGCGCAATTGACCAGCAGGGGACGCGCCGAACCAACGACCGGAATGATTTTTCCGTCCAGCGCGATCCGCGACAGGCCGGCATCGGCGAGCACGGTGAGCGTCATGGCGGCGGCCGCCTCCGATCCGTGCAACGTCACATGGATGTCGGTTCCCTCGCGGGAAATATCCGCCGCCGGCAGTGGGAACCGCGGCGCTCCTGCGTCGGCGATATATCCTTTCCGGGCGGCATTTCCCGCCACCCGTTCGGGTTGCTGCGAAAAAGGCGACGCGGCGCGAATGGCCTGCGGCAAGCGCGGGACGGGATCGGCCACCCAGACGGCGCGGCCGCCCGCTTCGACATAGCGGAAGTTCAGCCTTTGCGGATGCATCGCATCGAAAGGCGGCACAAAGCCCGCCCATATCATGGCGATCAAGGTCAGCGCGCCACAAGCGATGACTTGCCCGCGACCGGCGCGCAGCAGAGGCAGCACGGTCAAAAGCCCCATCGCCGCCGGGACCATGAAAAGCGGCGTCATACCAAGTCCCATCAGCGGTTCGGCTTCGGCCGTCAGCTGTATCCAGACCAGCAGCGCGGCCAATGCCGGCACCCATCCGATGCCGAAGGGCAACGTCACCGTCGCAACCAGCGCCGGAAAAAGAAAATAAGGGCTGAGGCCCGGCAGGAACCAGGCCGCCGCCACCGCGAAGCCGCCGAACCATAGCCAACTCCCGGCGAGCGTGGCACGCCGCGCCGCCAGCAACGCCAAAGTCCAGACACCGAAAGCAAGCGCGAGGCGCAGCGCCAGAGGCTGCGCATATGCCGGATCGGCATGGCCCGACATCAAGCCGGCCAGCGCTTTCAACCCGAAGCCCAGCACGACCGCGCCGATCAGAAATGCCGGCGGCATTAGCAATCCCGCGCCGGTCGGCGGACGCCGCCAGCCCACCAGCGCGATGACCGCCAATGCCAGCAAGGAAAGTGGCACCGCCCAATGCGCATCCAGGCGCGGCAGCCAGACGCCCATCAGGTCGAGATAGATGGCGTTGCCGCTTTTCAGGGCGCCGAAATCCTGCTCCGCCAGGGCGCGCGTCAAAGCCAGCACGGCGTCGCCGCTGCTTTGCAGACTGCGCGGGTCCAGATTCGCAACCGTGTCCAGCGCGGTGTGGTAATGGGCGACATCGCCCAGGAACGCGAAATTATACCCGGCGATGCCCGCGCCCAGGAATGGCGTCAGGTCGGTGTCGTTGGGCAAGAATCGATAGATCTCGCCATACAGGGAGCTGGCGGCCACGCGCGGGACATTGCGCGCATAAAGATCGACCAGCGCGCCATCGCCGGGGCTGGTCTGAAACAAAAGGCTTTGGCCTTTGGAGCCCCGCGCCTCGACATTGACGACGATGCCGGCACGCGCGCGCCAGCGCGCATCGTCCACAAAGGCGGCGGCGCCCAGCAACCCGGCTTCCTCGCCATCGGTGAACAACGCGATGACGGGATGGCGCGATTTGAGCGGCGCCGATTTCAGGGCACGGATAATTTCGAGCACGGTCGCAACCCCGGAACCGTCATCGCCCGCGCCGGGGCCTGCGGGAACCGAATCCAGATGCGCCATGAGGATGACGGCTTTGCCGTTGCCGGGGACCACTTCGGCGATCAAATCGGTGATGTCGGCGCAGGTGACGGCGGACCAGCGCGGTTCGCTGAAACATTGACGGGTCTGCAGCGTGGTCAGGGGAACCGATAAGGCCTCCAGTTCCCCGCGCACGCGCGCATGGATCGCCGCATTTTCCGCGGAGCCGACCGGGTGCGGACGCCCCGTTTCCTGAATGCGGCTCAGCACCGCCCGGGCGCGAGCGGCGGAAAATTGTTCCGGTGCCATGTCCGGACCGCGCGGCTCGGGTCCGTTCTGGACATGGGCCGCCAGAAGCCAGATGGCGACGGCCGCCAGAGCCCAGATCCCGTTGCGCGCGCTCATCATGGCACCTTCCCCGCCCAGAGGCTGACGCCAAGCCCCGGCCCATGCAACCGGAACAGTTGCTTGGTCGCCGCGTTCTTTTGAGACAGCCGAGAAGGTGAAACCCGTACCGGGTCCTATCGTATTTCACCTTCGGCGGCGCCCGGCGCTTCCCCTCCGCCGGGCGTCGGCTTGCGGATAACCCCTCCGGGTTTATTGACTTTCCAAAGTTTCTTCCTATTTTGCCTTGCATCAGAGCGGGCGGCCAATTCGGGCGGCCAGGCTTGGGCGCGATGGACGCGCCCCTTATCAGGAGCGTGCTACGACCCAAGTGACGATCTCCGGCGCGGAAGCCGGAACCGATGAAGTTACCACCACATCTTCATCCCCTGCCCCGACTTCAGCCGGCTTTGACGGCTTGGGGCTCTCTGCCGATATCCTCAAAGCCGTGGCCGATACCGGCTATACCGCGCCCACACCCATCCAGGCACAGGGCATCCCGATCGTGCTGGAACGGCGCGACCTGATTGGCATCGCCCAGACCGGCACCGGCAAGACCGCCAGCTTCACCCTGCCCATGATCGAGATGCTGGCGCGCGGCCGTTCCAAGGCCCGCATGCCGCGCGCATTGGTGCTGGAGCCCACCCGCGAACTGGCCGACCAGGTGGCGGAAAGCTTCAACCGTTACAGCAAATATTCCAAGCTCAGCCATGCGCTCTTGATCGGTGGCGTCTCGATGGACGACCAGGTCAAGAAGCTGGATCGGGGCGTCGATGTGTTGATCGCCACGCCCGGCCGCCTGCTGGACCATTTCGAGCGCGGGCGACTGATGCTGTCGCAGACCAACATCCTGGTGATCGACGAAGCCGACCGCATGCTGGACATGGGCTTCATCCCGGATGTCGAGCGCATCTGCAAATTGCTGCCCTTCACCCGCCAGACGCTGTTCTATTCGGCGACCATGCCGCCGGAGATTCAGCGCCTCACCGATCAGTTCCTGCACAATCCCGCCCGCGTCGAAGTGGCCCGTCCCGCCACCACCGCCACCAACATCACCCAGGAGCTGGTGGAAATCCCTGCCAACGACTGGGCCAAGCGCGAAGCCTTGCGCCGCCTGATCCGCGAAGCGGAACCGACCCTGAACAACGCCATCGTCTTCTGCAACCGCAAGCGCGATGTCGACGTCGTCGCCAAGTCGCTGGTCAAGCATGGTTTCGATGCCGCCCCCATTCATGGCGACCTCGATCAATCCCTCCGGACCAAAACATTGGAGCGTTTCCGGGGCGGCGATCTCAAGATTCTGGTGGCCAGCGACGTGGCCGCGCGTGGATTGGACGTGCCGGCGGTCAGCCATGTGTTCAATTTCGACGTGCCGATCCATGCCGACGATTATGTCCATCGCATCGGACGCACCGGCCGCGCCGGGCGCAGCGGACAGGCCTATATGCTGACCACGCCGCGCGACACCAAATATGTCGAGTTCATCGAAAAGCTCACCGGCAACAAACTGCCGCGCCGGCAGATGACCGACATCGAAGTGCGCGAGGATCGCGGTCCGCGCCGCGACGACAGACGCGGCGGCCGGGATCGCGGCCGCGGCGGCAAGCGGGACCGCGACCGCCGTCCGCCGGACGGCAAATTCCACGAGCATGTCGCGGCCACCGAACCGGTTCGCGAAGTGCCGGTGGAAGCGAGCCTGCCTACGCCCGCCATCCTGGATGCGCCCCGGCCCGAACGGAGCCAGAAATCCCGCGGCCCGCGACCGCACAGCGAAAAGAAAGCCGCGCACAAGCCGCAGCAAAACCGGCCGGCGGAAAAGGAGCCGGTGGATCACAGCCAGCTTCCCGCCTTCCTGTTCCGCAAGGTGCCATTGGCAAAGCGTGAACCCCAGGAGTAGCGGTTTGGGGGTTTCGATCCCTAGAAAAAAAGGCGGAAAAGCGCCCTCGCCGGGGGTTTGGTTTAACCGTTTCTTACAGACCAAGCGACCAAACTCCCCCGCATACCCCAAGGCCGCAGATGGGGGTGGGGGAAGTTGTGTTAAGACCCGACCGTGAACAGTCGCTCGCCCAGACCGCACTCGACCTGATGAGCGAATGCGGGGTCGCACCCACGCCCGACAATTTCGAAATATTCTACGCCCATGCCAGCGGCGAGATCTCCGCCGTCAGCCACACCATCGGCGAAATGCTGGCGCGCAAGAAAGCCTTCACGCCCGAAATCCTGCGCGAATTGCGGGCGCAGACCAAAGCCGCCGCCACCATGGAACAGGTCGGCGAAGGGATGAATTCGGTGATCGCCGGCGTGATGGGCCGCTTGAACGATGCGGGTCGCGACGCCGGCCGCTACAGCAGCAAGCTGTCGGCCGCCACCGGCGAACTGGATGCCGACCAGTCCCCGGACGATCTGCGCAAGCTGGTGAACAACCTGCTTGCCGCGACGCGGGAGATGGAGCACCGCACCGCCAGCCTGGAGAAGGAGCTGCAGAAATCCTCCGACCAGGTCAGCGATCTGCGCAGCAAGCTGGAAGACGTGCACCGGGAAACGCTCACCGATCCGCTCACCGGCATCTCCAACCGCAAGGCGTTCGATAATGCTTTGGCGGCGGCCGAAGCCGCGCTGACCGAAAGCGACGATCCGGTTTCGGTCATCCTGTGCGACATCGACCATTTCAAGAAATTCAACGACAATTGGGGCCATCAGACCGGCGACCAAGTCCTGCGGCTGGTGGCGAGCTGTCTTTCGGAAAATGTCAAAGGCCGCGACACGGCGGCGCGCTATGGCGGCGAGGAATTCGGGGTTGTGCTGCGCGGTACCGCATTGCGCGACGCCATGCGGATCGCCGAGCAAATCCGCCATGCGGTGGAATCCCGCCGGCTGGTGAAGAAATCCACCGGCGATGTGCTGGGCACCATTACTATTTCCATCGGGGTCGCCCAGTTCGCGCCCCAGGAAAAGGCCGAAGCGGCTGTACGCCGGGCCGATGCTTGCCTCTATGGCGCCAAGCAGAATGGCCGCAACCTGGTGATCTCCGAAAAAGATCCCCGCATGGCGCCGCTGTCTACAAACGCAGCTTGATGTATCCTCCCATAATCTGAAGCCTGGCACAGGCTTTCTTCCCCCGTGCGGCGAAGCCGCTGACGGGGGAAGATGTCCGCTAGCGGGCTTGCCCGCGTGGCGGACAGATGGGGGGTGAAATGATGCGCACAGACTTTGACCGGTGTTATGTCACGACACAGAACGGCGTCGCGATCCTGACCTTGAACGATCCGCAGACCGTCAATGCGGCGTCGCTGCGGATGATGCAGAGTTGCCTCAAGGCGATGGATGTGATCGAAGCCGATCCCAAGCTGCGCGCGCTTATTTTGACCGGAGAAGGTCGCGGCTTCTGTTCCGGCGCGAATTTGGCCGAGCCGCCGCCCGAAGGCGCCGATCTGGGCGACACGCTGGAACGCACCTATCACCCCCTTCTGCGCCGGCTGCGCGATACCCGGCTTCCCATCGTCACCGCCATGAACGGCCCGGCGGCCGGCGTCGGCATGAGCCTGGCCTTGATGGGTGATCTGGTGGTGGCGGCACGCTCGGCCTTTTTCGCGCTGGGCTTTACCCGGCTGGGGCTGGTGCCCGACGGGGGCGCAACCTGGCTTCTACCGCGATTGATCGGACTAGCGCGGGCCCGCGAGCTGGCGCTTCT
This sequence comes from Alphaproteobacteria bacterium, assembly GCA_017307355.1. Lineage (GTDB taxonomy): Bacteria > Pseudomonadota > Alphaproteobacteria > Micropepsales > Micropepsaceae > Rhizomicrobium. Next base: position 6,280 of record JAFKFG010000028.1, read on the forward strand.
GGGCGAGCGGCTGCCGGCCGAGAAAGCGCAAGCCTGGGGACTGATCCATAAGGCGGTGGACGATGAAAGCCTGCTCGACGAAGCCTTGATGCTGGCACTGCGCTTGTCGCGAGGCCCCAAAGCCCTGGCCATGACCCGCAAGCTGTTCTGGGAAAGCAGCAGCCATACATTCGAGGAGCAGCTGAAACAGGAGCAGGCCGCTCAGCGTGCCGCCGGCGCCACAAAGGATTTCCGCGAAGGGCTGGCGGCGTTCTTCGAAAAGCGCGATCCGGAGTTCAAGGGGGAATAGCCGGCCCTAGCGCGTGCGCTTTCTCGCTGATCCCGGTTTCGGGTCGCCACGCTTCTTCTTGGCGGTCGGCGATAGCAGCGCCACGGCGAAGGCGGCGCGGGCCCATTCCGCCAATTCGTCCGGATCGTCGTAAAGCCGGTCGGGCAGTTCGTAATAGGAGGTGAGGACGCCCTCCGCATTCTTGAATTTGTAAAAGAGCGGCCCGGCGCCTTCGGCGATAAAAGCCTGGCGGCTTTCTTCGCTGGTTTTGAAATAAAGCCTGTCCTCATGGATGATCGCGAACATCAGCCCATCGCGGAACAGGCCTTCGCCGCCGAACATGCGGCGCACCACGATCTTTCCGAAGGGCGCAAACAGATCGTCGAAACGATCCGGATCGCCCTTCGCGGCCATCAATCGACCTTGGCCGGGGTGATGGAAACCGACTCGCCGCAGCCGCAGGAGGCGGTTTCGTTGGGATTGCGGAAGGTGAAGCGCGAGCCCAGTTTGGTGGTCTCGAAGTCCATTTCGGTTCCGATCAGGAACATGATGGCCTTGGGCTCGATGAAGATCTTCACACCCTGATCTTCCAGCACCTCGTCCAGCGGGCCGGTCTCTTCGGCATAATTCATGGTGTAACTCATGCCGGCGCAGCCGCCATTGGTGACGCCCACGCGCACGCCCAGATATTTGCCCTCCGCATCCGTCATGATCTGGCGCAGGCGCGTTGCCGCGGCTTCGGTCAGGCGCACCGGCTTGGGGCGCTCTCTCCGGGGACGGGTGGTTTGCGAATTTTCCATGGGCGTATCCATCAGAACATGTTCAGTTCGAGCTTGGCTTCCTCGCTCATCCGCTCGGGCGTCCAGGGCGGATCGAAGGTCATATTGACCGTGACCTGGCCGATGCCCTCCACTTTCTCCAGCGCCGCTTTGACGTTGCCGGGCATTTCACCCGCGACCGGGCAATTGGGCGCGGTGAGCGTCATGTCCACCGTGACATCCTTGCTGTCGGCCACGTCCACTTTATAGATGAGGCCAAGCTCATAGATGTCGACCGGGATTTCCGGGTCGTAGACGGTCTTGAGCGCGATCACCAGCTTGGAAGTAAATTCGTCCAGCTCCTGGGGGCTGAGCGCGGATTGCACGGCCAACTCGCTCATGCGGCGCTCCCACCGGTTGCGCCCTCGTCCACGGTGTTCTTGCCCTCTTCGACTGCATTTTTAAACGTGTGCCAGGCCAGGGTGGCGCATTTCACCCGCATGGGAAATTCCGACAGGCCCGACATCACGTCCAGATATTCCCGGTCATCCGGCGACAGGCCGGGCGCGTCCTCGCCCTTCACCAGATGCAGGAACCCATCCATCAGCTTCTGCGCTTCGGCCTGGGTGCGGCCGGCCAGCATTTCGGTCATCATCGATGCCGAAGCCTGGCTGATGGCGCATCCCTTGCCCTGGAATTTGATGTCGGCAACCCGGCCATCCGCATCCAGCGCCAGCATGATGGTGATGCGATCACCGCAAAGTGGATTGTGGCCGTCGGCCTTGTGGGTCGCGTTGTCCAAAGCGCCGAAATGGCGCGGATGACGCGAATGGTCGAGGATCACTTCCTGGTAGAGCTCGCGAAGCGACTGATCCATGGCTAACCCAAAATCTCCCGCGCCTTGGCGAGGCTCGCCACCAACGCATCCACATCGGCACGGGTGTTGTACAGCCCGAAGCTGGCCCGGCTGGTCGAAGCGACTCCGAACCGTTCCATCAAGGGCTGGGCGCAATGATGCCCGGCCCGCACCGCCACACCCTCACGATCCAATATGGTGGCCAGGTCGTGGGCATGCATCCCCTCGGCCTCAAAAGAAATGATCGCGCCCTTGCCCGGCGCATCGCCGATCACCCGCAACCAATTGAAGTCGCGCAGCCTTTCACGGGTATAGGTGAGCAAATCATGCTCATGGGCTTTGACCGCGGCCCGGTCCAGCGCCATCAGATAATCCATCGCCGCCGCCAGCCCCACGGATTCGATGATCGGCGGAGTTCCCGCCTCGAACCGCGCCGGCGGCTCGGCATAGGTGACGATGTCCTTGGACACTTCCCGGATCATTTCGCCGCCGCCATTGAACGGCCGCATCGCTTTCAGATGCACGCGCTTGGCATAGAGCGCGCCAATGCCGGTGGGTCCGTAAATCTTGTGGCCGGTCAGGGCGTAGAAATCGATATCCAGAGCCTGAACATCGATGATCTCGTGAACGGCGCCCTGGCAGCCATCCGCCAGCACCGGCACGCCCTTGGCATGGGCGCGGGCGACGATCTGCTGCAGCGGGGTCACCGTTCCCAGCACATTCGACATATGGGTGATGGCAACCAGCTTGGTCTTGGAGCCGATGGCGGCATCCACCGCCTCGATATCCAGGCTGCCGTCGTCGCGGACATCCACCCATTTGAGCACGGCGCCGTGACGCTCGCGCAGGAAATGCCACGGCACGATGTTGGAATGATGCTCCATCACCGAGAGCACGATCTCGTCGCCGGGCTGGATGCGCGGCGCCAGGAAACCGTACGACACCAGATTGATGGCTTCCGTGCCCCCCTTGGTGAAGACGATCTCGTCCTCGCGGGCGGCATGGAGGAATTTCTGCACCGTGCGCCGGGCCGCTTCATAGGCGTCGGTGGCGGCCGCGGACAGATAATGCACGCCGCGATGGACATTGGCGTAATCGGTCTCGGCGAAACGCGTCATCGCGTCCAGAACCTGACGCGGCTTCTGGGCCGAGGCGCCGCTGTCGAGATAGACCAGCGGTTTGCCATAAACCTGGCGCGACAGGATGGGAAAATCGGCGCGGGCCTTCTCCACATCGAATGCGGGCGTGATTTTGGCGGCCGCGGTCATGCCGACACCCGGTTCAAAGCGTCGCTCACCGCGCCGCGGACCGTTTCGCGCAGATCGGCATTTGCGATGTCCGTCAGCGCATCCTCCAGGAAGGCATGGATCAGCAGATGCCGGGCTTCCTGCTCGGGAATGCCGCGGGCGCGCAGATAGAACAGCGAATCCGCATCCAGGTCGCCCACCGCCGCGCCATGGGCGCATTTGACGTCGTCGGCGAAGATTTCCAGTTCCGGCTTCAGGTCGGCCTCGGCCCAGCCGTCCAGCAGCAAAGCCTTGGCGGTCTGGCGGCTGTCGGAGCCGTTGGCGCCATGGGCGACCACGACTTTGCCTTGATAGACGGCCTGCGCCTTGCCGCTCACAACCTTCTTGAAAAGTTGCGTACTCTGGGTGCGGCCCACCGCGTGGGAGACCTGGGTCGTGACATCGGCATGGTGGTCCGCCAGCACGCTCACGCCCGACAGATGAGCTTCCGCGCCTTCGCCGTTCAATGCAATCGCCAACTCCGTCCGGGACAGCTTGGCGCCGAAATTGGCGAAATGACCGCGATAAACCGCATCCCGGGCCAGGGTCAGCGAAATCTCTTCCACTTGGACCATGTCGGAAACCGGTGACAGGCGAACGTGATCCAGCCGGGCATTCGGGCCCAGCACGATTTCCAATCCGGCATTGCGCGTTTCGCCGGCATCGAACGCTTCCGACAGGGTCAGGGCTGCGCCCTCTTCCAGCACCAGCAAGGCCCGCACATGCCCTTCCCCCGAAAAATCGAGAGACAGGACCTCTTCGACGACTTTGCCCTTGGGAATGCGCAGCGCGATCCCACCCCGCGCCTTGGCCAATGACACGGCGCTGACGGCATTGTTGCTGAGCTTGCCATAATGCGCCTTCACCCAATCGGGCCGGTTCGGCTCATCCAGATCGAAGATCTCCACCCCGGCCGGAGGCTTGCCGACCGATACGCGCGCGGAGGATTCGCCGAAGCCGGCGTCCCCCAAGGCGCGAGCCAGATCGGAATATTTCCATTCCTCGACCCGGCGCGTGGGAAGAGCGAGCGCCGCCGTCATGCCGCGTCCTTCACGATCTGCTCATAGCCTTTGGCTTCCAGTTCCAGGGCCAATTCCTTGCCGCCTTCGGCCACGATCCGGCCCTTGGCCAGGACATGGATGCGGTCGGGCACGATGTAATCCAGCAGGCGCTGATAGTGCGTGATCACCAGCATGGCGCGCTCCGGCGAACGCAGGCCGTTGACGCCTTCCGCCACCAGCCGCAGGGCATCGATGTCCAGGCCGGAATCGGTTTCGTCCAGTATCGCCAGCTTGGGTTCGAACAGCGCCATCTGGAGAATTTCCAGCCGCTTCTTCTCGCCGCCGGAAAAGCCCACATTCAAGGCGCGCTTCAGCATTTCTTCGGAGACATTCAAGGCGGCGGCTTTCTTGCGCACCGTCTTGAGAACACCGATGGCATCCATTTCGGCTTCGCCGCGGCTGCGGCGCTGGGCGTTCAGCGCGCTTTTCAGGAACATCATGGTGGTGACGCCCGGAATTTCCACCGGATACTGCATCGCCAGGAACACGCCTTTGGCGGCCCGCTCTTCGGGCGGCAGGGGAACCAGATCCTCGCCATTATAGGAAATGCTGCCTTCGGTGATGTCATAACCGGCGCGGCCCGCCAGCACATAGGACAGCGTGGATTTTCCAGACCCGTTCGGGCCCATGATGGCATGCACCTGTCCCGCCTCGACCCTAAGGTTCAATCCCTTGAGGATTTCCTTGCCGCCGACCGCGACGTGAAGGTTCTTGATGTCCAGCATAATCAACCTACAGAGCCTTCCAGAGAGATACCGACCAATTTTTGCGCTTCGACCGCGAATTCCATCGGCAATTGCTGCAGCACTTCCTTGCAGAAGCCATTGACGATCAGCGCCACCGCCTCTTCCTGGCCGATGCCGCGCTGCAGGCAATAGAACAGCTGGTCTTCGGCGATCTTCGAGGTGGTCGCTTCATGCTCGATGCGCGCCGAGGGATTGCGGCTTTCGATATAGGGCACGGTATGGGCACCGCATTCCCCGCCGATCAAAAGCGAATCGCATTGGGTGAAGTTGCGGGCGTTTTCCGCCTTGCCGTAAACGCTGACCAGGCCGCGATAGGTGTTCTGCGCCTTGCCTGCGCTGATACCCTTGGAAATGATCCGCGAGCGGGTGTTCTTGCCCAGATGGATCATCTTGGTGCCGGTATCGGCCTGCTGATAATTGTTGGCGATGGCGATGGAATAGAATTCGCCCACGCTTTCGTCGCCCCGCAGGATGCAGCTGGGGTATTTCCAGGTGATGGCCGAACCGGTCTCCACCTGAGTCCAGGAAATCTTGGAGCGCGCGCCGCGGCAGTCGCCGCGTTTGGTGACGAAATTATAGATTCCGCCCAGCCCATTCTCGTCGCCCGGATACCAGTTCTGCACCGTGGAATATTTGATCTCGGCATTGTCCAGCGCCACCAGCTCCACCACCGCCGCATGCAGCTGGTTTTCGTCCCGCTTGGGCGCGGTGCAGCCTTCCAGATAGGAGACAAAGGAGCCTTCGTCGGCCACGATCAGCGTCCGCTCGAACTGGCCGGTCTCGCTGGCATTGATGCGGAAATAGGTGGACAGCTCCATCGGGCAGCGCACGCCCTTGGGCACATAGACAAAGGTGCCGTCCGAAAAGACCGCCGAGTTGAGGGTGGCGAAGAAATTATCCGTCACCGGCACCACGGTACCCAGATATTTCTTCACCAGATCGGGATAATCGCGGATCGCTTCGGAGATCGGGCAGAAGATCACACCCGCTTCGTTGAGCTTTTCCTTGAAGGTGGTGGCGACGGAAACCGAATCGAACACCGCGTCGACGGCGACGCCCGCCAGCGCCATTTGCTCGTGCAGCGGAATGCCCAGCTTCTTGTAGGTTTCCAGCAGCTTGGGATCGACTTCGTCCAAGGATTGCTTCTTGGGCGTGTTCTTGGGTGCGGCGTAATAATAAGCGTCCTGATAATCGATGGCGGGATAATGCACCCGCGCCCAGGTCGGCTCCTTCATGGAGAGCCAGCGGCGGAATGCGCCCAGGCGCCATTCCAGCATCCAGTCCGGCTCGCCCTTCTTGGCCGAGATGTAGCGCACCGTGTCTTCGGAGAGGCCCTTGGGTGCGCGCTCCATCTCGATATCGGTGACGAAACCGTATTTATACTTCTCGCCCAGTCCGGCGACGGTTTCCTTGGTTTCCAATGCGGCGGACGACATGGCAATCCTCACGCGGCGGCGCGGGCGCGAACCCGGGCCGCAAGTTTTTCAAGCGATGCCACCACGGCATCGCCATCCAGATCGGTCGAATTCCAGCCGAAGCTGACGCGAATGGAAGCGCCGGCCAAATCATCGACCACGCCCATCGCGGACAAGACGTGCGAAGGCGCGATCTTGCCGGACGAACAGGACGAGCCGGAACTCACCATCACGCCATCCAGGTCCAGGGCGATCACGATATTCTGCGACGCCAGGCCGGGCAGCGCGACATTGGACGTATTGCCCAGGCGCGGCGCGCTTTCGCCAAAAATGACGGCATCCGCAAGCCTGGCTTTCAGTGTTCGCTCGAAACGGTCGCGCACGGACGCCACGCGGCCCCGTTCGCCGGCATCCGCCAGCACGCTTTCCACGGCCGCGCCGAAGCCGGCGATCCCCGAGAGGTTTTCCGTGCCCGCGCGCAAGCCTTTCTGCTGGCCCCCGCCGGTCATCTGCGGCGCCAGCGGCGCGTCTTCGCCCACCACAAGCGCGCCGGCGCCTTGCGGGCCACCCAGCTTGTGCGCAGAAAGCGCCATGTAATCGCAAAGTCCGGCATCCAGATCGATCTTGCCCGCCGCGGTCACGGCATCGACCAGCAGCAACGCGCCCGCCTCGCGGCACAGGCGCGAAATCTCCGCCACAGGCTGAATCACGCCGGTTTCATTGTTGGCCGCCATCACGGCGACCAGGGCGCGGCCCTTGCCCTCGCGCAACGCCGCGCGCAGGGCTTCCAGATCCAGCACGCCATTTGCCGTCACCGGCAACAGCTCAAGCCGAACCCCGGCAACACGCTCGGCCACCGCCTCGGCGGTCTTCAACACCGAACTATGCTCGATGGCACTGACGAACAGCCGGGTGATGCGGGCGGATTTTTCCGTCACGCTGCGATCGATGGCACCTTCGACGGCGCCCCAGAGCGCCAATCCATTGGCTTCGGTGGCGCCGCTGGTGAAGATCACTTGATCCGGCTTGGCATGCGCCAGCTTGGCCACCCGGTCGCGCGCCTGTTCCACCACCGCCCGCGCGGCGCGGCCATGGGCATGTACCGAAGACGGATTGCCGGTGAGGCCAAGCGCATGCGCCATCGCATCCCGGGAAAGGGGACGGAGCGGCGCAGTCGCATTATGATCGCAATACGGCATGGCAATCAGGCGGCTTCGAAATCCGCGGCTGTGTTCTCACCGGGCGCTTCGGCGCCCTCGAAATCGTTGCAGGGGCGCGAGCGGCCCAGCACGCGCCGCTCCACCACATCGGCGAGCGAGACCGACGACAGGAAAATATGGATCTGCTGCCCCAGCTCTTCCCACAGATCGTGGGTGACGCAGCGCGCGCCCGTCTTGGTGCAGCCCTTGGAACCATTGGGCTTGCAGCGGGTGGCGGCGATGGGCTCGTCCACCGCCACGATGATGTCGGCGATGCGAAGTTCATTGGAGGGCCGGGCCAGACGATAGCCGCCGCCAGGTCCGCGGACACTGGTCACCAGCCCACCGCGGCGAAGCTTGGCGAACAGCTGCTCGAGATAGGACAGGGAAATATCCTGCCGCTCGGCAATGTCGGCCAGCGCCACCGGCTTGGCCTGATTGCTGGCATCGGAAGCATGACCGGCCAGGTCGGCCATCGCCATCACCGCATAGCGTCCCTTCGTGCTCAGCCGCATGACCGATCTCCTTCAAATGACGGCGTTTTTCCTTGGGGCTTTGGGACAGCTTGGTGTAAGAAGCGCGGCCCGCCCTGGAAAAGAGCCTGAATTCCAGCAAGAGGGATATAGATTTCCTGACCATGCTGGTCAAGTATTCACCTTCACCGCGCCTGCCAATCACCAAGCAATTGAAAATAAACGGTTTTCATATACATTCGTTCACCTAAAAACCGAGTTTTCCGCTATGCTAAAGCCGCAGAGCCGCCCGTCAGAGAAAAACCATGCCTGACATCATTCTTCCCGGTTCCGCCGGCCGCATCGAAGCCCGTTACCAGCGCCAGAAAGCGCCCGGCGCCCCCATGGCGCTGGTACTCCATCCCCACCCCCAGTTCGGGGGCACGATGAACAATCCGCTGGTCTATGACCTTTTCCACATGTTCCACGGACTGGGCTGCACCACCGTGCGGTTCAATTTCCGGGGCGTGGGCCGCAGCCAGGGCACCTTCGACAATGGCTCGGGCGAATTGTCCGACGCCGCGGCGGTGCTGGACTGGATGAACACGCTCTACCCCAATCCGTCCAATGTCTGGGTCTGCGGCATCTCGTTCGGCGCCTGGATCGGGATGCAGCTTTTGATGCGCCGGCCGGAAATCACCGGCTTCGTCTCCATTGCCCCGCCGGCCAGCATGTATGACTTCGCCTTCCTGGCGCCCTGCCCGGCGTCCGGCCTGATCGTGCACGGCACCAAGGACAATGTGGTGCCCGAAGCCGATGTTCAGAAACTGGTGGACAGGCTGACCGCCCAGAAGGGCATCAAGATCACCTACAACAAGGTCGAAGGCGCCAACCATTTCTTCGACAAGCACGAAGCCGATGTGGTGGAGACGGTCAAAGAATACGTCTCCAACATGATGAGCAAGCCACGCGAAGGGCGATAGCCCTTCACGTGTCCCCGGCGAGGCGCGTCCAGCGCCGAGGGAAGGGGACCCAGGTGATAGACATCGTTGCCTAGACCTAATGTCTATGCAGTTTCCCGCCCGTCATCGGCTGCTGGACGCCCGTAGTGGTCGGCAGCGAGAGCGGCAATCCTTTTTTTGCGCGCATCGCCAGATAGGCGAAACCATCCGCTTCCATCGAGTCGCCATTCCAGCCCGCATCCTCGGCTGACAAGACCGGGGCGTTCACCCGTGCCCGCAGCTGATCCATCAGAAATTTGTTGTGGCGGCCCCCGCCCGACACGATCCATGTCGCGGCCGGTTCGGGAAAATGTTCGCGCGCCCGCGCCAAAGACGCAGCGGTAAAGGCGGTCAGGGTCGCGGCCCCGTCTTCGGGCGACAGCCCTTCCACCGCCTCGCTGCCGAAATCCAGCCGGTCGAGCGACTTGGGCGGAGGACGATCGAAAAATACATTATCCAGCATTTTCGCCAGAGCCGCATCGTTCACCTTGCCGGCGCGGGCAAAGGCCCCATCCTCGTCCACGGGCTTGCCGCTGTGCCGGTGCATCCAATCGTCGATGGGCGCATTCCCGGGTCCGGTGTCGAAGGCGATCACCGTATCGCCGGATATATAAGTGACCTGCGCAACCCCGCCGATATTGCTCAGGACCAGCGGCGTGGGCAGGCCCGAGCGCCGGGCCAGCACCGCGTGATAAAGCGGCATCAACCCGCCCGCTTTGACGTCGGCGGTGCGAAAATCATTGATCACATCGATGCCGGTCATCCGCGCCAGCGCGGCGCCGTCGCCGATCTGCCAGGTCCAATGCCGCTCCGGACGGTGCAGGATGGTCTGGCCATGAAACCCCACCAGCGCCACCTGGCCGGCCGCAAGGCCCGCCTTTTTCAGAAGCGCCTTGACCGCTTCGGCATGCGCCTCGGTGAGCCGTTGTTCGGCATCGCGGATGGCATAGGGCACCGGCGCCCCCTGCTCCACGCCCCGCGCATCTTCCAGCGCGGCCCGCAGCAAGGCCCGGGTTTCGGCGTCATAGGGGATGGTCAGGCTGGCCAGCGGGCGGGCCACATCCTCCCCATCGGTTTCGATCAGGGCGGCATCGACGCCATCCAGCGACGTTCCGCTCATCAACCCAATGACTTTCGACATTTCCGGCATTTGTGCTATGGCCCGTCGTGTCAGTTAGACCCCCATCTGTCGCAGCTCGGGCCGGCCAGCCGGCACCTCGCTGCGACATCTTCCCCCGCCAATAGCTTCGCTATGCGGGGGAAGAAAGCTAGAGCTTTTAAAATGCCAGTTGTACCGCAATTCCAGTCCGAATTCCTTCGCACCTTTGTGGCACGCGGCGCCTTTTATGCCTGCTCCGAACCCGCCGCCGAGCTGGACGCGCTGTTCCAAAAGGAACGCGTCACCGCCTATATCGGCTTCGACTGCACCGCCAAGTCGATGCATATCGGCAACCTGGTGCAATTGATGACCCTGCGGCGGCTGCAGCAAGCCGGCCACAAGCCGATCCTGCTGATGGGTGGCGGCACCACAAAGGCGGGCGATCCCTCCGGCAAAGACGAGACTCGGCTGATTCTGACGCCGGAGCAGATCAACGCCAACAAGCAGTCCATGCTGAGCGGCGTGAAGCATCTGCTGAAATTCGGCGACGGCCCGTCCGACGCCATCATGGTGGACAATGCCGAATGGCTGGACCGGCTGGAATACATCCCCTTCCTGCGCGAAGTGGGGCGCCATTTCTCCGTCAACCGCATGCTGACCATGGACAGCGTCAGGCTACGCCTGGAGCGCGAGCAGCCCCTGTCGTTCCTGGAATTCAACTATTCCATCATGCAGGCCTATGATTTCGTCGAACTCAACAAGCGTTATGGCTGCCGGCTGCAATCGGCAGGCTCGGACCAGTGGGGCAACATCATCTCGGGCATCGAACTGGGGCGGCGCATGGCGAGCCCGCAATTGTTCGGCCTCACCACGCCTTTGATCACCACCGCGTCAGGCGCCAAAATGGGTAAGACCGCGGCCGGCGCGGTCTGGCTGAACCAGGACATGTTCAGCGTCTATGACTATTGGCAGTTCTGGCGCAACACCGAAGACGGCGATGTCGGACGCTTCCTGCGCCTGTTCACGGACATGCAACTGGACGAAATCATCCGGCTGGAAAAGCTTCAGGGCGCGGAATTGAACGAAGCCAAGAAGATACTGGCCACTGAAGCTACTGCCGTTCTGCACGGGCGCGAGGCGGCCGAGCAGGCCGCCGAGACTGCGCGCAAAGCTTTTGGAGAGGGTGTTTTCACAACCGACCTTCCGCCCAAATTCATCGATACAGGGCCAAACGATGAATGGAAACTTGGGCGATCGACAGCTTCCTTCATTGTCGCGTCTGGGTTTGCAAAATCGAACTCAGATGCCAGAAACAAGATGAAAGAAGGCGTGACGATCAATGGAAGATCTGTCACGGATCCGAATGAAATTGTTCTTTGGGAATCTGCAGATCCTGAAACGGGCGGATTTATTGTTCGGCACGGCCGCAAAAACATCGCGCTCGTAAAACCAAAAAAATAATCACCATAGCGCTACCGCTCGCTTGGGCTCGCGGCGTTCGCTACTCAAATCGATCCACCGGATCGATTTGACCGGCTGCGCCGGTCGTAGCTCACGGTAAAGCCCGCCTAGTTCGGCGCGGGACGCGGCTCAGCCTGCGCGCCGGGCGCGTTGGACGGTGCGTTCGCGGCCGTTGGGATATGGCCCTCGAAGATCCGGCGCAGAATGCCCGGTGTCAGCACCGACAAGGGATTGACGTCGATCTTGGGCTGCTCGGCATTTCCCGTGGCCGAATAGGTGACGCCGAACACGCCTTCGCCCTTCTTCGACACCAGCACATCTCCCAGCAGGGGAATATTGCCCAGCACCGAATTCAGCCCATAGGCCGGCACCAGCGATCCTTTCAGCGCGACCTGGCTTTTCGGCCGATCGATATAGCCATCGGCGGTGGCGCCCACCGCGCGTCCCCGCGCCCGGGCATCATGCACGCTGATCACATTGTTCTTGGAGGAAAATGGCACATTCATATTCTCGACCGAGATGCCGTCGCCGCCCATCAGATCGCCGATGCCGGTCAGCGAGCCTGCGGAAAACAGCCGCGCCAGGAAAGGCTGGTTCACCACCTGGAAGTCATCGATATCCAGCACGCCTTGATAGTCCGGCGCCGCCAGGCCCAGATCGGGATCAACAGCCCGGCCGGGAAGATTGGCCGACAATTTGAGCTTTCCGCCCTTGATGCTCTGAAAGTCGAACAATCCCTGTATCAGAGCGCCCGCATCTCCCGCTTCGATCGCCAGTTTGCGCCCGGTCAGGGAGGTTTCGATATTTCCGCTGATCGAACCCTTGCCGATCCCGCCGGATAAGGTCAGAGCCGACGGCTTGTTGCCCACCCCCGCCAGATCGAGATTGAACGGGGCAATCGAAACACCGTCGCGCATCGCCAGCCGGTCCAGCTTGGCATCGATATGGAACGGGCCCGTGGGCGTGTCGTCCCGGGGACGCTGATTGCCCGAACCACCCGTGCCATTGGTGTCGCCCACATTCCGGCCGATCATCGAGCCGTCCAGGGATCGTCCCCGAAGCACATAGTCGTCGCCCGCGGCCGATCGCGTCAGGGTGAAGGAGAGATCGTTCAATGCGCCCATCTTCACGGAGGTGAAATTCATCACCGACAAAGAGCCGCTACGATCGAATGTCGCGGTGCCATTGGCGGAGAGATTGGGGCCGGTCACCCGGATGATCTCGTCCTTGATCGTATCGCCGGGCAGGAAATTGACCGTAACGCGTCCGGCGGCGGCCTGCCCTGCCTGCTTGCCCAGATGAAGAATAGGGATTGCCAGCGCCGAGCTGGTGAGGTCCATCGTCACTTCGGCCGTGGTCAGTTGCCCTCTCTTGCCCTGCATGTCGGCATTGACAGGCACTGGACCGGTCAGGATGTTCTGCAAGCCGATATTCAGGCTCTGCCGCGCGGCATCGGTGATCGTTCCCTTGGCGTTGATGCGGGTGGTGACCGGTTGAGCGGTCTTGAAATCTTCCAGCCAATCGATGGTGAGGCGCGCATCCGCCAGATTGACCGTACCGGCCTGATGCAGGCGCGAATTGTCGATATCGAAATTGACCGCGCCATTGGTGAGCTTCAGGCGTCCCAAGGTCACCGCGAAATCATTTACCTGCGCCTTGACGGAGATTCCCACCGCATCGACCGCCAGGTCCTGTAGCATCGGCACATCAAACACCAGGTCGGTGCTTGCCGTGCCCTTGGTCTGTTTGGGATCGATGCCGGCCCACCGTGCCGTGAACATGCAAGGCCGGGATGGAGGCATGGCCGTTTCGGACGACGAGATTGCCCACGCGTCCGCCATCGAAATCGGCGGTGAAACTGTCGCCCAGCATGGTGGCGGTGCCCGACACGCCGGTCAGATGCGTCAGGCCTTTGACGTAGCTGCCCTCCACATCCTTCATGGCGAAGGTGAGCTTCATGGAATCGTCCGGCAGAATCTCCTGATCCAGCAGGCCCACGGGAAAATGCGTTTCAAATTCCAGCGGCCCCAGCGAGCCGGCAAAGATATTGGCGGCGATCCATTCGCGCGCGCCCGGCGCGACGGGAAGCGGCCAATAATGCAGCAATGTCTTCACCGGCAAAGGCACCAGCTTGCCGCTCAAGGCCAGGCCAGGCGCCTGCCCCTCCTCGCCCAGCGTGATGGCGCCATTGACGGACAGGGCGAAGGCGGGCGCGGTCAGGCTGGCATGCTTGATGTCGAAGCTGCGCGAGGCGACCTGATAATCGCCGGCCAGCTGCAGCGATTGGAACCCCACCGGCTGGGCGAAGATGCCGGGCATGTCGAGCGCGATCCGGGTCGAGGCAATGGTAGCGCTGACATTGGCGAGCTTGTCGCCGTCATACCGAAAATCCGCCCCGCCTTTCAGGCGCACAATACCTTCGCGCGTGTCGATCGCAGCCTGATCCAATGTCAGGTGATTTTTGCTGCCGTCATAAAGACCGTTCACATGCATCTGGCGCACATGCAGGATGCCGCCCTTCAAGCCCGTCAGGGGCAATTCGCCCGCCGCCGTCATGTCGAAATCGGCCGCGGTGATGCGCGCGCCCGGCGCCACCGTGAATCTGGTCGCCAGATTGACCGACAAGGCGATGTCCTTCAGCGGCTTGAACATGGGCGCGTTCATGGCCAGCGCCCGCGGATCGAGGCCGGTGATCAGGGCGCTGCCTTTCACCGGCCCCTTGCCGGGCGGCAAGGCGATATCGGCTTTGACATGCGCCGTGCGGCCGGAGATCGAGACATCGGTATCGGCATGCAGGGCGATGGCATTGTCCTTGGCCGACATCACCAGGCTGGCGCGCGGTGCGATCAGGTTGAGGCCGGTGACCTCGTCGGACAGGGTGAGACGGGCATTGCGCACCGCGAAGCTCTGCAGGCTCGAGGTCGAAGATCCCTTGGCTTCGATCACGTCATTGATGCGCGCCAGCACATCATTGCCGTTCTTGTCGCCGCTCGCGCCCAGGCGGATGCCGCCCTCCTTCATATGCACAAGGGAAAGCTGCACCCCCACCAGGGTGATGCGCTGCACTTTGATCTCGCCCGAAAGAAACGGCCGGGCGGCCAGATCGATATCCGCCTTGGGCGCCTCGGCGACGATGTGGTTCTTGCTGTCGAAGATTTTCGCGCCCAGCACGACCAGGTTGATCCGGCCATCGTCGCGGCTCCATTCGATCCCCGCCTGGTCGTAGGTCAGGGTTATGCCGGGCAAGGCCTGCTGGATCGCCCCGGACAGGGTCCCGGCAAAAGGCCCCAGCGACACCGGCCCCAGCAGCAGGCGGATGCCCGCCCCCACCACGAAAAACACCATGGCCGCCACCAGTCCGCCGACACAGACGGCGGCCCCGCTGATGTGGTGGGCCTTGATGTAATTGGCGAAAGGCAATCTCAAGCGAGCCGGTCCGGACTGGAAACCAGGTACAGTATCGCACCTGTTGGGCCTAAAAAGGGCAGACAACCCATTATCTTGTAAAGATATTTACGGGTTGCGCTCGGCTCTTTCCGCCTCTTAAGTTAAGGCCGACGGCTTTTTAGGGCTGACGGCGGATGGCTTTGGCAGAGGGCGGCTTATCCGCCGGGGATCGCGCCCCCAACTTCAAGCTTGCGACCGATGAGGGGGAGGAGGCTTCGCGCACCGCCCTCAAGGGCAAGCCGTACGTGCTCTATTTCTATCCCAAGGACGACACCGCGGGCTGCACCCGGGAGGCCGTGGATTTCTCGGCCGCCGCCGCCAAATTCGCCAAGCTGGGGATTACCGTGATCGGCATTTCCAAAGACAGCGTCGCCTCGCACGAGAAATTCCGCAAAAAGCACAAATTGAAGATCACCTTGGCCTCGGACCCCGACATCAAGGCGGCCGAAGATTGGGGCGTGTGGGTCGAAAAGAGCCTCTATGGCCGCAAATATATGGGCATGGAACGGGCCACCTTCCTGGTCGATGCCAAAGGCGTGATCGTGCAGGCCTGGCACAAGGTCAAAGTTCCCGGACATGTGGAGGCCGTGCTTGCCGCGGCCCGCGCGCTATGACGTCGGGCAAGCGTTTCCGCCCGCGCCTGACATCGCGATCTTTTTTCTGGCAGCGGACCGGGAAAAAGAGTGAAGGCAAGCCGACGCCCGGCGAAACGCCCTCCCATGGCAATCCCACAATGGCGGCGACCGCCATGGAGCGCGCCTGGATCTGGATTCACGAGACCTTCCCCGAACGCCAGATCTATATTCGCAGCAACGGGCGCGTGCAGTTCTTTACCTTCGGGCCGTCGCTTCAGGCCACACTGGCAGGGCTGACGCTGATCTTTCTTGGCTGGGTGGCCTTCGCCACCGTCAATGTGATCTTCAAGGATCGCATCATCACCGCCAAGGATCACCGCTTTCAGGAAATGCAGGCGGCGTATGAGAACCGCCTCGCCGATCTGCAGATTTCCTATGACGAGCTGAATGGCGCCCTGGTCGGGGCGGAGGACAAATTCAAGGCCACCGCCGACGAGCTGCAGACCAAGCAGAACACCATCGCCAGCTTCCTCAATCGCAAAGCGCAAATCGAAGCGTCGATCGGCCGCAACACGATGGCGCCTCCGATGCCGGATATTCCCGCATTCACCGGACCCAGCGACGACGCGCCGGCCAGCGACAGCCTGGATGTGGGCGCGCCGCTTCAAGGCGGTTTCGACTCCGACGGCGGCAGCACGCTTTCCGTCCTCCCCGGCCCCGCCGCGCCGCAGCCGCGCACCGCAAAGCCCGTCCGCGCCAGCCTGCTGAACGACACATTCGCGAAATTGCGCAAGATGGCCGCCGCAATCTTCACCCGCGCACCCCGCGATGCCGCCCCGCTTTCGGCGATCTATGCCCAGCATCCGGGCCTGCGCGCGCTGGCCGCGCAGACGGCGCGCGTGGCAGGCATGGGAAAATCCGAAAGCCAGTTGATGGACAAGACCCATCAAGTCCTGTCGAGCGACATGGTGGCGCTGCGCGAGATTGTCCGCCGCACCGGCATCAATCCCGATCAGCTCCAGCACAAGATCGCGGACAACGAAGGCGTCGGCGGCCCCGAAATCCCGTTGGACCGCGTGCAGGTCAACGGCATCAAGGATCCGGCCTTCAACGCCACCTATCTGCGCGCCAGCGCCATATTGGGACAGTTGAGCGACCTGTCATTCGAGATGAGCCATATTCCGCTGGCGGTTCCGGTCACCGGCGCCGGCGTGGAACCGACCAGCGGCTTCGGCGCCCGGGTCGACCCTTTCACCCGCCGCTACGCATTTCATTCCGGGATCGATTTCGCGGGGCCCTGGGGCGCCAAGGTCCGGGCCACCGCGCCGGGAACCGTGACATTCGTCGGCAACCGCGGCGGCTATGGCAACATGATCGAAATCGATCACGGAATGGGCATCCATACACGATATGGTCATCTTTCCACGATCACAGTACGCGCCGGAATGAAAGTCGAGAAAGACGCGGCGATCGGGCGATTGGGTTCCACCGGCCGCAGCACCGGACCGCATGTCCATTACGAGGTCTGGTATGAGGACAAGGTTCGCAATCCCGTCAATTTCATAGAGGCCGGCCGGCATGTTCTCTAGCAAAGGTAAAAGCGATGCCGGGATGCCGCTGAATATCGGCCCCGCGCCGGCCCCGCCCAAGCGCACATCGGCGCGCACCGGTTCGGTGCCTTCGATCGTCAGCGCCGATCTGACGGTCACCGGCACGCTCAACACCAGCGGCGACATGCAGATCGACGGCATTCTGGAAGGCGATGTCCGCAGCGCGGGCCTGGTGATCGGCGAGCGCGCCGAAGTGCATGGCCAGATCTGGGCGGAAGACGTGACGATCCGGGGCCGCGTCATCGGGCGCATTCACGCCCGCAAGGCGCTTTTGTGCGCCACCAGCCATGTCGAAGGCGATATCGTCGCGGAGGCGTTCGCGGTCGAGGCTGGCGCCTTCTTCGAAGGCAATTGCAAGCACTCCGACAATCCCTTGGGGGACAAAGAAGCGCAGCAGACGGTCCTGCACCCGGTGCAGCCCGTTCAGACAGGGCGCAGCGTTCTTACGCCTCTGCAGACCACGGGCACCTGAGCCCAGCCTATTCCAGGTCTTCGATTTTTTCCTTGGGCTTGCCGCCCACTTCCTGGGCCAGCGCCGCGGCCATGAAGGGATCCAGATCGCCGTCCAGGACATCCTGGGGCACGCGGCTTTCCACCCCCGTGCGCAAATCCTTCACCAGCTGATAGGGCTGCAGCACATAAGAGCGGATCTGGTGCCCCCAGCCGATATCGGACTTCTCGCCGACAAAGGCGCCGGTTTCGGCTTTCTTCTTTTCCAGCTCGATCTCGTAAAGCCGCGATTTCAACATGTCCCAGCAGATCGCTCGGTTCTGATGCTGGCTGCGCTCCGATTGGCTGGCCACGGCAATGCCGGTGGGAATATGGGTGATGCGGACGGCGCTTTCGGTTTTGTTGACGTGCTGGCCGCCCGCGCCGCTGGCACGATAGACATCGACCCGCACATCCTTTTCCGGGATGTCGATCTCGATCGACTGGTCGATCACGGGATAGACGGTGACGGACGAGAATGAGGTGTGCCGCCGGGCGTTGGAATCGAACGGCGAAATGCGCACTAGCCGGTGCACGCCCGCCTCGGTCTTCAGCCAGCCATAGGCGTTCTCGCCCTTGACCAACAGGGTGGCCGATTTCAGGCCCGCGCCCTCGCCTTCGCTTTCCTCGATCAGCTGCAGCTTGTAGCCGTGCCGCTCGGCCCAGCGCATATACATGCGAAACAGCATCGAGGCCCAATCCTGGCTTTCGGTGCCGCCCGCGCCCGCATGAATTTCAAGATACGTGTCGTTGCCATCGGCTTCGCCCGACAGCATCGATTGCAGCCTCAGCTGCTCGGCGCGCTTTTGCAGCGTGACGATGGCGGCCTCGGCATCGGCGACCATCGCCGCGTCGCCTTCGGCTTCGGCCATTTCGATCAGGCCGGTGGCATCGGCCAGTTCGTTCTGCACCTGGCGGACCGCCGACAGCGAAGTGTCGAGCTTCTGCCGCTCGCGCATCAGTTTCTGCGCGACGGTCGGGTCATTCCACAGGCTGGGGTCTTCGGCGCGGGCGTTCAGTTCGTCCAGGCGGCGCAGCGATTTATCCCAGTCAAAGATGCCTCCTCAGCAGGGCGATAGCCTGCTGGATGTCTTCGATGCTGCGTTCGGTTTCTGGGCGCATGTGCGGGATATAGGGCGCGCCCTTGCGGCCGTAAAGGCCTAAATCAATGCCCAGGCGTCCTGCTGTTGGGTAAAGGTCCAATGGAGAAAAGGTCCCGCTGGCCCAATTCCGCCGACCGCATCCGTTCCAGCTCGGCGGAATAGCGCTTGAGCGCGTAGGCCTCGGTCATATAGCCGACCACCGTGCGCTGGCTGCTCGAGAGCAGCACCGGCAGGGTTTCGATCTGCAGCGCGTCGAAACGCGTCAAGGCGCTGCGGATATTCTCCGACGGCAGCAGGAACTGGTCCGCACCCTCGGCCAGATCGCCCGCCACCGCCCCGTCCAAGGCATCGTCGATTTCCGCATCATGCAGGTCGGCCGTGTCGATGCTGCCGATATAACGGCCCGAACCGTCCACCACATAGAGCCGTTTGGTGCCGCCTACCGGATAGGCGGCCCGCAGCGCCCTCAGGCCCAGATTTTCCGGCACCGTCTTGGCGTCGTTGCGCATCAGCCGGCCCACGCTCATGTCGCGGATCCAACCCACGTCATGGGCGCCGCGGATGGAAAGCCCCCTGAGATGAAACCGCCAAGTGGCAAAGGAATAGCCGAACATGATGCGCACGATGGTGGATGCCACCGTGACCGCGATCACCACCGCGATGGTCACCTGGAAATCGCCCGTCGCTTCCAGCACCAGGAAGACCATGGTGAGCGGCGCGCCGATGATGGCGGCAGCCACCGCGCCCATGCCGGCCAGCATGAACACATTGTGCTGCGCTTCCAGGGCGGGCGAGATATAGGCCGCGCCTTGCGCGAAGACGGCGCCGAACAGCGTACCCAGGAAAAGCCCCGAACTGAACAACCCGCCGCGGAACCCCGATCCCACTGAGATGGCCGACGCGACCAGCTTCAGGGCCAGCAGCGCCGCCAGGCCCCAGAAGGTCCAGCGGATATCGAAATGAAACTGAACCGCGCCATGACCGCTGCCCAGGACCTGGGGCGCGAACAGCGCCAGCCCCGACAGCAAGGCGCCGCCCACCGCGGGCCTCAGCCAATCCGGCAATCGCGACGCGCGCAGGCCGCGCTCGGTCCAGGTGACGGCCTGCATCGCCGCCACCGCGACGGCCGCCGCGCCTACGCCCAGCACCGCGAACAGAACGTAGCTGGCCGAGGTGACATTGAAATTCCCCGTCACGTCGAACAGCGCTTTCATATGGGACATGGCGCGCTGGGTCAGCGCGGCACAGACGCTTGCCACCACCACCGGCGCCAGCGCCTTGGTGGTGTAGCTCCCCAGGATCAATTCATAGCCATAAAAGGCACCCGCCAGTGGCGCGTTAAAGGCCGCGGCGATGGCGGCGCCCGCTCCCGCGGTCACGAAAACGCGCAAGTCCGCCCGGCGCAGCCGGAACCAGCGTCCCGCCCACGAATAAATCCCGGCGCCCAGCTGGCTATAGCCTGCTTCCATGCCCAGTGAAGCGCCCGCGCCGTTGGAAATCACCGTGGTGAAGGTCAGCCACAGCGAATCCCGAAGACTCATGCGGCCGCCATGCAAGGCATTGGCTTCGATCGGGTCGACGATTTCGTTCAGGCGCTTGGCCCTGACGGCCCGCGCCGCCAGGCCCAGGATCAGCCCTCCCAACAGCGGCACGAACAACAGACGCGCGCGCGAGACCCCGACACCTTCGCTGAGATAATGATCGGCAGGGATGCCGAAATCGAATACGTGAAGCCAAGCCACGCCTTCGCGCAGCAGATCCACCACCGCCCCGATAAAGCAGCCCATCGCGGCGCAAAGCAGAATTTGTCCGGGCTCGGCGTCACGCAGATCGCGCTGAACCGCGGTCAGGATGGCACGGGCACGGCGCAGCCATTTTTCAAGGCGCACAGGCTCCGCAATAAAAGCCATGTCGCCCCGCTAACGGCTCTTCGCCTCGCCGGCCTTATCGATCCCCCGGATCAATACAAACCTGCGCACCGTCGATTTTTTGATCCACTGGATCAATAAAGTCCCCCGCACCGTCGTCGTATTGATCCTCTGGATCAATACAAACCTCCGGTGCCTTCGCCGATATCGCCCACCGTGCCGCGCGAAGGCGCGGTCTGGCCGGGCGTGCCGGTGACCGGTGCGCCCACATCGCCGGCCGTGACGGTGGCCAGGGTCGCGGCATTGGCTTCGCCCGGCGCCGTGCCGGCCTTGAAGGCTTCGATGATGGCGCCGGGCGTGCCCGGCTCGTCCAGATTGCCGCTCTTCCAGTCGACGGGGATTTCTTCGATGCCCGGCGCGACGCGGAAAGGCGTGGACGGCGCATCGGCCAGCGCGCCCTTCATGAAATCGCGGAAGATCGGCGCTGCGGCTGTAGCGCCCTGTTCGTGCCCGCCCAAGGTGCGCGGACTGTCGAAGCCGACAAAAACGCCGGCCGCCAGATCGGGCGAGAAGCCGATGAACCAGGTATCGCGCGCTTCGGACGATGTGCCGGTCTTGCCCGCCAAGGGCTTGCCCACCGCGCGCACCGAAACGCCGGTGCCCCGCTGAACCACGCCTTCCAGCATGGAAACGATCTGATAGGCGGTGCGGGGATCGATCACTTGCTCGCGCGTATCGGCCAGGAGCGGCTCCTGCTGGCCGGTCCAATTGTCATTGTCGCAGCCTTCGCATTCGCGCCCGTCATGCCGCCAGATGGTCTTGCCGTTGCGGTCCTGGATGCGGTCGATCAGCGATGCCTGAATCTTTTTGCCGCCATTGACGAATTCCGAATAGCCGGTGACCAGCCGAAGCAAGGTCGTCTCATAGGCACCCAGCGAATTGGCCAGGAGCGGCGGCAGCTTGTCGTAAACGCCGAAGCGGATGGGATACGGCACGACCTTGTCCATGCCCAGCGTATAGGCCAGCCGCACCGTCATCACGTTGCGGGACAGTTCCAGGCCCCGCCGCAAGGTGGTGTCGCCCAGGAAGTCATGTTCGAAATTGTCCGGCTGCCACAGGCCCTGGCCCGGCCCCATATCCATCACGAAAGGCGCATCAAGCACTTTGGAAACCGGCGTATAGCCATTGTCCAGCGCCGCGGCATAAACGAAAGGCTTGAAGGACGATCCCGGCTGACGCATCGCCTGCATGGCGCGGTCGAATTGCGAGGAGGCATAGGAGAAGCCGCCCGACAGCGCCAAGACACGGCCGGTGTGCGGATCCATCGCCACGATGGCGCCGTTGATTTCCGGAATTTGGCGCAGGCCGAACTCGCCGGGCTTGCCTTCCGGCTCGACATAGAGTGCGTCGCCCGGCTTGGCCACGTCCTGGGGCTTCTGCGGCGCGGCGCCGACATTGGCGTTCTTCAGCTCGCGCCGGGCCCATTTGTAATTCTCATAGGGAATGGTGCCGGTGGTGCCGTCGGCGAATCCGATCTTGATCGTCTTCTGGTCGAAGCCCAGCGCGACGGAAAGCTTCCAGGTTTCCACGCCGGACTGGTTGGGCATCTTCTTCAACTGGGCGCGCCAGTCGCCATTGATGTCGACATGGGTCTTGGCGCCACGCCAGCCATGGCGCCGGTCATAGCGCACCAGCCCGGAGCGGAGCGCGCTGACCGCATAATTCTGCAGCCTGGTGTCGAGCGAAGCCCGCACCTGCAGCCCGCCGTCATAAAGCGCCTTCTCGCCATATTTGGCATAAAGCTGGCGGCGCACTTCCTCGACATAATAGTCCACGTCCGCGGCCTGGCTGCCCAAGGCACGCATCTGCGCCACCAGCGGTTCGGCCTTGGCGGCGGCGGCCTGCGCGCTGGTGATGTACCGGTTCTCGGCCATTTGGCCGATCACCCAATTGCGGCGGTCCACCGCCGCGGCGTGATTGAAGCGCGGGTCGTAATTGGCGGGCCCCTTGGGCAGCGCCGCCAGGAATGCCACTTCGGCGATGTCCAGATCGTCCAGCGATTTGCCGAAATAGTTCAGCGCCGCCGCGCCCACGCCGTAACTATGTTCGCCCAGATAGATTTCGTTGAGATAGAGCTCCAGGACTTTCGACTTGGGATAGGTCGCATCGATGCGGATGGCCAGAATGGCTTCGCGGATCTTGCGGCTGAACTTCACGTCCGAATTGAGCAGGAAATTACGCGCCACCTGCTGGGTGATGGTGGACGCGCCCTGGGGACGCCGTCCCTCCAGCACCAGGCCCACATCCTTCAGCGCGGCGCGCAGGATGCCGGATGGATCGATGCCGGGATGGCTGTAGAAATTGCGGTCTTCGGCGCTGGTGAAAGCTTCGGCCACCAGCTTGGGAATGAACGCCGCAGGCACGAAGATGCGGGACTCGCGGGCATACTCACCCAGGACGGTGCCATTGCCGGCATAGACGCGGGTGGTGACGGGCGGGTTGTAATTCTTCAGCGCCTCGACGCTGGGAAGGTCCCGCGTCACGTTATAGATATAGACGCCGACCGCCAGCACGCCCAACACGGCAAGCGCGGCAACTCCGAGACCGGCATAGACAAGAAGGCGGCGAACCATTGAGCCTCTGGGCCCTTTTCGATTTAGGCTCACTTATAGTACCCCTTTTGGGTTGAAAAGAGGCGCATATCCCGTACGATTTTTCATGAAGTGCCGGGGGCTCATGGAGGAGTTCCCGCCGAAGTGACGCCGAAATGGCGATCCACGGCGTTGGCGATGGTCCGCGCCACCTTTTCGCGCCAGGCATCGGTGTTCATCTGCGCCGCGTCCGACCGATTGGACAGATAACCCAATTCGATCAGAACTGACGGCACGTCGGGCGCCACCAGCACGGCGAGGCTCGCGGCGCGGTGGGGGCTGCGGGCCAATATGTCGGTGACCCCGTGCAGATGGCTGAGCGCCGTCTCCGCAAAGCGCGAGGAGCGGTTCATGGTGTCGCGCTGCGCCAGGTCGATCAGGATCGGCGCCACCGGGCTGTTGGCATTGGACAGATCCACGCCCGCGATGATGTCCGACTGGTTTTCGCGCTTGGCCAGCGCCGCGGCTTCGCGGTCGGAGCGGCCGTCATTCAGCGTATAGATCGAAAGGCCATTCACATCCGGGTCCGGATTGGAATCGGCGTGCAGCGATATCATCAAATCGGCCTTGAGCTTGCGCGCGATCGCCACCCGCTCCGGCAAGGGAACGAACGCGTCGCTGTCGCGGGTCAGATGCACCACATAGTCCCGGGCCCGCAGCGCCTTGGCCAGCTTGAGCCCTTCGGCCAGCACCAGATCCTTTTCCAGAAGATCGTTGACGCCGTTGGTCCCGGAATCCAGGCCCCCGTGCCCCGGATCGATCACGATCACTTTGCGTCCGGACGGGCGCGGCGCTTCGGCGATCATCGCCCGCAGGCGCTCCGCATCGGTTTCCCGCGCCTTGAGATCGGCGGGCCATCCCGCTTCGGTGTTGAATTTGGTGCGCTGGGTGGGGAAGAGATCGATCACCACCCGGTAGCCGAACCCGTTGCTGGGCGGAAGCACCAAGGGATCGGACACCGTCACCGGCCGGCTGAGATCGATCACCATGCGCGAATAGCCCTTGCGGAACACGCCATAGCGGTAGGATTTCACGGAGCCCAGGCCCGAGGGGCGCGGCGGCGCGCTGAGCCGCCAGGACACTTCGGGCATGTCCACCACCACGCGGTCGGGATTGGCGAGCGTGAAGGTGCGCAGATTCACCGGATCGCTGAGTTCGATCACGAAGCGGGTGCGGTCGTCATGCTCGCCGATGCGGGCGCTGAGCACGACGGGGGGATTGGTGCCGGCATTGCCGCCAGGCGACGGCCCCGCGCCCTTGGGCGGAGGCGTCTTGGCGGGGGCCACCGGCAGATGGGTGGCCGAAGGGGGCGCATTTGGTGCGGTCTGGTCCTGGCGCAGCACCCGGGCAATCGGATCGTCCGCCGGCTGGGCCGCAGCCGCCAGGCCCAGTCCTGCCAAAACGACTGCTATGGCCATGATTCGAAACAATTTTCAGCCTCACCCGGGTGGGGAACCCTAAAATCACCCGAAAATCTTTACGTTTCGTTAGCCGCATGGCCCCAGCTTAGGCCGTACAAGCCCTTGCCGGGAGGCACCCTGCCCCCTACAAGTGCTTCCCATGCTGCTCTGCCCCGGCCATGGCCGGAAGATGCAGTGGTCCGGATGCCCCGCCGTCTCCCCAGATATCTTTCCCGAGACGGTGCAGGAAGCCCTCCATTGCAGATAGCAGCGCCTCTCCGCCCCCGGGCGGCCCGAATTTAAGTGTTATTCATGACCGGCATTTTGCGACCCAACCCGATCTGCTCCGCGGCCCTGCCGCGGGGTTCCGGCGGCCGCTTGCCCCCAACAATATGGCCCGCCGCCCCCGCATTCGCGTTGTCACGCGATCGGCAAGCGCGCGCGCGCCTCGGAGACATCCATGTCCAAGCGCATGCTCATAGACGCCAACCACCCGGAAGAAACCCGCGTGGTGGTTCTCGACGGATCCAAAGTCGAGGAATTTGATTTCGAGGCCGCCAGCAAGCGGCCGCTCAAAGGCAACATTTATCTCGCCAAGGTGACGCGCGTGGAGCCTTCGCTCCAGGCCGCGTTCGTGGAGTATGGCGGCAACCGCCAGGGCTTCCTCGCCTTCTCGGAAATCCATCCGGATTATTACCAGATCCCGGTCGCCGACCGGCAGGCGCTTCTGGCCGAACAGGAAGCCGAAGCCCGCCGCCGCCAGGAAGACGATATCGAAAGCTTCGAGATGGGTTCGGGCACCAAGCCCGAAGGCGAGGAAGACGAGGAAGACGATACCGCCGAAGAAGCCGGTGAGGATGGCGACGACACCGCCCTGGTCCCTCTCGATGCGGCCAGCATCGAGCTGCCCGGAGAGAGCGAGCCGGAAACCGATGCCGCCCCGCGCGGGGCTGCGGAAGACGCGGCCCATGGCGATGACGACGACCATGCCGACATATTCGTCAATCATGACGGCGCCGCGGTCGAGCACGATGCCGACGAGCATGAGGACGAGGTTCCCACCAAATCCGAAGCCGCCCATGCCGCCGAGGCCGATTACGGTCACGACCCGCAGGTCGTAGAGGCCGAAGCCGCCGAAGAGAATGAAGGCGAGATCGAACCGGTATCGGTGAGCGAATCCGCATCCGACGATGTCGCGTCCGCGGAGGCCGCCGAAGAGAATGAAGGCGCCATCGAGCCCGTGGACGGCGAGACGGGCGAAACCCAGTCCGACGAAGACCAGACCGGCGAAGGCGGCGAGAAGAAGCTGCAGATGCAGCGCCCGCCCCAGAAATGGATGCGCCGCCGCCACTACAAAATTCAGGAAGTCATCAAGCGCCGCCAGATCATCCTGGTGCAGGTGGTCAAGGAAGAGCGGGGCAACAAAGGCGCCGCGCTCACCACCTATCTGTCGCTGGCGGGCCGTTATTGCGTGCTGATGCCCAACACGCCGCGCGGCGGCGGCATTTCCCGCAAGATCACCAACGCGGCCGACCGCAAGCGGCTGAAGTCCGCTGCCCAGGGCCTGGAACTTCCCGAAGGCATGGGGCTGATCATCCGCACCGCGGGCGAGAACCGCACCAAGCTGGAGATTCGCCGCGATTATGAATATCTGATGCGGCTGTGGGACACGATCCGGGAAAAGACCCTCTCCTCCAACGCGCCGGCCTGCGTCTATGAGGAAGGCGACCTGATCAAGCGCGTGATCCGCGATCTCTTCACCAAGGATGTGAAGGATTTGGTGGTGGAAGGCGAAGCGGGCTTCCGCAACGCCAAGGACTTCATGCGCATGCTGATGCCCGCCCAGGCCCGCAATGTGCACCAATACAAGGACACGGTGCCGCTGTTCCAGCGCATGCATATCGAGCAGCAGCTCGATGCCATGTTCTCGCCCACCGTCACGCTCAAGTCGGGCGGCTATATCGTCATCAACCAGACCGAAGCCCTGGTCTCGATCGACGTCAATTCCGGCCGCGCCACCCGCGAGCATTCCATCGAGGAAACCGCCCGCAAGACCAACCTGGAAGCCGCCGACGAAGTGGGTCGCCAGCTTCGCCTGCGCGACCTGGCCGGCCTGATCGTGATCGACTTCATCGATATGGAAGAAAGCCGCAACGACCGCGAAGTCGAAAAGCGGCTGCGCGATGCGGTGAAGAATGATCGCGCCCGGGTCCAGATCGGCAAGATCAGCCAGTTCGGCCTGATGGAAATGTCGCGCCAGCGCCTGCGCGCGGGCGTGGTCGCCTCCTCCACCGTGATCTGCCCCCATTGCGGCGGCGCCGGCATCATCCGCTCCGTCGAATCCACCGCGCTGCGCGTGCTGCGCGCCCTGGAAGAGGAAGGCGAGAAGAACCGCGCCAGCGCCGTGACGGTGAAGGTGGCCAATGACGTGGCGATCTACACCCTGAACCAGAAGCGCCGCGAGCTGGCCCGTATCGAGGCCGAATACGGCATGGAAGTTTCCTTCGAGCCCAAGGAAGGCCTGATGGCCGGCCATTTCGAGCTCGACCGGATTCGCACTCGCGATCCCGAAGACCGGCCGCGCAGCCACGCCGTGTCGATCGAGGCGGGCTTTGTGCCCTCCGACGAACCGGAAGACGATGTGGTCGAGGTGGAGGGAGAAGAAGAGGTCGAGGAAACCGAGGACGTCGCCACCGCCGACGAGGAATCGCATCAGGCGCCGCAGCAGCCGCGCGAAGGCGAAGGCAAGCGCCGCCGCCGCCGCCGGGGCGGCCGGGGCCGCAATCGCGATCGTCGCCCCGAAGGGGCCGATGTGGCCGCGCCCGCAAGCGATGCCGAAGGCGTTGCCGTCGAAGCGGGCAATGCCGATCAAGCCGCCGGGGACGAAGACCAGCATGGCCATGACGACAATGGCCATGCGAACGGGGGCGAAGGCCAGAATGGCGAAGGCAGCGGCCGCCGCCGCCGGCGCCGCCGTGGCCGCCGTGGCGGCCGGGCCCGCGATGACGCACAGCCTTCCGCGCCGTCCTTCGGTTCGGACGCCGACCGTTTCGGCACCCCGGACGAGATCGACACCACGCCGACCAGCACGCCCGTGCATGCGCCCGGCGCGCCGTCCACGCCCGTCTGGTCGTTGCAGGACGACATTCCGGACACCACGCCGAAGGAAGAAGCGCCCAAGCCCGCCAAGAAGGGCTGGTGGCAACGCGCATTCAGCGGCGATAAATAATCGCCGCCAAACGCATTTTCTTTTGCCCTATCGCTTCGCTATTCGAGGCAGATAGCGACGATAAATAAATTCGGCTCGCGTGAGATGCGTCAGGACTTCTGGCGCATCTCCATGCCGCCCAATTCCTGCACCCAATCCAGCGCCGAGCGGCACCAGATCTGTCGTTGCGGCCTCAGCTCGGCGCGTTCAGCAAGCGGGCCGGTCCGCAGGTTGAACAGCGCGGGATGCTTCACGTCCGAGGCATAGATCGGCGTGCCGCAGGTGGCGCAGAAGGCCTGGGCGCGTGGATTGCCGCTTTCCGCCGTCTTCACATAGATCTTGGGCACGCCGCTGAGGATATGGAAATCCCCGGCCCTCGCCGGCACGCTGACGCGATAGGCCGTGCCGGTGAGGATCTGGCAATCCTTGCAATGACAGATGCTGACCTGGGCGGGATCGATCTCCGCCTCATAAACAAGTTCGCCGCAATGACATTGGCCGTGAACTTTCATGCGCCTACTCGCTGGTGGCCGCACCCAGACCGTGACCGCCCGGGTCCGGCAGCGCCACGCACACAGTCTGACAGGAGATGACATTCACCGTCACCATCGGCGCCGCTCCGGTGGACCGCATGTCGGCGGGCCGGCCGATCTGCTGGCCACCCGCGAGTTTCAGGAAGGCATAGGCGATGGCGGCCGTTCCGTTCGGCCCGCCCGCCCCCACCCCGGTCAGCACCGCGCGGCCATTGCCATCGCGGGCGATCAGGGGCGTCAGGAAGGCACCAGCGATGCCGGCCGGCGCCGATGGCGAATTGGCCAAGAGCACGCCGCTGCCGCCGGCGGTATGGCCCGCGCCGAACGCGCCATTCAAGGTCATGGCGCAGGTCGCGACCTGGCCGTTGCGGTCGACAGCCGCAAAACCGGTTCCGCCCAGATCGGACGGCAAAGTGGAAACGCCGAAGCTGGCAAGGCTCTGGCGCACCGCCAGCACCACCGAGGCTTCCGCGTCGGCGCTGCGCGCGGCGTTGGTGAACAGCGACTGGGCGAACTGTCCCGCGCCGGTCGCCGCATTCGGCAACGCGACGCTATATCCGCCCTGGTTCATCAGGCGCGGCGCCGTGACCGTGGTGCGATAGTCCGCCAAGTCGGCGGCCGATATCGCGCCGCCCTGGGATGCGGAATAGCGCACCAGTCCGTCGGCCACCGCGCCTTTGTAGAAGCCGTCCGGGCCGGACAGGCGGATGGCGGCCAGGGTCTGCGACAGCGCCAGATTGGTGGCGATCGCTCCTTCCGGCCGTGGCGTGCCATTCTCGTTCATGAATTCGGCCGCCAAGGCCGCATCCAGCCGCACGCTGTTCTGCGCATTGCCCAGGCGCGTCCACAAGGCATGGCTGATGGGAAAGCCGCTGGCGGCATAGGCTTCGCCGCCCGACACGGTGCGCTGCCAGGGCAAAGTGCCGAATGCCGATTGAAGGTCATAGAAACCGCGAACGGCGCCGGGCACGGCATAGGTGCCGCCGCTGCTGGCGGCGCGCGGCAGGAAGTCGAATTCCCGCACACCCTTCACCGGATCGCTGATCAAGCAGATGCCGCCGCCGCCCAGCCCCACCGCCACGGGATAGGTCGCGGACATGGCGAAGAACATCGCCGTCACCGCATCGGCGGCACTGCCGCCCTGACCGAGAATCGCGGTGCCGGTCTTGACCGCGAAAGGCTCGTCGCCCACCGCCAAGCCCATGCTCTGCGACGCTGCGGCGCCGGAAGGTCCGCCCAATCCCAAGGTGGAATCCATTGCCGATCCCAGGGAGCAGCCGGCAAGAAGGGCCGCCAGCGGCAAGGCAAAAAATGGCGCGACGCGAAAATCAGGCATGAAAGTCCCGTAACCAAAGGAAATGCTTGCCTCCGGTTATGCCGGAACGATGCGCGTGGGGCAACGCGCCAGGATTTGACCTAAAGGCCGCCGCCACCTAGTTTCCCGCGAGACGGGGGTCATGGAGGCTGACGGCGTGCCGCAATTCGACCCTCATTCCCGACGTCCCGGTCGGCGGCTCGCTTTCGCGGCGGGTTTCACCATGGCCGCCGCCCTCGCCTTCACCGGCCTCGGCACCGGCCCGGCTTATGCCCAGGGCATCTCCCTGCTGCGCGATACCGAAACCGAAGACATGCTGCGAAGCTATGAGACGCCGCTGGCCAAGGCCGCGGGCCTCGATCCGCAGGCGATCCATCTTTATCTGGTGGGCAGCCCCGAAGTGAACGCCTTCGTCGCAGAAGGTCAGAACCTGTTCGTGCTCAGCGGCATCATCCTTTATTGCAAAACGCCCAACGAATTGATCGGCGTGATGGCGCACGAAACCGGTCATATCGCGGCCGGGCATATCATCCGCAGCGGCGTGGGCATGGAACACGCCATGGTGCCGATGCTGCTGTCGCTGCTTTTGGGCGCGGCGGCGATGGCGATGGGCGCGGGCGATGCCGGCATGGTGATCATGGGCGCGGGCTCGGCGATGGCCCAGGCGCAGATGGCCGCCTTCACGCGGGTACAGGAATCCTCCGCCGACCAGATCGCCGTAAGGCTCCTCAACGCCACCCATCAGTCGCCGATGGGGATCTATTCCACCTTCACCCGTTTCGCCATCGAGCAGGCCCAGAGCGCCTACAAGATCGACAAATATGCCGTCGATCATCCGGTGGGCCAGGAGCGCCTCGCCGATATCGAGCAGAAGGTCAACGCCTCGCCCTGGCGCGACGTCAAGGATCCGCCCCAGGTGATGCATACTTTCGAAATGGTACAGGCCAAGCTGGCGGGCTTCACCCTGCCGGTGCAGGAAGCCTTGGACCGCTACCCGGAAAGCGACACGTCCGAGCCCGCGCGCTATGCCCGCGCCATGATCTACATGCGCAAGCCCGACATGGCCAAGGCGCTCGCCACCATCAACAGCCTGATCAAGGACGAGCCGAACAATCCGTTCTTCTATGAAGTGCTGGGCCAGATCCATGTCACCATGGCAAAGCCGCTGCTGGCGATCCCCGCCTATCAGAAAGCGGTGGATCTCAGACCCAACGCGCCGCAGCTGCGCCTCGGCCTGGCGGTCGCGCAACTGGCGACGGAAACCCCCGTCATGGCCAACGCGGCGCTGCAAAATCTGAAAGCCGCATCGCTGGTCGAAGATGACGATGTGTTCACCTGGTATGAAACGGCCCAGGCCTACAGCATGCTGAAGAATGAGCCGATGGCGAATCTGGCCACGGCCGAGGCCTATTATAATTCTGGCGCGGTGCGGAAGGCTGGTATATTCGCCCTGCGCGCCCGGCGCGGCCTGGAACAGGGCGGCCCCGACTGGCAGCGCGCCAACGATATTGTCGGCGTGGCCTCCGCCACGCCGCAGCGCTAGGGACGGAACGATGCGGGATTGGACAAGTGTTGCGGCCGGTGCCATTGGCGGCGCATTGCTCGGCGTGGTGATCGTGTTCGCCGCCGCGCACCAGGGCTGGCTTCCCGGCACCAGCGGCAGCGCCGCGAATATTCGCGGCTATCTTCTCTCGCACCCCGAATTGCTGGCGGAAATGACCGACCGGCTGCAGACCCAGCAGGAAGCGGCCGATCGGGCCAAGGCCGCCGACGCGGTGAAAAAGATCGGCATGAATGCCTTCTTCGATCCGCGCATCGCCTATATCACCGGCCCCGCCGACGCCAAGAAGACGGTGGTGGAGTTCTACGACTATAATTGCCCCTATTGCCGCCTCTCGCTGCCGGCGATGGAAAAATTCCACGAGCAGCACAAGAACGATACCCGCTTCGCTTTCATCGTCTTCCCGATCCGGGGTCCCGATTCGGTCTTGGCGGCGCGGGCCGCGTTGGCCTCGCGGCTGCAGCCCGACAAATACATGGCGCTCTATTCCACCTTGATGAAAGAGAATGAGCCGGTCGACGAAGCGATGATCTATGCGGACGCCAAAAAGGCGGGCTTGGACGTGATCAAGCTCAAGCTGGACATGCAGCGGCCGGAAATCGATGCCGCCATCGCCGCCAGCAAGGCCCTGGCGGCACGCGCGGGCATCGATGGAACGCCCACTTTCATCATCAATGGCGTGATGCATCCCGGCGCCGTCGATGACGAGACGCTGAAGACCCTCACCGCCGAAAGCTGATTTCTAGATAAGCCCAGTCAGCGGGCTGGACGGATCGGCATACGCTTTTTTGGGCATGCGGCCGGCGAGCCAAGCTTCGCGCCCCGCTTCCACCGCCAGCTTCATCGCCCGCGCCATCTTCACCGGATCCTTGGCATGGGCAATGCCGGTGTTGGAGATCACCGCGTCGCAGCCCAGCTCCATCGCGATGGCGGCGTCCGAGGCCGTGCCGATGCCCGCATCCACGATCACCGGGACCTTGGCGTCTTCCACGATCATGCGGATGTTCACGGTGCTCTGAATGCCCATGCCCGAGCCGATGGGAGATGCCAGCGGCATGATCGCCACCGCGCCCATTTCTTCCAGCCGCTTGGCCATCAAGGGATCGTCGCTGCAATAGACCATCACCTGGAAGCCGTCCTTGGTCAGCATTTCGGTGGCGCGCAAGGTTTCCAGCATGTCGGGATAGAGCAGCTTCTTCTCGCCCAACACTTCCAGCTTCACCAGGCTCCAGCCGCCCGCTTCGCGCGCCAGGCGCAAGGTGCGCACCGCATCCTCGCCCGTGAAGCAGCCCGCCGTGTTGGGCAGATAGGTGTATTTCTTGGGATCGATGAAATCGATCAGCCGGGGCTGATTGGGATCGGTGAGATTGACCCGGCGCACCGCCACCGTGACGATTTCGGCGCCGCTGGCTTCCAGCGCCCGGGCATTGTCTTCGTAATTCTTGTATTTCCCCGTGCCCACGATCAGGCGGGAGGCAAAAGTCTTGCCCGCGATCGTCAGCGACTTGTCGATGCGGGGCACCTCCACCGGCGCGTTGCCGCCGCCAATGAAATGAACGATCTCGAAGCGGTCGCCATCGGCCACCGCCACCTGGTCATAGGTGGAGCGCGGCACGATCTGAAGATTGCGCTCGACCGCGATCTTGGCGGGGTCCAGCCCCAAGGATTGCAGCATGGTCTTGACGGTCAGTCCGCCATCCAGCGCGCGGGATTCGCCGTTCAGAGTGACACTCAGATTGGTGGGCAGATTGGAGGACATATAAGCGAGCCTATTAGGGTTTCCGTTCCGGACCGTAGCGATTATAAGGCTTGAATCCGCTTCGGTAACGGAAACGGCATGGCGAAAAACTCAAGCAAATCCAAGCTCTTACCAATATATATCATCAATGGCCCGAATCTCAACCTACTGGGGACCAGGGAGCCGGAGATTTATGGCCGCGCCACCTTGGGCGAGATCGAGAAATTGTGCGCCGAGCGCGGCCGCAGCCATGGGCTTTCCACCATCTTCCTGCAGAGCAACAAGGAAGGCGAACTGGTCGAATTCCTGCAGGAGGCCCGCACCGGGGCTTCCGCCGTCATCCTCAACGCGGCCGCCTATACCCACACGTCGGTGGCGATCCTGGATGCGCTGCAGACGCTGAAACAGCCAGTGATCGAAGTGCATCTGTCCAACCCGGCGCGGCGGGAGGATTTTCGCCACCTCTCCTATGTCGCCAAAGCCGCCACCGGCATCATTGCCGGCCTGGGCGTGAATTCCTATCTGCTGGCGATCGATGCGGTGGCGGCCATTCTGGCCGGCGCCCCTTCCAAGAAAAAATGAGACGAGTGACATGAGCGCCAAAGACGATCTGAAATCACGCCTGTCGGGCAACAAGCCGGGCATCGACGCCGAGGCGATCCGCGCCTTGTCCGATCTTCTGGCGGAAACCGGATTGACCGAAATCGAAGTCGAGCAGAATGGCGCGCGCATCCGCGTGGCGCGCGCGGGCGCCATGGCGGCCATCGCCGCCGCAGCCCCCGTCGTCAGCGCGCCGGCGCAGGCCGCTGCGCCTGCCGCCGCGCCTTCGTCCGGCCCGCAGCCGGGCGCGGTCGCTTCTCCCATGGTGGGCACGGTCTATGCCGCGCCGGAGCCGGGCAAGCCGCCTTTCGTGAAAGTCGGCCAGCAGGTCAAGGAAGGCGACACGCTCTTCATCGTCGAAGCGATGAAGACCATGAACCCCATTCCCGCCCCCCGCAGCGGCACGATCAAGGAAATCTGCGTGGAGAACGGCTCGCCGGTCGAGTTCGGGCAGATCCTGCTGATCCTCGGCTAAGGCATGTTCGAAAAGATACTCATCGCCAATCGCGGCGAAATCGCTCTTCGCGTCATCCGCGCCTGCAAGGAAATGGGCATCGCCACCGTGGCGATCCATTCCACCGCCGATTCCGACGCCATGCATGTGCGGCTGGCGGATGAAAGCGTCTGCGTCGGGCCGGCACCCGCGACCCAATCCTATCTGAACGTCCCGGCCATCATCGCGGCCTGCGAGATCACCGGCGCCGAAGCCATCCATCCCGGTTACGGCTTTTTGTCGGAAAACGCCAAATTCGCCGACATCGTGAAGGAGCATGGCATCACCTTCATCGGCCCCACCGCCGAACATATCCGCATGATGGGTGACAAGATCACCGCCAAGCAGACGGTCAAGGCGCTGGGCATTCCCACCGTTCCCGGCTCCGACGGCGAAGTCTCCGACGCCGATGCGGCGCGGGTGGCCGAAGAAATCGGCTATCCCGTCCTGATCAAAGCCACCGCCGGCGGCGGCGGCCGCGGCATGAAAGTGGCGAAGAATGCGGGCGAGCTTTCCTTCGCGCTGTCCACCGCCCGCGCCGAAGCCAAGGCCGCGTTCGGCAACGACACCGTCTATATGGAAAAATACCTGGGCAAGCCGCGCCATATCGAAGTGCAGATCCTGGCGGATGCCCATGGCAAGGTGGTGCATCTGGGCGAGCGCGACTGTTCGCTGCAACGCCGCCACCAGAAAGTCTGGGAGGAAGCAGGCAGCCCCGCCCTCAACGCGCAGGAGCGTGACGATATCGGCGACGTCGTTACCAGCGCTTTGACCAAGCTGGGCTATCTGGGCGCCGGCACCATCGAATTCCTTTACGAGGATGGGCGCTTCTATTTCATCGAAATGAACACAAGGCTCCAGGTCGAGCATCCGGTCACCGAAGCGATCACCGGCATCGACATTGTGCGCGAGCAGATCCGGGTGGCCGCTGGCAGCCCGCTTTCCGTCGATCAAAAGGACATCATCTTCGAAGGCCATGCCATCGAATGCCGCATCAACGCGGAAAACCCCTTCACCTTCCGCCCCTCGCCCGGACAGATCACGCAATTCCACACGCCGGGCGGCCTGGGCGTGCGCTTCGATTCGGCGATCTATTCGGGCTATCGCATCCCGCCCTATTACGACAGCCTGGCGGGCAAGCTGATCGTGCACGCCCGCAACCGCAACGAATGCCTCCTCCGGTTGCGCCGGGCGCTGGACGAATTGGTAGTGGGCGGGATCGAGACGACCATCCCCCTGTTTCAGAAACTGGTGCGCGAGCCCGACATCATCAACGGCGATTACTCGATCCATTGGCTCGAAAAATACCTGGCCAGTTTGGGGCACTGAGTCCGGATCGCGATTGCGGGTTGAATAACCACACTTGCCGAACAGTCCAATAAGACCGGATCATCTCGCACCGGCACACAGTCCGCGCGGCTTTCGCAAAGTTCCGTTTTGCCCCATGCTGGCCTTTCACCAAATGGGGGTCACGGCATGAGCTTTCTGGATTCCTACGCTCCGCAAACCAAGGCGCTGTTGCGCATCATGACGGGACTTTTGTTTCTCGGCGTCGGTCTCGCCAAGATTTTGCATTTCCCCAACGTCCCGATGTTCGCCCAGGTACAGCCCTTCGTGGGAATAGTGGGCTGGGCCGGCATGATCGAGCTGGTAACCGGCCCGCTGATCATTCTGGGCTTCTTCAGCCGCTATGCCGCCTTCATCGCCTCCGGCGAAATGGCCATCGCCTATTTCTACGGGCATTGGGGTCTCTTCACTCCCACCATGAACAGCTTCTTCCCCGTTCAGAATGGCGGAGCGACGGCGATCCTTTACACCTTCATCTTCCTCTACTTTGCCGCCTCCGGCCCGGGTACTTGGGCGATCAATCAAAAGTAACCAATCCTCAGCACACGCGGACTTTCTTCCCCCGCATGGCGAAGCCATTGGCGGGGGAAGATGTCTGCTAGGCCGCTTGCGGCCGTGGCAGACAGATGGGGGTATTAAAGAAAAAGCATTATCGCGCTATTCTGCGCGATAATGCATGCGCCGAGACTGACGCCACAGATGCTGCTGCGGGCTTATGCCGAGGGGCTGTTCCCCATGGCAGAGACGCATGACAGCCCGGAGCTTTATTGGGTATCGCCGGAAAAGCGCGGCATCATCCCGCTCGATGCCTTCCATGTGCCGCACCGGCTGGCGCGCACCGTCAGAAGCAGCCTCTTTGACGTCACCACCGACCGCGCATTCGGCGCGGTGATGCGGGGCTGCGCCGCGCCCGCGCCGGGCCGGGGCGAAACCTGGATCAATGACGAGATCCTGCATCTCTACGCCGCGCTGCATGCGGGCCGCCATGCCCATTCGGTGGAATGCTGGCAATCGGGCGAATTGGTGGGCGGGCTTTATGGCGTCAGCCTGGGCGCGGCCTTTTTCGGCGAAAGCATGTTCTCCAATGTCCGCGACGCCTCGAAAGTCGCGCTGGTCCATCTGGTGGAGACCTTGCGGCAAGGCGGTTTCATGCTGCTGGACACGCAGTTTCTCACCGCCCATCTGGCCAGGTTCGGTGCCCGCGAAATTCCCCGCGAGGACTATCTGGTGCTTCTGCATCAGGCGATCGCGCGCGAGGCCGTCTGGCCTCAATCCTGAATCAGCGCCCCGCCTCTGCGGGCAATTCCTCGACCTGTTCCTTGTCGGTGGAGTCGGGTGACGCCACTTTCACCGGCTTGGCGGACGACATCGCCGCCACTGGCGTATTGGGCGCTCCATTCGAGCAGTTGATCACCCACACGTCGTAAAGCGGATGCTCCATGCCGTTGAGGCCGGGGCTGGAGGCATACATCCAGCCGGAAAAGACCCGTTTGGCGGCCTGGTCGGGACGATGATCCTCGATCTGGAGAAAGGCCGAGGTTTCCGGCGTTTCGCTGGCGGGCGTGGAATAGCAATAGCGCGCCGTGATGGTGAGGGTGGCGAAATGCACCGGCTTTCCGATCGGCGCGGAAATATCGGTCGGCTTACCGGTGATCTTGTCCAGGCCGCGCAGCATCAGGATCGTGCCGGGCGCGGATGCCAGCGGTGGCGGCGGCGCTTCGGGCGCATCGGCTTGAGGGGTTTGCGCGGGCCCCTGTGCGGGCGGCGTGGCGGCGGGCTTGGGCTGGGCGGCGACGATGGACGCGCCGGCAGCGATCAGGCCCCCGCTCAGCAGCAGCAAGAGAGCCGCGCGCCGCATCACGGCCCCGGCGGCAATTGCTGCGGCTGTTGCGGCTTGGGCTGCTGGCTTTGCCCGCCACCGCCACCGCCGATGAAGCGGCCGACCAGGCCCATCAGGTCCACCGCGCCTTGGCTGTTCTGGATCATCCCGCCCGGCGCCAGCATCTTGTCGCTGCCGCCCGGGGTCAGGGAAATGTAGGAACTGCCCAGCAGGCCCGCCGACGTCACGATCAAGGAGGAATCGTCCGGGATCTTGATGTCGTCGCGGATATTCATGTGCACGGTGACCAGATAATTCTTGGGATCGAGGGTCAGGTCGGACACCGAGCCGATCTTGATGCCGGACAGGCGCACATCGGTGCCGATGCCCAGGCCATCCACCTTGGGCATCCGCGCCTGGATCTGATAGCCGGACAGGCTGCCCGTGCCCGTGCGCATATAGGCAAAGCCGATGAACAGTACCGCCACGGCGACCACGATCGCGCCGATGATGGTCTCGGGGAGATTATTATCCCGCATGCGCGCTATTCCGGCTTCCATGCCTGATAATCTCCGGTGGCGCGGGGACGATGGCCGCTGCGCTGCAATGATCCTTCCGGCCGCAAGGCATATTCGGTGCCCGTCAGGTTGGGCTGATGCGGTGCTTCCCAGACCTGGGTCCTGAGCGGCGCCTTGGTGGGCGGTTCGGCGAATGTGTGATGCAGCCAGCCATGCCATTCGGCGGGCACGCGGCTGGCCTCGACGGTACCGTTATAGAGTACCCAGCGCCGGGACCCGTCCTTGTTCTGGTAGTAGCGGTTTCCGAAGGCGTCCTCGCCCACCGCCGACCCTTGGGTCCAGGTGGTCCAAAGCGTGCCGATGGTGGCCGAATTCCACCAGGAAAAGATCATTTTGATGAAGGGCATGGACGGGTTCCAAAGGCGCGGAGCGGATTCGCGGGACTATACGGTCGGGGCGCTTCGGCGCCAACAGCCAGCAGCGGAACCCCAAAAGAGAGCCGCGATTTTCCCTCGCCCCCAAGCCATTCGCGGCAACACGCCGCGGCAGGCGGGCTCCGACTCGCTTATCCACAAAGCGTCCCAAGCCGCCGGCGACGCTGTGATGAAAAATCGCAAAAAATATTTCTGAGCCGAAATCCGGTGGCCGCTTGACTCGCGGTTTTTCGGGCCTTCCCGGAACCACAAGATCTGGTGGGTAAGGATCTGTTTACCACTTACCGCTTGCGGGGGCCCTGTCCGCGTGTCCATACTTTGGGCCAGTCACCTCTTGTGACACCAAATCTGGCGGGACCGAACCACCCAGCCGCAGGGCCCCCAAAACCCGGCGGATGGCGGGCTGTCCTCCAAAAGGTGCCACGGGACGGGGCTGGGGCCGACCGAATTCATCGCTTTTCCGAGGTGTTCCATGCGCATCCGCCGCCATTTCACGGTCGAAGGCCAATCGCCATATGAGGGCATCGATTTTCGTGCCGCGGGCAGCGAGATCCGCAATCCCGACGGCTCCATCGTCTTCGCCCAGGACGGCATCGAAGTGCCGGAAAGCTGGAGCCAGGTCGCCTGCGATATCTTGGCCCAGAAATATTTCCGCAAGGCGGGCGTGCCGCGCGAACTGCGTCCCATGCCGGAAGAAGGCGTGCCCCAGTTCCTTTGGCGCAGGCAGGCGCTGGGTCAGGAAACCACCGGCGAACATTCCGCCAAGCAAGTGTTCGACCGGCTGGCCGGCACCTGGACCTATTGGGGCTGGAAAGGCGGCTATTTCGATGGCGAAGCCGATGCACGCGCATTTTACGACGAACTCTGCCACATGCTGGCGACGCAGAAATGCGCGCCCAACTCGCCGCAATGGTTCAACACCGGCCTCAACTGGGCCTATGGCATCGATGGCCCCGGCCAGGGCCATTATTACGTCGACCACAGAAGCGGAAGGCTGACCAAGTCCGCCTCCGCCTATGAGCATCCGCAGCCCCATGCCTGCTTCATCCAGAGCGTCCAGGACGATCTGGTCAATGAAGGCGGGATCATGGACCTTTGGACGCGCGAGGCCCGGCTGTTCAAATACGGCTCGGGCACCGGCACCAATTTCTCCACCCTGCGCGGCGCGAATGAAAAACTGTCCGGCGGCGGCAAATCTTCCGGCCTGATGAGTTTCCTCAAGATCGGCGACCGCGCGGCGGGTGCCATCAAGTCGGGCGGCACCACGCGCCGCGCGGCCAAGATGGTGATCGTCGATATCGATCACCCGGACGTCGAGGATTTCATCGACTGGAAAGTGATCGAGGAACAGAAGGTGGCATCGCTGGTCACCGGCTCCAAGATCGCGGCCAAGCATCTGAAAGCGGTGATGAAGGCCTGCGTGAACTGCGAAGGCTCGGGCAATGACTGTTTCGACCCGCAGAAGAACCCGGCGCTGCGCCGCGAGATCCGCGCCGCCCGCAAGGCGATGATCCCCGACAATTACATCGAGCGGGTGGTGAGCTTCGCGCGCCAGGGCTTCAAGGAGATCGAATTCCCCAGCTACGACACCGATTGGGATTCGGATGCCTATACGTCCGTATCCGGCCAGAATTCCAACAACACAGTGCGGGTGACGGACGAATTCCTGGAAGCGGTGCTGGCCGACAAGGAATGGCACCTCACCTGTCGCGGTAACCAGCGCGTCGCCAAAACCATGCCGGCGCGCGAATTGTGGGACAAGATTTCCTATGCCGCCTGGGCCTGCGCCGATCCGGGCATCCAGTTCCACACATCGATCAATGACTGGCACACCTGCCCGGCCGGCGGCGAGATCCGCGCCTCCAATCCGTGCAGCGAATACATGTTCCTGGACGATACCGCCTGCAATCTGGCGTCCCTGAACCTGATGCAATTCCGCAAAGAGCAGGACGGCACCAAGATTTTCGACGTTCCGGCCTTCGAGCATGCGGTCCGGCTTTGGACCGTCGTGCTGGAAATTTCCGTGATGATGGCGCAATTCCCCTCCAAGGAGATCGCGCAGCTTTCTTACGACTACCGCACCCTGGGCCTGGGCTTCGCCAATATCGGCGGCCTTCTGATGTCGGCCGGCACGCCCTATGACAGCCGCGAAGGCCGTGCCATCGC
Source organism: Alphaproteobacteria bacterium (assembly GCA_017307355.1). GTDB lineage: Bacteria > Pseudomonadota > Alphaproteobacteria > Micropepsales > Micropepsaceae > Rhizomicrobium. The sequence goes on from JAFKFG010000028.1 coordinate 46,757, forward strand.
GGGGGCGATTTCGGCGGTGATGACCGGCGTCGCCTATGCCACCAGCGCCGAAATGGCGGGCGAATTGGGGCCCTTCCCCGAATATGCCGCCAATCGCGAAGCGATGCTGCGGGTGGTGCGCAACCATGCGCGGGCAGCGCGGGGCGAAAGCGCGGGCTATGAGCAGCTCTCGATCGCGCCGGTGCCGCTGGACGTTGCGGCGATTGCGCAGGCGGACCTGGCCCTGGCCGCAAGCCGGGCCTGGGACGATGCCCTGGCCATGGGCAAGGATTTCGGCTTCCGCAACGCCCAGGCGACGGTGATCGCGCCCACCGGCACCATCGGCCTGGTGATGGATTGCGACACCACCGGGGTCGAGCCGGACTTCGCCCTGGTGAAATTCAAGACCCTGGCGGGCGGCGGCTATTTCAAGATCATCAATCGCTGCGTGCCCGAAGCCCTGGCCAGCCTGGGCTATAGCGAGGCGGAAGCGGACGCCATCGTCGCCTATGCGGTCGGGTACGGCTCGCTGGAGAGCTTCACCGGCCGCCTCAATCTCAACAGCCTTCGGGCCAAGGGTTTCGGCGAGGAGCAGATTTCGGAAATCGAAGGGGCGCTGGAATCGGCCTTCGATATCCGCTTCGTCTTCAACAAATGGACCTTGGGCGAGGAATTCTGCCGCGCTGTTCTGAAGTTGAACCCGGCCGAAATGGACGCGCCCGATTTCGACATGCTGAAAAGCCTGGGCTATGCGCGCACCGATATCGATGCCGCCAATCTCTATGTCTGCGGCGCCATGACCCTGGAAGGGGCGCCGCACCTGAAGGCCGAGCATCTGCCGGTGTTCGATTGCGCCAATCCCTGCGGGCGGGTGGGCAAGCGGGCGCTGAGCGTGGAATCCCATATCCGGATGATGGCGGCGGTGCAGCCTTTCATTTCCGGCGCGATTTCCAAGACCATCAACATGCCCAATGCCGCCTCCGTCAGGGAATGCGGCGACGCCTATATGCTGTCCTGGAAACTGGGACTGAAAGCCAATGCCCTTTACCGCGACGGCTCCAAACTGTCGCAACCCCTTGCCACAACTGCCTTCAACTTCGAGGACGACATGGACGATCAGATCGCGGATATGCCGCACCAGCCCACCGTGCAAACCATCGTGACCGAGCGCATCGTCGAACGGGTCGTGGAAAAGGTCCGCGCCCGGGAGCGGGAAAAACTGCCCCATCGCCGCAAAAGCTATACCCAGAAAGCGATCGTGGGCGGACACAAGGTCTATCTGCACACGGGCGAATATGAAGACGGAAGGCTGGGCGAAATCTTCATCGACATGCACAAGGAAGGCGCCGCCTTCCGCAGCCTGATGAACAATTTCGCCATCGCGATCTCGGTCGGCCTGCAATATGGCGTGCCGCTGGAGGAATTCGTCGAAGCCTTCACCTTCACGCGCTTCGAACCGGCCGGCCTGGTGATCGGAAACGACTCGATCAAGAACGCCACCAGCGTGCTGGACTATATTTTCCGCGAGCTGGGCGTTTCCTATCTGGGCCGCACCGATCTGGCCCATGTCGTGCCCTCGGCCGACGAAGACATCGGCGACGGCTCGGGCGACGGCGCGCCTTCGGAAGTGGCGATCGCCAAAGTGGCCTCGACCGGCTATCTGCGCGGCCATCTGAAGCAGATGGCGGTGGTGAAAGGCGGCGCCGCGCCGCGCATGCTGGCGCTGGAAGAGCATGAAACCTTCCATGTCCATGAAGGCGATTTCGAAGACGAGCGGGAGATGGTCGATCTGTCCGAGATCAAAGCCAGCCTGGAAGCCCAGATCGCGCCCGCCAATCCCGTGGGCGCGCAGGTCGCGTCCCTGGAAGCGGCGCTGTCATCCAAGCAGGCCGCCAAGGATGCGCATGCCCGCCGGGTGGTGGAAGCGCGCATGAAAGGCTTCGAAGGCGACAGCTGCGGCGCGTGCGGCAACTTCACTTTGGTGCGCAACGGCACCTGCATGAAGTGCAACACCTGCGGTTCGACCAGCGGCTGTTCCTGATCCCGGGCCTTAAAGCCGGCGAAAAGCAAAGGCGCGGCTGACAGGCCGCGCCTTTTGTCCTTGTAGGGAGCAAAATGGCCCGTCCGCCGTTTTCTAGGAATGCCGTACCTTCAGTCCCACACGATCGAAGCCGTTTCCTATGACGAAGCGGCACATCTTCTGAAGATCAAGTTCCGGGCGGACGGGCATGTGGCCGTTTACGAAGACGTTCCCCAGGACATCTACGATTCCATGATTTTCGCGGATTCCATCAGCGAATTCTTCCAGTCCCATATCGCGGGCCATTACCGGGTGCGGGGCGAATCCCTGGGCGGCCGGATGGCGGCCGCCTGCTCTTCCAGCTTGGCGGCTTCGGTTTCCAGATCCCGGGCCACATTCAACAACCGCGTGCGGTAGCGGGGCTGGCCGGTTTCGGCGGCCGCCCGGCGCAGGTTCGACGCCATGGCATGGAGCCGGGCAACTTTCTCCGGATTGGATACAACCATAAATTGCTTAATGCGGGGCATAGCCGCAGGTTCCCGCGCTTTGGCATGTGGCTTGCGTCATCACGGGTAGATGTTCCCGGTTGAGACAGCATGAAGCGCTTTTTGTCCCTTTCCGCTTTGTTCCTGGCCGCATCTGTCCTTGTTCCGGTCCAGGCTGAGCCAGCCTTGAAGGCCGACCCCAAGGCCGTGGCCAGGCTCGAAGGCGGCATCGTGGATTGCCCCGGCTGCCAGCTTCAGGGCGCCAACCTGTTCAACACCTGCGTCAAGGCCAAGGATTTGCGCCGCGCCAATTTCGACGGCGCCAATGCCACCTTGATGTGCATGTCCTTCGCCGATTTTCGTGGCGCCACATTCCGCGGCACCATTCTGGACGCCGCCAATCTTGCCAGCGCCAAGCTGGACGGCGCCGACATCACCGGCGCGCGCACCCGCATCACCTCATTTGCCGGCACCGACCTCACCCGCGTGAAAGGCTTGACCCAGTCTCAACTCGACGCGGCCTGCGGCGATGCCAAGACCAAGGTTCCCGCCGGCATGAAAGTCCATTTCTGCAGCTGATTTTCCGAGTGTCTCCCCTGGCAACTGGCCCCGTCACGCAAGTGGCGGGGCCTTTTTCTTGGGCTGTTGCCTTTGCCGGCGGGCGGATCGACACTTCGCTTTGTCGCGGTTCCGGACGGAGTTGCCTAGCGCCAGCGCAACGCTACACACTTTTCCTGGAACCGCTCCACCCGGACATGGAATTGACGAGGCCGATGATGAGACTGTTATGCGCCGCCGCGCTCCTGGTGCTGGCGTCGGCCGGTTCCGCCCCCGCCTTCGTTCAGACCAAATTCGCCAGCGAAGAAACCGCGCGTCAGCGCTGCCCCACCGACATGGTGGTGTGGCTGACCCTGCCGGGCAACACCTTCGTGGTCAAAGGCGATCCGCGCTACGGCACCACCCAGCGTGGCGCCTATATGTGCGAGCGCGACGCCATCGCCGCCGGCAATCGCGGCGCGCACTGACGATCCGGCATTACTCCGCCGCTTGCGGCAACGGATCGGGCTTCCAGCGCAGGACGGGCTTGCGGGCCGCGGCGGTTTCGTCGAGGCGCCGGCGGGGCGCATAACGGGGGGCGCCGTCGAAACGCTCGCGCTTGCCCGCCTTGGCTTCTTCCGCCAGGCCGCGCAGCACCGCGATGAACCGGTCGAGCGATTCCTTGGATTCGGACTCGGTCGGCTCGATCAACATGGCGCCATGCACCACCAGGGGGAAATACATGGTCATGGGATGATAGCCTTCGTCGATCATCGCCTTGGCGAAATCCAAAGTGGTGACGCCGCTGCCTTCCAGGAACGTGTCGTCGAACAGGGCTTCGTGCATGCAGGGCCCCTCGCCGAACGGCGCGCTCATCACATCCTTGAGCGAAGCCAGGATGTAATTGGCCGACAGCACGGCGTCCTCGCTGGCCTGGCGCACGCCGTCGCGGCCATGGCTGAGCATGTAGCTCAGCGCCCGCACGAACATGCCCATCTGGCCATGGAAGGCGCACATGCGGCCGAACGGCTTGGCGCCGGCCGGCAACTCGTCGCGATCCTCGATCAGCCGGAAGCCATTTGCGTCAGACACCAGCAGCGGCAACGGCGCATAGGCCGCCAGGCGTTCCGACAAGACCACCGGCCCCGCCCCCGGACCGCCGCCGCCATGGGGCGTGGAAAAGGTCTTGTGCAGATTGATGTGCATGGCGTCGATGCCCAGATCGCCCGGCCGCACCCGGCCCGCGATGGCGTTGAAATTGGCGCCGTCGCAATAGAAATAGGCGCCGGCCGCGTGCACCGCCTTGGCGATCTCCACGATCTCGCCCTCGAACAATCCGCAGGTGTTGGGATTGGTGAGCATGATCGCCGCCACATCCGGACCCAGCTTGGCCTTCAGCGCCGCCGCGTCCACATGGCCATTGGGCTTGGCGGGCACTTCGTCGACCGTGAAGCCGGCAAAGGCGGCGGTGGCGGGGTTGGTGCCATGGGCCGATTCCGGCACCAGGATGCGACCCCGCTTTTCGCCCCGCGCTTCGACCGCGGCGCGGATGGCCAAGAGGCCGCACAACTCGCCATGCGCGCCCGCCTTGGGCGACATCGCCACCGCCGGCATGCCGGTGAGCGTGGTGAGCCAGTTCATCAGTTCGGAAATCAGCGCCAGCGCGCCCTGGGTGGCCGAACGGGGCGCCAGGGGATGCAGATCGCCGAAGCCCGGCAGCCGCGCCATCTTCTCGTTCAGGCGCGGATTGTGCTTCATGGTGCAGGAACCCAGCGGATAGAGCCCGGCATCGATGGCGTAGTTCTGCCGCGACAGCCGCACATAATGCCGGATCACTTCCGGCTCGCTCAGCCCCGGAAGACCTACCGCGTCTTTGCGGCGAACCCCGCCCAGCCGCGTGTCGTCCACCTTCACATCGGGCAAATCCACACCGGTGACGCCGCCACGCCCGATCTCGAAGATCAGCCGCGCTTCCAGATCCAAGCCCCGGTCACCGGAAATGGTGGGAAGCTCGTTGTCCTGCGCCACGCCCGGCTGCGAGGGACGGCCCTGATTGTTCATGCTCATGCCAGCACCTCTTTCAGGGCGGTCTCGAAGGCCGCGAAATCGTCGTCTGTATTGGTTTCGGTTGCCGCCACGATCAGAAGATTCTGCGCTTTGGCTTCATGCGGCATCAGGCGCGAGGCCGGCACGCCACCCAGAATGCCCTTGGCTGCCAGGGCATCGACCACCGGCGCGGCCGGCTTGGACAGTTTCAAGGTGAACTCGTTGAAGAAAGACGGCGTCACCAGTTCAACTCCGCCAACGCACGCAAGCCGATCAGCCAGCGCGCTAGCACGGGCGTGATTGAGGCGCGCCAGGCGTGCCAATCCCTCTTCGCCCAACAGCGACAGATGGATGGTGAAGGCCAAGGCGCAGAGGCCGGAATTGGTGCAGATATTGCTGGTGGCCTTTTCGCGGCGGATGTGCTGCTCGCGGGTGGAGAGCGTCAGCACAAAGCCCCGTTTGCCAGACGCATCCACGGTCTCGCCGCAAAGCCGGCCCGGCATCTGGCGGAGGAATTTCTCCCGCGCCGCGAACAGGCCCACATAGGGCCCGCCGAAATTCAGGCCGTTGCCGATCGACTGGCCTTCGCAGGCGACGATATCGGCGCCCTGGGCACCGGGCGATTCCAACAGGCCCAAGGACACCGCTTCGGTGACCACCGCGATCAGAAGCGCACCCTTGGCGTGGGCCGCGTCCGCGATGGGCCTGAGACTGCGGATCAGGCCGAACACATCCGGGCTCTGCACCACCACGCAGGCGGTGTCATTGTCGATCAGCGCGGCGATGTCTTCCGCCGCGCCCGGCGTCACGGGGGTGCGGATCACCGTGCCGGAAAGGTTCGCCACAGTCTCGACCGTCTCGGCATAATGCGGATGCAGGCCGCCGGACAGGATCGCCTTGGGGCGGCGCGTCAGGCGCTGGGCCATCAGCACGGCTTCGGCCGTGGCGGTCGAGCCGTCATAGAGCGAGGCATTCGCCACTTCCATGCCGGTCAGAAGCGCCACTTGGGTCTGGAATTCGAACAGCACCTGCAACGTGCCCTGCGCGATTTCCGGCTGATAGGGAGTATAAGCGGTGAGGAATTCCGATCGCTGGATCAGGTGATCCACTGCGCTCGGGACATGATGTTTGTAGGCGCCCGCCCCGCAAAAAGACGGGACCGCACCCGCCGCCACATTCTTCGCCGCCATCTTGGACAGCGCCCGATCGACCTCCAGCTCGCCCTTGGTTTCGGGCAAATCGAAGGCCGAGAGCGGCACCACCGCTTCGCGCGGCACGTCACGGAACAGCGCGTCGATATCGGGCGCGCCGATCTTGGCCAGCATGACGCGGCGATCGTCCGGAGTAAGCGGCAAATAACGCATGACTTAAAGTCCCTTCACGAATTCCTGATAGGCCGCCGCATCCATCAGCTTGGCGAATTCGGCCTTGTCGCTGAGTTTCAACTTGAAGAACCAGCCTGCCCCTTCCGGGTCTTCGTTCACCTTGGCGGGTTCGGCTTCCAGCACGCTGTTGGCCGCGGTGACTTCGCCGCCGACGGGCGCATAGACTTCGCTGGCCGCCTTGACGCTTTCCACCACCGCCGCTTCGCCGCCGGCGCCGACCTTGCGGCCGGCCTGGGGCAATTCCACGAACACCACATCGCCCAGCTGCTCGGCGGCGTGGCGGGTGATGCCCACCGTGGCCTCGTCGCCCTCAAGCCGCACCCATTCATGCTGATCGGTGAAACGCACTTCACTCATATCGAACTCCTTTTTATTTCTTGGCCCGCTTATAGCGGTTCGGAACGAACGGCATCGCCACCACTTCGGCGCCCAGTGCCTTGCCTCGCACGATCAGATCGAGCTTGGTGCCGTTGGCGGCAAATTCCTTTTCCACATAGCCCATCGCCAGCGGCGCGTTCAGGCTGGGCCCGAAGCCGCCGGATGTGACACGACCTACGATGCGGCCGGTCTTGTCCGCGATCTCGGTGCCTTCGCGGGCGGGTGCCCGGCCTTCGGGCCGAAGACCGACCCGTTTCTTGGCCGCGCCATCCTGAAGATGCTTGGCGATGCGGCCGGCGCCGGGATAATCGCCCGCTTCCTTGCGGCGCTTGCCCATCGACCAGACGAGATTGGCTTCGACCGGATCGATGCCGTCGTCCATGTCGTGGCCGTAAAGGCAAAGTCCCGCTTCCAGCCTCAAGCTGTCGCGGGCGCCCAGTCCGATGGGCAGGACTTCGGCTTCCGCCAGCAACGCACGGGCAACCTTCTCGGCATCCTTGCCTTCGATGGAAATCTCGAACCCGTCCTCGCCGGTATAACCGGTGCGGCTGACAATGGCCGGCGCCCCCGCGACCGTGACGCGCTTCGCCTGCATGAAGGTCATTTGCGAGATGCCGGGCGAATGGCGTTCCAACACATCGGCCGCCAAGGGGCCTTGCAGCGCCAGGAGCGCCCGGTCCGGCGCGGGGGCCAGCGTCGCCTGCCCTTTCAGTTTTTCGGCGATATAGGCGAAGTCCGCATCTTTCATCGCGGCATTGACCACCAGATAGAGCGCAGCTTCGCCGGCCAGGCGCGTGGTCATGAAATCATCCTTGATCCCGCCTTCGTCGCTCAGCAGCAGGCCATAGCGCTGCATGCCTTCGGGAATGCCCTGAATGTCGGCGGGGGTGACGCGCTCCAGCGCTTTGGCCGGATCGGCCCCGCTGAGAAAGGCCTGGCCCATATGCGAGACATCGAACAGCCCCGCCTTCTCGCGCGTGTGCAGATGCTCCTTGAGGACGCCGGCCGGATATTGCACCGGCATGGCATAGCCCGCGAACGGCACCATCTTGCCGCCCAGCTCCAGGTGAAGCGCGTGCAGCGGCGTGACTTTCAAAGTTTCGTTCGTGTCTGTCATCGGTCCCGAAAATGGAATCCCGCAGCCGCCGGAAAGGCGGTACGGACCCCTCTGTCATGGGACCTGAGAGATTTCCCCCGAACCCCGGATCGTTCCGGTGGCGGGATTACCCCTTCGGTGGGCGCAACTCGTCAGAGCCGGGCCGCTTTCCAGAAGTTCATCTCCTGCGCGGTCCTTTTGCCTGAGAGTTTCCGGGGTGGTTGCTCCTTCGGCGCCTCAGCAAAGAGGGCTCTCCCGCGCGGGATCATGTGTTGGCCAGGGATGCGGCGCCTCACGGCGGATACCCCCGTCGCGTCCTATAATAAAGAGGGGCTTTTTCGAGTCAAACCAAAGCGCCAAACCCCGGAACTTATTCACATTCTTTCCGGAACCGCGATGCCCAGAATCGCCAAGGTCTGGGTCATCACCGCCAGCACCCGGGCGCAAAGGCCCAGCCGGCTGGCCCGCAACCCGGTATCCGATTCGGACAGGATATGGTGGGCGGCATAGAAGCGGCTGAAATTCTGGGCCAGGGTGAAGGCGTAATCGCACAGGATGTTGGGCGCGCGCTTTTGTTCTGCCGCCAGCAGGGCATCGTTCAGGGACAGAAGCTGCAGGACCAATGTCCGTTCTTCCGGCGAATGGATCCCCGGCGTACCGGGAACATGGCCCTCGCCTGCCGCTTTGCGCAGGATCGATTGGATCCGCACTGCCGCATATTGCAGATAGGGTCCGGTCTTGCCCTCGAATTTCGAGAACCGTTCCAGATCGAAGGTGTAATCGGTGGTGCGGTGGTTGGAGAGATCGGCGAACTTGATCGTGGCCAGCGCGATCTGCCGGGCAATGGCTTCATGTTCCTCGGGCGAATAGTCCTCGCCCAACCCCTGCTCCGCCAAACGGGATTTGGCTTCCGTCACCGCCATGGCGATCAGATCATAAAGCTTCATCACGCCGCCGGCACGGGTCTTGAACGGCTTGCCATCGGGGCCGTTGATGGTGCCGAAGCCCGCATGTTCCAACATCGCCTTGCCGGCGATGCCGGTTTTGCGGGCCGCGCGGAAGACCTGTTCGAAATGGCCGTGCTGGCGGTGATCCACGACATAGAGGATCAGGTCCGGGTCGTAATCGCGAACCCGCTCGACCACCGTGGCCATATCCGTGGTTCCGTACAACACAGCGCCGTCGGATTTCACCAGCAGCAAGGGCGGCATCGGCTTCTTGTCGTCCGGCTCCGCCACAGGCAGCACCAGCGCGCCATCATCCATTTCCGCGAAGCCGCGCGCCTTGAGGTCTTCCAGCATGGGCGCGATCAGGTCGTGAACGGTGGATTCGCCGTTCCACAAATCGAACGTCACGCCCAGACTTTCGGTTTCCCGCGCCAGGCCCACTTCCGAGACCTTCACGAAATGTTGCCACAGCGCACGATAGCCGGGCCGTCCGTCCTGCAATTGCTGAGTGGCGCGGCGCGCGGCGTCCAAGCGGGCCGGATCGGCTTTGCATGCGGCGGAAGCCGCCGGATACATGTCCTCCAGATCCTCCATGGTGACGGGAGATTGCTCCGGGTACGGACCATTGAAGGCGGCGTCGAAATAGACGGGCGCGATACCCCTGACTTCCACCTCCGAGATGAGTTGCCCCATCTGCAATCCCCAATCGCCTAGATGCACATCGCCGATGACCTTCCAGCCATTGGCGCGGAAAAGGCGTTGCAGACAATCGCCGATGATGGTGGAGCGCAAATGCCCCACATGCAGGGGCTTGGCGACATTATAGCCGCCAAAATCGATCAGCCCCGTCTTGCCGTTGGCGTCTTGGACAAGCTCCGGCGCCGCAATGCGCGCGTTCAGCGCCGCATCGGCGAGATCCAGATTGATGAAGCCGGGGCCGGCGATTTCCACCTTGGCGAAGCGCGGATCGGATTTCAGCCGCGCCGCGATCGTCTCGGCGATGGCGCGCGGGTTGGCTTTGGCCGCCTTGGCCGCCGCCAGCGCGCCGTTGCATTGAAACTGGGCGAGGTCGGGGCGATCCGAAACCTGAACCGTGCCGAATGCGCTATCCAATCCTTCGGCGGCGAAGGCTTCCCCCACCGTCCGCGACAAGTCCATCGTCAACGACGTCATGGCGTGAACCGGCCCATCTTCTTGTTGTAATCGACTTGCGCCGGGGTCATCTGGAAGCCCGCCATCAGCTGATACTCGTAGGGGAAATGGCCATTCTCCAGATGAATGTCGAAATCGTCGGGCGATTCGGTGAAGGTCGCGGTGGACGCGCCGGGCGCGAAATCGAAGGTGACGTTGAGAATGCGCTTTTCCACCATCTGGTCGCCCCGCGTCACCGCCACGAAATACGGCACCGTATAGCGGGCCGCGTCGGTGGTCGGCGCCCGGGTGGCGCGGAAATTCACGGTCAGGCTGGAATTGGTTTCGCCGGTCTTGCGATTGATGTCGCAGCTGGTGCTGATGCCGGTGAGAGCCACCCGATAGGCCTCCCCCGAAAGATCCTGGGAGGCGCCCTGGCGGAAGACCGCGATCTGCGAGGCGTCGGCCAGAACCACCGGGATGGGGCAGAAATTGACCTTGGTGCTGTTGCAGCCGGCCAATGCCAAAAGGGCAAATCCGAGAACGGCGAAACGTGAGGGCGTCATGATGTTAAGATCCGGCTCAGACTTGACTTTTTGAAGGCTGCGGCCGACTTCTCGGCCCGGTTTCCTTTTGGGCGGCGGACTTTACCCAGCCGCGCCGGTTAAGGGAAGCAGCGCAAAATGGGGCGTCATGGCGGTCTATACCGATGTGGGATTCGAGGAGCTGGAAAGCCTGCTCGGCGGCTACGATATCGGCACGCCCCTGGCCTTCAAAGGCATCGCCGAAGGGGTGGAGAATTCCAATTTCTACCTCCAGACCGATCGCGGCGCCTTCATTCTCACGCTCTATGAAAAGCGGGTAAGGACGGCCGACCTGCCCTTCTTTCTGGGCCTGATGGAGCATCTGGCCGGGCACGGCCTGTCCTGTCCCCAGCCCCTGCGCGACCGTTCGGGGGCGCAGTCTTTCCTCTTCAAGGGCCGGTCGGGTGCGATCTTCACCTTTCTCAATGGCGTATCCTTGCGAAAGCCGGAAACCGTCCATTGCGCGGCAGCGGGCCGCGCGCTGGCCCAGTTGCACGAAGCCGGTCGAGATTTTGCCCTCACCCGTCCCAATGCGCTGGGCCCGGCCGGCTGGCGCGAGCTGGCCGAGGCGACGCGCGCCCGGGCCGACGCCGTGGAACGCAATCTGGGCGCGCTGATTTCCGACGCCTTGGCGGATTTGGAGCGGGATTGGCCGGCCGGGCTGCCCAGCGGCGTCATTCACGCCGATCTGTTTCCCGACAATGTCCTGTTCATGCAGGAAAAGGTTTCGGGGTTGATCGATTTCTATTTCGCCTGCAACGACACCTATGCCTATGACCTGGCGGTGACGCTGAACAGCTGGTGCTTCGAGTCCGATGGCGCCTACAACATCACCAAGGGCAAGGCGCTGATCGCCGCCTATCAATCGGTTCGCGCCCTGACGCCGCAGGAACAGGATGCCCTGCCGGTGCTGATGCGCGGCGCGGCCTTGCGCTTTCTCTTGACCCGGCTGTTCGACTGGCTCAATCCGGATCCCAATGCCCTGGTCCGGCCCAAGGATCCGCGCGAATATGCCAAACGGTTGCGCTTTCACTTGAAAGTGAAACAGTCCGGCGAGTATGGCTTGTGAGCACGCCTATTGAACTGTTCACCGACGGCGCCTGTTCCGGCAATCCGGGGCCTGGCGGCTGGGCTGCGATCCTGAGGAGCGGCCCGCATGAAAGCGAATTATCCGGCGGTAAAACTTTGACCACCAACAACCGCATGGAAATGACGGCGGTGATCGAGGGCCTTCGCGCCATCAAGCAGCCATCCCATGTGTCGATCCATACCGACTCCAAATATGTGATGGACGGCGCCAGAAGCTGGATCATCGGCTGGAAGAAGCGCGGCTGGAAAACCGCCGACAAGAAGCCGGTCAAGAATGAGGATCTGTGGCGCGCGCTGGATGCCGAGCAGGCCCGCCACCTGTCGGTGAAATGGACCTGGGTGGCCGGCCATTCCGGCCATAGCGAGAATGAGCGGGCCGACCAACTGGCGCGGGATGCCATCCCGCGCCGTTGATTTTTGGTCGCGCGCCTAAAGTTGAGTCAGCATGTGATCGGCGCTGGAAACTTCGAACGCGCCCGGCGCTTCGACATTCAGCGTCTTCACCACGCCATTGTCGACAATCATGGAGTAGCGCTGGCTGCGCTTGCCCATGCCGAATTTGGATCCGTCCATTTCCAACCCGACCGCCCGGGTGAAATCGCCATTGCCATCGGCCAGCATCATCACCGTGTCGCCGGCGCCCTGGGCATTGCCCCAGGCCCCCATCACAAAGGCGTCGTTCACCGAAAGGCAGGCAATCGCATCGATCCCCTTTGCCTTCAAGGCATCGGCCTGCTGGATGAAGCCGGGCAGATGCTTGGCCGAGCAAGTGGGCGTGAAGGCGCCCGGCAAGGCGAACAGGGCGACTTTCTTGCCCTTGAACAACTCGTCGGTCGAAACGGGCTGGGGCCCGTCCTTCATCTGCATCAGCGTCACGGAAGGAATATGGTCGCCCACCTTGATGGTCATGAAATTCTCCGTCGTGGAAGTGAAAGGAAACGCGTGATCTAGGATGAAGTTGCCGCGGCATCCAAGTGCCGGGAAATGAACGTCAACGTATCGGATGGCGTGAGCGGCGGCGAGAAATAAAAGCCCTGGCCGAATTCGCACCCCAAGGACGCCAGCCAGGCGGCATCCTCGGCGCTTTCGACCCCTTCGGCCACGACGGCGCGCTTCAAGTCCTGCGACAGCCGGATGACAGACCGCAACACCTGGCCGGCCTCCTCGCCGATCTCGCCATTGGGTTGGCGAGTGAGGAAATTCCGGTCGATCTTCACCGTGTCGAACGGCAGATCGTGAAACTGGCTGAGGCTGGAAGCGCCGGTGCCGAAATCGTCCATCGCCAGCCCCGCGCCCAAGCCTTTCAAACGCACCAGAGTGGCGGCCAGATTGGCATCGCTCGCGACCGCGCTTTCCGTCACTTCCAGGGTCAAGGTGCCCTGCGCCAGCGCATTCTTGTGCACGGCCTCGGTCAGCAATTCCTCGAACCCGGGATCGCGCAGCTGGCGGCGGGAGAGATTGACGCTGACGAAGAGCGGCGGCGAGATGGAGAAATAGCGTTGCCAATGCGACAGATCGCTCGCCGCCCGCTCCAGCGCGAAACGCCCCAAACTCACGATCAATCCGGTTTCCTCGGAATGGGCGATGAACTCGCCGGGCGCGATCAAGCCTTTGGTGGGATGGCGCCAGCGCAACAGTGCTTCGAACCCGGCCACCGCATGATCGGAAAAGCGCATGATAGGCTGGTAGAAGATTTCGATCTGCCCGCTGTCGAGCGCCTGGCGCAGATCCGCCTCCAGCGCCACGGCATCGGTGCGCGCCTGCGCTTCCAGGCCCGGTTCATAGATCAGGGCACAGGCGCCGCCCCGCGCCTTGGCGGCGGCCAAAGCCAGTTCCGCGTTGCGCAATAGGCGCACGGGATCGCTTTCGCCGGACGCCAATCCGGCACTGGCGGGCGCGAAGATGCTGCGGCCCTCATAAGGATGGGGCGGATTGCAAAGCTCGACCAATTCGTCGCCCAGCGCCCGAAGGCCGATATCCTCCGCCCGGAAAAGAAGCGCAAAACCGTCGCCGCCGATCCGGAAGATCCGCGCCTCATTCCCGAAGCGCTGATTCAAACGCCGTGCCGTCTGCAGCAGAATGGTGTCGCCGCCGGTATCGCCGATGCTGGCGTGAATGGCCTTGAACCGGTCCAGGTCGATCAATGCCAATTGAACGCGCGGCAAGTCCCCGCCCATACCAGCCATGGCATCGATCAAGGCGGGACGCCCGCCCAATCCGGTCAAAGGATCGCCCGCGACGGGTTGTGCTTCCTTGCGTTCGGTGATGTCGCTGAGAAGGCCCAAGCAATCCGACGGCACGTCCTGCTCGGTCACGATGCTGGCGCGCAATTCCAGCCAGCGCCAACTGCCGCCCGGACCGGGCGCCCGAAACTCCAGCCGGAACGCCTGACCGGGTTGGTCGCGGAACATCTCCAACGCATCGCGATAGGTTTCCAGATCTTCCGGATGCAGGCGCGCCATCCAGTCGGAATGCGACAGAGTGGTCCGGTGCTGAGGCAGCCCCGCCATCAAGGCCGCGTCGGGCGACAAGGTGAGAAGTTGGGCGCGAAAATCCAAGTCGAACACGCCCTGATGCGCCGCTCCGATCGCCGCCAGTGCCAGATTGGCGAACGGCGCGGACGGATCGAGGGCCGCTTCCGGCGCGCTTTGGGCTTCCAGCAGCCGCGCCGCGTTCGATCCGTGCAGGAACGGCAGGACGGCGATTTCCTCGCTGGCGATCACCGCCAGCGCCAGAAGGATCGCGCCCGCGGCGGCAAATCCGCCGGTGGTGGCGGGGGCCGTCAAGGTTTCGCCCAGCCCGCCCAGGCTGGTGATGGCGGCGGCCAATGCCACCAAAGCGAAGGCTGCGGCGCTGGGGGCGATGACCTGCGCCGCGCGCACGCCGCGCCGTCCGCAGAAGAAAAGATAGGCCGCCACGGCGGCGCTGCCCGGCACGATCAATGTGTCGGTGACCAAGGTGGCGCCCGGCAATCCCAGGTAAGAGGCCACGCCAAGCCCGCACAGAATATAGAGCGCGATGCGGAACTGCCGGACGCGTGCGGGAAAGACTTCCCGCAAGGGGACGATGGCATCCGCTAGCCGCGCCCCAGCCGCCAATGCCAGCGCCGTCAACAAAGCGGATAATCCGTAAGGCCCACCGATCCGCGTGGCGAGGCTGGCATCGAACATGCCGGTGCCGGCCAGCCAGCTCCACAGCAACAGGAACAAGGTGATCGCCACCCAGCGGGGGGCGGCGTGACCGATCAGGATCGCAAGCCCCACAGTGATCAGCGCGGCGGCGGCGATCAAGGCACCCACGGCGGTGGTGAAGATGGCGAGCTGGCGATTGTGCGAAGCCAAAGCCGGTTCGGTCCAGGCCAGGAGCGAAGGCGGCGCATTGGCGTAGCCGACCCGCACCGCCAGACCCACTTGCGTCACCGGCGGGATGATGACGCGCCAGGCCCGGGCGCCATAAGCCTTGGCCGGTTCGACCACCACGCCCGAATCCGAACTGGCCACAGCGAGAATGGCGGGGCGCGAGGGATGCGGCAGAAGGCGCAAGGCCATGCGCGGCGGCTGCCCTGCCAGAAGAACGCGGATGGCGGGCCGCACACTATTGTTGGTCACCGCCAACATGTACCAGGCCGAGCCATCATTCTCCGGGCCGCTGGCCGCATGATACGGCGTAAGTTCGTGCCTCAGGTTGATGACATTGGCGTCGCCGCCGAAATCCACCGGCTTTGGCGGATCGGCGGCAAGCGCCACACCCAGACTGGCCAGCAGCATGCCGATCAACAAAAGGAATAACGGTTTTCGCATCCGATTCTTTGCGGCTAGAGCGTTTCCGCGTTCCATGGAATCGCGAAAACACTTTATCTCTTTGTTTTGTCGCGGTTCCTGACGGAAAACCGCACCACACTTTTCCTGGAACCGCTCCAGGGGGCCAGAACGGCGCGGCTAACCTAACCGCGCACCGTTCTTCAAGGAAGCTTCATCTTCCAGAAGAGCGAATTGAACGTGATCGCGCCATTCACCGTTGATCAGCAGATATTTTCGTGCCAGCCCCTCCTCGTGAAAACCCGCTTTGGCGAGCAGGCTGCGCGAGGGCTGGTTTTCCGGCAGGCATGCCGCTTCGATTCGGTGCAGCCCCAGCGTGCCGAAGACAAAGGGTATCAGGGCGCGCACCGCGTCACTCATGTAACCCTGGCGGGCAAAACGGGCCCCGATCCAATAGCCCAGCGCGCAGCATTGGGTAACGCCGCGCCGCACATTGGAAAGCGTGCAGCCGCCCATCAGCATATCGTCGCTGGCGCGAAAGACGAGGAAAACATAAGCCGAATCCAGTCGCGTTTCTTTCTGATAGCGCTTGATGCGGCGGCGGAAGGCGCCTCTGGTGAGCTCGTCCTCGGCCCAGACGGGTTCCCATTTGGTGAGAAACTCGCGGCTCTCGCCCCGAAGGCGTGCCCAACTAATATAGTCGGCGATGCGGGGATAGCGCAGATAAACGTCCTGGCCGCGCAGCACCGGTTGCTGGCCGCCGGGAAAGGTCAGCCCGCGCATGAACGCCATCGGCCGCGAATGCATCATCGCGCTCATTTTGCCGGGCGGCGGCGCGGGCTTCATCATTCCGCCGCTTCGCGGGGGGCGAAGCGCGCGGCAAAAATCTCATGACGTTCGAGATTCTTGACCGGCCCGACCGCCGCGATCGAAGGCTGGCTCATGATACGGGAGGCGTAGCGCGACAGGGCCGCGCCATCCACCGCATCGATCTGCGCCACGATTTCTGCGGCGCTCTGCAAGCGCCCCAGCGTGAAAATCTGCCCGGCGATCTGTTCGGCCCGCGTTCCGGGCCGTTCCAGTCCCATCAGAAGGCCCGATTTGAGCTGCGCCTTGGCCCGCGCCATTTCCGCATCGCTGACGCCCGCGATCATCGCTTCCATCTCGCCGGCAATCACCGCCGACAATTCGCCCGCTTCCTTTTCGCCGGTGCCGGCATAGATGCCGGTGAAGCCCGTGTCCTGGAAATTGTTGGTGAAGGCATAAATGGAATAGCAGAGGCCGCGCTTTTCCCGCACTTCCTGGAACAGGCGGGACGACATGCCCCCGCCCAGCACCATGGCGTGCAGCTGGGCGACGTGAAAATCCGGATCGCCCGACGCGATGCCGGGAAAGGCATAGACGATATGGGCCTGCTCCAGATCCTCGATCAGGCGGATATCGCCGCCGACATAATGAGCGGGCGCGGTCGGATCGAGGCCGCCGGTGGCCAGCTTCGCAAATTTTTCTTCCGCCAAGGCGACGATCTCGGCATGCGAGACCGCACCCGACGAAACCAGGGTCATGGCTTCGGCGCGGTAGCGCCGCCCGCTGTAATCGCGCAATGCGGCCGGCGTGAAAGCCGAAACCGTTGCTTCCTCGCCCAGGATCGGCCGGCCCAGCGCCTGGTCCTTGTAGATCACACTTTGCAAGTGATCGAAGATGATGTCGTCGGGCGTGTCGCGCGCCTGACCCAGCTCCTGCAGCACCACCTGGCGCTCGCGTTCCAGCTCGTCGGCGACGAAGGTGGGATTGACCAGAATGTCGGCCACGATATCGAGCGCCAGGGCCACATCGTCTTTCAGGATGCGGGCGTGGAAGGCGGTCTGTTCGCGGCTGGTATAGGCATTGAGATAGCCGCCCACCGCTTCGATCTCTTCGGCGATCTGACGGGCGCTGCGGGTGGTGGTGCCCTTGAACGCCATATGCTCCAGCATATGGGAAAGGCCCATCTCGGCCGGCAATTCGTTGCGCCCGCCGGTGGAAACCCACACCCCCAAAGCGGCACTTTCCAGGCCCGCCATCGGATCAGTGATAACGGTCAAACCATTGGAAAGATTAGATATTTCTACAGTCATCCCGCCAGTCTAGAAGAGATGAACTGTCGAATCAAAGCAAGGTTGTTGGGCAGGATTTCCAGCTGTTCCGGCAGGTCCAGGACGCGGCGCAACTCCTCGGGCATGGGCGGCGGCGCGCCGGTGGCATTGATCACCGCATCGGCGAATTTGGCGGGATGGGCGGTGGAAAGAACCACCATCGGTTCTTCCCGGAAGCCGAATTTGCGCAAGGCATTGACCGCCACGGCGGTGTGCGGATCGATCACGCGCCCCGACGTGCCGGCTATGGCGTTGATGGTGGACAGCGTGTCTTCGTCGTCGCTGGAACGGGCGTCATAGCGATTGCGCAATGCCGCCAGGACCGGGTCGGGCAATACCAGCCGCCTGTCGCGGGCGAAATCCTCCATCGCCGAACGGGTCCAGCCGGCGTCGCGACCGGAGGCCTCGAACAAGGCGCGCTCGAAATTCGACGCCACCTGAATGTCCATAGACGGGCTGATGGTGTGATAGGCCGCGCCGGCTTCGTAGACGCCTTCGTTCAAGGCCCGCGCCATGATGTCGTTGGCATTGGTGGCAATCACCAGCCGTCCGGCGGCAAGGCCCATGCGCTCGGCCGCTTCGCCGGCGAAAATATCGCCGAAATTTCCCGTCGGCACGATGAAGGTGGCAGGTTTGCCCAGCGCCGCGGTCGCGGTGAAATAATAGACGCTCTGGGCGGCGATGCGGACGAAATTGATCGAGTTGACGGCGGTGAGGCCGACTTCGCGGGCGAATTCCTTTTCCGCGAACAGTCCTTTCACGATGCTTTGGGCATCGTCGAAACTGCCTTCCAGGGCAATGTTGTGGACATTGGCATGGCCGCTGGTGGTCATCTGGCGGCGCTGCACTTCGCTGACGCGCCCCTTGGGATGCAGCACAAAAACTTCGATATTGGGCAACCCGCCCAGCGCGGCGATCGCCGCCGACCCCGTATCGCCCGATGTGGCGGCCACGATGGTGGCCTTGCCGCCCCGCCGCGTCAGCGCCCGCGAAAACAGGCGGCCCAATATCTGCAGCGCGATGTCCTTGAAGGCGAAAGTGGGGCCGTGGAACAGTTCCAGCAGATAGCGATTGCCGGTCATCGCCGACAAAGGCGCGATTTC
The DNA here is from genome assembly GCA_017307355.1 of Alphaproteobacteria bacterium. Taxonomy (GTDB): domain Bacteria; phylum Pseudomonadota; class Alphaproteobacteria; order Micropepsales; family Micropepsaceae; genus Rhizomicrobium. The sequence goes on from JAFKFG010000028.1 coordinate 65,430, forward strand.
GGGATTCGTGAAGCCGGCATAGGCGGCTTCGATATCTTCCTTCAGTTCGGCGGCGG
>JAFKFG010000029.1 GCA_017307355.1 Alphaproteobacteria bacterium
CCCGTGCGATGACCTATCGCGCTTACAATGGGGGCTCGCGATGATCTCCCGACCTTATGCCGCCGCCAAACGGACCCTCAGCGTGGCCGACAAGCTGCTGGAGGTGAATTGGGGCCTGGTGCTTTTGGTCACCATCATCGCCACCGGCGGCATTGCCATGCTCTATTCGGTGGCGGGCGGCCATTTCCATCCCTGGGCGCTGTCGCAGCTTTCCAAATTCATCGTCGGCCTTTTCATTCTGGTGATCGCGGCCACCATCGATGTACGGGTCTGGATGAGCCTGGCCTATCCCGCCTATGCCGTGGCGCTGCTGCTTCTGATCGCGGTGGATGTGGCCGGCCATGAAGGCCTGGGCGCTCAGCGCTGGATTTCGCTGGGCCCGGTCGATCTGCAGCCGTCCGAATTGATGAAGGTCTCGCTGGTGCTGGCGCTCGCCCGCTTCCTGCACGGCAAGAGCGTGGAGGAAGTGTCCAAGCCCCTCAACCTGGGGATTGCGCTGGCCATGATCGGCATCCCCGCTCTGTTCGTGGTGATCGAGCCCAATCTCGGCACCACCCTGATCATCGTGGCCGATGGTTGCGCATTGCTCTTTCTAGCCGGCCTCAGCTGGTACTGGATCGCCCCGGCCCTGGCGGCGATCGCCACCGCGGTGCCGCTGGCCTGGCGTTTCGTGCTGCACGATTACCAGAAGGCGCGGGTGATGACCTTCCTGGACCCGGAAGCCGACGCCTTGGGCGCGGGCTGGAACATCACCCAGGCCAAGATCGCCATCGGTTCGGGCGGCCTGTCGGGCAAGGGCTTTCTCAACGGAACGCAGAGCCGCCTCAATTTCCTGCCGGAAAAGCAGACCGACTTCATCTTCACCAATTTCGGCGAGGAGTTTGGCTTCGTGGGCAGCATCGCGCTGCTGATCCTGTTTGCGGTGGTGCTGTTCTATGGCGTCCAGATCGCCACCAGCGCGCGCAGCCAGTTCTCCCGCCTCCTGGCGATGGGGATCACCCTGAATTTCTTCTTCTACATCATGATCAACGGGCTGATGGTGATGGGGCTGATTCCCGTGGTGGGCATCCCCATGCCGCTCCTGTCTTACGGCGGCACCGCCATGCTGACGGTGATGTTCGGCTTCGGGCTCTTGATGAGCGTGCATGTGCATCGGCAGGTGGAGATTCCCCGCCATAGTGGGGGAATCATCTAATTGACCCCCATCTGTCCGCTACGCGGGCAAGCCCGCTAGCGGACATCTTCCCCCGCCAATGGCTTCGCCATACGGGGGAAGAAAGCCGGTGTCGGCTGCGAGAAAATCTAGTCACAGGCTGGGAGTGGTACTTTCTGGACAGGGGGGGACCCCTCTGCTAAGAGGCCCGTCCTTGCCGGCATGCAGAACCGGCGGGCGTGGGTGATTAGCTCAGTTGGTAGAGCAGCTGACTCTTAATCAGCGGGTCGTAGGTTCGATTCCTACATCACCCACCAATTTTCCAAGACATTGATATTATTATAGAAAATGTCAGGCGCGGTGCGCGCCGGCCCGTTTGCGCGCGCGCCATTCATGAATTTCCGGCAACGGCTAAGCAATCTTTCCGAAACCGGCTATGGTCGCCGGGCCCGAACGCCGCTCCCGCAGTTTGGAGCGCTGGCCGGACGGTTTTCGCGGCGACCATGACCATCAGACCATAACAATCAGGGAGGTTAGCTTGGAACAGAGTTCGCGTAAGGGACACGACCGCCGGTCGTTTCTTCGGAATGCAGGGCTTGGCGGCGGCGTTTTGGCCCTTGGTCCTTTGGCAGCCAGCATCGCGGCCAGCGCTCCGGCAGCGGCGGCGCCGACGCCCGGCAAGTTCGATTTCGACACGCCCTATAACCGCATCGGCACCGACAGCGTGAAATGGGACATGCCCGTTCGCGTCAATCACATGAGCCGCATCGTGGCCGGCATGACCACCGCCGACATGGACTTCAAATGCGCGCCGTCCATCACCGCGGCGCTCAAGAAGCGGATGGAGCATGAGAATTGGGGCTATGTCGACATGGCGTCGCCCGGCCCCACCGCGTTCAAGAAAGGCATCATCGCCTGGAACGAGCGGCGCTACGGGACCAAGAACATCAACCCCGAGCAGCTCGGCATCACCACCGGCGTTCATGCCGGCATCATCGCGTCGATGCGGGCGCTTTGCCCGCCCGGCAGCAAGGTCTTGATGGCGACCCCGATCTATAGCGGTTTCTACAGCGACGTCCGGTTCACCAACACGGTGGCCGAAGAAAGCCTGATGAAATACGTCAATGGCCGCTACGAGATGGACTGGGAGGATTTCGAGCGCCGCATGACGCCCGACGTCAAGGTTTCCATCCTCTGCAACCCGCAGAACCCGGTGGGCCGCGCCTGGACCAAGGAAGAACTCACCCGCTATGGCGAGTTGTGCCTCAAGCACAATATCGTGGTGCTGTCGGACGAAATCCATTGCGACTTCGTTTCCAAGGGCCAGAAATACGTGCCCTTCGCCAATCTCGACGACAAGAAGATCGTCAACAACAGCATCACTTATAAGTCGGGCAGCAAATCCTTCTCGCTGCCGGGCATGAAATGCGCCTGGTTCTTCTCGAGCAACCAGGATCTCTTCCGCAAGACCCAGGCCAACAATCATGCCGATCTGTCGACCATGGGCATGCTGGCGGAACAGGCGGCCTATTCCGGCGGCGGCGAATGGCTGGACCAGTGCGTCGCCTATATCGACGGCAATCACGATTTCACCAATCAATATATCAAGGCCAACATCCCGATGCTGAAGGTGGGCAAGAAGCCGGAATCCACCTATCTGGCCTGGATCGATGTCTCGGCGGTGGCGAACAAGATCAATGCCAAGAAGATGGCGGACGACATGAACAAGAATCCGCCCGTCAATCCCGCCACCGGCATGCCCAAGAAAGTGACCCCGGCCGACATGGTCAATCTGTGGTTCGCCCAGAATGCGGCCGTGGCCATGAATTCGGGGACCAATTACGGCAAGGGCGGCGAGAATTTCATCCGCATGAACCTCGCCACGTCGCGCACGACCTTGAAGGCCGCGCTCGACAGCATGGCGGGCGCCTTGAAGAAAATCTCCGCCTGAGCGGGGCATGATCCTGAGCCGGTCCGGATCGCTCGGTCCGGGCCGGCTTTTTTTATGCGGCCTTCAGCCGGGCTGGGGAACCGTGATGCTGGAGCTGAAATTGATCTGGAAGGTCGAAACCAGCGGCAAGGTATAGGTCTGGGTATAGCCGGCGGTGATCTGCGCCGTGCGCAGGCCGCCGGAAACCGACGAAGTATATTGCACGGTGGCGGTGGGCAGATTCATGGATGCCAGCTGCGCATTCACGGCCTGGGCGATGGTGGCCTGGGTCACGGATTTGTTGATCTCGGCCAGGCGGGACGCGCTGGACAACGCCCATCCCAGGCTGAGATTGTTGAACAGCATGATGGCGACGTAACAAATTCCCAGCACCAGGGCGATAAAGGCGGAGGAGACGAGCGCGAACTCCACGGCGGTGGCGCCACTCTGATCCCGGGTGAAGTTTCGGATTGGCGAACGCACGATCATTGCAGGCGCACGGTGCGGGTGATCGACTTGTCGAAGCTGATCACGGGACCGCCCATATGTCCCGAGGCGGTCACGCTGAAAAAAGTCTGAGGTATGGAACCGTCGGGGCAGGACTGGCCGCAGGTGCCCGCGGCCCCGGCGCATTGACAGGATAGCGACGACGACAGCGCCGCATTGGATGGCTTGTTGGTCCAGGCTTGCAGACCGATGGTTTGGGCCTGCGACATGTCGGTACCGCCGCCCATGGCATATTGGATACTGGCCCGCGCCGCGCCTTCCATCTGCATCACGCTCATGGCCGCCTGGCTGAGGTCGGGCAGGGTAATCACGATCGCCGCCAGGATGGGCAGCACCAGGGCGAATTCCACGGCGGCGACGCCGGATGACGAAGAAAAGCGCGCCCACAGACGGCGCAAGCTGTTGTTCATGACTTACTCCACAAGCGTGACGGCGCCGGGCACGGGAATGGTCTTGATCCCCTTGTTGGTGCAGTTGGTCGAGAAGGAGGCGGACCCGGTATAATAAATGGTGTCGGCGACCACCTGGGTGCAGCCGCCTGCGCCGCTGAAATTGCCCAGGAAATCCACTTCCTGGCTGGGAAAGTAGATCGCGCCCGTTATGTTGGAGCTGGCATTGCCGTTGATGGTGTTCTTGGCGGTCAGTTGGGTGCGGTCGCCATAGAAAACCACGCCCGAATAATCGCCCGAAGTGGGCGCGGTCAGATTGAGCTTGGCGTTGCCGTTGATCTGCAAGGTGGCGCCGTTGGTGAGATAGAAGGTGACGCCGGTGCCGGTGATGTCGGCGTTGGCGTTGATCTTGAGATCGCCGCCGGAGATCACATAGACGCCCGCATTCAAGGTCATCGTGCCGCTGAGCGAAAGTCCGCCGCAATAGGTGCCGGGATTGAGGGTGGAGCCGGACGGCGTGGTGCAGCTGCCGGTCGAAGGCACGGGCAGGCTGGCATAGGGATCATAGACATAGGGTGCCTTGGTGGTGACGCTGGAGCAGGACGTCAGGGTGAGCGTCGCCGAGACATAAGAGCCGCCCACCGTGTCCACGCAGGGCGCGGTCACATTGGCGGAACCGCCCACGCTGAAGGCGCTGTTGGAGCTGGAATCGGAAACGATGTTGCAGGCCGTGAAATCCGCATAGGCATTGCCCCAGAATTGCACCGTATTGGATTTGGTCTTGTTCAGCCCCACCATGCAGGCGGATTGGGTCTGGGTGTAGGTCGCCACCGCACGCACCCTGACGGGGACCCTGTCCTGGCTGAAGATGGCGGTGAAATAGCGGGGCTCATTCTCGGTGAGCAGGACTTCGACGGAATGGGTGTTCTGGTTCGGCCCGGAGGTGGGCGGATTGTTGACGGTGATGGTGCCGTTGGTGGAGGCCCAGCCATTGCCGGAGGCACCCGCCGTCGATGCATCGGTGATGGCGGTTAGGCTGGCGCTGTTTTGAAGCACCACCGCGCCATTATAGGCGGCGATGTCGGCCGCGCTCTGCAGGTTGCGCTGACGATAATACCAATAGCCGGCATCGGCACCCAGGCCGCAGAAGCCGATCAGGACGGGCGCCACCATGGCTGTGATGATGGCGACATTGCCGCGCTTGGATTTGAAAAAGCGCCTCAGAAAAGTGCCGATGGATGACATGCCGATCACCTTTACCAGCGGGTACCCGCACGCGTGTCCCGCCCCCTTTCTGCCCCTGCGGAACCGACGGAAGGGGCACCGCCCGCGATAAAAATAGGTCCCGGGTTCCTTCCAACTTCTTTCCGGTATGCGCGGCTTTTTCAGAAACCGTGACCGGCGATACGGCTGTAAATTCTCTGGAAAGTGCGCAAAGCGTGGTGTTTTTCCGCTTCGGTGCCTTCGCGCCGTCGCGATCCCAATGGCCCGTCAAGATTGATTTTTACCAATAACGGCTGGCGGTGGAGGGCGGGCGATAGACGCGGAAAGCGGTGCCAGGTTGGCGTGATCGCCCGGCAAATATCACGCTTTGTCGCCCGCCGGGATGATCGCGGCCGGGACCGCAACCGCAACGGCCGTCGCCGCGAAGGCCGGCCGATTTTTGCCGGAGACACGAGCCTCTCTATAGTGGGTCCATGGTGCCGGACTCTGATCGTGATCTGCGTGTCGGGCTGATCGGCTTCGGGCTGGGCGGAGCGTTTTTTCATGCGCCCTTGATCGCGGCGACGAAGGGGTTGCGCCTGGCGACGGTGGTGACCGGCAATGCGGAACGCCGGGCCCAGGCTTTGCGCGACTATCCGGGCGTTCGGGTGACGAGCGATCCGGACCAGCTTTGGCGAAACGCGGCCGGTCACGACCTGGTGGTGATCTCCACGCCCAATCGCAGCCATGTGACGCTGGCGTTGGCCGCGCTCGATGCCGGCCTTCCCGTGGTGATCGACAAGCCTTTCGCGCCGACGGCGGCCGAAGCGCGGCAAGTGATCGCCAAGGCGCGGGAGAAGAAACTCGCCGTCAGCGCCTATCATATCCGGCGCTGGGACAGCGAATGCCGCACCCTGCGCGGATTGCTGGACCGTGGCGCGCTGGGCCATGTGCTGCGGTTCGAATCGCGGCTGGAGCGCTGGCGGCCCCAGCCCAAAGGCGGCTGGAAAGAGCGGCCGGAACCGGAGGAAGCGGGCGGCCTTCTCTACGATATCGGCAGCCATCTGATCGATCAGGCGCTCTATCTGTTCGGGCCGGTGCGCGACGTCTATGCGGAGCTTGATATCCGCCGCGCCGGCGCGGGGACCGACGATGATGTCTTTGTCGCCCTGACCCATCAGAATGGCGTGCATTCCCATCTATGGACCAGTTGCCTGGCGGCCGAGGCGGGTGCGCGGATGCGGGTGATGGGCGATCGCGCCGCATTCGTGAAGCAAAAAGGCGATGTGCAGGAAGCCGCATTGCGGGCAGGCGGGCGCCCCGGCGGTGCGGGATGGGGCGAAGACCCGCCCGATCAATGGGGCCTTCTCGGCGACGGAAATACGGCGCGGGCCGTTCCCAGCGTGCCGGGCGCCTATCAGGATTTTTACGCGGGAATGGTGCGGGCGCTGCGCGATGGCGCGCCTCTGCCGGTGGATCCGCAGGATGCGGTCGCCGGACTGGAGATCATCGAAGCGGCGCAACGGTCTTCGGCGCAGCGCCGGGTGATCATGCTCGCTTAACCGGGCACGCCGTCGATCCAGGTTTCGCGAATATTCAAATCGTCGTCCGCGACCACGAAATTGGCGCGAAAGCCTTTCGCGATGGCGCCATATTCATGGCCCAGGCCCAGAAAATGGGCCGGCGCGGCGCTGGCCATGTTCAGCGCGTCGCAAAGCTCGACGCCCAGATAGGTCATGGCATTGCGCACGGCCTGGCGCATATCCAGCGCCGACCCCGCCAGGGTGCCGTTTTCGTCGACATAGACGCCATTCTCGATCCGGATGGTGGCGTTCAGCAATTTGAAGGAATCCGCATTGGTGCCCACATTCGCCAATCCGTCCGTCACCAGCATGAAACGGTCATGCGGCTTGCAGCGCAGCGCCAGCTTCAGCGTTTCGGGGTGAACATGGCGGGCATCGACGATGATGCCGCAATAGCTTTCCGGATTGGACAGGGCCGCGCCGACCACGCCCGGCTCGCGCCCGGTGAGCGGCGACATGGCGTTGAACAGGTGCGTGAACCCGGTGAGCCCTTGGGCATAGGCGGCAAGGATGTCGTCATAGGTGGCGTTGGTGTGGCCGGCGGCCACGATCACGCCGGCCTCCGTCAGTCGGGCGATCATCTGCGGCGTGGTCATTTCCGGGGCCAGGGTGACCAGGGTCTTGGCATTTTTCAGGGAGGTGAGGAGTTCCAGCGCTCTGGCGTCGATCTGGCGGAATTTCTCCGCATTGTGCACGCCCTTGCGCGCGGGACTGAGGAATGGGCCTTCCAGGTGAATGCCCAGCACGCCGGGCACGCCTTCGCGGACCGCGGCGGCGACCGCGCCGATGGCCCGCTCCATCACCCCAAGATCGTCGCTGATCAAGGTGGGCAGAAAGCCGGTGGTGCCGAATTTGCGATGCGCGGCACCCATCCGCCGGAGCGTTGCGACCGTGGGCTCGTCATTGAAGAGGACGCCGCCGCCGCCATTGACCTGGGTATCGATGAAGCCGGGCAGGATGAGCGCGCCGCCCAGGTCGCGGCATTGCACTTCATTCAGGCGGGGATCATCGTCATTGGCCAGATCGGCGATCCAGCCATCCTCGATCAGGACGGCATGGCGATCCACGAGCCCGTCGCGGGTGGCGATCCATGCATTGGTCAAGGCCTGCAGCATCAGATGGTCTCTGTTACTTTCTTCAGGTGCGGCGGATGATCGGGATCATAGCCCCGCGCCACCGAAAGGGTCGCGGCCCAGCGATAGAATGCCTGGGCGAACAGCAAGGGCGCGACCGCGGCATCCGCTTCGATCATGGGCAGCCGCTTGACGCCCGGCACCTCGCGCCCCGCCAACAGAACATGCACGCCCCGGGCCGACCATTCCTGGGCCAGGGCTTCGAGGCCGGGCCGGGTTTCGTCATTCTGGGCGAACATCAGGATGGGCAGTTTTTTTTCCAGCAAGGCCATCGGCCCGTGCCGGACTTCGGCGCTGCTGAAGGCTTCCGCATGCAGGCCGCATGTTTCCTTGAATTTCAGCGCCGCTTCCTGCGCCACGCCCAGACCCAGCCCGCGTCCCAGCACGAACAGATTATGGGCCGGCTGCAGCGCATCGATCATCGGCTGCCAGTCCAGTTGCCAGGAGGCATCCAGTTGCGCGGGCAGGCGCGCGAAGCCGTCCAGCAGAGACGGGTTGGCGCTCCAATGCGCCACCAGATGCAGGATGGCGGCGAGGGCGCAGATGTAGGATTTGGTGGCGGCGACGCTGAGTTCGGGCCCCGCGCGCAGCGGGATGACATGATCGGCCGCCGCCGCCAGCGGCGAATCTTCCGCATTGACCAGCGCCACCACCAGCGCGCCGGAGGCTTTGGCCGCCGCCGCGGCGGTCAAAAGATCCGGGCTGCGGCCGGATTGAGAGATCACCAGGAACAGGCACTGGCTGAGATCCTGGCGCGCGCCATAGACCGAACTCACGGACGGCGAGGCCGACGAGGTCACAAGTCCCAAGCTGGTTTCGATCAGATAGCGGGCATAGGTCGCGGCATGGTCGGAGCTGCCCCGCGCCGATGTGAGAACCATGCGGGGCTTGAAATCGCGGAGCGCGGCGGCGATCCGGGCGACATGCGGCGCGTCCCGGTCGATCTGAATCTGCACGCGCTCCCGCGCTTCGCGGGCTTCCTGGTACATGCGGGTGGCGGCGGCGTCCGGCATGAGGTCATATATCGCCGGGAATGCGAGATTGCATCCTTTCCGGCAGGGGCGCGGTCCGGGCTTGCTGGCGTCTGTAAAAAATCGAGCGATGTCAGGGTCCTGGCGCTTGGCGGCGGTCAAGTTGCTTCGCCGCAGGCAGGGCCCCAGAATGGCGCGACAGCAATCAGACCGTCACGGGCATGTCAGGGGTGCGGACAGTGGAGCAAAGCGGCGCGGCCCATAGCGACCCCGCATCCGGCCCGGATCTGGTTCTGTTGGCGCCATTCGATGGCTGGGCGGCGCCCTTGAGCGAAGTGCCCGATCCCGTCTTCGCGGACCGGATGATGGGCGACGGCGTGGCGATCGATCCTTTGGCGGCGGTGCTGACCGCGCCTTGCGATGGCGAAATCATTCTGCTGCACGCGGCACTGCATGCCGTCACATTGCGGGCCGGCAACGGCGCCGAAATCCTGATGCATATCGGGCTGGACACGGTGGCGCTGGGCGGCCGGGGATTCGCCGCCCATGTCGCCCAGGGACAGACCGTCAAAGCGGGCGACAAGCTGATCTCGTTCGACTTGGATCAATTGGCGCATGCGGCCCGCAGCCTGATCACGCCCATCGTGATCACCAATGCCGACGGCTTTGTCGTCGCGCGGCGGATGGAGAATGTCAAAGTTGCGCGCGGTCAGGCGCTGATGACGGTGCGCCGCATCGCGCCCGCCCCGGCGGCGGCGGCCGGTTACGGCCGCGAAGTTCGCCGCGAATTGGTCGTGCCGATGGTCCATGGTCTTCATGCGCGGCCGGCCGCGAGATTGGCGGGCTTGGCAAAGAGCTTTGCCGCCGAGATCGCGATCCTGTCGGGCGAGACCCGCGCCAATGTGCGCAGCCCCGTCGCCTTGATGGGATTGGGTCTGACCAAGGGCGCGCGCGTGACGATTGTCGCCGCGGGCGCGGATGCCGATGAGGCCGCCGCGGCGCTGACCGCTCTGATCGAAAGCGGAATGGACGAGGATGGCGCACCATCTGCCGCCGCCGCGATTGTGGCTGCACCTTTACCGGTCCGGGATGGCGTGCTGGCCGGTGTGCGGGCGGCGCCCGGCCTCGCATTGGGCGTCGCCGTGCGACTGGTGCAGCCGGACATCCCTGTCGAAGAACAAGGCCAGGGCGCCGCGCATGAAATGCAGTGCCTCGGCGCGGCGCTGGCGGTGATGAAACAGAATCTACAAGCGGCGGCAGGAAAAAACGCCACCCTGTCGGCGATTCTGGAAGCGCATCTGGGAATTCTGGGCGATCCGGAATTGGCGGCCGAAGCCCGTGCCCAGATCGAGGCGGGCAAAAGCGCGGGATATGCCTGGCGCAGCGCCGTTCGGGAGCAGGTTGCCGTGCTGAAGGGGCTGAAGGATCCCAGGCTCGCCGAGCGGGCGTCCGACCTCATCGATCTGGAACGCCAGGTATTGAGCGCGCTGGGTGGCGCCGAAGCGGTGGCCATGACCTTGCCGCAGAACGCCATCCTGTTGGCCGAGGACATATTGCCGTCTCAGCTTGCGGGCATCGATGCCGCGCGCCTGGCGGGCCTTGCCATGGCGGAAGGCGGGCCCACGTCGCATGCCGCGATCCTGGCGGCATCGATGAACATTCCCGCCCTGGTCGCGTGCGGACCGGCGTTGCTGGAAATTTCCGACGGCATGGCGGTTCTGCTGGATGCGGATCATGGCCGCCTGACGGTCGATCCATCGCCGGCGGCGCGGGAAAAAATCGCGCGCCAGATCGCGGCGCGTCGCCGGGCGCGCCGGGACGCGCAAGCCAATGCGCAAGCGCTTTGCCACACCAAGGACGGGGTGCGCATCGAGGTCTGCGCCAATCTGGGGTCCGTCGAGGATGCCGTGACGGCGGTCGCGGAAGGCGCGGAAGGTTGCGGCCTGCTGCGCACGGAGTTCCTGTTTTTGAACCGGCAATCGCCGCCCGGCGAAGACGAGCAGGCAGACGTCTATCGCGCCATTGCCGATGCCCTGGGCGGGCGGCCCTTGATCGTGCGCACTTTGGACATCGGCGGCGACAAGCCTGCCGCGTATCTGCCCTTTCCGCCGGAAGAAAATCCCGCATTGGGCTTGCGCGGGGTGCGCGTCAGCCTGTGGCGGCCCGATCTTCTGGCCACGCAGCTGCGCGCCATCCTGCGCGGCATTCCGCCCGCGCAATGCCGCATCATGGTTCCCATGATCGCGTCCCTGGACGAGCTGCGTCAGGTGCGGCGGATATTGGACGACGCGCGCGCCGCGTTGGGCATCGCCGACCCGGTCTCGCTGGGGGTGATGATCGAAACCCCGGCGGCGGCGATCACCGCTGACATTCTGGCGGCGGAAGCGGATTTCTTTTCCATCGGCACCAACGATCTCACCCAATATTCGCTGGCGATGGACCGGGGCAATGCGCGGCTGGCCGCGCAGTTCGATGCCCTGCATCCGGCGGTGCTGCGGCTGATCGCGGCAACCGCCAAAGGCGCGGACCGGTACGAACGCCGCACGGGCGTTTGCGGCGGCCTGGGTTCGGATGTAACAGCGGCGCCGATCCTGATCGGCCTTGGTGTCCGCAGCCTGTCGGGCACCGCCAGCCAGATCGCCGAACAGAAGGCGGCGATCGGTTCACTGACCCTCGCGCAATGCCGCGATCTTGCCGAAAAGGCGCTCGCCGCCACGTCGGCAAGCGACGTGCGCGGCCTCAATCCGGGAGATTGATCATGCGGTCCATCATGAACTGGCTGCAGCCTTTGGGCGGCGCGCTGCTGCTTCCCATCGCGGCCCTGCCCATCGCCGGATTGTTGCTGCGGCTGGGCCAGCCCGATCTTCTCAACCTGCCTTTCATCGCGGCGGCGGGCGATGCGGTGTTTTCCAACCTGGGTCTTTTGTTCGCCATCGGCGTGGCGGTGGGCTTGGCCAAGGACAATAACGGCGCGGCGGGGCTGGCGGGCGCGATCTGCTTTCTGATCGCCAGCAAGGGCGCCATCGCCTTGCTGCAGCCTCCGGCCGAATTGTTGAAGGACGTGCCGGCGGCGTTTCAAGCCATGACCATCGCCACCTTCAAGAATGACGCGATATCGCGCAGCGGCGTGCCGATGGGCCTTCTGTCCGGCATCATCGCGGGTTATGCCTATAATCGCTTCCATGGCCTGAAACTGCCGGAATATCTGGCTTTTTTCGGCGGCCGCCGGTCGGTGCCGATCATTGCGGGCCTTGGCGGGCTGGGTTTAGCGGCGATCTTCGGCTTCGGCTGGCAAGGCCTCAATCACGGGATCGATGTGGCCAGCCGCGCCGTGTTAGCGCACGGGCTTTTGGGCCCGTTCGTGTTCGGCGTGCTCAACCGGCTGCTGATCATTGTGGGCCTGCACCACATCCTGAACAATTTCGTCTATTTCATCATGGGCGATTATCACGGCGTGTTCGGCGACCTGAACCGCTTCTTCGCCGGCGATCCCACGGCGGGCGCGTTTCTTGCCGGCTTCTTCCCCGTGATGATGTTCGGCCTGCCGGCGGCGTGCCTGGCCATGTATCACGCGGCGCGGCCGGAGCGGAAAGCAGCAGTAGCGGGTATGTTCCTGTCGATGGCGCTGACGGTGTTCATCACCGGCGTCACCGAGCCGATCGAATTTTCCTTCATCTTTCAGGCGCCGATTCTTTACGCCCTGCATGCGCTGATGAGCGGCCTCTCCGCCCTGATCATGAATCTGCTGGGCGTGCATATGGGCTACACTTTCTCGGCGGGACTGATCGACTATCTGATCAATTTCAAGTTGGCGACGCGGCCCTTGTTGCTGCTGCCGGTGGGGGCGGCCTATTTCGCCCTCTATTACGGGGTCTTCCGCTTCACCATCCAATGGTTCGATCTGGCCACGCCGGGACGCGAGAAGGTGGCCGCATCGCCCGCCGCGACACAGGCCCTGTCCGGCAGCCGGGAAGAAGGCTTTGTCGCCGCGCTGGGCGGTGCCGCCAATCTGGTTTCCATCGATGCCTGCACCACGCGCCTGCGCCTGATCGTGGCCGATCAGAGCAAGGTCGATGAAGCGGCGCTCAAAGCGCTGGGCGCGCGAGGCGTGATCCGGCCGTCCGAGAAGGCCATTCAGATCGTGCTGGGGCCGGTGGCCGACCAGGTGGCGGGCGACATGCGCAAGGTGGTGGCGGGCGGCGCGAAAACACAAGCCCCGGCGTTGGATCGGGATCGCCTGCTCGGCCTGCTGGGGGGGAGGGGCAATCTGGCTGCGCTTGCCGTGCGTGGCAGCCGTCTTTTGGTCGAAGTGAAGGATCCGGCAAAGGTGGCCGAAAGCGATCTTGCCGCCTTTGTGCCGCGCGGGACGATCCGGACCGCGCCGGCGCGCTGGCAGATCGTCCTGGGGCCGGAAGCGGGGGCCTGGGCGGAAAAATCTGGCGCCTGATCCTGGGCTCTGCCAGAAGAAGAAAATCTTTGGGGGGTGCCCATGTCCGTTCTGCTGGAAGTCTGCGTCGACAGCCCATTGGGCCTCAATGCCGCGATTGCGGGCGGCGCCGACCGGATCGAGCTTTGCTCGTCCCTGGCGGTGGGCGGGCTGACGCCAAGTCCGGGCTTCATGGCGTTGGCCGCGAAAAGCGCCCGGCCTGCCCGCGCCATGATCCGCCCCCGCGTGGGCGATTACGTCTATTCGGAAGATGAAATCGACGTGATGCGCGGCGATATCGATACCGCGCGCGCCGCCGGCCTTGCCGGGGTGGTGATCGGCGCCAGTCTTCCCAATTGGCATCTGGACGAAAAAACCATCACGCGCCTGGCGGATCACGCCAAGGGGCTGGAGCTGACTCTGAATCGCACCGTGGACATGTCGCCCGATCCCCTGGCGGCGGTGGACATGGTGATCGCGCTGGGCTTCCGCTCGATCCTCACATCCGGCGGCAGTTTGAAGGCGCCGGACGGAATCGAAACCATCGCGGCGATGGTGGCCCGCGCGGCGGGCCGCGTGGAAATTCTGGCCGGCAGCGGCCTCAATCCGGGCAATGTCCGCATGATGGTCGAGAAGACCCGAGTGCGCGAAGTGCATGGCTCTTTCGCCGCGCCCTGGCCGGGCATCGACGAGAAGCTGGTGCGCTTCGGCTATATCGCGCCGGATGCGCGCGAAACCAGCGAAGCGGCCGTGCGCCAGGCGAAAGCCGCCTTGGCCTCGCTCTAACGGGCTCTCTTAGTTGGTGATCTTGCCGCTGGTGGCGGCGCGGGCGACGGGCCGGTCCGGCTCGAACGTGAACGGCGTCGCGGCATCTTCTTTTACCGTCCAGCGGTCCATCAACTGCCCCGCGCGCAAGCCGGGAAGGCCATGGCGCGCATAGGCCTGAATCCAGGAACTGAATTCTTCATGGGAAATCGCGTAACGCGTGCAAGCTTCGGTCAAGGTGAGAAGCCCGCCATCCACGGCGGCAATCACCTCGGCCTTGCGGCGCGGAACCCATCGTCTGGTATTTTTCGGCGGCAGATTGTCGAAGGTGAGAATATTCCCACCAGGACCGATCACCTGGCTCACAGGCCTAACGCTACTACTTCCCATTGGGCGAACTCCTAATTCGCCCCAGCCGACGTCAAAGTAGACCCGCCGTCTTAATGGAAGGTCAATCTCAAATAAGAGGTTCTAATCAAATTTCCGGCACACTCCTTGGTGTCGCCACAATTGCCGCAAGCTTTTCCTCGATTTTCCGGAAAAGCCCGCTCCAGTCGCCACGATTCGGCTGACGAAAAAGTTGCATTCCCGGGTACCAGGGACTGTCCTGGCGATCCTGCAGCCAGCGCCAGTCCGCGGCATGGCGCAGCGCGACCCAAGTCGGCCGCCCCAAAGCGCCGGCAAGATGCGCCACCGACGTATCGCAACTGATGATCAGGTCCATCGCTTCCATCGCGGCGGCGGTATCGCCGAAATCAAGCGGAAAATCGCTGCCCAGATTTTCCACCCGCATGCCGTCCGGCAGCGCGTCGAGTTGTTCGATGCCATCGTCTTTTTGCAGGCTGATCAGGCGCACCTCCGGAAGCCGCGCGATATTCTCCAGGCTGCGGAGGGGAAAAGATCGCAGGCCCGCAGTATAGGAGCCTTGCCAGCAGAGGCCGATCTTGAAGCCGGTATCGCCGATCCGTTCGCGCATCCGTTCGATTCGCGCGGGTTCGGCGCTGAGATAAGGCGTCCCGGCGGGAATGGTCGCGACTTCGATTCCCAGCGCCAATGGCAGGCTGAGCAAGAGGATATGGTAATCGAAGTCCGGCGGCGGGGCCGAAACGATTGCGATTCGCGGATCCAATGTCTGCAGCAGGCCGACAAGGCTCGGCTGCACCATCAGGATCACGCGGGCACCCCGGTCGGCGGCCAACCCGGCAAAGCGGCAGAACTGGATGGTGTCGCCCAGCCCTTGCTCGGCTTCGACGAACAGGACCTTCCCGGCGATGTCTTCCCGCCCCGTCCATCGCGGGCGTCCGCCATCGTGAAATGTATCCGGCGCCACGCGCTGCCAGCGCCATTCATAGGCAGGCCATGCCTCTCCATAACGGCCGCATGTGAGCAGGGCTTGCGCGCGCCCGAAATGCGCATCCGCAGAATTCGGGCTGAGTGCGATGGCGCGATCGAAACTGTCCAGCGCATCGTCATGGCGCTTGAGATCGATGAGAAAATTGCCGCGGTTGATATGGGCCTGGACCAGGCCGGGCCGAAGCGCCATCGCCCGCTCCAGGCTCTCCAACCCTTCTTCCAACCGGTCCAGCAACCCCAATGCCGTGCCCCGATTGCTGTGCGCCATGGCGAAATCCGGGTCGAGCGCCAGGGCCCGGTCATGCGCCGCCAGCGCTTCCGCCGGGCGGTCCAGCGCCGCCAACGCGGTGCCGCGATTGTTATGGGCGGCCGCGGATTGGGGATCGAGCGCCACGGCGTACTCATGCGCCGCCAGCGCATCCTTAAGGCGCTTCAACATGGCCAATGCCGTGCCGCGGCCGTTATGTGCGCCGGCATGGCCCGGATCGAGCGCGATGGCGCGGTCGAAACTCTCCAGAGCTTCCCCCGCCCGCCCCAGGCTGGTCAGGACATTGCCCCGCTGAAGATGCGCGTCGGCGCTGTTGGGATGGATCGCGATGGCGCGATCGCAATCGTCCAGCGCTTCGTCATGCCGGCTGAGTTCGGCCAGCGCGCCGGCCCGGTTGATCATGGCCTTGGCATAGGCTCGGTCCAGCGCGATGGCCAGATTGAAATCGGCCAAGGCTTCGGCGGCGCGCCCGCGTCCCGACAAGACCGTTCCGCGATTGTTATAGGCTTGCGCGTAATCGGGCTTTAGCGCGATGGCGCGGCCATAGCTTTCCAGCGCTTCGTCGAAGCGTCCCAGGGCGGCCAGCGCGGCACCGCGATTGTTGTAAAGGTCGGGCTGGTCCGGCTTCAGCGTCAGCGAGGTGTCGTAAGCGGCCAGGGCTTCCGAAAGGCGTTGCGATTGCTGGAGCGCATTGCCCAGATCGCGATGTGCCAGCGGCTGGCGCGGTTCGCGCTTCAGCGATTCCTGCAGCAATTGGATGCTGCGGGCGACCTGGCCCTGCTGCAAGGCCAGCACGCCGGACAGATAGAGGGCCTGGAACTGGCCCGGCTGCCGGCGCAGGATTTCCGCATAGGCGCGCTCGGCCTCGGCGAATTTTCCCTGGGTATGGAGTGCAAAGGCGTCCTTGAGCATCGGATGACGGTTTCCACGGCCTTCGAAGGCGCGTGATACCATGGCAAGCCGCCCGCGGTCACGGGTCGCCTTGCTTCAGGCCGCGGCCTCGGTCGCGTCGTCCGCTGTGCGATTGAGCGGTAATTCGCAGGTCACCGCGGTGCCGACGCCTTCGCGGCTTTCGATGCTGAGCGCCCCGCCATGCTGATAGATCAGGGCGCGCACCAGGGAGAGGCCGAGCCCGGTGCCTTCGCGGGCATGCGCGGGATCGTTGATCGCCTGCTCGAAAGGCCGGCCGATGCGGGCCAAAAGGCTTTCGGGCATGCCGATGCCATGGTCGCGCACCGTCACCATCAGCTTGTCGCCGGTGATCCGCGCCGCCACCTCCACCTCCTCGCCGGGACGGGAGAATTTGATCGCATTGGACAAAAGATTGAGCAGGATCTGCCGGAAGGCGCGCTGGTCGGCGGAAAAGACGAGGCCCTGGGCCGGCAGCAAAGTCACCAGCTTGATGCCGCGTTCGTCGGCGCGGTTTTTCACCAGGCGGATGCAATAGGCCACGCTCTCGGTGAGATCGACATCGCGGATATCGAGTACGAATTTGCCCGCCTCGATCTTGGCGATGTCCAGAATGTCGGACACCAGGTTGAGCAGGTGATGCCCCGATTCATGGATGATGACGGCATAGTCGCGATACTGTTTCTGCAGCGGGCCGTAGATCTGGTTCTGGATCAGCTCGGAGAATCCGATGATGGCGTTGAGCGGCGTGCGCAGCTCGTGGCTCATATTGGCCAGGAATTGCGATTTCACCTTGCTGGAGGCTTCGGCGCTCTCCTTGGCGACCTGGTTCTCGCGCAAGG
This sequence comes from Alphaproteobacteria bacterium, assembly GCA_017307355.1. Lineage (GTDB taxonomy): Bacteria > Pseudomonadota > Alphaproteobacteria > Micropepsales > Micropepsaceae > Rhizomicrobium. The sequence continues at coordinate 17,433 of JAFKFG010000029.1, forward strand.
CTTCTTCCAGCTTGCGCTTGTCGATCACATTGTCGCGGAACAGGCGCAAGGCGCGCGCGAATTGCCCGATTTCGTCGCGCCGATTCTGGTGGGGGATGGCATGATCGAGATTGCTGGAGGCCACCGCCTGCATCGCGCCGGTGATGGCGCGAAGCGGGCGGATGACGCGATATATGACATAGAGCAGCGTGAAGGAGGCGAGGCTGATGGACAGCAGCATCAGCGCCAGGGCGACGTCGAAATCGCGGTTGGCTTGCGCCAGCAATCGTTCCATATGCGCGCGGGTCAAGGTGAAGGCGCTGCGCGAGACGTCGGTGACGGAAACCAGGCCCCGATCCGACTCGGTGAGCCATTCGGTGACCGAAAGGGCGGGCGGATGCCCGACGCTCAGCGCATCGAGTATCGCGCGGCGATGGATGCGGACTTCACCGAAATAGGTCTTTTCCGCGTTGTCCACGGTCCGCTTCAATTCGAGGGGGAAGGTGGGAAGATCGACCCGGTCGCTGGCCAGCACGCCCCAGGGATAATTGAGATTGCCTTCCTGTTCGGCGAATTGCTGGAGCTGAACCGATGTGAGTTTTTGCCCGCTGATGATCGCTTCTGCGATGAGGCGGCGGTCGCGGCCCAGGATTTCGCGCATCGACCAGGCCATGCGGATGATCTTGGTGGTTTCGTTGTTGAAGGCACTAGCATCGGCGATATACATCGAGCGGATGCGGGTCCGCGAATTGATGACCGCAACCAGCGCATTCATGGTGGCTTGCCATTCGGATTGAAGCGCGAGCCGCCTTTCGCTCAAGGGCCGGTACAGGCTGGCCAGCGCCTGGGCATAGCGGTTTCTGTAGGCGTCGCCCGCCTGCAGGATTTTCGGCAGATTGGGGATCGGCCCATCGGCTTCCAGATTCGAACGCGCGCGAGTTTCTTCCAGCGCCTGGAGCGATCTGGCGTGAAGCCTTTCGACCTTGGCGAATGTGGCTGCATCGGCGGGCTGAGATTGCGCCAGCGCCACGCCCATCTCGCCCTGTTCGAGGCGAAGCGCTTCCAGCGCCGCGAAGACTTCGCTGAGCACGTCGACGGTCTTGAGCAACTGCGCGGCGTGCTGACGCCGGTCATAGGCCTGCTTGGCGGTGAAGGTGAAGACGGAGATCAGCAAAACGACCAAAAGGCCGGTGATCACCGACAGCAATACACCGATCGATTGGAATTTCTTCATTCCCGGCGGGTCCCGAACAAGCGCCGACGGTAAAAGGGAAAAATGGATGATGATTTAATGGGCAGGACACGGCCCAGGGCATTCGTGAGTTGTTAACCACGAAATCCGCCGTGGATCGCGATCAGTTCGCGGCGCCCGGTTGCGCGATGACGTTCCGGGAAACATTGCGCCACTCGTTCAGCACCAGCAGCAGCGTGAGCAGGTCGAACAGAAGGAAGCTCAGCACCCAGCCCGACCAATGCCGCGCCAATTCCGCGCCCATATAGATCACGAAGGCGCCAAGGATCAGCGACGCGATGGGAAACACCAGGCGCCCGCCGCCGCGCAGCAAGGCCACCACCACGCCCAGTTTCAGGGTGCCATGCACCAAAAGGTAGAAGATCACGAACCCATGCGAAGTTTCCGCCAGCCGGGTGGCACCGCTGCGGATGGCGTGAAGCGCGGGATGGTGACCTGTCAGTTCCGGCGCGGTGAAGCGGATCACCCATTCGTAGACCCGCTCCGGTCCGGTGAGGCCGATCACCATGCCGGCCAAGGCTTCGAGGGCGCCGTCGAAGCCCTTGATCAGAATCGCCGCCAGATAGGCGTAGTGCAGAAGCGGCGACCGCTTGGACAAGGAAAAGTTCCCTTCGCTGGACGGTTCCTTATAGAGCCCTCGGCAATATCTGCAAAAGCCGAGCAGCTTCATGTGGTTAGTGGTCAATCCGGGCCCGTACCTGCCACCCTGCCGCAGCCCCCGCTTCGCTCTCGCCAGCGGAACTTCGGCTCGCTAGGGTCGCCGCCGTAAAGCGCGCGCCTTGGAGAATGAGTGATGCGATATTCGACGGCCTTTTCGGGTGCGCTGTGCGCTCTGTTGCTGCTGGCCGCGCCGGTCATGGCGCAGACCCTGGACCAGCCGGACGCCGACCCCAACGCCTATCCCAATCCCTATGCCCAGGTGAACGGATTCCTGAAGCTGCCCGCCGGGCGCAAGATGGGATCGACCAGCGCGGTGGCGGTGGATCATCAGGGCCATATCTGGGTGGCGGATCGCTGCGGCGCCAACAGCTGCAAAGGCTCCACGCTCGATCCGATCATGGAATTCGACGCCCAAGGCAATTTCATCAAAGCCTTCGGCGCGGGAAAATTTCTCTTCCCGCACGGCTTCTTCATCGACAGCAACGATCATCTTTGGCTGACGGACGGCCAGATCGGCGACGGCATCGGCAATGACGTGGTCGAGATGGATCGGGACGGCAAAGTGCTTCGCACCTTGGGCGTGCCCGGCGTGATGGGCGACGGGCAGAAATTCGTCGACGGCCAGTATGCCTTCAACCAGCCCAACGCCGTGCTGGTCTCGCCGCAAGGCGACATCTTTGTCGCCGAAAGCCACACGCCCAACGAAGGCACCCATCGCATCGTTCATTTCGACAAGAACGGCAAATATGTGGGCTGGTTCGGCGGAATCGGCATCGGGTTGGGCCGCTTCAATGTTCCCCACGCCCTGGCGATGGACAGCAAGGGGCGCATTTTCATCGCCGACCGCTATAACAACCGCATCCAGATCTTCAGCCAGGACGGCAAGCTGATCGACATCTGGACGCAGTTCGGGCGCCCCAGCGGCATCTATATCGACGAGAACGACATCCTCTACAGCACCGATTCGGAATCGCGCACGCCGGTTGCCTATGGCTTTCATCCCGGCTGGGGCCGCGGCATCCGGATAGGCAGCGTCAAGGACGGCATCGTGCGCGCCTGGATTCCGGACATCGATCCGGAAGCCGACCGCCATATCACCAGCGGCGGCGAAGGAATCTGGGTCCATGACGGCGTCATTTACAGCGCCCAGGTCCGCCAGCAGACGGTGGTAAGATATACGCTTAAAAAATAACCCCCATCTGTCTTCCTCAGGCAAGCCTTCGGAAGACATCTTCCCCCGCCAATGGCTTCGCCATGCGGGGGAAGAAAGTCTGTGTTTGCTGCGGTAGCCCTGGAACTTTGCCGTGTTTTATAACGTTTCCACCAAAGGTGGGGCGTGCATAATACGCGGATATTGCCAGGCGATATTTCCGCGCGTTCCGCGGCGAGGGAGTTTTCATGCAGATCGGGATCGTCGGTCTTGGCCGGATGGGCGCCAATATCGGACGCCGCCTGATGAGCAGGGGACATAAGGTCGTTGCCTTCGACCGCGATCCCAAAGCGGTGGCGGCGCTGGCCGGCGCAACCGGCGCCGCTTCGCTCAAGGAAATGGTGGAAAAGCTCGATGCCCCCCGCGCCGTCTGGGTGATGCTGCCGGCGGGCAAAATCACCGACGACACGGTGTTCGCGCTGGGCGACCTGCTTTCCGCCGGCGATGTGGTGATCGATGGCGGCAACACCTTCTACAAAGACGACATCCGCCGCGCCAAGGAGCTGGCGAAAAAGAACATCGGCTATGTCGATTGCGGCACTTCGGGCGGGGTCTGGGGGCTGGATCGCGGCTATTGCATGATGATCGGCGGGGATAAGGCGGTGGTGGACCGGCTCGATCCCATTTTCGCCGCGCTGGCACCCGGCGCCGGTACCATCGAAAAGACGCCGGGCCGCGAAGGGCGCGACCCGCGCGTGCTCAATGGCTATCTGCATGCCGGGCCGGTGGGCGCCGGCCATTTCGTCAAGATGGTCCATAACGGCATCGAATATGGACTGATGCAGGCCTATGCCGAGGGCTTCGACATCCTGCGCGGCCGGGCCAGCGACAAGCTGCCGGAAGACGAACGCTTCGTGCTGGACACCGCCGACATCGCCGAAGTGTGGCGGCGGGGCAGCGTGATATCGTCCTGGTTGCTGGACCTCACCGCCATCGCGCTGGCCAGATCGCCGGAGCTGAGCAATTTCGAAGGTTCCGTCGATGACAGCGGCGAGGGCCGCTGGACCATCGAGGCGGCGATCGACGAAGCGGTGGCGGCGCCCGTGATCACCGCGGCACTGTTCGCCCGCTTCCGCTCCCGCATCGCCCACAGTTTCGGCGAGAAGCTGCTGTCGGCGATGCGCAACGAATTCGGCGGCCATGTCGAGAGTTTGGTTCCGGCCCATAAGGCCAAGGACGACGACAAATGAGCCCGTCCCACAAAGGGGCGCCGCCCGATTGCACCGTCGTGATTTTCGGCGCCAATGGCGATCTGACCAAAAGACTGATCGTGCCCGCGCTCTACAATCTGGCGCGCACCGGCATGCTGCCCGAAAGGATGGCGCTGATCGGCGTCGATCACAATGACAAGACTTCGGACCTGTGGCGGGACGGCTTGCGCGATTTCCTGGCCCAGTCCCTGGCGAAAAGCGGCGCCGCGATCGACCAGGCATTGTGGGACCGGGTCGCCCGCAGCATGGTCTTTCTGCGCGGCGATTTCGAGAAGTCCGACACCTACAAGGCGCTGGGCGAGCTCATCGACAAGACCGACCGGGAACAGTCGCTGGGCGGCAATATCCTGTTTTACCTGGCGGTGGCGGATCGTTTCTTCGCCACCATCGCGGCGAAGCTGGGCGAAGCCGGCCTGGTCGAGCAGAAGGAAGGCCGTTTTCGCCGCCTGATCGTGGAAAAGCCGTTCGGCCACGATCTGGAATCCGCCAAGGCGCTCAATGCCTGCCTGCTCAAATACCTCAAGGAAGAACAGATCTACCGGATCGATCACTTTCTGGGCAAGGAGACGGTGCAGAACATCATGGCGCTGCGCTTTGCCAATGGGTTATTCGAGCCGATCTGGAACCGCGACCGGATCGATCATGTCCAGATCACGGTGGCCGAAAGCATCGGCACCGAGGGGCGGGGCAATTTCTACGAAAAGACCGGCGCCTTGCGCGACATGGTGCCCAACCACCTGTTCCAGCTGGTCGCGATGACCGCGATGGAGCCGCCGGTGTCCTTCGATGCCGAGGATATCAGGGCCAAGAAGGCGGAGATGTTCAAGGCGGTGCATCCGCTCACCCTGGGCGATGTGGTGCGCGGACAATATGATTCCGGCGTGGTGGCGGGAAAGGAAGTCCTTGCCTATCGCAAGGAAGAGAATGTCGCCCCCGATTCCGATGTCGAGACATTCGTGGCGATGCGGCTTCTGATCGACAATTGGCGCTGGGCGGGGGTGCCTTTTTACCTGCGCACCGGCAAGCGCCTGGCAGCCCGGTCCAGCGAAATCGCCATTCGTTTCAAGCGCGCGCCGCACGCGCTGTTCCGCGAAACCCCGGTGGAGGAATTGGATGCCGACTGGCTGATCCTGCGCATCCAGCCGGACGAAAGCATTCGCCTGCGCTTCAATGCCAAGCGGCCGGGGCCCGCCATGGCGCTGGAAAGCGTGGCGATGGATTTCAAATACAAGGACTGGTTCCACCAGGCGCCCGCGGTGGGGTATGAAACCTTGATCTATGATTGCCTGATCGGCGATGCGACCCTGTTCCAGCGCGCTGATCAGGTCGAAGCCGCCTGGGGCGTGGTCGAACCGGTGCTGACGGGCTGGGCGAACACCACGCCCAGGCATTTCCCCAATTATGCCGCCGGCAGCGAAGGGCCCAGCGCCGCCAACGATCTTCTGGCCCGCGATGGCCGCTCCTGGCGCACCATAAAGTGAGAGCCCATGAACATCGCCGGTGAAATGGAAGTCTTGAAGGATCTGGAAGCCGTGTCCGCGCGGGCGGCGGAGTTGATCGCCGACCGCATTCGCGGCGGCACCGTGCCGTTCCGCCTGGCGCTGTCGGGCGGTTCCACCCCGCGTGGCTGCTACCGCCATCTCGCCCATCTGCATCAGGTGCCGTGGGACCGCGTGGAAATCTATCTGGGCGATGAGCGCTTCGTGCCGCACGATCATCCCGAAAGCAATTACCGCATGATCCGCGAGACCTTGCTGTCGGGCACCGAAGTCAATCCGCGCGGCATGTTCGCGGTGCCGGGCGATGGCGATGCGGAACGCGCCGCCCAGACCTATGAAGAAATCCTGCGCCAGCAATATGGCAGCAGCCGCCTTCTCCCCCAGCAGCCTCTGTTCGATCTGCAGCTCCTGGGCCTGGGCGAGGACGGTCACACCGCGTCCCTGCTTCCGGGCCAGCCGGTGCTGGAAGAACATGCGCATTGGGTTTCAGTGGTGCCCGATGGCCGCCCCGAGCCGCGCATCACGCTGACATATCCCGCCCTGGAATCCAGCCGGCTGACGGTGTTCCTGGTGGCGGGCGCGGCCAAGCGGCAAATGCTGGCCCGCGCCCGCGCGGGCGATCGAACCATTCCCGCCGGCCGCCTGAAGCCGCAAGGCGCCGTGATCTGGCTGGTGGATCGCGCCGCAGCGGGGACCGATGCGGATTGAGGATTATGCCGTCATCGGCGATTGCCATACCGCCGCGCTGGTGGGGCGCGATGGCTCGATCGACTGGCTGTGCATGCCGCGCTTCGATTCCGCGGCCTGTTTCGCGGCGCTTTTGGGCGAACCCAAGCATGGCCGCTGGCTGATCGCGCCGGATCGCAAGGTCAGGCCTTATCGAAAGCGCGGCACGCCGCACGTCGCCCGGCGCTATCGGGGCGACAGCCTGATCCTGGAAACCGAATTCCGCACCGCCACCGGCGTCGCCAAAGTGATCGACTTCATGCCGGTGCATGACAGGGATCGCTCCATCGTGCGCATCGTCGAAGGCGTTTCCGGTCACGTCAAAATGGAAACCGAGCTGGTGATCCGGTTCGATTACGGCGTCACCATTCCCTGGGTGAACCGGATCGATTCCAAGACCATCTCCGCCGTCGCGGGCCCCAATCTGCTTTGCGTGCGCACGCCGGTGGACATTCGCGGCGAGAATATGCATTCGGCGGCCCGTTTCACCGTGCGCAAGGGCGAGCGTGTTCCTTTCATTCTCAGCTACCGGGAATCCCATTACCTGCTGCCGGAAGTGATCGACGCCGATATCGCGCTGGAACAGACGGAGAAATACTGGGCCGACTGGACCGGCATCTGCAAGCTGAAGGGCAAATGGCGCAGCGAGATCGTGCGCTCGCTCCTGACCCTGAAAAGCCTCAGCTACAAGCCCACCGGCGGGATCGTGGCCGCCGTCACCACCTCGCTGCCGGAACAGATCGGCGGCAACCGCAACTGGGACTACCGCTATTGCTGGCTGAGGGACGCGACCTTCACCCTCTTGGCCTTTCTCAATGCCGGCTACACCGAGGAAGCCAATGTCTGGCAGCATTGGCTGGTGCGGGTGATCGCGGGCGCCCCCGAACAGCTTCAGACCATGTATGACGTGATGGGCGGCAAGCGCCTGGACGAATTGGAGCTGCCGCATCTGCCCGGCTACGAAAATTCCCGCCCCGTGCGCATCGGCAACGCGGCGGCCCAGCAATTGCAGCTCGATATCTATGGCGAGTTGGCCGACGTTCTCACCCAGGCGCGCAAGGGCGGCTTGCCGCCCGCGCCCCGCCGCAGCGAAATCCGCGAAACCTTTCTGCGGCATCTGGAAACGATCTGGAAAAAGCCGGACGAAGGCATCTGGGAGATACGAGGCGCGCCCCAGCAATTCGTCCATTCCAAAGTGATGACCTGGGTGGCCTTCGATCGCGCCAGCCTGGCCTATCCGCAGGACAAGCGCCGCTCGGCGCATTACCGTAAGATTGCGAACCAGATTCATGAGGATATCTGTGCCAAGGGCGTGGACCGCAAGCGCGGCTGCTTCGTGCAGGCCTATGGCTCGGAACGCATGGATGCCAGCCTGCTGCTGCTTCCCCTGGTGGGATTCCTGCCGGCCAGCGACAAGCGTATCCGCCGCACGGTGGAGGAGATCGAGAAAAGGCTGCTCCGCAAGGGCCTGTTGCTGCGCTATGAAACCGAGACCGGAATCGACGGCCTGCCGCCGGGCGAGGGGGCCTTTCTTGCCTGCAGCTTCTGGTTGGCCGACAATTACCTGCTCTTGGGGCGCCAGGCCGATGCCAGGCGCCTGTTCCACCGCCTGAAAGGCTATGCCAACGATGTGGGGTTGTTCGCGGAAGAATATGATCCCGAGGACAAGCGCATGCTGGGGAATTTCCCCCAGGCCTTTTCCCACGTCGCCCTGATCAACACCGCGCTCAATTTGGCGCAGGAGGAAAATCGCCGCAATGACCGCAAACCGGCCCGCAAAAAAATCACCCGTCGCCAGGATCCTCGCCGTCGACATCGGCGGCACGGGGCTTAAAGCCGCCATCGTCGATACCAAAGGGAATTTCCTGACGGAGCGCTTGCGGGTCAAGACCCCCAGCCGCCCCACGCCGAAGCATGTCCTGTCGGCGCTGGCCGAATTGGTGGCGCCGCTCGAGAATTACGATCACATCTCGGTCGGCTTTCCCGGCTATGTGCGCGACGGGGTGGTGCACACCGCTGCCAATCTGGGCACCAAGGCCTGGAAAGGCTTCAAGCTGGCGCAGGCGGTCGAGAAAAAGCTGGGCAGGCCCACGCGGCTCAATAACGATGCCGACGTGCAGGGGCTCGCCGTGGTGCGGGGCAAGGGGCTGGAGCTGGTCTGCACCCTGGGCACGGGCTTCGGCACGGCATGGTTCCGCGACGGCGAATTGATGCCGCATATGGAGCTGGCGCATATGCCGATTCATCACAAGGACGATTTCGACGCCTATATCGGCGAGCGCGAACGCCGCAAGATCGGCGACAAGGAATGGAACAAGCGGGTGAAGCGGCTGATCCCCATCCTTTCCACGGTGATGAATTACGATCATCTCTATCTGGGGGGTGGCAATTCGCGCCGCATCACCTTCAAGCTGCCCAAGAATGTGTCGCTGGTTTCCAACGATGCGGGCATGGAAGGCGGCGCCTTTGTCTGGCATCCCCATGGACCCCGTAAACATTCCCAAACCGCCAGGAAAAGCCGTTAGCGGCTTTTCCGATATGGCCGAATAAGCGGAACCGGACGCGCCCTTCGCGCGTTAACGGGGACGACCGGGTTTATGGCCCGAGCGTATTTCGACGCACAGCTTTTGAGATAGGACGATATTTTGGACAGGTCAGGATGACGCCGCCTGTGAAGAAGAACTCTGCTCTTTTTCTCGATATCGACGGCACTTTGCTCGACATGGCGCGCACGCCGGAAGCGGTGGTGGTGCCTGTCGAATTGCGCTTGACCCTGGTTCGGCTGCATGACGCGCTGGAAGGCGCGCTGGCCTTTGTCAGTGGCCGCTCGCTTACCGCCATCGACCAGCTCTTCATGCCGCTGCGTACCGCGGCGGTGGGATGCCATGGCGCGGAGATGCGTGGCGCCGACGGCGCGCTTCAGATTCTGTCCGGTCCCATCCCCGATCCGGTGCGCGCGATTTTCCGCAAACTGACACAAGATCACCCCGGCACGCTTCTGGAGGACAAGGTGTATGCCTTGTCGCTGCATTATCGCCTGGCGCCCGAAGCCAAAGCCTCGCTGGAAGCGGCGATGGCGCAACATGCCCCGATCTTTGCCGGCGCGAATGTCGCCATCCAGCACGGCAAGTCGGTGATCGATGCCCGGATGCGGGGAATCGACAAGGGCGCGGGCGTGCGCGCCTTGATGCAGCAAGCGCCGTTCCGCGATCGCGCGCCCGTTTTCGGGGGCGACGACACCACCGACATGGACGTGTTCCACATCCTGCCCGAGTTGGGCGGGCACGGTTTTTCGGTGGGGCGCACATTCGAGGGCGCCGATTATGAATTCTCTTCGCCCCGCGCCGTGCGCCAATGGCTGCACCGGCTGGCGGAAAAAGGCGTGGCGGCATGAGCAAGCCTCAGCCGCTCGATCTGGCCGTCATCGGCAATGGCCGCACCGCCGCCCTGGTGGATCGCCATGCGCGCATCGTGTGGTGGTGCTTTCCCCGCTTCGACGGGGACCCTTTCTTCTGCCGCCTGATCGCGGGCGACGAGGAGAAAGGCTTTTGCGATGTGGTGCTGGATGGAATGGTCCACAGCGCTTCGCAATATGAGCGCAACACCGCCACGGTGATCACATTGCTGACGGCAAAGGACGGATCGGCCGTGCGCATCACCGATTTCGCGCCCCGTTTCCGCAATTTCGACCGCATCATGCGCCCACCCCAACTGATGCGGCGGATCGAGCCGGTGGCGGGCATGCCCCGCGTCACCATTCGCGTGCGCCCCACCCAGGATTACGGCAAGCCGATGCGGCGCCGGGTGGCGGGCTCCAATCACATTCCCTATGGCGAACCGGCCCTGGTTCGCCTCACCACCGACGCGCCGCTGTCCTATATCGAGGAGGAAACCCCGTTCGCGCTCACCCGCGCCGTCCATCTGGTGCTGGGCGCGGACGAGCCTTTCACCGCCGATCCGGCGACCACGACGCGCGAGTTTCTGGACCGCACCAATGATTATTGGCGCGAATGGGCGCGGCGGCTTTCGATTCCCTATGAATGGCAGGACGCCACCATCCGGGCCGCCATCACGCTCAAGCTTTCCAACTTCGAGGAAACCGGCGGGATCGTGGCCGCGCTGACCACGTCGCTGCCCGAAGCGCCCAATTCGGGGCGCACCTGGGATTACCGCTATTGCTGGCTGCGCGACGCCTATTTCGTGGTGCGGGCGCTCAATCGCATCGGCGCCACAAAGACGATGGAAGATTTCATCGCCTTCGTCTTCTCCATCGTGGGCGAGGAAGAAGTCTTGAAGCCGGTCTATGGCATCGTGCCGTCGCGCGATTTGAGCGAATGGATCGCCCCCGACCTCAAAGGGTTCGAAGGCAATGGCCCGGTCCGCATCGGCAATGCCGCGGTGGACCAGATACAGCACGATGCCTATGGCAGCGTGATCCTCTCCGCCGTGCCGATGTTCTTTGACAAGCGGCTGCCGCGCCCGGGCGGCGAGCCCTTGTTCCGGCTGGTGGAGAAGATGGCGCGGCAATGCGCGGCGCTGGCGCTGGAGCCGGATGCCGGCATCTGGGAATATCGGGGGCGCAAGCGCATCCACACCCATTCGGCAGCGATGTGCTGGGCCGGCCTGTCGCGCGCGGGCGCCATCGCCGCCAGGCTGGGATTTTCCGACCGCGCGGGGCATTGGAACGAGCTGGCCGACAAGGTGGGCGGCGTGATCCTGGAACGCTGCTGGAATCCCAAGCGGGGCGCCTTCACCGCCGCCGCCGCCACCGAAGACATGGATGCCAGCGTTCTCCTCCTGCCCGAACTGGGATTGCTGGATTCGCAGGATCCCCGCTTCGCCTCCACCGTGGCAGCCATCGAGCAGGATCTGGTGCGGGGCCGCCATGTGTTGCGCTATGCCGCCGAAGACGATTTCGGCCTGCCGGAATCCGAATTCCTGGTCTGCCGCTTCTGGTTGATCGACGCGCTATGCCTTTTGGGCCGGGCCGAGGAAGCGCGCGCGCGCTTCAAGGACGCGCTGGCCCTGCGCAATCATTACGGATTGTTCGCCGAGGATATCGATCCCAGGACCGGTACCTTGTGGGGCAATTTTCCCCAGACCTATTCCATGGCCGGGCTGATCCTGAGCGCGATGCGGCTGAGCATGAGTTGGGAGGAACGCTATTGGCACGCGTCTTCATAATCTCCAACCGCGTCGCCATGCCGGATTCCGGGCTTCATGCCGGCGGTCTGGAAGTGGTGCTGAAGGCGACGCTGAAGAACCATCCTTGCGTCTGGATGGGTTGGTCCGGCGAAACCCGGCCCCAACCGCGCGTGCGCACCCTGCACAAGGGCAGCAACACCTATATCGTCAGCGACCTGACGGAAGAGGATTTCGACGAATATTATAACGGCTTTGCCAATCGCGTGCTGTGGCCGATCCTGCATTACCGCCTGGACCTGGCGGAGTTCTCGCGCCGGGATCTGTCGGGCTATCTGAGGGTCAATGAACATTTCGCCGACGAGCTGGCCAAGGTGCTCAAGCCCGACGACGTCGTCTGGGTGCATGACTATCATTTGATCCCGCTGGCCAAGGCGCTGCGCGAGCGCAATCTGCAGAACCGGGTGGGATTCTTCCTCCACATTCCCATGCCGCCGCCCGAGATCATCACCGCGATGCCCAATCACGAGCGGTTGATCCCGTCGCTGTGTCATTACGACCTGGTGGGATTCCAGACCGACAATGATGCGGCCAATTTCGCCCGTTATCTCGCCAACGAGCTTGGCACGCCCGCCCATATCTCGCGGCGGCTGGGGACCGGCGAGCGGGTGATGCGCATCGGCACCTTTCCGGTCGGGATCGAGCCGCGTGGCTTTGCCCGTCTGGCGCGCCGCGCGGTGAAATCCGAACTGGTCCGCAAGGTGATCAAAAGCATCCCCGGCACCTTGATGATCGGGGTGGATCGGCTGGACTATTCCAAGGGCATCGCACTAAGGCTGGAAGCTTATGAACGGTTCCTGGCCGCCAATCCCGCCTGGCACGGCAAGATCACCTATCTGCAGATCACGCCCAAGAGCCGGTCCCAGATCAAGGAATATTCCGAAATGGAGGGCGCGGTGAATGCCACCGCGGGCCGCATCAACGGCACCTTTTCCGACGCCTCCTGGACACCCATGCGCTACGTCAACCGGCCCTATAGCCGCACGGCCTTGTCGGGCCTTTATCGGGGCGCGCGGGTGGCGCTGGTGACGCCGCTGCGCGACGGCATGAATCTGGTGGCCAAGGAGTATGTCGCGGCCCAGGATGCCGCCGATCCCGGCGTGCTGATCCTGTCGCGTTTCGCGGGCGCGGCGGCGGAATTCCGGGAAGGGGCGCTTCTGGTCAATCCTTACGATCCCGATGCGGTGGCGGCTGCCATCGCCAGCGCCATGGCGATGCCGCTGGCGGAGCGCAAATCCCGCCACAACGCTTTGTTCGCGGCGCTGCTGCGCAACGACATCTCCAAATGGGGCGACAAATTCCTGTCCGCCCTGATGGGCACCAAGGAATTCCAGCTCAAGGATGGGGCGCCCGCGTCACGCACCAAATTTCAAGACATCTCCACCCGTCATTGAAGCGTGGGCGGCAGCGCGGCCAGGGTCATCGCCAGGCCGATCACGCCGATGCCCAGGCCCAATTCCCAGATCACATGCTTTCGCAGGCGGACGGCATTGTCGTCGCGGTCGAGGCGGGGCAGCAGGCGATATTGATTGACCAGCGCCAGGCCGATCATCGCCGTCACCAACAAAAGCTTGACGCCCAGCACCAGAAGATAGGCCGGCGCATCATGGCCGGGCGTGCCCAAGAGGACCATGCTGGCATTGGTCATGCCCGTCATCACCAGCAGCGCCACCGCGATCATGCCCCATTCCGCGAAGATGGAAATCGCCAGTCCCAGCCGCGGCGCCGCGGCGCGCTGCGCCAGGAGGGACGCCAGCACGCAAAGGCCGCCGATCCAGTAACCGCCCGTGAGCAGATGCAGCCCATCGCTGATGGTGCCGATGATCCGGAAGTCGAACGGGCTGGCCTCGGCGGCATGACTGGAGATCGCGATCAGGATGAGGGCCATGCCGGAAAGAAGCGCGGTGGGCCGGACTTTGCTCCGCCACACCGCAAGCGGCAGGGCCAAGAGCAGAAGAAGGCGGGGAATGAACAATTGAATGAACAGGGCGGTGCCGGGCTTGCCGGCGACAAGCGTCAAAGCGAGCCATGCCGGCGCGGACAGCAAGGCCGCCAGCGCCGCCCCACGGCGGCCCAGCATCAGGATGCGGCTTTCCAACGCCAATTCGGGCACCTTGGCGCTCAGTAGGGCCAGCAGGCAGGCGCTGCCGAACAGCGCCATCAGGCTTCCCTCGTGCAGCAGGCGCACGAAAACCGTCAGGGCGGTCATGGCCGGACAGTGAAGTGGATGCGGCCTTCCAGGCGCTTGCCTTCATGGCCGGCGGAATGCCAGCTCACCACATAGCGGCCAGGCTCCAGCCGTTCCGGCCTGATCGTGATCAGCTTGCCGCTGACCTTGACCGGCTCGCCATTGAGATTGCGGCCGTCCTTGTCCAGCAGCAGCGCGCCGGAGAAGGCGGGCTCCAACGCTTCGCTGAAGGTCAGGACGATGCGATGCGGCGATTTCACTTTCGTGCCATTGGCGGGATTGGATTTGATCAGCCGCGCATTGGCCAAGGCGGGCGACGCGATCAAGCAAAGCATCGCGACGCATGACAGAAATTTCATCACCGGATGTCCGAAACAGCCCGCTCCTTCTAGACCCGGAGCGGGCCGCCCGCCAGCGCATTCCCGCCCGTCAAGCCGCGTCGTGGAAGATGATGCCGGTGGTGTAGCGCGCCCCTTGCGTCAGGGCGCTGACGCCATGGCGGTGATTGACGGTGTAGGTGCCCCGGCTGCCTTTGACGGGACGCTTGTGCACGGCAAACACCACGCCGTCGCCCAAGGTCAGGGGCACCACGCTGGGGCGCGATTGCATGCGGGGGCGCTGCTCGGTCATCACGAATTCGCCGCCCGAGAAATCGTCGCCCGGCTGGGACAGCAGGATCGCCACCTGCAAGGGAAAGACATGCTCGCCGTAGAGATCCTGGTGCAGGCAATTATAGTCGCCGGGCCCGTATTTCAGCAGCAGGGGCGTGGGCCTCAGCTGTCCGGCCTGGTGGCAGCGGTCGAGAAAATCCCGATGGCGTTCGGGATAGCGGATCTCCTCGTCGCGCCTCTCGGCCCAGCGATTGGCGATGGGCGCCAGATGCTCATAGAGCGCGGGCCGCAGCGTCGCGATCGGGTCGGGCAGGGGATAGGAGAAATATTTATACTCTCCTCGTCCGAACCCGTGCCGCGCCATGATCACATGGCTGCGAAAGATTTCCTTTTCATAAAGCCCCCGCAGGCGTGCCGCCGCCGAAGCATCGATCAGCTTCGGCAGCAGCGCCCAGCCCTGGGCGTCCAGTGCGGCGGCGGCGCCGGCCCAATCCTGTTCCAGTTTCATGATCGATCAGGCCGCTTCTTCGCGCGCCAGCAATTCCTGCTTGCGCGCCACGCCCCAGGCATAGCCGGAGAGGCCGCCATCGGTCTTCACCACCCGGTGACAGGGAATGGCGATGGCCAGATTGTTGGCGGCACAAGCCTGCGCCACCGCGCGCACCGCGCTGGGCTTGCCGATCTTTTTGGCGATTTGCGCATAGCTGGCGGTCTTGCCGGCCGGGATGGTGGTGAGCGCTTTCCACACGCGCTGCTGGAACGCGGTGCCGCGAATGTCCAGCGGCAGGTCGAGGTCCTTGCGGGGACGCTCGACCAGGCCCACCACTTTGGCCACCAGCTTTTCGAATTTGGCGTCGCCGCCCACCAGGCGTGCCCGGGTGAAACGGTCCTGCAGATCCCGCAGCAGCTTTTCCGGATTGTCGCCCATCAGGATGGCGCAGACGCCTTTCTCACTGGCCGCCACCAGCAGCGCGCCCAAGGATGTTTCGGCGATGGCGAAGCGGATTTCCTCGTCCACGCCGCCGGCGCGATACCGGCTGGGGGTCATGCCCAGCAGCGATTTCGACTTCTCGTAAAAGCGGCTGCCCGAATTATAGCCCGCGTCATAGATCGCCTGGGTGACGCTGGCGCTTTGCGTGAGGCCATCGCGCACCTTCTTGCCGCGATGGGCGGCGGCATAGTCCTTGGGCGTCAGGCCCGTCACCGCCTTGAAGACGCGATGGAAGTGATGCGGGCTGAGGCCGGCGCGCCGGGCCAGGCTGGTCAGCGACGGTGTTTCCTCGCTGGCGGCGATGCGGCGGGCCGCTTCGGCCACTTTGGCGGCATGGGGCGCCTCGCAGCCCAGGTCGGGTTTGCAGCGCTTGCAGGCACGGAAGCCTTCCGCCTGTGCCGCCGCGGGGGTGGCGTGAAACCGGACATTGGCGGGATTGGCCAGCCGCGCCGCGCAGGACGGGCGGCAATAGACCCCGGTGGATTTGACCGAATAGACGAATTGGCCGTCGCTGGCGGTGTCGCGGGCCATCACTTTGGCCCAGCGGGGGTCGGCTTCGGTCGCGGCCTTCGCCAGCATGCGGTTTTTGGAATTCTTCATCTCGGATACTCCAGATCATCTGAAACCAATCTGGCAGGAGGGGCGGGGCCTCACACTCCGCCGCTTGCGGTCAAATCGGGCCCTTGAAGGCCCGCCAGGCCAGAAGCGCCCAGCCGGCGATGAAACAGAGCCCGCCGATGGGCGTGATCGCCCCCAATATGGGGATCCCGGTCAGGGCCAGCAAATAGAGCGAGCCGGAAAAAAGAACGATGCCGCCCATGAAGGCGATAGCGGCGCGGTGTGCCGGAACCAGGGCCGCCAGCGCCATCGCCAGGGCATGATACATGTGATACCGCGCGCCGGTTTCGAACACCGCCAGGGAATCGGCGCTGAGGCGGGCCTTGAGGCCATGCGCCGCGAACGCACCGGCCATGACCGCCAGTGCCCCGTTGATCGCCGCAATTCCGAGCCAATTTCTGTTCATGTGCAATAATAGACAAAGCAGGGTTAGCTGCGATAGGGCGGCGCACACGGACTTTCTTCCCCCGCGCGGCAAAGCCGCTGGCGGGGGAAGATGTCCGGTAGCGGGCTTGCCCGCGTGCCGCACAGATGGGGGTAAAGAAACTTGACCGAATTCGCGACGACGTCTGACGGCATCCACATCGCCTATGAGCGAATGGGAGAAGGCCCGCCGGTCGTGCTGGTGCATGGCTTTGCCTCCAGCAAGGAGCAGAACTGGAAATCGACCGGCTGGTACGGCTCGCTGGCCGAAGCTGGGTTTTCGGTGCTGGCGATCGACAATCGCGGCCATGGCGAAAGCGACAAGCCGCATGATTCCGCGCTCTACCATCACGACCGCATGGCCGAGGATGTCGCTACGGTGATGGACCAGGCGGGCATCGATGCCGCCCCCTATGTGGGCTATTCGATGGGCGGGTTGATCGGCCTGCGCTTCCTGACGCTTTTTCCGGATCGCGTCACCCGCTTGGCCTTGGGCGGGGTGGGTGAACATTATCTGATCGGCCCGCGCGTGTCGGATCCCGAACGGCGCGCGGCGATTGCCGATGCGCTTCTAACCGAGGACAAGAACAGCATCACCGATCCGCGCGCGCGCATGTTCCGCGATTTTGCCGAGCAGCAAGGCAAGGATCGGTTGGCGCTGGCCGCCTGCATGCGCGCCATGACCGGACCCTTGCCGCTGGAGGTCCTCAAATCGCTGGCCAAGCCGATCCTGGTGGTCGATGGCGATCAGGATACCGTCGCCGGGCCATCGGGCCCTCTTGCCGCCATATTTCCCCACGGCTCCGCCGTAATTGTGCCCGGCCGCGACCACATGTCGGCGGTCGGCGCGCGTCCCACCCGTCAGGCGGTGGTGGATTTCCTGAAAGCCTGAAACCTGCGAGCGCCGCAGTGCGTTTCCAGACTGCGGACACCGGGCAGGTCCTGCCGGAATTTCCGTCCGCGGCTGGTGCGGGCAATCGATCCGTACACAGATGATATATAGTCTGCATACGGAGCATTTCGATGGATCGTCGCGCTTGGATCTGCACAAAACCCGTACGTTTCCGTACTGAAAAAAACATGGGCTTTTATCGCAAGCCCGCTAAGTTCTCTGCGTCGAGTCCATCGACATACGGGGCACGCGCCATTAGCAACAAAAGGATATCCGGCCATGACGATTGAGGCCGGCTTGAAATCCATCGATGGTGTGGTGCCTTCGCGGGCGGATATCCGCAACCGGCTGCTCACCAAGATGCCGATATCGGATTTCGCGCTGCTCGCGCCGCATCTGGAAATGGTGACGTTGAAGGAGCGCCAGGTGGTGGAGGTTCCCGGCCGGCCCATCACCCATGTCTATTTCGTCGAAACCGGCGTGGTTTCGGTGGTGGCGGTCAATGCCGAGGATCATCGCATCGAAGTCGGCGTGATCGGCAAGGAAGGCATGACCGGGGTGCCGCTGGTCTTCGGCGACGACCGGGCCCAGCATTCCGCCTATATGCAGATCGGCGGCAGCGGCCGTCGCCTGCCCGCTGCCGCATTCACCGACGCCCTCAGGCAGAGCGCGACGTTGCGGGCGCTGATGATGAAATCCGCCCAGGCTTTCATGATCCAGACCGCGCATACCGCGCTGGCCAATGGCCGGGCCAAGCTGGAAGAGCGGCTGGCCCGCTGGCTTTTGATGGCCCATGACCGGCTGGACAGCGATGCGGTGCCGCTCACCCATGAATTCCTGGCGGTGATGCTGGGGGTGCGCCGGGCCGGCGTCACCGTGGCGCTGCATTCCTTCGAGCGGCGGGGCTTCATCGCCGCCCGGCGGGGTCAGCTGACCCTGATCAGCCGGGCGGGCATCGAACAGGTGGCGGGCAGTTTTTACGGCATTCCCGAAGCCGAGCTGAAGCGCCTGATGACGGACACGCCTTAAAATTCCTTCCCTTTTTGAGGCCGTGCATGGGACAAACCCCCATGCTGCCGCCGCGTTTTCAGGACTGGTTCGCCGCCAAGGGCTGGAGCCCGCGTCCCCATCAGCTGGCCTTGATCGAAACCGCGCAGCGCGGGAACAGCGTTTTGTTGGTGGCGCCCACCGGTGGCGGCAAGACCTTGGCCGGCTTTCTGCCCAGCCTGATCGATCTGGCGGCGCGGCCCCGACATTCGCGCGCCTCCCGGCTGCATACGCTCTACATCTCGCCCCTGAAGGCGCTGGCGGTGGATGTGGCGCGCAACCTGGAAACGCCGGTCGCGGAGATGGAGCTGGCCATCACGGTGGAGACCCGCACCGGCGACACGCCCGTGGCGCGGCGTCAGCGCCAGCGTCACGCGCCGCCGGATTTTCTGCTCACCACGCCGGAACAGCTGGCGCTGCTGATCGCCCATCCGCGCGCGCCGCAGATGTTCGAGCATTTGAAGACCGTGGTGCTGGACGAATTGCATGCGCTCTACAATTCCAAGCGGGGCGATCTTCTGGCGCTGGGGCTGGCGCGGTTGTCGCTATTGGCGCCCGGTCACCGGCGCGTGGGACTGTCGGCGACGGTGGCCGATCCCAAGCCGCTGCAGCGATTTTTGCTGCCGCAGCCGCCGGGGACAGAAACCCTGGCCGAACTGGTGGTGGCCAAGGGCGGCGCCAAACCCAACATCGCGATCAGCGCTTCGGATTCCTATGTGCCCTGGGCGGGACATTTGGCGCGCCATGCCATGCTGGATGTGATGACCGCCATCGGCGAAGCCAAGACGGCGCTGATCTTCGTCAACACCCGCAGCCAGGCGGAACGCACCTTCCAGGAATTGTGGAAACTCAACGAGCCCAATTGGCCGATCGCGCTGCATCACGGCTCATTGGCGCCCGAACAGCGCCGCAAGGTCGAGGCGGCCATGGCCAAGGGCGCGCTCCGCGCCGTGGTCTGCACCTCGACCTTGGATCTGGGCATCGACTGGGGCGCGGTCGACAAAGTGATCTGCATCGGCGCGCCCAAAGGCGCCGCGCGGCTGGTGCAGCGGATCGGCCGCGCCAATCACCGGCTCGACAAGCCCAGCGCCGCTTTGCTGGTGCCCGCCAACCGGTTCGAGGTGTTGGAATGCAATGCCGCCCGCGATGCGGTACTGGCGGGCGAACTGGATGGCGAGCGGTTGAAACAGGGCAGCCTGGATGTGCTGTGCCAGCATATCTGGGGCATGGCGGTGGCGGCGCCTTTTCACGCCGATGCGCTTTACGCCGAAATCCGCTCGGCCATGCCCTTCGCGGATTTGAGCCGCGCCGATTTCGATGCCGCACTGAATTTCGTCGCCACCGGCGGCTATGCCCTCAAAAGCTATGACCGGTATGCGCGGCTGCGCCAGCTTCCCGATGGCCGCTGGAGATTGGCGCATCCGCGCCTGGGTCAGGCCTATCGCCTGAATGTGGGCGTGATCGTCGAAGACCCGATGGTGGATATCCGCTTGCAATCGCGGGGCAAGCCCACCGGCGTGGGCGGGCGGCGGCTGGGGCAGCTGGAGGAATATTTCGTCGAGCAATTGTCGGCGGGCGATACCTTCGTCTTTGCCGGCGACGTGCTGCGCTTCGAAGGGCTGCGCGAAAACGCGGCCTATGTCACCCGCACCCATGATCCCGAAGCCCAGGTGCCCAGCTATAATGGCGGAAAATTTCCCCTCTCCACTTTTCTCGCTCAGCGGGTGCGCGAAATGGTGTCGGCGCCGGAGCGTTGGCACGTCCTGCCCGAGCCGGTGCAGGAATGGCTGAAGATTCAGGAATGGCGCAGCGTCATACCGGGGCCCGGCCAGCTGCTGGTGGAGCATTTTCCCCGCGCCAACCGTCACTATCTGGTCTGTTATCCGTTCGAAGGCCGGCTGGCCCACCAGACCTTGGGCATGCTGTTGACGCGGCGGCTGGAACGGGCCCGGATGAAGCCCCTGGGCTTCATCGCCAACGAATATGCGTTGGCGGTGTGGGCGGCGCGCGACATGAGCGGCCTCGACATGGGCGGGTTGTTCGACGCGGACATGCTGGGCGACGATCTCGATGCCTGGCTGGCCGACAGCAATCTCTACAAGCGCACCTTCCGCAACTGCGCCATCATCGCGGGCCTGATCGAACGGCGCATGCCGGGCAAGGAAAAAAGCGGCCGGCAAGTGACCTTCTCGTCGGACCTGATCTATGACGTGCTGAGGGCGCACGAGCCCGACCATATCCTGCTGCGCGCGACCTATGCCGATGCGGGCAATGGGCTTCTCGACATCGCGCGGCTCTCCGATATGCTGGCGCGGGTCCGGTCGCGAATCGTGACCCGGAAACTGGACCGGGTTTCGCCCCTGGCGGTTCCCGCCTTGCTGGAAATCTCCCGCGAGATGGTGGCGCGGGGCGAAGTGGAAGAAGACATATTGCGCGAGAATGAAGACGCGCTGATTGCGGATGCGATGCGTGTGGACTGATCTGTGTGTGACCGTGAATGGCGAGACGTTGCTGCTGGACAAGTCCGGCGCGGCCTTCTGGCCCAAGACCCGAACCTTGATCTTCGCCGATCTGCATTTCGAGAAAGGCAGCTCCTATGCTCGGGGCCGCCAATTCCTGCCCCCGTACGACACCCGCGCTACGTTGCTTCGGATGGCGGAGGTGATGGCGCGCCGGAGCCCGTCGCGGGTGATCGCCCTGGGCGATTCCTTTCACGATCCGCACGCCGCCGAACGGCTGGGTTCCGAGGAACGCACCCTTCTGGAAAGCCTGGCGGCGGCCGCGCATTTCATTTGGATCACCGGCAATCACGATCCGCATCCGCCCGACTGGCTGGGCGGCGCGGTGATGGAAGAATGGCGCGAAGGCGGCTTGATCTTCCGGCACGAGCCGCGCGCGGACGCGGAGCGGGGCGAAGTCGCGGGCCATCTGCATCCGGCGGCCAGCGTCGCCAAATATGGCCGCGGCGTCAGGCGGCGCTGTTTCGTGGCCGATGCGATCCGCCTGCTGCTGCCGTCTTTCGGTGCCTATACCGGCGGGCTGGATGTGGGCGATCCGGCCATTGCCGGTCTGTTCGGCAGCCGGTTCCATGCCTTCATGCTGGGCCAGGATCGGGTCTATGCGATCCCGCGTTCAGGAAGCGGCGGTGACCATTCGCGGTTCCCAACGCGAGGAATTTTGGTTTCTGGCTAGGAGCGAGGAGCGATGTGGACAAGACGTCCATGAGCGACGAGCGGTCCGTAGCACCAGCGTGCGGACGCCAGGGACCAAAAGGACCGCGTTAGTTGGGGCGGCGGAAGAGCAGTGAAGAAATCCAGCCCATGATCACCGCCATCGCCACCGCCGCCAGGCCATAGCCGAAAGGCTGATTGTGGGCGAAATTATAGAGCCGCCGCTCCAGGCCGGTCTGGTCGATGAAAAGCGGCGTTGACTGGGCGCTCTGCACCTCGCCATCCCGGAACAGATAGACTTCGACTTTGTATTGCCCGCGCGCCACGCCCGCAGGCACCGGCACATGGGCGCGGAACAGGGTTTCGCTGAGAAACTCCACTCCGCCCGTTTCGGTATAGAGCTTATCCTTGGTCAGATGGCGCAGCGCCGCCTGACGGAAGGGCTCGTAATCGTGATGGCTGTGCACCGTGTCGGGCTGCAGATTCTGCAGGCCGATGCTGTAATGGGTGAGCGCGTTCTGCGGCGCGATGTCCTTGAGCGGGCGCGAGCTGGCCAGGAAATAATAAGCCGGCATGCCGGACAATTTGGCGGCGTCATGATTGATCCATATGCCCGCCACCCGATCGCGGCGGCGCACGGTGATGTCGGATTCGGGCCCGCGCACCACCACCACGATGTCCCGGGGCGTGCGCGGTTCGCCGGAAGGCTGGCCTTCGATGGCGCCGAACACCACGATGTCGCTGCCCTTGTAGGTGGAGGTGATCTGGATCAGGTCCTGGCTGACGCCGGACACCAGCTGCTCTGCCGAGGCGGGCGACGCCAGAAACAGGAATGCCAGCAGGAGCGCGCGCCGCATCACGAGCCCCCGATGCTGTAGAAATCGGCCGGCGTGACCACCAGGTCCCAAAGGAGTTTCAAGGCCACCGCCAGCACCAGCAGCGCCAAAAGAAAGCGGATCTGCTCGCCGCGCAGTTTCGCGCCGGCCCGCACCCCGAACTGGGCCCCCACCACCCCGCCCACCACCAGGATCGCCGCCAGCACGATGTCCACGGCATAGTTGCTGGTCGCCTGCAGCAAGGTGGTGACGATGGCGACGCCGATGATCTGCACCAGGGATGTGCCGATCACCACATTGGTGGGCATGCGCAAAAGATAGATCATCGCCGGAATGATGATGAAGCCGCCGCCCACGCCCATGATCGCGCTCATCGCGCCCACCAGAAAGCCGATCACGATGGGCGGGATGATGCTGATATAGAGGCGCGACTGGCGGAACCGCGCCTTCAGCGGCAGGCCGTGAATCCAGACATGGTTGACCGGATGAATGCGGCCCGGCGCGTTTCCGCTGCGGCGCGCGCGCGAGGTGCGCATGCTTTCGCGCAGCATGATGCCGCCGATGATTCCCAGCATGGGGACATAGGTGAGGGAAACCACCAGATCCATCTGGCCGGCGCGGCGCATGATGGCGAACAGCCAGACGCCCACGGCGGTGCCCACCAGGCCGCCCGCCAGCATCACGCCCGCCATCTTGAAATCGATGGCGCGTTTCTTCCATTGCGTCACGGCGCCGGAAATGGAGGAGGCGGTGATATGGCTCAAGGTGGTGGCGACCGCGACGCCGGACGGAATGCCGTAAAACACCAGCAGCGGCGTCAGAAGAAAGCCGCCGCCCACGCCGAACAGGCCGGAGAGGAAGCCCACGCCCAACCCCATGCCCAGAATGACGATCCATTGGACCGACATTTCCGCGATGGGCAGATAGATTTCCATAAGCCCGGACCGTCAATCGTCAAAAGCGTCGCGAACCCCTCCGCGATGAGGGAATGTGCGCGTGGGCGCCTGACGGGTCAACCGTTTGCGCGTGAAAAGCCGCGAATGGCTTGAATCAATTCGCCGAAAGGTCTTGCGGCTCCGGCGGCACATTGGCGGCGCGATTGAGCGGCGTCACCTTGAAGGCCTGGGCGGCGCGGGTTGCGGCTGCACGATCCGGATCGGACAATTGCGTCTGCAGCACCGCAAGGCGTGTTTTGGATTCCGCATCGCCGGAAGCGGCGGCGATGGAATACCATTTGAACGCTTCGATCAGGCTTTGCGGAACGCCGTCGCCGCGTTCATACAGCACCGCGAGATTGAATTGGGAATCCGACAGGCCCAGCGCAGCGGCCTTGGAGAACCAGCGCGCCGATTCCGCCATGTCCTTCTTGCCGGTCGAACCTTCGGCGAAGGAGACCGCCAGATTGTGCATCGCCTTGCGGTTCCCCAGATTGGCCGCGGCCTGATACCATTTGGCGGCGAGCGCGGGATTGGCGGCGACGCCCTGGCCGCGCTCATACATGGTGCCCAGCCGATATTGCGCCACGGCCTGGCCCGCATCGGCGGCCTTCTCCAGCCATTTGGCGGCTTGAACCGGATCGGCCGCGATGCCTTGGCCGTCCAGATATTTGAGGCCGATGATGGCTTCGGCGACGGGATTGCCGGCATTGGCGGCGGCGGCGATCTTGTCGTTGGACGGCGGCGGGCTCTTCGGCGCGGCGGCCTGCGGCGGCAGGGAAGCTTGCACGTCTTTCGACGGCGCTGTGGCCGCAGCGGCTTCGGGCTTGGCTTGCGGCGCGGCCGCATTCGCGGACGGCAGCTGGCTTGCGGTATTGGGCGCGGGCGCCTTGGGCGGCGGCGGCGTCAGGGCTGGCGTCGGAGTTACAACAGTGCGCGGCGTCACGGTGCCGGTGCTGGCGGCTTTGGGTGCCGGCGGATTGGCGATGGTCGCATTGCGCGCGCGCTGATTGAACAGCAGCACGGCCGCAGCGACCAGAAGCACGATGAAGACCACCACCAGCACGCCCACATAACGCGGGCCGGTCTTGTCGACGGCTTCGGCGGCCGGACGGCTCCAGCTGAAGCCGCCCAGGGAATGCTGGGTTTCGGCATCGGCGGCCGCCTTGGCCGAACGGCGCGCGGCGCTGAGGAAATTGTCGTCCACCGGCGCGGGATCGGCCAAAGCCTCGACCAGATCCTCGGGCATGTCGAACGGCGTGGCGGAGCCGTCCTGCGCGAAACCATTCTCTTGGACCGGTTCCGGCGCAAATCCGGCCGCATCCTCCGCCGGTGTTTCCGCATCGGATGCGGCAAGGTCGGAGGCGGGATCGAGATCGGCGGTTTCCAGGGCCGGGGTTTCGAAATCCGACAATTCGAACACCGGTTCTTCGAACGCGGGTGCCTCGAATGCGTGGGGCTCGGATCTGTAGGTTTCGGATTCAGGCGCGGCCTCGAACGGCGGCGCTTCGAAGGCTGACGGTTCGAAAGCCGGTGTTTCGAATGCAGATGTTTCGAAGGCCGGCGTGTCGAAAGCTGGCGCATCGAAGGCCGATGCTTTGAAAGCCGGCGTTTCGTCGAAGGCCGATGCCTGGAACGGGGGCGCTTCGGAAATAGGTTCCGGTTGGGGCCCGGGCGCGCGGGCAAGCCCGGCGCGCAACTCGGCCAGCATCTCATTGTGGTTCTGTTCCACCGCATCGAGCCGCTGGCTCACCTGGCGCAGCGTATCGGCCAGCGCGGCGGATGGATCGGATTGCTCCAGGCGCGCGACGATGCCGGTCAGGGCGCGCTCGATATTGTCCAGCCGCTTTTCCATCGCCGGATCGGGACCGCGGACTTCCAGCCGCGCGATGCGTTCTTCGATCCGTTCCAGCGAGCCCAGGTGATTGGCTTCGCGCTTCTGCAGGTCGGTCAGGTCGTGGGCGCGGTGATTGGCCTGGGCTTCGACCCGTTCCTGCACCTGCTCGAGCGAGGCCTGGCTGAATTGCAGAGAGCTTTCGACCGCGGCGATGCGGGATTCCAAGGCACGGGTGGCGTTCTCGGCATCGGCGCGGGCTTGGCCCAAGCGAATGGCAAGCTGCTCCAGATTGCTGGTGAGAGTGGAAACCTGGGTCGCGGATTGATTGGCGGTGTGGCCGATCTGGTCGGCCAGCCGCGACAGCCCCTGATGCAGGCCTTTGACCGCGTCCTTGAGGCCGTCCTGGTGGGCCGCGCGCTCCAGCCGTTCGAGCCGTTCGGACAGGCTCAGCACATGGCCGCCCAGCTGATCGAAAGCCTGGGCCTGTTCGCGGGTGGCGATATTGATTTCGCTGGCCGCCTTGCTCATCGCCCGGTTGCTTTCGGACTGATTGCGTTCGGTCGAATCCAGCCTGCGGCCCACATTGCGCAGCTGTTCCTCGATGCGGCGATAGGAGTCCGAGGACTCGGCTTCGGAGCGGCTCACCCGCGCCAGCATGTCTTCGGTTTCGCGCCGGCTGGCGGCGGACAGGGGCAGGCCCCAGGAATCGAGACTGGGCCGGTCGTGATGGTTGCGCTCGAACGGGGTGGTGCGCTCAAAAGCCATGGGCTGGGGCTCCTGTCCCATGTCGGAGAAGCTGCGCAGAATGCGCCGGGTCAGCCATTCGCCGACCGACAACCCTTCCCGCCTGGCCGCGGCCCGGGCAGCTTCCCGCGCTTCGGGCGGAATGCCGGCCACGTTCCAGGGAAGTTCTGCACGCATTTCGAATCACCCGCACCAGCGGCCCGCTATAGAAGGTAAAGCTGCCAAGATATAGTGTAAAGGAAGGGGGCTTTATCGAGCGGATGGGGGCAGGGTCCGGACGCATGGTCATGCACAGATACTTGGGGTAACAGCGTTAATAGGTGGTTTATCCCCCCCTCCGGCCTTCGCATCGCAAGCGCTGCTACGGGCACCTCCCCCGTCAGCGTGCTTCGCACGCACGGGGGAGGCGGGCCTGTGTAGGCTTCAACAGGCGCAAGATCGTCTGGGCACTAGCTTTCTTCCCCCGCATGGCGAAGCCATTGGCGGGGGAAGATGTCTTCCGAAGGCTTGCCTGAGGAAGACAGATGGGGGCTAAGACTTAAGGCCCGCCGCCCTGGGTGCCCCGCAGGCGGATGGGTGGGGGCCGGCGGGCGGCATCTTTCTGGGCGGCGGCGGGCGTCGAGTAGCTGGTCACGGTGCTGGACGGGTCGGCATCGGCCAGGGGCTTCAGCCCCATATCGCTGGCGAAGAGCTGGGCCACATAGACGGTGTCGCCATTGACGGCGGCGCCCACCCCGGTGCGGTCGTAAGCGGGATAGGCCAGGTTCTCGCGATGGGGCTGGCTCTTCATCCATTCGTCCAGAAAGCGCGCCGCGAAGGCGTCGGCATCGACCCCGCTTTCCTTCACATAATGCTGGGCCGCGAGATTTTCTCCCAAAAGGCCTTGCCATTTGGCGTCGTCCGCCATCAGGAGCGATGCCGACGTATCGCCATTGGGCGCGGCATGGGCGAGGTAGTTCTTCTTCGCCATGTCGCGGGCGCGCATCTCGGCGATCTTGGTCAGTTCCGGATCGATCGCCAGGGCCTTGGCGCTAGGGTCCAGCTTCAACCGCTGTTCTTCCACCAGCACGGCGATGCGCAGTGCCAGCGGCGCCATCTGGGTTTGCGGATCGGCCGGCGGCGGAGACGCGGCCTGCTCCATGCTCGCGCAACCGGCGAGCAGCAGGAAGGCCAGGGCCGTTATCGCGGAACGCATCATGCGGTCAGGACAGGATCTCGAACAGGCCGGCCGCGCCCATGCCGCCGCCGATGCACATGGTGACCACGCCGTATTTGGCCTTGCGGCGGCGCCCTTCGATCAGAAGATGGCCGGTCATGCGCGCCCCCGACATCCCGTAAGGATGGCCGATGGAGATCGAGCCGCCATCGACATTGAGCTTGTCGTGCGGGATGCCGATCTTGTCCATGCAATAAAGCACTTGGCAGGCGAAGGCCTCATTCAATTCCCACAGATCGATGTCGTTGGCGGTGAGGCCGTGGCGCTTGAGCAGGCGCGGCACCGCCAGGGCCGGGCCGATGCCCATTTCCTCGGGCTCGACACCGGCGACCGCGAAGCCCTTGAAGATGCCAAGCGGCTTCAAGCCTTTTTTCGCCGCCATCTCCTCGCTCATCACCACGCAGGCCGAGGCGCCGTCGGCGAATTGCGAGGCGTTGCCGGCGGTGATGTATTTTCCCTGCGCCACTTGCTGGCCGCCCATATGCACCGGCTTGAGTGCGGCCAGTCCCGCCAGAGTGGTGTCGGGATCATCCTTGGAAACCGTGACCTCGACCGTGCTTTCGGTGCCGCTGGCCTTGTCGATCTTTTTCATTTGCGTGGTGAGCGGCACGATTTCGTCGTTGAATTTTCCCGCCGCCTGCGCCGCCGCCGTGCGCATCTGACTTTCAAACGCATATTCGTCCTGGCGCTCGCGGCTGATGCCATAGCGCTCGGCCACGATCTCGGCGGTTTCGATCATCGACATCCACAGCGCGGGCTTCACCTTGAGCAGATGCTCTTCGGTGTAATGGCTGAGATTGATGCCGCCCATCTGCACCAGGGAAATCGATTCCACGCCGGAGCCCACGGCGATGTCGGTGCCGTCGGTCATGATCTGCTGCGCCGCCATCGCGATCGCCTGCAGGCCGGACGAGCAATAGCGGTTGACGGTGACGCCCGCCGTCGTCACCGGGCAGCCGGCCCAGATCGCGGATTCGCGGGCGATGTTGTTGCCGGTCGCGCCTTCGGGCATGCCGCAGCCCATATAGACGTCTTCGACTTCGCCCGGCTCGATCCCGGCTTTGGCGATGGCGTGCTTGACGGCATGGCCGCCCATCACCGCGCCATGGGTCTGGTTGAACCCGCCGCGCACGGATTTGGCGAGAGCGGTGCGCGCCGTGGAAACGATGACGGCCTGTTTCATGAAAATATCTCCTCAGAGCGCGATCCGAAAAAGTGCGTAGCGGCTTTTCGAAGGATCGCGCGCAAATTAAAAACCACGCCAGCCGGGCGAGGTTAACGCGCCTGCCGTTCCGCCGCCAGCATGGGATAGCGCAGGGTGAAGGTGATCGCGAAGCAAAGCGCGACGACATTCACGGCGATGCCCAGATAGAAGGATGCCGACAGAAAGGTGACGGCGCCGTCGGCCAGCGCCATCACCGCGAAGGTCAGGCACCAGACCAGCGAAATCATCTGGTTGACGCGAAGGAAAACCGGCATCGGCCAATGATGGCCTTTGGAATCCCGGTTGGCATAGGGCAGCGAAAAAGGCCGGCGGCGGATCAGGGAAACAAGGATCGCCAGGCAAAGGCCGACATCCACGATGGTGCGGACCGCGGACAGCGAGAGCTCGGGCGCGACGAAGCCGCGCCACAAGGCCAGGATTCCGAACAAGGCGAGGCTGACGCCATCCAGCAATCGCAAGGACGGGCTTTCCACGAAATCGCGGATGGTGACGACGAAGGCCGACGCAAAGGCCAGCCACAGAGCCAGATCGGCGGAGAGACGGGACAGGATTGCGAAAAGCAGGAAGGGCGCGAAACCGAACAGCAGGGTCATGGTCGCAGCCCGGATGGAGGGACGTCCCATAAAAAAGGCGGGACGCGGTCATCGCGTCCCGCCTTGTTGCGCATGCGTTACTTCGCCGGTGCTGCGGCGGCCGTGCCGGCCGCGGCGGGCGGGTTCTTCTTGATGTTGGCCAGCGCCACCCAAAGACGGGTGATGCGGGCGGTGGCGGGACCGCCGCCCTGGACCTGGCCGAACGCCGCGATGGCGTCGTCATATTTGCCCTGAGCGAGCAGCGACTGGCCCAGCACCATCGGCGCTTCGGTCGAGTCGGTGGCGCCGCCCTTGGTCATGGCCAGCTTCGCAACGGTTTCCGCTTCAGGATACATGCCGTAGCTGTAGAGCGCTTCCGACAGCTTGGCGCTGTAATTGCCGTTCTGCTTCTGAGCGGCGGCGATCTGCGCCTGGATGGTCTTCTTGTCGGCATCGGCGCGCGGGCTGGGGTCCGGATAGCCGGTGCCGCCATGCTGCTGCGCGATCTGGGCGTCGCCGAAGAAGGTGAGGCGGCTGGCGGTCGAACCGAACAGATTGACGTCCTGCTGCGAAGGCTTGGCGCCCGACGCGAACAGCAGACGGCCCAGCCAGATCACTTCCACGTCGCGAATGCCCTTGGAGGAGATCGCCACGTCGATCATCTGGGTCCAGTCGGCGGGATCGTTGTAGGCGGCGACCAGCTGCTCCAGAACCTCTTCCGCGCCCGCTTCGTCCTTTTGCGCCACCTTGATGTCGAGCATCATCTGCAGGGTCTGGCGGTCGACGGGTTTGCCCGCCGCCTTGTCGGCGTCCAGGCGCTTCTGGATCGCGGCGGTGGCGTCCGGATAATCCTTGGCGAAATAATAGGCCTGAATGATCGCGGTCTGGCTGGTCTGGTCGGTGGGATTGGTCGCCGCCAGCGCCTTGGCGTAAACCACCGACTTGTCGAAATGCTTCTGGTTGTTGGCCAGGATCAGGGCAGTGCGCAGGGTCGCGGCCTTTTGATCTTCGGGGATAGCCGGCGAATCGGCGGCGGCTTCGGCCGCGGTGGCGGCGGCGGCCAGGTTCTGGCCCTTCACGGCGACCGTCACGGCCACCGAATTGATCATGTAATCGTCATAGTCGGTCTTGCCGCTGACGGCGCGGGCCTTATCGAGAGCGGCGCCGGCAGCCGCCAGATCGCCGGCATTGGTGGCCTTCTGCGCTTCGGCCAGCGCATTGTTGACGCCGCGGGTGAGGCTGGCGGCAAAAGCGGGAGAGGCCATCAGCGCCACGGAGGCAACGGCAGCGAAAAGCGCAGCCTTCAGAGGGGCGCGAAACGAATTGCTCGACATAAAAAGACTTCCCTTTGATTGGGCGGCAGGTGTGGCCGCGCGAAAACGCCCCTAGGACCTGATGAAGTATGGGGTTATTGCAACCTTAATGTGGCGAACCTCTGTTTCCAATAGGGCGAGGGGCCGCAAGCTCGGCTGGCGTTGCTGCATTGCAGCGTAAACAGGTTTTTTACCTTGCCGGTGCCAGCGTCCGGCAATGGAGCTGCCCTCACTTTTCCGGCTGGACGGCCGAACCGCTTTCATTTCGGCGGCGCGGGGACATCTGGGCACGGCGATGACGCGAGCCCTGGCCCAGGCCGGCGCTCATGTGATCGTCAACGGCCGCGACGATGCCAAGTTGGCAGCGTTCGCCGATGGATTGCGGGGCGAGGGATTTTCGATCGAACGCGCCGCGTTCGACATCGCCGACACCGCGGCGGTCCGCGCCTTTTTCGGGAACCTCAAGCGGCTGGACATCCTGGTCAACAATGCCGTGTCGATGCAGGTCAAAAGCTTTGCCGCGCTGGAACCGGCCGATTTTGCCGTCACTTATGAAAGCGCCGTCACCGCATCTTTCGAAACCGTGCGCGCCGCGCTGCCTGCCTTAAAAGCGGCCGCCGGCGGCGGTGAAGCCAGCATCGTCAACATCGCCTCCATGTACGGTCAGGTCGCGCCCGACGGCCGTCTCTATGCGGCGCGCGAAGGCCAGAGCCCTTTTCACTACGGCCCCGCCAAGGCGGCGCTGCTGCAACTCACAAGGCACCTGGCGGCCGAACTGGGTCCGCACGGCATCCGCGTCAACACCCTGGTGCCGGGGGCCTTTCCGGCCCGCATCGATCCCGAACTCGCCAGCCGGCTCGCGGGCCGCACCATGCTGGGCCGGCTGGGTCGGCCTGCGGAAATCGCGGGCCCGCTTCTGTTTCTCGCCTCGCCCGCCTCCGGCTACATGACGGGCGCCGCCCTCAACATTGATGGTGGTTGGACCGCTTGGTGATACAAGCATGGTCATGTCGTTCCTCTCGTCGTTCCGCATCGGCCAGCAGACACTTTATCCGGAAGAATTGCGCGAAAGGCTTCAGGATTTCGCGCTCCTGGAAAATGTGGGTGACGGCGCGCTCAAGAATCTCCTCGCCGAAGCCAACTGGTTCGGCTTGCCGGGCGGCGCGCTGCTCGACCGCGACGGCGAAAATGATTCCGCGCTTTTCCTGGTCGTCACCGGTTCGTTGGGTGTCTTCGTGGCCGATGCGCAAGGCCAGCGCCGCATGGTCGCGCATGTCCCCGCCGGAGAAACGGTGGGCGAAATGTCCCTCATCGTTCGCGATCACCAGCATACCGCGCAGATCGTCGCCCTGCGCGACACCGAATTGCTGCGCATCAGCCCGCAGGGCTTCGAGACCCTGATCGCGCGGCATCCGCGCGTGATGATGAATTTGATGCAGGTGCTGGTGAAGCGCCTGACCGCGGCCACCCGCAACAGCGGCGATGCCCGGCCCAAGACCTTCGCCATCGTGCCCTTGCAGGACGGCCTGGAAGCAGAGCCCATCGCTCATCGCATCGCCGATGCCTTGACCGAGATGGGCAGCCGCGCGGCCGTGCTGGACGGCCATGCCGGCGAGCAAAGCGCCGAATGGTTCAACAGCTTCGAAGCGGCACATGACGTCGTTTTTTATCGGGGCGATGCGCCGGACAGCGCCTGGACCCATCAATGCCTGCGCCAGGCCGATCGCATCTTTCTTCTCGCCCGTTCCGACCAGCCATTGCCGCTGAGGCCGCTCGACCTGCCCGCGTTCAAGGAGCGGGCCAGCGGCTTGCCGGAATTGCTGCTGCTGCATCCGCCCGGGATTCGCGCGGGCCTGCCGGAACATTTCTCGCTGCGCACGGGCCTGTTCGAATCGCATCATCACATCCGCGCCGGCGGCACCCCGGATGTGCAGCGGCTGGCCCGGTTCATCGCGGGCCGCGCCGTGGGGCTGGTGCTGGCGGGCGGCGGGGCGCGGGGCTTCGCCCATATCGGCGTCATCAAGGCGTTGATGGAAGCCCAGGTGCCCTTCGATCATCTGGGCGGCACCTCGATCGGCGCGATCGTCGCCGCGGGCGTGGCGCAGGAATGGGGCGTCGAAGAACTGACCGACCGCATGCGCGAGGTGTTCGTCACCAACAATCCGCTCAACGATTTCACTCTGCCTTTGATCGCGCTGGTGCGGGGCCGCAAGGCCAGCACCATGCTTCGGGCCAATTTCGGCGATCTGCGCATCGAGGAACTGACCAAGCCATTTTTCTGCGTGTCTTCCGATCTCACCACCGGGCGCATTCACGAGCACCGGGCGGGGAAATTGTGGCGTGCCTTGCGGGCCAGCGTGGCGCTGCCCGGCATCCTGCCGCCCGTCACCTATCACGGCCATCTGTTGGTGGACGGCGGGGTGATGAACAATCTGCCGGTCGATGTGATGCGCGAGCATGCCTCGGGCGCGGGCCCCATCATCGCTTGCGACATCACCGGCGAACTGGATCTTCAGGCGCGCGACGAACGCTATGGCGAGCGGCCCTGGTGGTGGCTGATCGCCCAAAGGATGCAGGGCACGCCGTCCATCGTCTCGATCCTGATGCGCTCGGGCACGGTGGGCTCGGAAGCTCAGCGCCGCATCGTGCGCGAACAGGCCGATTACCTGATCGAGCCGCCCCTGCCCACCATCGGGCTGCGCGACTGGAAGAAGTTCGATCAGGCGATCCGCGAAGGCTATGAAACCGCTTGCGCCTATATCGAGAAGAATGGCGTGCCACTGACTCAGATCTGGAGCGACGGCCCCGCCATGGCGATTCCACAACGCGCCGGTTCTTTTTAGTTTCCCCCATCTGTCTTCCTCGGGTGAACCCTCGGAAGACATCTTCCCCCGCCAATGGCTTCGCCATGCGGGGGGAGAAAGCCGGAGCACAGGCGATACTGCGCTTGCCGCAGCGTTCACAGGCCCGCCTCCCCCGTGCATGCGAAGCATGCTGACGGGGGAGGTGGCCGTAGCAGCGCTTATTTCACGCGAGCGTGAGCTCGCGTGAAAAAGTAAGCTGCGAAGGCCGGGGGGGGTTAAATTGATGTTGAGCCGTTCGGTTCGGTCAGCACGGTGTTGTGCAACAGGTCATACCTGCCGCCATTGGGTGTGGTCAGGATCATGGAACGGATTTCGACCCGGCCATGGGGCGTGGCGGCTTCCACGTCGAGAGTTCCGCTGGCTTTGTCGCCTTCGACCGTCACTTCGTAACTGCTGCGGCTGCCCAGGCCCGGCACGAAGGAAAAGGCGTTGCCCACAACGCCCGTCACCGCGATGTCGTCGCCCAGAACCTGATGCGCCAGGCCGTCATGGCGTGTCAGTTCCGTGACGGCGACGAGGACGGGATCGTGACGAAAGCCCTGATAGAGAAACCAGGCGCCATAACCGCCGGCCAGGATCACGGGCAGGAAAATAAAGGCCAGGACCGCCAGGCATCCCCACAGGCAGCCATTGGACCGGCGCGGCGTTTGTTGCGTCACCGTCATCGCCGCCATGAGACCACAGGCTCTGGCTTCGTGCAAAGCGGCAAGGCACAATGACGGCCAAAGGTGATGGCATGGCGATTGATTACGACGACATGATGCAAAGCGGCGCCACCGGGCTGGAAGCGCGTTATGACGAAAAGGATGCGATGCTCTATGCCCTGGGCGTGGGCTTCATGCGCGATCCTCTGGACGAAAGGGAATTGCCCTTCGCCTATGAGAATAATGGCCTCAAAGTGGTTCCTACCTTTGCCAGCGTGATCAATCGGGGCGAGGCGCCGCCGGAACGCCAGCGCATGCCGCAGAAATCCTCGATCAATTTCATGATGGTGGTGGATGGCGAGCGCCGCATCACCTTCCACAAGCCGCTTCAACCCCGCGCCGAAGTGGTCGCCGACGAGCGCATGATCGCCATCCTGGACAAGGGCGAAGGCAAGGGCGCCATCCTGGTGCAGGAGCGCGCCGTGCGCGACAAGGCGAGCGGCGAGAAGCTTTTCACCATCGTCTCGTCGATTTTCGCGCGCGGCGATGGCGGCTTTGGCGGGCCCAAGGAAGGCGGGCCCCTGCCGCATCCCATTCCCGAGCGCGCGCCCGATCTGATCAAGGAATGCGATACCCGCCCCGACCAGGCTTTTCTCTATGCCTTGTCGGGCGACCGCAATCCCTTGCATCGCGATCCGGCCGTGGCCAGGGCGGTGGGATTTCCCCGCCCCATCCTGCATGGCCTTTGTTCCTACGGCACCGTCTGCCGCGCCATCCTTTCCACCGTCGCCGATTACAAGCCCGAGCGCATCCGCCAGTTCGATGTGCGCTTTTCCAAGCCGGTCTTTCCCGGCGAAACCATCGTCACCGAAATCTGGGTGGACGGCGCCACGGTATCGTTCCGGGCCGGCGTCAAGGAGCGGCCCGGCACGGTGGTCCTGAACAATGGGCTTTGCATTCTTGGAGACTGATCCCATCGCGGAAGCCGAAGACTTGATCGCGTCAGGCCGCGCGGCCGAAGCGGCGGACAAGCTCAAGGTGCGCCTGGCGGCAGGGCGCGGCGGGCTTTTGGTCCGGCTGACGTTGGTGACGGCATTGCTGGAAGCGGGCGAAGCGCAAAACGCTCTGGAAGAAGCGCGCGAAGCCGTCGCGCTCAATCCCGGTTTGGCGCCGGCCGTGATGGCATTGGGCGAGGTTCTTTTGCGGCAGAATGCCTTGCCGGCCGCCATCGCCGAATTTCAACGGGCGCTTCGGCTCGATCCGGGGCTGGAGCGGGCCCGTTACCTGGCCGGTTGCGCCTGGCTGGAAGCCGGTGAGGCCGAAAAAGCGCTGGAGATTTTTCAGAGCCTTGAATCCACCCCGGATATCGAAGCCCGGATCGCCCGCGCCTGCGCCATTCGAGAAGCGCCCAGGTCCGATGCCGGTTATGTACGACATTTGTTCGATCAATTCTCCGCCGATTACGATGCGCGCATGATCGGGCAGCTGGCCTATGCGGCGCCGCAGATACTGGCCGATCTGGCCGATCTGGTGATGCCCGGCCGCTCGGGCTTGCGCATTCTCGATCTGGGCTGCGGCACCGGACTTGCCGGCGCCGTGTTCAAGCCGCGCGCCGCGCGGCTGGATGGGATCGACCTGTCGCCCGCCATGATCGAGAAAGCGCAGGCGCGAAACATTTACGATGCCCTGCGGGTGGGCGACATCGAGATCGCGCGCGGGGACAAATATGATCTGGTCCTCGCCGCCGACACGCTGGTGTATCTGGGCGATCTGGCGGCACTGTTTCACGCCGTTGCCGCGGAACTGGCGGAGGACGGTTATTTTCTCTTCACCACCGAAGCGAAGGCGGGCAGCGGATTCGAGCTTGGGCCCAAGCGGCGCTGGCGGCACAGCGAAGCTTATATCCGCGAAGTGGCAGCGGCCGCGGGCCTGGACGTGGCGGGCCTTGTGGCTGCGTCGCCGCGCACCGAAGCCAATCAGCCGGTCCCGGGCTTTGCCGTCGCTTTGGTTTTGGTTTGAAAGAGTACGAATCCTTCCCGCGTTAACGTCGGCACATGCGATCGCGCCGCCGGGCATGTTCGCGGCGAAAATTCGGGCAGGCCACAAAGCTGCCTAAAATTTTCCCAAAGCGGAACGGTTCCATCGTGCCGCGGTGCGGCTCTGGTCTGGCCAAAAGAAACATGCTTCACTCCCGCCGCCTTCGAAGGGCGCTGAATCAAGGGGAGTACCGGACGACATGCGGCTCAAATTTGGCCTCGTGCTTACCATTCTGACGGTCGCGGGATCGCCCGCGGCATTCGCGCAGGCCAATTGTTCCATGCCGATACCGCCAGCGGCGCCCGATGGCCGCACCGCCAGTCAGCAGCAGATCGCGGCGGCGGTCACCGACGCCAAGAATTTCATCGCCCAGTCCGACGTCTATCAGAACTGCCTGCTCGACTATGTGCGGACGCAAAAGGAACAGGCTGCCGAGGCGCTCAAGGACCGGGACAACAAAGACAAGAAGCCTTTCGATCCCTATATCGAAACCCAGATCCAGAAGCAGATCGACAGCAACCAGGCCGCGAAGGTGCGCACCGGCGCCGAGATCAACGCCGCCGTCAACGACTTCAAGCTGGCGCACCCGAAATAAGCCCGTTCAGGGGCCGGCGGCTTTTCGCTTGTTGAGAGCGAATCACCTATCATCGCGCGCCATGAGTGAAGCGGCATTGGCACCCCTGGAAGCAGCACCGGGCAGGAGCGGCAGAAAAACGCGCCCCGCCAATATGTCGAAGGCCGCATCGCGATCCTCCATCCTGGATGCCGCGCGCCGGGTCGCCGCGCGCGACGGCGCCCGCGATCTTTCGCTGCGGTCCGTGGCGGCGGAGGCGGGTTTCGCGCCGGCCGGGCTTTACGGTTATTTCCGGGGCAAGGACGAATTGCTGCTGGCCTTGGCGGCGGACGATCTTGCCCAACTGGCGCGCGCCATGCGCGAAGCCGGCGGCTTGAAGGGCGCGAGCCTGGCCGCGCTGACGTTGCTGGGCCGGACCGAAACCATCGCGGCGGCCTCTCAGGCCTTGCCGCGCGAAGGCGGCGGCGGCGATGCGGAACGGCTTTTCAATGGCCGGATGATCGCAGCCCTCCGGGCGCTTTCGGAAGCCAGCGGCCTGCCGTCGGACAATCGCGAAAATCAATGCGATGTGGTTCTGGTCGCGGCGGCCTTGTCGGGCCTGGCCTTGCTGGAACGTTCGGGCCGGCTGGGCGCGTTGGGCTTTCAGGCGGACGAGATTCTGGCCCGCCTGTCCAACCGGTTCGCTAAATAATCATTTTCCGGTTGCGTCCCGCACGGGGAAATTCGCCGTCACCGTCGCGCCGTCCTTGAACGTCAGGGTGACCGGCACGCTGGCGCCCGGCTTGATCGCGGGGCCCGGCTGCATGCACATCAAGTGATAACCGCCCTGCTTGAATTCCAGCGTGCCGCCGGGCGCGACATCGATGCTGTCGACATGGCGCATGCTGCTCATGCCGCCCTGGTTTTCGGAAAGATGCAGCATCAGCATGCCGCAAGCGGGCGATTGCGCGCCGGTCAACGTCACCATCGCCTTGCCGTCATTGTGCAGGACGAAATACCCCCCGGCGGGCACCGAACCTGGCAGGGCGCGCATCCAGGGCGCTTCGATGCGCAGCGGGGCGGCGGGTGCCGCAAGGGCGGCCGTTGCGGCGATCATGGAAGTCAGCAGCGGAATGAAGAACATCTTCATGGTGGGGCGCCCTTTGCCGTAACGGTCGGAGCGCGGAACTTTGTCTTTTGCCGGCGCGGGGTCAACGTTCCGGATGTCGCGGGGACCCCAAAAAGCTTACACCCCCGAACCATTTCTGGTTCGAAGGTGTAAACCGAAGGGTGTCACCCTTTTGACCGGTGCCGTGTCAGCGGCTTGGGTCGATGTTCCAACTGTCTGTTCCGGTATCAAGCCGGATAATCTGTTCGGGATTTCTCCCGTTTCGCGTACGATTCAATTGTGTGCGGCGGTTCTTTTTCAAGGAACCGTTGGCCCCTTCGAAAGGGGCCGTGATCTTATCGCCGGTGGCGTGCTTTCCATCTGGAACCTCCTGCGAAAGTTTCCAACCGCGCGGCCAAGTGAATCGCGCTGTCCGGGGGTTCATCGGGGCGAAGCTGGTCCGTTCGACAGACCTCGCGATGGCGATCCTCAGGGATCTATAACCACGCTACACCCGAGAAGCACGCGACGAGCAGGCAAGAAAACTCTCAACCGCAAAAAAATTAAACGCCTGTGACGCCTCGACGTCAATGTGTATTTCCATTCCGGTGCGGGGAGAAAAAGCCGGTATCCGGCGTTATGCGCGAACGGCGCACTCTTTTTTTGCGAATGATTGTTGCGGAGATTCAGACCGCGATCCGCTCCGGCAATAAAGAAATAACGTAGAGGCCCTTCGGCCCCGCCCCCGACCGGTCGCACAGCAACCGCGCTCCATCCGGCATCGGCCGGTCGAGCTGGGCGGCATCGAGCGGTTTCAAGGCGATGGCCGTTTCGCCGATCCGGAGTGAAAGATCGCACAACGCCACCAGGATGGTGGTGCGCGCATGCGCAGGAATGCAAAAAGCTCCGTCCGCTTCGACCCGCGCCATCTGGGACGAGACCTGCCCGCGCCGGGTCATCACATTCAAATCCATGGCAGGACCGTCCGGAACGTCCGCCCGGCAGGGACTATCGCCGGCAAAGGCGATGGGATCGCATCCCGGCGCAAGCGTGACCGGGGCCTGACCATCGATCTCAAGACGGATCGTTCCCTCGAGAGCCGCCAGCCGCCGGTCGGTGCCGGGAAAATTCGAAAAGGGGCCGCCTTCACTTACCTCCGCGATGCTGACGCGCCATTCGAAACCGTCGAGCGTCGCGCCCGGCGGGAACACCGCGATCTCGCGGGTCACGCCTTTGCCGTTTTTCCAGGGCGTTGCGACGCGGCTCCGGGCCGGATGCAGGGTCATGCGCACGTGCTTATCGGTTTTGATTATTGATGCTGGGTAGATCGAGGCCCTTTTCCTGCGCGCATTGGATGGCGATGTCGTATCCGGCATCGGCATGACGCATGACGCCGGTGGCGGGATCGTTCCAAAGGACATTGGCCAGGCGCTTGGCGGCAGCCTCGGTGCCATCGGCGACGATCACCATGCCGGCATGCTGGGAGTAACCCATCCCCACGCCACCGCCATGATGCAGCGACACCCAGGTGGCGCCGGAGGCGGTGTTGAGCAGGGCATTGAGCATAGGCCAGTCGGAGACCGCGTCGGAGCCGTCCTTCATCGCTTCGGGCTCCCGGTTGGGGGAGGCCACCGAGCCGGAGTCCAGATGATCGCGGCCGATCACGATGGGTGCCTTGAGCTCGCCCTTGGCCACCATCTCGTTGAAGGCCAGCCCCAGACGGTGCCGGTCGCCCAAGCCCACCCAGCAGATGCGGGCGGGCAGGCCCTGGAACTTGATCTTGCTGCGGGCCATGGAAAGCCAATTGTGCAGATGGGCATTGTCCGGCAGCAGCTCTTTGACCTTCTGGTCGGTCTTGTAGATGTCTTCCGGATCCCCCGAGAGCGCCACCCAGCGGAACGGGCCGATCCCCCGGCAGAACAGCGGGCGGATATAGGCCGGCACGAAGCCGGGAAAGTCGAAGGCATTGGCGACGCCTTCGTCCTTGGCCATCTGGCGGATATTGTTGCCGTAATCGACGGTGGGCACGCCCAGCTTCTGGAACGCCAGCATCGCCTGCACATGGACGGCCATGGATTGCTTGGCCGCCTTCTCCACCGCTTTGGGATCGCGCTCGCGCATGCTGGCCCATTGGTCCAGGCTCCAGCCCTGGGGCAGATAGCCGTTGATGGGATCATGGGCCGAGGTCTGGTCGGTCAGAAGGTCCGGCTTGACGCCGGCCCGCAGCAGTTCGGGCAACACTTCGCAGGCATTGCCCAAAAGCCCCACCGAGACCGGCTGGCGCGCCTGGGTGGAGCGGCGGATGATCTCCAGCGCATGGTCGAGATTGGTGGCGACCTGGTCCAGATAGCCGGTGCGCATGCGCATATCGATGCGCGAGGGCTGGCACTCGATGGCAAGACACGAAGCCCCGGCCATCACCGCGGCGAGCGGCTGGGCGCCGCCCATGCCGCCCAAGCCCGCCGTCAGCAGCCAGCGGCCTGACAGGTCTCCGCCATAATGCTGGCGGCCCATCTCGGCAAAGGTCTCGTAGGTGCCCTGCACGATGCCCTGGGCACCGATATAGATCCAGGAGCCGGCGGTCATCTGGCCGTACATGGCCAGGCCCTTGCGGTCCAGTTCGTTGAAATGATCCCAGGTCGCCCAATGGGGCACCAGGTTGGAATTGGCGATCAAGACGCGCGGGGCATTCTCATGGGTGCGGAACACCCCCACCGGCTTGCCCGACTGGATCAGCAAGGTCTGATCGGCTTCCAGCCGCTTCAAGGTGGAGACAATGAGATCGAAGCTCTCCCAGTCCCGCGCCGCCCGCCCGATCCCGCCATAGACCACCAGCTCTTCGGGACGTTCGGCCACGTCCGGATGCAGGTTGTTCATGATCATCCGCAGCGGCGCCTCCGTCAGCCAGCTCTTCGCCGCCAACTGGTTGCCGGTTGCCGGCCGTATCACTCGGCTATTGTCTATCCGCGTCATCTCAGCTCTCTAAGTGGCAAAGTGAATACAGGCTTTGAGAATGCCGGTCAGAACCGCGCGTGCCTTGGCGGCGCGCCTGGCGTCAAAATCCGTAGGCCAGTTGGCGGGCGTCGCCGCGCCGGACGGCTCGTCCATATAGGTCCGGCAGGCAAGCTCCATCTGCACGGCATGAATTCCGGCGGTCGGATTTCCGTAATGGCGCGTGGTCCATCCGCCGCGGAAGCGCCCGTTGGTGACCCATGTCAGTCCGGAGCGGGCGCAGATCTCCTCCAGAGAGGCGGTGAGCTCCGGCGCGCAGGTTCGCCCATTGTCGGTGCCCAGATTGAAATGCGGCAACACCCCATCGAACAGGCGCGGAACGCCTGACCGGATGGAATGGGCGTCATAGAGCACGACGTTGCCGTGCCGCAGCCGCAGCCGCGCGATCTCGCGGGCAAGGGCCTCGTGATAGGGATCGAAAAAAAGCCGCCGCCGCTCGGCGATCTGTGCTTCGTCGGGCTCCAGCCCGGCTTGATAAAGCGGCTCACCGTCGAAACTGGTGAGCGGGCAAAGACCTGTGGTGGCCTGGCCGGGATAGAGCGATGCGCCGCTGGGGTCGCGGTTCGCATCGATCACGGTGCGCGATATGTCCGTCGCGATCATGGTGGCATCGAGCGCCTCCGCGAATTCGTATAAGCGGCGAACCCACCAGTCCGTATCCTTGCGGGCCAGCCAGGGCGAAACGAGCCGCTGTTCGATGGCATCGGGAATTTGCGTGCCGGCATGGGGAAAAGAGACGATCAAAGGCGCCTGGCCCCGGCGTATGTGCACCCCCGTCATGACGCCTCGAGCCCCGGCAAGTGGACGCCATCCAGAGCCCGCACGATGGCTCCGCTGCGCACCAGCGCGTTGGCCTGCTCCAGGTCGGGATGCATATGACGGTCATCGTCCAGGATGGCGATTTTGGCCCGGACCGTGCGGCGCACATTCTCCAGGCATATGCTGGATGTCAGGCCTTGATGGAAATCGCAGCCCTGCGCCGCCGCCAGAAGCTCGATCCCGATGATGGCGGTGGTGTTCTTGGCCATCGGCATCAGCCGGCGCGATCCATGCGCGGCCATCGAGACATGATCTTCCTGGTTGGCGGAGGTGGGGATGGAATCCACGCTGGCGGGATAGGCGCTCTGCTTGTTCTCCGACACCAGGGCGGCGGCGGTGACCTGGGGAATCATAAAGCCGGAATTCAGTCCGGGCCGGGGCGTGAGAAATGCCGGCAGGCCGGACAGTGCCGGATCGATCAGCATGGCGATGCGCCGCTCGGCAAGAGAACCGATCTCGCAGAAGGCCAATGCAATGATGTCGGCGGCAAAGGCCACCGGTTCGGCGTGAAAATTCCCGCCCGACAAAGCCTGGTCGCTTTCGGCGAAAATCAATGGATTGTCCGACACCCCATTGGCTTCGTCGCGCAAGGTCTCTGCTGCCTGCCGCAGAATGGTGAGGACGGCGCCCATCACTTGTGGCTGGCAGCGCAGGCAATAGGGATCCTGCACCCTAGGATCGCCCGACAGATGCGATGCGCGAATGGCCGATCCGGCCATCAATTCGCGAAGCGCGGCCGCGCTTTCGATCTGGCCTTGATGCTTGCGGATGCGATGGATGCGCGGATCGAACGGCGTGTCCGATCCGCGCGCGGCTTCGGTCGACAGCGCCCCGGTCACCAGCGCGGCCTGGAACGCATTCTCCGCTTCGAAAAGGCCCGCCAGCGCATAGGCGGTGGAGAATTGCGTGCCGTTCAAAAGCGCCAGGCCTTCCTTGGGGCCGAGCGTCACGGGATCGAGGCCCACCGATTGGAGCGCGGCGCGTGCCGGCATTCTGGTGGAGTCCATAATGATCTCGCCGATGCCCATCATCGCGGCGGCCATATGGGCCAACGGCGCCAGATCGCCGGAGGCACCGACGGAGCCCTGGGCGGGCACCACTGGCGTCAGGCCGCTGGCCAGCATCGATGTCAGGAACTCCACGACCGCCGGCCGCACGCCGGAATAGCCCTGGGCCAGGCTGCACAATTTCAGCGCCATCATCAGGCGCGCGATATCGGCCGGCATCGGATCGCCGGTTCCCGCCGCGTGAGACAGGACGATGTTTCGCTGCAACTGCGCCAGATCCGCATCGCCGATGCGGGTGCTGGCCAGTTTTCCGAAGCCGGTATTGATTCCGTATATCGCGTCGCCGGTCTTGAGAATGCGGGCCACGGCATCGGCGCTTTCCCGGATCGGGCCGGCGCATGCCGGGTCCAGCGCCACGGCCGCGCCATGATAGATCGCGCGCCAGTCCCGCAGCGGAACATGTCCCGGGTTCAGCGGCTTTCCGGTCATAATCCCCTCCAGACACGCGCATGCAGTGGATTAAGGCCCATATTGTAGACCAGCTCCGACAATTGATTCACATTCCAGATGGCCAGGTCGCAGCGCTTGCCGGCCTCCAGCGATCCCAGCTCGGCAAGATGGCCCAGCGCCCGCGCCGCCTCGCGCGTCATGCCCGCCAGGCATTCTTCGACGGTGAGGCGGAAAAGGGTCGCGGCCATGTTCATCACCAGCAGCGGCGAGGTGAGGGGCGATGTGCCGGGGTTGCAATCGCTGGCGACGGCGATCTTGACGCCACAGGATCGCAGCATTGCGACCGGCGGAACCTTTGTCTCTCTCAGGAAATAGAAGGCGCCGGGCAAAAGGACGGCCACCGTTCCGGCCGCGGCCATCGCGGCGGCGCCGCTTTCATCGACATATTCGAGATGATCCGCCGACAGCGCGCCGGATTCCGCAGCCAGCGCCGCCCCGCCCGAATTGGACAATTGCTCCGCATGCATCTTGACGGCGAGGCCGGTCTTGGCCGCCGCGGCCAGCACGCGCGCCGATTGCGCGCGCGAAAATCCGATGGTCTCGCAAAAAACATCCACCGCTTCCGCCAGATCGGCTTTGGCGATGCGCGGGATCATCACATGACAGACTTCATCGACATATCCGTCCGGATCGCCGGCGGACTCCGGCGGCAAGGTATGGGCGCCCAGAAAAGTGGTGCAGATTTTCACCGCCCTGCGGCCTTCCAGATCCCGCGCCGCGGTGAGCTGCTTGATTTCGTCCTTCAGGCGAAGGCCATAGCCGGATTTGATTTCGACCGTGCTCACCCCTTCGGCCATCATCGCGTCCAGCCGGGGCAATGCCTGCGTCACCAAGCCTTGGCGGGTAGCGGCGCGGGTCTGGCGGACCGTGGCGGAAATTCCGCCCCCGGCGCGGGCGATTTCTTCATAGGATGCGCCGTTCAATCGCTGTTCGAATTCGGCGGCGCGGTTTCCGGCATAGACAAGATGGGTATGGCAGTCGATCAACCCGGGCGTGATCCAGCGGCCTTCGCAATCGATCCGCTCGGCGGCCTGGAATGTAGGGGCATCCTGCGCGGCACCCGCGAAGATGATGTTGCCGCCATTGGCGGCGATCACGCCATTGTCGATGATTCCGATGCCGGGGCGAGAGGGGGCCAAGGTGGCCAGGCGCGCATTACGCCATACCCGTTCGCAACGCATCATTCCTCCAGGCAACGGACGCGGGCGTCCCACCCTATAATGTCTAGACATATTGCAAAAAGGGATGGACTGTCCAGCCTGTGCATCGCAGCGATGGAACCATGACGGCCACGTATTTGCAGTTCGACACGGCGCTGTTGCCCAGCGGATGGGCGGAAAATGTCCGGATCCGGATCGGCGGCGGCGCCATCCGGGAGGTGACGCCGGGCGCCGATCCCGCGCCGGGCGTGGAACGGCACAGGATCGGCCTGCCGGGCATGCCGAACCTGCACAGCCATGCCTTCCAGCGCGGCTTTGCCGGCCTGGGCGAACGGCGCGTTCACGCGCATGACGATTTCTGGAGCTGGCGGGACATTATGTACCGGTTTGTCGACCGGATCTCGCCTGACGATCTGGAAGCCATCGCCGCGCTGGCTTTCATGGAGATGCTGGAAAGCGGTTTCACCCATGTGGGCGAGTTTCACTATCTGCACCGGGCGACCGACGGCGCCTTCTATGACGATCCGGCGGCGATGGCGGGCCGCATCGCGGCGGCGGCGGAGATTTCGGGAATCGGCCTGACCCTGCTGCCGGTCTTTTATGCCCATTCCGGTTTCGGCGGCGCGCCGCCCCATGCCGGCCAGAAGCGGTTCATTTCGACGCCCGACGAATTCGCGAAGCTGGTGGAAGGCTCCATCGTCGCGGTCGCGGGCCTGACCAACAGCCTGGTGGGAATCGCGCCGCACAGTTTGCGGGCCGTGACGGGCGCCGAACTGACGGAGATCCTGTCCCTGGCCAGGACGTCTCCGGTTCACATCCATGTGGCCGAGCAGACGCGGGAGGTAGAGGATTGCAAAGCCTGGTGCGGAAAAACGCCCGTGG
The DNA here is from genome assembly GCA_017307355.1 of Alphaproteobacteria bacterium. GTDB lineage: Bacteria > Pseudomonadota > Alphaproteobacteria > Micropepsales > Micropepsaceae > Rhizomicrobium. The sequence continues at coordinate 62,386 of JAFKFG010000029.1, forward strand.
CCTGGCTGATGGAAAACGCTCCGGTCGATTCCCGCTGGTGCCTGGTCCATGCCACCCATGTCGACGAAGCCGAACTCGGCGCCATCGCGGCGTCCGGCGCGGTGGTCGGCCTTTGCCCCATCACCGAAGCGAATCTGGGAGACGGGGTTTTTCCGCTGGGCAAATTCCTCGAACAAGCGGGCCGCTTCGGCATCGGCTCGGATTCCAACGTTTACATCAGCGCGGCGGAAGAGCTTCGATTGCTGGAATACGCCCAAAGGCTGAATTGCCGGGCCCGCAATGTGGCCGCCTCGACCGCGGCATCGACCGGCCGTTTTTCCTTCGACGCGGCGATGGCGGGCGGCGCGCAAGCGCTGGGCATCAAATCCGGCCTGGACGTCGGCTCGCCCGCGGATATCATGACTCTGGATGCCGGGCATGCTGCGCTGGTGTGTCGCTCGGGAGATGCCTTGCTGGACGCTTATGTGTTCGCGGGATCCGGCGGCATCATCGGCGATGTCTGGCGTGGGGGAGAAAAGCTTGTCCGCAACGGCCGTCATCTGCGCAAGGATGCCATCATTGCCCGTTACCGAAAAACGCTGGGAAGACTGCTTTCGTCTTAGCGCGGCATGAAGGTCGCATCTTCGCTGCACGAAAAGATCCGCAAGGCCATCGAGGACAAGATCCTCACCGGCGTCTGGGCGCCGGGATATCGCATTCCGTTCGAACGGGATCTGATGTCCCAATATGGCTGCGCGCGGATGACCGTGAACCGCGCGCTGGCCAGCCTGGTGGATGCGGGCCTGATCGTGAGACGGCGGCGGGTGGGTTCCTTCGTGGCCCAGCCGCATATCCGGTCGGTAATTCTGGACATCCCGGACATCAAGGCGGACGTGGTTGCCCGGGGTGGCAGTTATAGTCTGCGGCTGCTGTCGCGGAAGGTGCGCAAGGCCACCCGCGCCGACGAAAAGGCACTGGCGGGCCAGGGCTCGGTGGTGGTGCTGCGTTGCCTGCATCTCGCCAATGGCCGGCCTTTCGCGCTGGAAGACCGCATCATCAACCTGAAAGCCGTCCCCGCTGCCGCGGAGGCGGATTTTTCCGTGGAGCCGCCCGGCACATGGCTTCTGGGCCATGTGCCATGGACCGAGGCGGAGCATCGCATCACCGCCGTCAATGCGGATGCCGCGGCCTCCGAGATCCTGGATGTGCCGACGGGAGAGGCCTGCCTGATGCTGGAGCGCCGGACCTGGCGGGGAAAAGCCAATATCACAGCCGTCCGTCAGCTGTTCGTGGGCGCCACCTACGACCTGATCGCCCGCTTCTCCTCCAAAAGCATCGCGCCGCAGAAACATTCCTCGGCCTGACGGCGCATTCCGGCGCGCTTTATTGCGATGCACCCAAGGCGAGCCCGTCTTGGCAATTCCGCGCACAATGTCTAGACATATGTGAGCGCAGGGATCCGGTCCGAGGGATGGCGGCCAAGCATTTGCATTTCGAGAAGGCATTCCTGCCCCTGGCGCAAAGCCATGCGGGGGAAAATGTCTTTCCGGTGATCCTGCGCGAGGCGGATGTGAAGCCGGCGGCGCGCGGCGCCCGTCTGCCGAGCGTTCTGCGGCTTTCGCCGCCGCGGCTCAAGACCAAGCGCAGAAGAACGGGACGATAAGATCCGGGCGATCCGGCGACATTCTTTGGGACCGGACATAGCAAGACGGCACGAACGATTCTGACGGCCGCCTTGTGCGTGATGGCGGCGGGGATGGCATCGGCACGGACCGCGCCGGCGGTGTGCCCGCCACCCTGGACAATCGGGTCTTCATTCCGGAATGGACCACCATGGATGCGGATGCGCGCTACAACCTGACTTTGGGCAGCCCCCCGGTTTCGCTGCGCTTCTCCATCCTGAATGTCCAGGGGTCGTGCGCCTGGGACCTCAGCGATGCCGGCGCCTATGATATTCACTGGAACAGCGGGCGCCGTTTCGCGCTGCGGTTGATTGTCGATCTGTGACGATGCGGTTTTGATGAGCTTGCGGCCGGTTGGGGCCGCGTTGGGCGGGGGATCAAGCGGTGGAGATCGAGAAACACAGTATCGGCTTCGTCCCGCTTGCCGAGCGGTACGGCAACGAGCGGCGGCTCTTCACCATCTGGTTCAGCATCAACCTCTCCATCGTCTGCCTGACGGTCGGCACGCTGGGGATCCTGGCGGGCCTCGATCTGTCCTGGACCGTACTCGCGCTGGTGATCGGCAATGGCATCGGCACGGTCTTCATGGCCGCGCATTCCGCACAAGGACCGCATCTGGGCATTCCGCAAATGATCCAGAGCCGGGCGCAGTTCGGGGTTCTGGGCGCCGCCATCCCGCTCTTGGCGGTGATCGTCACCTATACGCTCTACATGTCGGCGGACGAGGTGGTGGTCAAAGCCACGATTCAGTCTCTCATCCCGGTCAGCGCGAACGCGGCGATGATCGGCTTCGGCATCGCGACCTTGATCGTGGCGTTCGTGGGCTATGAATTGATCCACCGCATCGGCGTCTATCTGACGGTGCTGTCCGGGCTGTTGTTTTTCGCCACGGCCGCTCTTCTGATTTCAGGCGCGGCCCCGCATGCCGATCCGGTCCAGGCCGTGGATCATGGTTTCGTGCTGGCGACCTTCATGGCCACGTTGACCCAGGCGACCGCCTGGTCGCTCACCTTCGGTCCCTATGTGGCCGACTATTCGCGCTATCTGCGTCCCGACATCTCCACCGCCAGGACCTTCTGGTACACCGCGATGGGCAATTTTCTGGGCGCCACTTTGATCATGTGCCTGGGCGCCTATATGGCGGCCCATTATGCCCGGATCGCGGCGGACCCTGGCGTGGGCATTGCGGGCCTGTTCGGACGCGCCAACTTCGTGGTGAAGGCGCTGATCGTGTTCGGTGTCTTCCAGGCCGGGGTGATGAATCTCTACAGCGCCTATATGTCGGTCAGCACGGTCTTCACCGGATTCCGCAATCGCGGCCATGTCAGCAAGCCGATGAAATTCCTGGTGATGTCGGCGGTGATTTTCTTCGCCACCGCGATTGCCATTCTCACCCAGCATGATTTTCACCATTATTTCGGCGATATGCTGGACATCATGGTCTATGTGCTGGTGCCGTGGAGCGCGATCAATCTGGCCGATTATTATTTCGTCCGGAACGCATCCTACAGCGTCAAGGACATGTTCGATTTGGACGGCCTGTATGGCCGCTTCAACTGGAGCACGATTGCGATCTATTTCCTGGCCATCGTCATCCAGGCGCCTTTCGCGCGGCTTTCCTTTTATACCGGCGTCATCGCAGAACGGATCGGCGCGGATACCGCCTGGATCCCCGGATTGATCGTGCCGGCCATTCTCTATTGCATCATCGAGCCCCGGCGGATGGCGCGGGAGCGGGAAGAATCTATCGCTTAAAGTTTTAACGCGTGGGCGACGGCGGGATGGGTGATCTTGCCGGCCTTGACGTTGAGACCGAGGGCGAAGCCGGGGTCTGCGGCGAGAGCGGCATCGGCCCCCTTGTTGGCCAGGGCATAGACATAGGGCGCGGTGGCCGCGTTCAAGGCATAGGTGGAGGTGAGGGGAGCAGCGCCCGGCATATTGGCCACGCAGTAATGGGTGATCCCTTCCACTTCGAAGGTGGGGTCGGCATGGGTGGTGGGATGGCTGGTCTCAAAACAGCCCCCCTGGTCGATCGCCACATCCACCAAGACCGAACCTTTGCGCATCCGCTTCAAGTCTTCGCGCTTGACCAGCTTGGGCGCCGCGGCGCCCGGCAACAGCACGCAGCCGATCACCAGGTCTGCATCCGCCACCGCCTCGGCCATCGCATGGGGGGTGGAGAAGACGGTCTTGAGCTGCCCGCCGAACTGCACGTCCAGTTCTTCCAGGCGTGATGGCGAGATATCGAACAAGGTGACATCAGCCCGCATGCCCACCGCCATCTCGGCGGCATGGGTGCCCGAGACCCCGCCGCCCAGGATCACCACCTTGGCCGGCTTCACCCCCGGCACCCCGCCGATCAGCATGCCGCGACCCCCGGCAGGCTTGAGCAGCAGATTGGCTCCCACCTGGGTGGCCATGCGGCCCGCCACCTGACTCATCGGGGCCAGGAGCGGCAGCCGCCCCTTGGCATCGGTGATGGTCTCATAGGCGATGCAGGTGGCGCCCGCCTTCATCAGGCCCTTGGTCTGTTCCGGATCAGGTGCCAGGTGCAGATAGGTGAAGAGCACGTGATGCGGCTTCAGCCGGGCGATCTCCACGGCCTGGGGCTCCTTGACCTTCACGATCATGTCGGCGGCGTCGAACACCGCATCGGCATCGGGCAAAACCTTTGCCCCTGCCTTCCGGTAATCTTCGTCCGACTGGCCGATCCCCAAACCCGCGCCGCTCTCCACAAACACCTGGTGTCCATAGGCGATCAGCTGGTGCACCACCGGCGGCACCAACCCAACCCGAAACTCCAATGTCTTGATCTCTTTGGGGACGCCGATCTTCATAGCCCGCACCTCGCCCTTGGCGGGCACGAGGTAATCCCATTCCCGTTCCCAAAACCAGGGCCAAGCGACCGGTGTGAGGAGCTATGCAACCAGCGCGGGTCGGAACGCGCATGAGGCTCCGGCGTTTGGGTTGAACAGGAGGTTTCCATGGCCAAAGCGACATTGCGGCAACGCCGCACCGACGGTCGGGTGATGCATGAGTTCAAGCATGGCGAATTGAAAAGCGGGCGGGGCGGCAAAGTGAAAAACCGCAAGCAGGCCATCGCCATCGCGCTGAACGAAGCGGGCGCTTCCAAATACAACAGCAAGCGCAAGAACCGCAGCAACCGGGCGAGGACCGAACGCAAGGAAGCACGCGGGCGCACCGCCCAGCAGGAGCGCGAAGGCAAAGCGCGCATCGGCGCCGCCGGAAAACGGGAAAGCACGCGCGCGGAAGGCGGCAAGAATGCCAGGCAGCGCACCGCCGCCGGCAAGCGCGCCGCGGCATCGCGGACGCGCGGCGGCGCGACCAAGGCCCAGCTTTACAAGCGCGCCCGCAAGCAAGGCATTCCCAACCGCTCCAAGATGACCAAGACCCAGCTCGAGAACGCGCTGAAACGCTAGGCGGGAACCAGCAGCACCCATTTGTGGTCGGGCCGTTCCGACGGCGTGAAAGTGTGTTGGGTGAAACGCAGCAGTCCGTCGCTGGGATGATGAAAGCTGCGAAGGCCGCCTTCGCGCTCCAGCACGCTCTGCGCGTCCCAGGCCTGGCGGAAGAACGTGCTTTCGTCCCGCAATCTTTCCACCAGCGCGCGGGCGCGCGGATCGGTGAAGCTGTGGCCATAGTCGCTGCGGAATTCCGCCAACAGCCGGTTGGCCCGCTCCTTCCAGTTGGGAAGAAGTGCGCGGGCGGCCGGATCCAGAAACACAAAGGCCAGAAGATTGCGCTGGCAGCCTTCGCTCAGCCAGCCTTGAAACAGGCGCGCCGCGGCATCGTTCCAGCCACAGGCGTTCCACAGCCGGTCGAGGCCATAGGCCGGATGCGCCACCGCCTCCACCGCCGCCCGGATCGATGCGGGGGCATCGGCGATTTCGTCCGCCGATGGATTTTCCGGATCGCGGATGCCGGACAGTTCGAACAGATAGGCGCGCTCGGCCCGCGACAGCATCAGGGCGCGGGCCAGCCGCGACAAGGCGGGCGCCGATGCCTTCACATCGCGTCCCTGTTCGATCCAGGTGCACCAGGTGGCGCTGATGCCGGCCCGGGCCGCCAGCTCTTCCCGCCTGAGGCCGGGAGTGCGCCGCCGCCCGGCCGGACCCTCGGGCGGCAAGCGCTCGCGATGAGCCCGGACAAAGGCCCCCAGCAGCCGTTTCTGATCGTCGCGAGAATGGGACATGGCAATGTTTATACCAGGATAAATATCGATATTGTACTATGTTATTAGCCAGGCACGATCCGGGAAAATTCGGGAGAACGCCCATGAGTACCCATGACGCGCTGGTCACCGGCCAGTTCGGGCCGCGCGCCAATGCCTATGTCGAAAGCGCCGTGCATGCGCGGGGCGAGGATCTCGCCGCGCTGGAGGCGGTGGTGAAAAAAGCAGCCCCCGCCCGGGCGCTGGACATGGGATCGGGCGGCGGCCATGTCGCCTATCTGATGGCGCGTCACGCCAAGTCGGTCGCGGCGGTGGACCTGTCGGCCGAGATGCTGGCGGCGGTGGCGGAAACCGCGAAAGCCAAAAAGCTCAACAACATCGAAACCCATCGCGCGTCTGTGGAACGATTGCCCTTCGCCGATGCCAGTTTCGATCTGGTGGCGAGCCGCTATTCCGCCCATCACTGGCACGATTTCGAAGGCGGGCTTAAGGAAGCGCGCCGCGTGGCACGGCTGGGCGCGCCGGTGATCCTGATGGACGTCTTCACGCCCGGCGTGGCGTTGCTCGACACCCATCTGCAATCGGTCGAATTGCTGCGCGACACCTCCCATGTGCGCAATTACACGCTGGCGGAGTGGTCGGAGGCGCTGGCGCGCGCGGGATTGACGTTAAAGAGCGCCCGCACCTGGCGGCTGCATCTGGAATTTCAAAGCTGGATTGCCCGCATGCGCACGCCGGAGGTTTTCGCGGCGGCGATCCGCGCCCTGCAATCCGGTGCGCCGAAAGAGGTGACGGATCACTTCGCCATCAAGGATGACGGCTCCTTCACCATCGACACCATGATGTTGGAAGCGGTGGCTGGATAGGCCTTATTCCGCGCCTTCGACGATGCGGATGTCCCGGTCGGCGCCGTCGCCCAGCGCGTCCAGCGCTTCTTTATAGGCGGGACTGTCATGCGCGGCCTTGGCGGCGGCGACGCTGGCGAATTCGATCAGCACGGTGCGTGCCTTGATGCCGGATTCATAGGCATGGGCGGCCTCGCTGCGAGCCAGGAATTTGCCGCCGGCCGCGGTGATGGCGGGGCCTGCCAGCACGGCATATTTCGCCAGCTTTGCCGGATCGGAAACGGCGCGATAGGTGGTGATCCAATAGCCTTTGGCCATTTCCCGGTCCTCATGACATCCGTCGTCATTCATACCGGACCGGTGCGGGAAAGCCAGTGCGCCGGCTGCATGACGGCCATTTGCAGGCGTGCCATTTCCCTGTCCGGTCCGGACTCCTATTTCCAACAATGATATAACGCCCCGGCCTGGAGCCCGCCGATGGAAGATGTCGTCAGACTGATCGAGCAGTTCGGCCTTCTCGCCGTGTTCTTCACGGTGCTGCTGGACGAGGGTGGCTTGCCCATTCCGGCCTCTCCCTTGCTGGCGGTGGCGGGCGCATTGACCGCGCGCGGCGAGCTCAATCTCACCGCCTTGATCGCCGCGGCCGTGGCGGGATCGGTGATCGCCGACAATGGCTGGTATGGGCTGGGGCGCACCCGGGGCCGGCGCGTGGTGGGATTTCTCTGCAAGCTGTCGCTGTCGCCGGATTCCTGTGTGCGGGACACCGAGACCTTGTTTGTGCGCGTGGGGCCGTCGGCGCTGCTGTTCGCCAAATTCATTCCCGCCCTGGGCAATGTCACCATCGCGCTGGCCGGCATCACCCGCGTGCCGTTCGCGATCTTCCTGCCGCTGGAGGTCGCGGGCGCCACCCTCTATCTGGCCACGCCGATCCTGCTGGGACGCATTTTCCACAATGCGGTGTCCGAATTGCTGAACACGCTGGAGCGGTTGGGCGTGATCGGCGTGGGGCTCCTGGCGGCCGCGCTGCTTCTCTATCTGTTCATCCGCTGGTGGCAGCGCATGCTGTTCATCCGCCAGCTCCGGATGGACCGGATCACGGTCGAGGAACTGGCGGCGCTGCTGGACAACGAGAGAAAGCCCCTGGTCCTGGATGTGCGTTCGCGCGCGGCGCGGGCCGAAGGCGTCATTCCCGGCGCCATTCCCGCGCATCCCACGGACATGCATCCGGTCCTGGCGCATCACGACCGCGATGCCGAGATCGTGGTTTATTGCGCCTGTCCCAATGAAGCGACGGCGGCCGTCGCCGCCAAGCATCTGAAGGCGGCGGGGTTCAAGAGAATCAGGCCGCTCCTGGGCGGCGTGGAAGCCTGGGCGCTGGCGGGCCATCAGCTTGTGATCGTCGAGGATGGCCAAATCGGCGCGGCGGCCTGAACGCCACAAATGTGCAACACGAACGGCCTATAGCGGCGGCGCCGGTCGCTGACCGGCAACATTCCCCCAACTTGGCCGCGCGATCTCCCCGGTCGCGCGGTTTTTTCTTGGCAGCGCCGCGCGTTCGCCCAAGGCGCTTATGCCCAGGGCCCTGACGGGCCTCGTCGAACCTCGCAATTTGTATCGGCAGTGAGAAATGGTCGGAGAGAGGATTGCGGCCTGCGGCCGTCCTCGGCTTCGCCTCGGATCAGACGCTGCGCGTCTGCCCAAGGCCCTGACGGGCCTTGTCGAACCTCTAAATTTGTATTGGCAGTGAGAAATGGTCGGAGAGAGAGGATTCGAACCTCCGGCCCCTACGTCCCGAACGTAGTGCTCTACCAGGCTGAGCTACTCTCCGACATGCCGGACAGGCCCTTGGGGGCCGGTCTCGCGGGAGCGCCCTTATAGCGATGCCCCCTCGGGGCCGCAACCAAGCAAAAGCAGCGGAATTTCCGGCCATTCCCCCGGCGAATTTGCCGCTTTTCCCGCGTTGAAAGGCGGGGGGCCCCTCTATATGGTCCCGGCCCTGACCACAGCTTTGGGGCGTCGCCAAGTGGTAAGGCACTGGATTTTGATTCCAGCATTCGAAGGTTCGATCCCTTCCGCCCCAGCCAGCCAGTTCCAGCTCTCCAGGGGATGTCCCGACGGCCCCAATTTGCGCCGCCTTTCCGGGCGCTCAGGCCAACCGAGATCCGCAAGAGCATAATCTTCGGCCATTTAGGGTGGGAAAATGGACGCGTTTGCCCCCCAGTCTCCGAGCTACGGTGTTCAATTTCCTAGATTTGGAAGCGCTTAGCTCGAGACTGTTTCCGATTCAGAAGAGACCAGTTTCGACGTCTAACCCAATCAGAAACCTCAACCAGCGAAGGCCGGTCTGATTTTCCCGATCGTGTCCTGCCATGATCCGATTATGGTCGTCGATCAGGACGGGGGGCGTGAAACCGAAGCGGTCTATCGAACCAGCAATCTGCTTGATCTGTCGTTTGGAATGCACGCGCGTGTCGCAGCGCAGGGTTCGGTTTTGAGATTTTGACGAGCTCAATAGAGCGGCTATTTATGGCCGACATGGAGCGGCATTCCCTGTATCTGCGGATGTCAAACAATTCGTCGATCGCCACCCGCTTTGCTCGCTTTCGTAGGTGGGGGCGCACAACTTGCGCGCACCCCCAAGACATATTGTTCGGGAACGCAGTCAACGGTCAGCGAGAATTATTTTTTGTCCCACCTTTCGCGACCATGTAATGCCAGAAGTCAATGACTCAAATCGTTACAGATGCCCCATGCCTTGGGCGCGCAGCGACGTGCTGCATTAACTCCGGTACCATAATTTATATAAATCGGCTTGATCGGATTATAAACGGATTGTGAGGGGAATTTAGCAAAGGGGGGTGAGCTAGCGAGTTGTCATTCCTTCTCGGCGCTCTTCTTCGACGGTATGATATTCTAGATGGTCGTGCGGTTGACTATCGGCGATAGCGCTTATCTGTTCGTTGATTGGCATCTGAAATCGCTCGAAAGCGATGTCGTAGCAGCTTTGGGAATGTCTGCTCATGGCCTGCGTTTGCGATGCATGCGCGATCGCCACGCGTATCAATCGCATCCTCTGACCAGACCTAGACACAACATGAGAAAATGTCATAGAGTACAATCATAGCGACTGCATCACTGCGAGTTGTTTTCTCACATTTTTGATCGCGCATCTCTAATTGCCGTAATGGGCATTCGGTCTGCTTTTTAACGCGTGCCGCTTTCTTGCGCGGCGCTGCTAGCACCATCGCGAAGTCCGATATCCACCAATCATGGGCATCAATCCATTTGGGGCAGGAGATCTCGATATGGGCGTGTTCGATGCAATTGGTCATGTCGCCGAAGATGTTTTCCAAACGGCTGAACATGCCGTTGAGGGGCTCGCGGCAGCGGGCGGCGATCTTTTTGAAGGTGGCCGTGTGCTTGCAGGCATTGCGGTGGCAGGCGGTGCGCTCTTCGTGCTGGGTCCAGGCGTGACGATCCCGGCATTCCTGGCAGGTGCCGCGGGTGCTCACATACTCATCCGGCAAAGAACGCTTACCCCGGAGGAACGAGAGTTCGTGGAGGCGGTGATCGGACCCAACAACTTGCCGCCCAACGAGAAGATCATCCTAACTAACTTGACCGGATTGCAGGGGCGCAGTTTTGTCGCCACAAACGGCATCGGCCAGGTGTTGGTCAATCTTGGCGATGGTTACAGCGCGCCGATGACATATGTGAATAAGAACTACCGGACGCCCGGTAAACTCTTCATCCACGAAATGACCCATGTCATGCAATATCATCGCGCCACCTTCAAAGTTGGACTCTTATGTGAGGGGGCTATCGGGCAGATTCTTGCCGACGGCTACAATCCCGGCGAACGCGGTTTGGACTGGGAGCATTATAACATCGAGCAGCAGGCCACCATTGTGGATGAGTGGTTCGCGCCTCAGAGAATCAAGCCCGCGACCTTGCCCCGACACGCCAAAGCCCATCCCTTTTGGCGCTACATTCGAGACGACGTGAGACGGGTGCCCCGTTCACCGCATCAGGCGTATGGGTTCAAATTCCAGCTGCCGCACGATTTGCCGGAGACCGGCAACGCGCAATCCCATTGGCGCTACTGCAAGAAATGCCGTGCGATGTTTTTCGAGGCGGCACCTCCGACCGATGCCGCATGTCCGGAGAGTGGGGTGCATGTGGCGGATGGGTTTGTCTTCACTTTGCCTCACGACATTGCTGAAGGCGCCCAAACCCAGCATGGTTGGCGATATTGCACGCAATGCCGCTCGGTATTCTACACCTCCGACGGGCAACCGGCAGGCGAATGCTCCTACGGCGGAGCCCATCAGCCGCAGGGCTTTGACTTCGTCTTGGCCTACGAGGCGCTGCCTGAAGCCTTTGAGCAGGAAGACTGGCGCTTCTGCAGCAAGTGCTATTCCATGTTCTGGGATGGTGACCCGCTCCAGAAAGGCGTCTGCAAGGCCGGCGGCGGGCATGTTGCTTACGGGTTCAAATTCTTCCTCAAGCACGATACCGAGCTTGCGGGCGCCCAGAACCAATGGCGGTTCTGCAGCAAGTGCCGCACTCTGTTCTGGAATGGCGATCCCGCCAAACCGGGAATCTGCCCGGAAGGGGGAGGACATGTTGCGCAAGGCTTTGATTTTGTCTTGCCGTACAATCAAGCCGCCGCGCCAAACACCCAAAACGGGTGGCGCTACTGCTTCAAATGCCGATCGATGTTCTATGCCGGCGTTCAGGGGATTGGCGGGGTGTGCCCGGGCGGCGGTAGCCATCAGTCCCAGGGATTTAATTTCAGCCTCAGATATGCGCCGCCGCCTCCCGCGAACTTCCAGGACCAGTGGCGTTACTGCGGGAAATGCCGCGTCATGTTCTACGATGTAGAGGGCGGCCGGGGCGGTGTCTGTTCAGTGGATTAAGACCTGATCTGTCGGTCACTTTCATGGGGAAAGTAGACCCCAAGAACCTATGATTGTGGGACAGCCGAGTAGGGCGTGCTCTTCGGGCGGCCTCTATGGCGTGCCGCTATCGAGCCCTCTCTGGGTTTTGGCCTTCCAGGTTACGATCCCTCATGCTGGAGTTTCACCGAAAGCGCACGCTCGCCCGCCCAAGGAGAGGTCGCAAAGCTGCTGGCGGGTGAATCTTTTTTAGCTGCGTGTTCCGGCGGGAGGGCTGAAGCTGGTCCGGCTGCCCCAAAGCGGGGGATCGCGGCAGAAACTGGAGAGCGCCAAGCCGGATTTCGGGAAAATGCCCAAATTTCCAGAATTATCAGGGAAAACAGGCCGAGACCGGTTCTTTGGGCACTGCATCCACAGCCAGCCGTTAGGTCATGCGCGCTCTGCGCGCTTTACCTGACGGCTGTCCCCGGCTTGACCGGGGACCCACCTCGCAACCCGCTCATCTCGCATATCGCTCCCGCGCCGCCATCGCTCGGCGATCGTCCTGGCTCATGCCATATTCGCCGCCCGCTGGAGGCGCCCGAATGACCCCCGTCCTTTCCCTGTTCAGCATTCTGTCGGCATTGACCTTGGGCGCCATCAGTCCCGGCCCCTCCTTTCTCTTCGTCACCCGCACCTCGGTCGCCTTGTCGCGCCGCGACGGCATCGCGGCGGCGGTGGGCATGGGGCTGGGCGCGGCCTTGGTCTGCGCCCTGGCGCTGGTGGGTCTGCGGGCTGTCATCTCCCAGGCCGAATGGGCCTATCTCACCTTCAAGATTCTGGGCGGCGCCTATCTTGTCTATCTGGCTTGGCGCCTGTGGCGCGGCGCCGCCGCGCCTTCGGCTTCGGAAGGCACCGCGCCCGTGTCGTCGCGGTCGGGGCTGGCGCGCAGCTTCTGGCTGGCGCTCGCCACCCAGCTCAGCAATCCCAAAACCCTGGTGGTGATCGGCGGCATCTTCGCCGCGCTCCTGCCGCCAAATGTCCCCGGCTGGATGTATGTTGCCATCCCGCCGATTCAGTTCGTGATCGAGACCTGCTGGTACGCCTTCGTGGCGATGGTGATGTCGTCGGCGGCGCCTCGCGCGGCTTATCTGCGCGCCCGCGCCGGGATCGACCGGGCGGCGGGCTGTGTCCTGGGCATCCTGGGCCTTCGCCTGATCGTGGAAAGTGTCCAGGAGGCCGCTTAGGCGTCACGCCGTTCGCTCCATATCGCACAATGTAGCGGCTATCTTTTCTTTCATTTCCCCGTAAATTCCCCGGCCATGCCGGGAACCTCACGCGACGCATCTCGTTCCCCTTCCGGGGATTCCCGTGTGCGAGGCGTTTTGACGGCGAACCGGCTGGTGCTGCTTGCTGCGGTGCCGTTATTTCTCATCCTGGCGACGATCGCCTACATCACCGTGCAGTTCGCGGCGAATGAGAACGCGGCGCAGCGCTGGGTGGCGCACACTTATCAGGTGATCGCCTCGCTGCGGCAGGTGCTGGTGGACGCCCAGGACGCGGAGACCGGCCAGCGCGGCTATATCCTTACCCAGCAGCAGAGCTTCCTGGCGCCCTACAAGGCCGCCACCGAGCGGGTCGAGCGCGATCTCAACCGCTTCAGGGAGCTCTCCGCCGACAATCCCGATCAGCAGCACCGTTCGGACGCGCTGGCCGCGTTGGTGCGCGAGCGTTTCTCCGCCCTGGATCTGAGCCTGGAAGCGAATGCGGGCAATGCCGCCGCGCCGGACGTAATCAAGGCGCTGGAGATCGGCAAGCAGCGCATGGATGCGCTGCGGATGGAAGTCGCGGCGGGCATGGCGGCGGAGCAGGCCTTGCTTCGGGTGCGCAATCTGGAGCGCGACAGGCTGCAACGCTATGAGGTGGGCTTCGCGGTCGGCGTTGCGGTCCTGGCGTTGGCAATCCTGCTTCTGGCCGCCGTCATGCTGGTGCGCAACAATATGAGCCTGGCCGCGGCGGAAAAGTCCCGCGCCAACGAAGCGGCCATTCTTCAGGCCACCGTGGACACGGTGCGCGACGGCATCGCCTATTTCACGTCCGAGGGCCTGCTCTGCGCCTTCAATTCCAACTTCTTCCGCCTGCTCGATCTTCCCACCAGCCTGGCGCGGCTTCAGGTCACCAATTTGACCGATCTGCAGGCGGTAGAGGCGGGGCGGCCCCAGAGAATCCTGGCGCCGCCAGCCGAAGGCCAAGGCTCGCTCGATACCCATCGCGTGTCCTGGGCCGGCCGCGAACTCGATGGCTATCGCGCCCATGTCGCCACCGGCGGCTTCCTCATCGCGGTGATGGACGTCACCGCCCGCGTCCGGGCCGAGAACATGGTGCGCCAGAGCCAGAAGATGGAAGCGATCGGCCACCTGACGGGCGGCGTGGCGCACGACTTCAACAATCTGCTTCAGATCATCAGCGCCAATCTGGACCTGGCGGTGGCGTCGGGCGAAGCCAGGGGCAACGCGGTCCTGGGCCAGCGCCTGCAGAACGCGATGGGCGCGGTGTCGCGCGGTTCGCGCCTGACCGGCCAGCTTCTGGCCTTTGCGCGGCGCCAGGCGTTGGAGCCCCGCTCGGTGGATCTGGGCCGGGTCATTCGCGACATGACCGACATGCTGCGCCGGACCCTGGGCGAGCGGGTCGAAGTGGAAGCGGTGATCGCGGGCGGATTGTGGAACACGCTGGCCGATCCCACCCAGATCGAGAACGCGGTTCTCAATCTCGCCATCAATGCCCGCGACGCCATGCCGGATGGGGGCAGGCTCACCCTGGAAGTGGCGAACGCCCATCTCGACGATGCTTATGCCGCCAATCATACCGAAGTGACGCCCGGTCAGTATGTGATGCTGGCGGTGAGCGATACCGGCACCGGCATGACGCCGGAGGTGATGAGCCGCGTGTTCGAGCCTTTCTTCACCACCAAATCCGAAGGCAAGGGCACGGGCCTGGGTCTTGCCCAGGCCTATGGCTTCGTCAAACAGACCGGCGGTCATATCAAAATTTACAGCGAAGTGGGCGAAGGCACGACGGTGAAGATCTATCTGCCGCGCACCCGCCGGGCGCAGGATGCCCTGGATATCGCCGGCCAGCAGCCGGCCCTGGGCGGCAGCGAACGCATTCTGGTGGTGGAGGATGACGAAGGCGTTCGCGCGGCGGTGGTCGATATGCTCGCCGATCTGGGCTACCGGGTGCAGCGCGCCGAAAATGCCGAAGCGGCGCTGAAGCTGCTGGAAAGCGGCGCCGGGGTCGATCTGCTTTTCACCGATGTGGTGATGCCGGGCGCCATGTCCACCCGCGATCTCGCCAAGCGGGCGCAGGAACTGCATCCGGCGATCAAAATCCTCTACACATCCGGCTATACCCAGAACGCCATCGTCCATAATGGCCGGCTGGATGACGACGCGTTTCTGCTCTCCAAGCCCTATCGCAAGGACGAACTGGCGCGGAAGCTGCGCAGTGTTTTCGCCGGCACCGCGCGGGGACCGCTGCAGGCGGAGCCGCCTTCCGTCGCGCCGCCGGCGGAACGGCGCGGAAAGATCCTGGTGGTGGAAGACATCATGCTGATCCGCATGGCCACGGTGGACATGGTGGAACAGATCGGCTTTCAGGCGCTGGAAGCCGGGGACGGCGCCGAGGCGCTGGCGGTCCTGCAGCGGGACGCGGATATCGAGATTCTGCTCACCGATCTGGGCCTGCCGGGCATGAATGGACGCCAGTTGGTGGAAGAGGCCAGGCGCCTGCGCCCTGACCTGAAAGTGATCATCGCGTCGGGCTATTCCACGGAAAATGTCGCGGGCGGCAGGCCGCAGGATGGCGATATCAAGCATTTGACCAAGCCTTTCGACCTAGGCCAACTCCGTCGCGCTCTTGAAGTTTGACCCCCATCTGTCTTCTTCAGGGTGAACCCTCAGAAGCCGTTCGGTACGCTGACGCTACCGAACTCCCCCGCCAGCGGCTTCGCCGCGCGGGGAAGAAAGCCTGTGCGCGCTTCACCGACGTGGAACCGTGACTTTTGCTGTCTTGCTGGACCTTCCGATTGGGGAGAGGTAGAGCAAAGGCGGTTGTTTATTGAAGCCGATGCCTGATCCGAGACCGTTGCATTCCATTCCGAAGGGGGCGCGCATCATTCTGGTGCGGCATGGGCGTCCGCATTTGCCGCTGCGCCCGCGCACGGGGCATCGCGGCTTTGCCGATTACATCGACGCCTATGAAGCCGCGGGACTCGATCCGGAAAATCTGCCGCCGCAAGAGCTGTCGGAACTGGTCAAGGAACTGGATCATGTCTTCACCTCGGACCGGCCCCGCTCGCATCAAAGTGCCCGGGCGCTGGCGCCGCATGCCACTTTGCAGGCCGATCCGTTGTTCGCCGAAGCGCCGCTGGCGGCGCCGCGCATTCCGCTGCTCAAGATGCGGGTGCCCAAATGGGCGGTGGTGGCACGGGTTCTGTGGCATGCCGGTTATCACCCGGAGATCGAGGATTACCGCAAGGCCAAGCACCGCGCCGCCCAAGCCGCTGATATTCTGATGGCCAAGATTCGTGACGGTGGCACCGCTGTGCTGGTCGCGCATGGGTATTTCAACGCCATGATCGGGCGCCAGCTGCGCCAGCGCGGATTTGCGCGAACCGGCAGCCATCGCGTGCATTACTGGAACGCCGTCATCTATGAATGGAACCAGCCGTGATCGAGAAGAGATTTGAAATTGCCGCCGCCGATGGCACGACCGACGCCATCCTTTATACGCCGGGAGAGGGTCCGTATCCGGGGCTTCTGTTCTACACCGACATATTCGGCGTGCGGCCCGCCAATCAGGGCATGGCGCAACGCGTGGCCGAGCAGGGCTATGCCGTGCTGATGCCCAATGTCTTTTATCGCTACGGCAAGCCGCCCTTTGCCGATGCCAGCTTCAAATGGGGCGAGCCGGCCTCGATGAAGATCATCAACGGCCTTTTTGCGTCGCTGTCCGGCGCGATGATGGAGCAGGATGCGCCCATCTATGTGGAAGCGCTGCGGAACCGGCAGGAGGTTTCGGAAGGCAAAATCGGCGTGGTGGGCTATTGCTTCACTGGCGCCATGGCGCTGCGCACCGCCGCGATTTCGGCCCCCGAAGTCGCCGCCGCCGCATCCTTTCATGGCGGTCATCTGGTGACCGATGCGCCCGACAGCCCGCACAGCCGGATTCCCGGCGTGAAGGGCGAGCTTTATTTCGGGCATGCGGTCGAGGATCCGTTGATGCCGCCCGACGCGATCGAAAAGCTGAACGACACGCTGAAGGCCTGGGGCGGCCGCTACCAGAGCGAAGTCTATGAAGGGGCACGGCATGGCTGGACGGTGCCGGGCCGTGATATCTACAACCCGACTCAGGCCGAACGGCATTACCAGAAGCTGTTCGATCTGCTGAAACGCAATCTCTGAGGTCCGGCGCCGTGCGCGGTGTGTTGCTGTTCCTGATGGCGGCGTTGATTCCGGTCGCGGCGCTTGGCGCCGACGCGCCTTTCCAGCCGCATTATGTCAGCCAGCGCGTCACCCAGGCCTCGCTACGCGAAGGGCCGGGCTATGCCTATCGGATTTTGTGGGTCTACCGGCACAAAGGCTATCCGTTCAAGGAAAATGCCCGCTTCGATATCTGGCGGCGGGTCACGACCGCGGACGGCACGGTGGGCTGGATCAACGGCCAGCTTTTGTCCGACGCCCGCACGGTACTCGTTACGGGCAAGGGGCGGGTGGAAATCCGCAAGGACGAAAATCCGTCTTCGCGGGTGGTGGGCCTGGCCGATCCCGATGCGGTGCTGGGCCTGAAAAGCTGCGGCCCCGAATTTTGCCGCGTCCGCGCCCAGCGCGTGGATGGCTGGATCAGCCGTGCTCGCATCTGGGGCGTCGATCCCGGTGAGATTCTAAAATAGGCGCGGTCCTTTTGGCCGCTGGCGGCGTCGCGCGTGCTCACGGGCTATACGCCCGCTCCGCGCGACGCTCCTGGCCATCGACCAAAATTCCTCGCGCCTGATCTGTCTCAGTCAGTGCCTGAAGTGGCGCATGCCGGTGAAAACCATCGCAAGGCCGGCTTCGTCGGCGGCGTCGATCACCTTCTGATCGTTTAGCGAACCGCCCGGCTGGATCACCGCCGTGGCGCCGGCTTCGGCGACCGTCAGCAGGCCGTCGGGGAAGGGGAAGAAGGCTTCGGATGCCGCGGATGAACCCACGGTGCGGGGCTGGCTCCAGCCCGCCACCTTGGCGGCGTCCTTGGCCTTGATGGCGGCGATGCGCGCGGAATCCACCCGGGACATCTGGCCCGCGCCGATGCCGGCGGTCGAACCGTCCTTGGCATAAATGATGGCGTTGGACTTCACATGCTTGCCCACCGTGAAGGCGAACAGCATGTCTGTGATTTCCTGTTCGCTGGGCTGGCGCTTGGTGACGACTTTCAGTTCGGCGCGGCTGACGCGGCCATTGTCGCGGGTCTGGACCAGGAAGCCGCCCGCTACCGAGCGATAGGTGAGAGTGGGCGCCAACGGATCGGGCAGGCCGCCCGCGATCAGAAGGCGCAGATTCTTCTTGGCCGCCAGAATGGCCTTGGCGTCGTCATCGGCGTCCGGGGCGATGATCACTTCGGTGAAGATCTTGGAAATCTCTTCCGCCGTGGCGCCGTCGAGCTTGGTGTTGAAGGCCAGCACGCCGCCAAAGGCGCTCTGCGTGTCGCAGGCCAATGCCGCCAGATACGCATCCTTCAGGCTCCTGCCGATGGCGACGCCGCAGGGATTGGCATGCTTGATGATGGCGCAGGCGGGCGCCATTTTAGGATCGAATTCCGCCACCAGTTCATAAGCGGCATCGGTATCGTTGATGTTGTTGTAGGACAGCTCCTTGCCCTGCAACTGCCGGGCGCCGGCGACGCCGGGGCGCGAACTGCCATCGACATAGAAAGCCGCCTGCTGGTGCGGATTCTCGCCATAGCGCAAAGGCTGGCGCAGCAATCCGCCGAACGCGCGACGGCGGGGCGGGGCGGTCTCGCCATCCTTTTCCAATGCGCCGGCGAACCAGTTGGACACGGCGGCGTCATAGGCGGCAGTGCGGGCGAAGGCGCGCTGCGCCAGGGTCTGGCGCAGCTTCAGGCTGGTGGCGCCTTTGTTCGCGGCCATTTCGTCCAGCACGGCTTTGTAATCCTCGACATCGACCACCACCGTCACCCAATCGTGATTCTTGGCGGCGGAGCGGGTCATGGCCGGGCCGCCGATATCGATATTCTCGATGGTGGTTTCGAAGTCGGCGCCCCGCGCCACCGTGGCTTCGAAGGGATAAAGATTGCAGACCAGCAGATCGATGCCTTCGATCCCATGCGCCTTCATCGAGGCGGCATGATCGGGCTTGTCGCGCAGGGACAGCAGGCCGCCATGGACATTGGGGTGCAGGGTCTTGACCCAGCCGTCCATCATTTCGGGGAAATTGGTGATCTCGGACACATCGGTCACCGGGAAAGAAGGGCGCGGGAAATCTTGCGGTCGGTCATGGGGCGGGGTCTCGGGAGGTACCCGCCGCTCTTATCCCTTCACGGCCTTATATAAAAGGGCCGGATCGATGCTTGCGCACAGCGAAGGCATTGCGGAAACCGCCGGGCTGACGATGATCGCCGCCAGCGCCGGAATGCCCGTCCCCAAGCCGATTCGCCGCACCGGCAAATCCCGGATAAGCCTGGGCCGTGGCCCGGCCGGACTTGGTTAAAACCTCGCCGGAGCGGTTCCGGTCCGATTCCGCGCCGGAATCGCCCCAGGATCCTATTCGGCCGGCATGCTGCTGTGCCCATTGTTCATCGCGGCTTGGGCATGGATGGATTGGGCATGCGGCATGTTTTTTTCCAGGGTCCGTCCCAGGTCTTCCGCGTCTTCGGCGGCCTGGTGTCCGAACTCGCTGGCCGCGGCCTGGACATGGGATTGTACCTGCTGGGTCAGGCCCTGAACCATTTCCGCATAGCGCAGGCCGAGGGCGGCGTATTCGTTCATCGCCTGCTTGATCCATTCCTGTTGGGCGCCGACCAGGGCGGAAAGATCGTGCCGGTCATGCATCTGCGCGAAGGCGGTGCCGGCATGATCCAGCTGCATGCGCGCCAGGCGCAGGGATTCGTCGCGGGTGAACCGCACCATGTCTTCCAGCAAGGCGCGATTCTGGCCCAGCGCCATTTCCAGGGAGTGGCTCAGATGCGCGATGT
The DNA here is from genome assembly GCA_017307355.1 of Alphaproteobacteria bacterium. Taxonomy (GTDB): domain Bacteria; phylum Pseudomonadota; class Alphaproteobacteria; order Micropepsales; family Micropepsaceae; genus Rhizomicrobium. The sequence continues at coordinate 82,208 of JAFKFG010000029.1, forward strand.
TCTCGCGCGATCCGTTTGCGATAGGATGTTCGTGCATGGGGGGATTTCCTTTGCTGTTGGGGCTCCAGCCATCCCCATCCTGCGGGGGGCAAGAAACGCATTTGTGACGATCACAGGATGCTTTGCGGACAAATGCCGGGAACCAGGGCGACGCGCGGGCGCAAATCGGTCACAGTTTGAAGACAGATAGTTCCACCGGATGACTTGGATCATGACCTGGCGGCGCATTATCGGATTTGGACTGGCCGGCATCGCGCTGATCGTGCTGCTGCTCTGGGTCCTGCGCGCGCAGTTGGCGGCGGAGCTGGCGCGTGCCTATTTCCGCGGTCACGGCATCGCCTCTTCGGTGAGCATCGACGGACTGGGCCTTTCCGGCGCTTCGGGCCGCTTCGCGCTCGGTCCGGCCGAGGCGCCGGACATTTCCGTCGAACGGATCGAACTTCGCTTCGATCCGCTGCAATTGATGCCGCGCGTGGTGGAAGTGCGCCTGGTGGGTCCGGTGATCCGGGCGCGCGTGGCGGAAAATGGCGCCGTCAGTCTGCCATCGCTGCAAAGCTGGATCGACTCGCTGCGCAGCGCCCAGGGACAATCGCGTTTCGTCAGCGAGGATCTGGCGGTGGCGCTGACGGGTCTTCGGGTTCTTCTGGCATCGCCCTATGGCGCGCTGGAACTGGACGGCGACGTCAAGCTGGTGCGCAATCTGCCGGTTTCCGCCGCGCTCGCAATCAAGCCCGCCGCAATCACCTATGGCGATGCGAAGATCCGTCTGGCGGCCGGGCGACTTTCCTATGACGGCAAGAACGGCAGCGTATCGGCGCATGCCGCGGGCGATCTGGCGAAGCCCGGTTTGGATCTCACCGGGTTCGACGCCGATCTGTCCGCCACGGCGTTGCGCTGGAGCTTGGCGCAAGGCCGCCTTGCCATTGCCGCGCCATCCTTGCGGTTGTCCGGTTCGGCGCGCGCCGTTGCTGCGGGAATTTCCGCGACGTCTCCGTCATTCGATGTCGCGGCGCGCGATGTCCGGATCGCGCAGTCGGGGAGCGGATGGGAAGGGCGCGGCGATCTGCACATGACCGCGGCGGGGGATTTCGATCCCGGCAAGGTTCGCGCGCTGCTGGCGGCGGACCGGCGCCTTGCCGATGCAGCGGCGGCGAACCTGAAGCATCTGGCGTTGGAAGGTGGCGGGCATCTGGAAATCCATGGCGAGCGGATCGGATTTTCCGTCAGCCAGCCCGTCGCGTTGAAAGGCGCGGCGGGCGCCGTGTTGCAGGTCCCCGATATGACGGTCGAAAGCACCGGCCGCAATGTCTCAGGCGCGTTGCAAGCGACATTGACCGGCGGGCATTTGCCGGCGGCGACCTTGCGCATGACAAAATTCGCGTTCGCGGATGGCGTTTTCCATGGCGATGCCGGAATCAACGCGCGCCTGGATTATGGGGCCTTTCGCGGCATCGCCATCAATGGCGCGGGCAGCGTGAGCGGTGAGGCGGGAGAATGGGCGTTTTCTCCCGGCGCCTGCGCCAAAGTGTCGATCGTCGCGTTCCGGCCCGGGGCTGAGACTTTGGCCAGCCGCGTCGGCGGGACGCTCTGCCCGGCCGCCGGCAAGCCGATGATCGCCATGGGCAAGGATGGACTGGTGTTCAATGCTCGGGCCCGGGGGATGGCGGCCGATATTCCCTTCGCCAGTGTCCGGCTGGAGCATGCCGAGGCCGGCGTTGCATTCGGCGCCGGTGCCGATGCGCCATTGCACGGCACGGTCGCGCTGACCAAGGCGCGCATGCTGGATCGCGCCAAGGCGCCGCGTTTTCATCCCTTGTCGGGCAGCGGCAGCATCCGGCTCGCGCGGGGCCTTTGGCAGGGGAAGATCGCCGCCACGGATGAAAAGCAAACGCCGCTGGGCGATGTGACCTTCACCCATGCGATGGCGAACGGCAAAGGCTCGGCCCATATCGCGGCGCCTCATATCGTCTTTGCGCCGGACAAGCTCCAGCCGGAGACATTGTCGCCGCTTCTGGTGGCGTTCCGCCACGCCGAGGGAACGGTGAATTTCAGCGGCGACATCAATTGGGCGCCGGGCAAGATCGCCAGCAAGGGCCGCCTTTCCATCGCCGGTCTGGATTTTCTCACCCCGTTGGGAAAAGCGCATACCGTCAAGACCGAGTTGGATTTCGTTTCGCTACTGCCGCCGGCGACCAGGCCCGGCCAGGATCTTGCCATCGCGCGGATCGATTGGACCTTGCCGTTCAGCGGGCTCGACGTGCGGTTCGGCTTCACGCCCACCGCCATTCAGGTCGATAAGGTGAGCAGCGGCTTCGCCGAAGGCCATGCATCGCTGGGCGCGTTTACCGTCGATCTCGCGAATCCCAAGCGCATCGACGGCGCCGCCGATCTTGCGTCCATTTCCCTGGCGTCGTTGGTCACGGCATCGAATCTGGGCAGCAAGGTAAAGCTGGAAGGCAAGGTTTCCGGGCATGTGCCATTTTCGACCGGGCCGGACGGGTTTCGCATCGTCAATGGCCATGTCCAGGCGGATGGCCCGGGCCGGTTGTTGATCGACCGCTCATTGTGGGCGCAAGGCGGAGCCACGGCCAGCGCCAACGCGGTGCAGGACTTCGCCTATCAGGCGCTGGAGAATCTGTCATTCGACCAGCTCAGCGCCGATCTCAACAGCGTGCCGGGCGGCCGGTTGCAGATCGTCTTTCACATCAAGGGACGCAGCGATCCGCCCAAGCCGCAACAGGCCGAAGTGGGTCTGATGGACCTGATCAACGGCACCGCGCTGCAAAAGCCCATACCCTTGCCCAACGGCACGCCCATCGACCTCACCCTGGACACTTCCCTTAATTTTGACGAACTTCTAAAGTCCTATACCGAAGCGTGGTCGAAGACGCTTCAAGGGCAAACGGATTAGGAGCAATCCGATGAAACATCCCATACGTGCCGCACTCTATGCGGCCGCCGTTTGCGCGACACTGGCGGCCTGCACGCCGACCATTCGCGTCGAAGTGGCGCCGATCAATATCTATGCCAAGCTCGATGCCGATGTGCGCGTGCGCCTGGACAAGGAAGTCCAGAGTGCCATCGCGCAGAATCCCGATATTTTCTAAATGGCGAAAAGGAAGTCCTCGATGAGCATCCTCGCGAAAGTGAAATCGGCCCTGGCGCTGGCTTTGCTTGTGGCTTTCATCCAGCCGGCCTTCGCGGACCTGGCCAGCGACAAGGCGGCCGTCGATGCCGCCAAGGCGGCCGGCACGGTGGGCGAACAGGCCGACGGCTATCTGGGCTTTGTCAAAGGCTCGGCGGACGGCGCGACCACCGCGGCCGTTAATGCCATCAACGCGGCGCGCGCCGATGTCTATTCCCAGACCGCCGCCAAGTCGGGTGTCAGCCGCGACGCGGCGGGCCAGGCGACGGGCGCGCAGCTCATCGGAAAGCTTCCGGCGGGCGAATTTTACAAGCCCCTGGGCGGCAACTGGACCAAGAAATAGCGCTCCGGAACACCGGTCTGGACGGAACGGATGGCTTGTGGCATCCATCCGGCCGGATTGGCGCCGAGGCGCGGATCCCCGTGCGGGCGTGGTGGAACTGGTAGACGCGCCAGACTCAAAATCTGGTACCGCAAGGTGTGTCGGTTCGATTCCGACCGCCCGCACCATTTTTTGAGCGCCCTCCGGCGCTCAAAAAATGACGAGCTTAAACCTCGAAAATCTTAGACGGGCGGTCGGACTTATTTGATTGCCCGGTTCGTCCCTAGCTTTTGTTGGCGAGCTTGCGAGCTTACAAAAGCTGGGACCCCGTGAAGCGGGGCTACGCGCGCCGGGCGGGGCCGCCCGCACCGTCGGTGTTCTTCTTGGCAAAACAAGCATTGCCGGTCTGCGATTGACGCGGATTGTCCGTCTGGCGCCATCATGATTGCCTCCATTTTTAGGAGGACAATCGACATGCTCGAACTGCGCCCCAACTGCGAATGTTGCGACCGGGATTTGCCGCCCGACAGCAAGGATGCTCGCATCTGCACATATGAATGCACCTTCTGCGCCGATTGCGCGGAAGTGAAGTTGAAGGGCGTCTGCCCCAACTGCGGCGGCGATCTGGTGCCCCGCCCCATCCGGCCGGCCGCCAAATTGCTCAAGGATCCGGCTTCGACCCGCCGGGTGCTGAAACCGCAAGGCTGCGCCGTCTGAGGGGATCGGCACCCCAAAATGGGTAGCGCGGTATTTCCCTGGAATGAACGAAATTACGCAAGGCTTTGTGGCGATTGTGTTTTAAAAAAGTTTCTTAAATGCATCTTTTCTGACAACATTCGTGCGGTTGCGCACCGGGGGGAGCAATGATCGAGGAACCGCAAGAGCGGACCATGCCGATGCGCTGGAGCGTACTCGGCATTTTCCTGACGAGCCTGCTTGTGTGGACCGCCATCGGCACCCTGATCATGAAGATTGTGAAAGCATCCCACTGATCGAAGGGCCGGACGCCTTCGAAAGCTTGTCCGGCCCGGCAACCCCGACACTTCAGCTCAAGTTCTTCGCTTGCGCGGGACCGTCTTCCGCGCGGAAACGCCTGGAATATCCGTGCCTTGGGTCGAAATAAAGAAAATCAATTTTTTCTACTTGAAAAATTGATTTTATAAAATACCTTCTGCCCATCAGAAGAGATCGATGATGGCAGAGACACAAGACTGGCAGGAATTGACCCGGCTCACCCAAGGGGCCCCCCTGGTGGTGGAACGGGTGCGGCTGGCGGATCGGGACATCGCGTTGGAAGGGCGGTTCGTCCTGCCGCAGCTGGCGCGGCTGTCCTCGGACGATCAGGTCTTTGTGGCGGCATTTCTGCGCAGCCACGGGTCGATCAAGGAAATGGAGCAGGTGTTCGGGGTCTCCTATCCCACGGTGAAGGCGCGGCTGAACCGTATCGCCGCCCAGCTCGAATTCGTCGACACCGATCCCAAGCCGCTCCGCAACGAGATTCTCGACCGGCTGGACCGGGGCGAAATCAGCGCCGCCCAGGCCATCCGGCAATTGGAGGGAAAATAATGCCGCAAGAGATCCTGCCTCCGCTGTCCGCCAGCGTCCGTGTCAAACCCGCCGGCTGGCGGTTCGGGCTTCGCCTCTGGCTGCCCTTGTTCCTGCTCTGGCTGCTGCTGATCCCGCTGTTGATTCTGGCGCTGCCCTTGCTGTTCGTGGGTTCGCTCATTTTCCGGTTCAACCTGTGGCGTTCGCTGCGCGCGGCGAACGGGGTGCTGGCGGCCACGCGCGGCTCGCAGGTGGAAGTCGATAAGCGCAACACCAGGGTCTTCATCAAATTGCATTGAAAGGGCACGCCATGCACGACAATCGCCGCCAGATCCTGGAGATGTTGGCCCAGGGCAAGATCAATTCCGACGAGGCCGAACGCCTGATCGCCGCCTTGGAGCGAAGCGACATGCCCGCCCTGCGCGACACCAGCGCCGTCAAATATCTGCGCGTGCTGGTGGATGCCAATGACGAACAGGAAGGCCCCACCAAGGTGAATGTGCGCGTGCCGATGCAGCTTCTGCGCGCCGGGGTGCGGCTGACGGGCGTGATCCCCGACCGCGCCCGCGAACAGGTCAACGAGGCCCTGCGCAAGGAAGGCATTTCCTTCGACATCAACAAGCTGACCCCCGACAATCTGGAAGACATGATCGAGCAATTGCGGGATTTGTCGGTGGATGTGGATAATGAAAGAGCGAAGGTAAGAGTTTTTTGCGAATAGGTTTTTTTGATTTCCCCCATCTGTCTGCCACGCGGGCAAGCCCGCTAGCAGACATCTTCCCCCGCCAATGGCTTCGTCATGCGGGGGGGGAAGAAAGCCGGAGCCGCGCTTCAAGAGCGTTTTGATGAATTACAGACATTCTTATCATGCCGGCAATTTCGCTGATGTCGCCAAGCATCTGGCGGAAGTGGCGATCCTTGGTCACCTGGCGAAGAAGGATGCGCCTTTCGTGGTGATCGACAGCCATGCCGGGAGGGGGCTTTATGACCTGGGGGCGGAGGAAGCGCGCAAGACTGGCGAAGCGAAAGCGGGGGTCGAGCGGGTGCGCGACCTGTCGGGTTCGGCTTTGCTGGAACGCTATCTGAAGCTGGCGGCCGAGGGCGGAGCCTTGTCCTATCCCGGCTCGCCCGTGATCGCGGCGCGGATGCTGCGGCCGCAGGACCGGCTGGTTGCCATCGAAAAGCATCCGGAGGAGGCGGCGCTGCTGAAGCAGGCGCTGGCGCCCTGGCGCAAAGCCCGGATCGAGGACGGTGACGGCTATGCGCGCCTTCTGGCGCATCTGCCGCCCCCGGAACGGCGCGGCCTGATCCTGGTCGATCCGCCTTTCGAGGCGCCGGACGAATTCGAGGTGGCGGCGCGGACCGTGCGGGCCGCGATGCGCAAATTCGCCACCGGCATCTATCTGATCTGGTATCCCATCAAGTCCGCTGCCGCCGGCAACGCGTTCGCCGGCGAAGTCCTGGCGAGCGGCGCGAAAAAAGCGCTGCGGATTGAAATCGAGATCGACGCGGCGGAGGGAAAGCTGGCCCGTGCCGGGCTTCTGGTTCTCAATCCACCTTACGGATTCGATGCCGAGATGACGGCCGCATTGGCCATCGTGGCGCCCGCGCTAAAGGCTCGGGCCAGCCTGGACTGGCTGGCGGGCGAAGCCTAGGCGGTTATTCCGCCGGGGATTGCGGGAGCGCCTTGTCGTTCGGCCGTTCCCAGCGCTTGGTTACCAGCGACACCAGCCACACCAGCGCCGCGATGGCCACGCCCGCCGTCGCCCAGCGCAAGCCGCTCATCACCCCGTCCGGGGTGATCTGGGGCCAGGGGAATTGCGACAAGGCGTCGAAGCGGTCTTCCATCCAATGCCAGGCCTGATGGGCGACCAGCGCCGACAGGATGATGGTTCCCAGCCGCTGCGCCACCACGCGGCGGAACAGGAAATTCAGGAACGGCACGAACAGGATCAGCATCATCAGCTGGCCGATCTCCACGCCCACATTGAAGGCGAGCAGCGAGGGCAGGACATGGTCGCCCGCGAACTGCATGGTTTCGCGCAGAACGAAGGAAAAGCCGAAGCCATGCACCAGGCCGAAGAAGAAGGTGATGATCCAGCGCCGGGCCGGATGCTCGACCACGATATTTTCCAGCGCCATATAGACGATGGAGACCGCGATCAGCATTTCGATCAGGGGCGGGAACCAGAGCGCGTCCGGCGCCACGCCATAGGCCGATGCGATCAGGGTGATCGAATGCGCCACAGTGAAGGCGGTGACGACGGGGACCAGCGGACGCACGCGGCGGAATGGGATCACCAGGCAGAACAGGAAGAGCAGGTGATCGATGCCTTCCAGGATGTGGTAGAAGCCCATCACCACGAACAGCCAGGCCGCGTGGTACCAGGTGGGATCGAGGCGAACGAGGCCCGCATCGCCCTGCAGGTCATAGGCGCGGGCCGTGCTGCCCGGCGGCATGAACAGGACGGTGGTGGTTTCATGCTGCGCCAGCCGGTCGAAGGCGGCGTGCATGGAGAAATAGGATTTCTCCGACTGGATGGGATATTCCAGGAGAACGTCGAGCTTGCCCTGCTCCCAGAAGATCGTGGTTTCCGGCGGCAGCTCCGGCCCCGTCACATGGGCGAGGGCGGTATCGTAATTGGAGAAGGACCGGTCCGATTCCAGCGACATCCGGGTCGAGACGATGGTCGGCCTGGGAAGCTCTTTGTCCCCTTCGTACATTTTCAGGGTTTCGAGCAGGATCACGGTCGCGGCGGCGCGCAGCGACGGATCGACCTTGGCCAGGTCGACATAGCCGCCGTCGCGGCG
>JAFKFG010000030.1 GCA_017307355.1 Alphaproteobacteria bacterium
GCCGTCTAGCGCGCCAGCGCTTTTCACCGTGTCGATATGCGAACCGCTCAGCGGTGACGACCAAATCTGAGAAATCGCACCACTCGAAAAAGCTCTAAAACCTATAACGGTTTAGAAAGCCGTCGCCTTCAGCCTCTTCCAATGAATTTCCAGCCTTAATGGCGGAACACGTTGCAGCTGAATGAGCAGCTTGCGGGTCAGGCGTTGCCGCCGCGGCCGGCATTCCCGTTTCCACCTACAGCTTCCGGCATAAGGCCACGACCGTCATGCGGCGCGCCCGTGTGTCTGAGGACCAAATAGCCATGATGCTTAGCCATCACCGCACCAACGTGCGCACGATAGCGGCTTCCGAGGACTGGGACCCCGATTACCTAAAGGAAGCCTCCAGTGCCCTCGCCCAGTGGTTCTGGGCCATACGGCGAGCGGCCAGGAAGGCGGAGGCCAACTCCCGAGCAACTCCCGACTATAAAGAGGTCGGGAGTATCAATATTGCCAAGTGATTGATTTTATTGAACGAACTGGAGCGGGCGAGGCGAATCGAACGCCCGACCCTAACCTTGGCAAGGTTATGCTCTACCCCTGAGCTACGCCCGCATTCCAAGTTCGAGGGAGGCGGTTATGGCTGATAGCTCCGCCCGTTTCAAGCCGGTCCGGCAGAGGATTTTAGCCGGCCATCAGGCGGCCGAAAACCGCATGAACCTCGTCCTGCCGGGCCGCCAGTTCCCGTTCCAGCTGGGCAAAATTGACGGCATCCCCGGCATGGGCCAGCAGCGCCTTCAGCCCGGACGAGGCGGCCTCGGGTTCCAGGGTCTCTTCCAGGGCGATGCGCAGGATCTGGGTCAACGAAGCCTGCAGCCGGGCACCCTCCAGCAGAATATGGGCATCGCCCTCGCTCAGGATCCCGGCGGCCGCGATCTTTTCCAACGCCGCCACCGTATTGGTGTCCAAAATGTCCGGCCGCTCCGATCCATGGACCAGCTGCAGCGACTGGGCGAGGAATTCGATGTCGATCAGCCCGCCCGGCGCATATTTCAGATCCCAGCGGTTTTTTCCGGGATATTGCCCGGCAATCTTTTCGCGCATGTCGCGGGCATCGGTCAGGATGCGTGCGCGGTCGCGGGGCGTGGTCAATCGCGCGGCGATTTCGGCTTCGATACGGGCCCGCAATTTTTCCGGACCCGCCACCAGGCGCGCGCGGGTCAGCGCCAGATGTTCCCAGGTCCAGCTTTCGCGGGCATGGTAATCGGCGAAGGATTTGAAGCTCACCGCCGCCGGGCCCTTGTTGCCGCTGGGCCTCAGCCGCATATCCACCTCATACAGGGTGCCCGCCGCGGTGGGCGTGGTCAGCGCCGAAATCAGCCGCTGTGCCAGCCGCGCGAAATAGAGCGTGGGCGATAGCGGCCTTGATCCGTCCGAACCTTCGACGCCTTCGGGCGTGTCATAGACGAACACCAGATCGAGATCGGAGCTGGCGGTCATTTCCCGCCCGCCCAGCTTGCCCATGGCGATGACCGCGAACTCGGCGCCCGGAACGGTGCCCGCCTGGGCGGCCAATTCCTGACCGGCGACCGGCAAAAGCCCCGCGATCACGCATTCGGCGATACGGCCGAAGGCCGGCCCTGCCTGCTCCGCTTTGGCCGTGCCATCCACCAGCTGAACGCCGACGCGGAAATTCTCCTCCCGCGCAAATCGCCGCGCGCCATCCAGCTGCTCTTCATAAGAGCCCTGCAGCTGACGCTGCAGATGGGCATCCAACGTCTCACGGTCCGGCAGGCGTGCCAGAAAATCCGTATCCAGCAACGCATCCAAAGTGGCGGGCGTGCGGGCCAGATGCGTGGCCAGGCGCGGCGCCGACCCCACCACCTTGGCCAGCAGGGTCAGGAATTCCGGCCGCGCCAGGAACAGCGAGAAAAGCTGCACCCCCGACGGCAGGTTGGAAAGAAAATGATCGAACTGCACGAATGCGGCGTCCGGATCGGCCGTGCCCGCCAGGGATTTGAGGATCGCCGGCGTCAGCTTGGTGAGAAGCTCGCGCGCCTGCGCCGATCGCATGGCCCGGATGCGGCCATGATGCCAGCCGCGAATCGTGCCGGCCACTTGCGACGGCGCGCCGAACCCCATGGCGCGCAACGTCTCCAAGGTTTCCGGGTCGTCTTCCACGCCGGTGAAAACCAGGCTGCCATGGCTGTCCGCCAGATCCGCTTCGCGCTGAAACAGCCGCGCATAATGGCCCTGCACCGTTTCCAAGGTGTGCGTCAGGGCGGCGCGAAAATCCCGCGCATCGCTATGGCCCATGAAGCAGGCGACATGGGCCACACCTTCCTCGCTTTTGGGCACGGTGTGGGTCTGTTCGTCCTCGATCATCTGCAAGCGATGTTCCAGCATGCGCAGATAGCGATAGGCGCGGGTCAGATCCGCCGCCGTTTCCGCCGCGATGGTGCCGTTCGCGGCCAAAGCAGTCAGCGACGCCAAGGTGGAAGGCGTGCGCAAGCCGGGATTGCGCCCGCCCAGGATCAGCTGCTGGGTCTGGGCGAAGAATTCGATCTCGCGAATACCGCCCCGGCCCAGCTTGATGTTGTGGCCGGCCACCGCCACTTCGCTGTGCCCGGCATGGGCATGGATCTGGCGCTTGATCGACTGGATGTCCTCGATGGCGGCGAAGTCCAGATTGCGCCGCCAGATGAAGGGCGCGATCATCTCCTTGAACGCGGCGCCGGTCTTGGGATCGCCGGCACAGGGCCGCGCCTTTATCATGGCGGCGCGCTCCCAATTCTGTCCCAGATTTTCGTAATAGGCTTCCGCCGCTTCCAGCGAGATCGCCACCTGGGTGGCGCCCGCATCGGGACGCAGCCGAAGATCGGTGCGAAAGACATAACCGTCCGACGTGGTTTCGGCGATCAGCTTGACCAGGCCGCGCACGATATCGACGGCCGCGCCCCGCGCATCGCCCCGCTTGGCGAAGGGGAAGCGCTCCGCGTCGTAAAACACCACCAGATCGATATCGCTGGAATAGTTCAGTTCATGGGCGCCATATTTGCCCATCGCCAGCACCGTGAGCCCGGTCGCGGCTTCCAGCGCCGCGCCATCCCGTTCCGGCATATTGTGAAGCGCCGCCGCCTTGCGCAGCAAAAAGCGCAGCGCCCCCTGCACGCAGGCATCGGCGAAACGGGTCAGCGCGCCGGTGACCTCGTCCAGCGGCCAATGCCCGCCGATATCGGCCAGCGCAATGGCAAGCGCAGCCGCCCGCTTGGCGCCGCGCAGCTCGGCCATGGCCAACGCCTCGTCGTCCAGCGACGCCACCGCGCGCGCGCGTGCCACCGCCGCATCCAGAACCGCTGCGGGCCCCATCGTCACGATCTGCTGCAGGATGTCCGGCTCGCGCAGGGCCAGGCGGCTGAGGAACGGGCTGTTGCCGAATACGCCGTCCAGCAGCGGGCGCGCATCGGCTTGGGGCACGAAACCACGCTCGGCCAGCGTTTCAAGCGTGCGTTCCACACGCGCGGAATCGAACGGGCGGGGCGGGATGTGCAAATCGGGCATGGCCCGACCTTAAAATCTATTCGGCCGCGGTGCGAGCGGGGATTTGAACGGGCTTGGCGCCGGGCGGCGTCAGGCGGAGGGCCGGGCGCGGAAAGCGCAAAATCGCTTTCAGGCCGGGCGCATTGTCTTCCAGCAGCAGCTTCGCATTGTGGAAATGGGCCACCGCCGCCACCAGCGACAGGCCCAGCCCCGTGCCCGGAGAATTGCGGCTGGCTTCCAGGCGCACGAACCGTTCGACCACCCGGGCGCGATCCTCGGCCGGAATGCCGGGCCCGCTGTCCGCGACACTGAGATCGATGCCGGCAAAGCTCTGGCTGATGGAGACGGCGACCCGTCCGCCCGCCGGCGTGTATTTGATGGCATTGTCCACCAGATTGGCCAAGGCCTGGGCCACCAGGCTGCGATTGCCTTCGATGGCGGGCACGCTGGCCGTCACCAGGGTCAAGGTGACATTCTTTTCGTCGGCCAAAGGCTCGTACAATTCGCTGACATCGCCCGCCACCGAGGCGAGGTCGAGCGGCGACATCGCGCCTCGCGCGGCGCCCGCATCCGTCTCCGCGATCAACAGCAGTGCATTGAAGGTGGCAATCAGCTGATCGGTGTCGGCGATGGCGCGCTCGATCTCACCGGTATCCGATCCGGCTGCCATCATTCGCGCCTGGGACTGTTCCAGCCGCTGGCGCAGCCGGTTCAGCGGCGTGCGCAAATCATGCGCCACGCTGTCGGTCACTTCGCGCAGGCCCTTCAGCAGCCGCTCGATCCGGTCCAGCATGCGGTTAAGATTTTCCGCCAGCACGTCGAATTCATCGGCCGCCCCGGACACCGGCACGCGCCGGGTGAGATTGCCCGCCATGATTTCATTGGACGCGCGATTGATGGCATCGAGCCGGCGCAGCATGTTGTGGCTCATCAGCGCGCCGCCCAGAAGTCCGAACACCAGGATCAGCGCCACCGTCCAGGGCAAGGTGGTGGTGAACATGCGCTGGGTCAGGTCGCGGTCGTGCACATCCTGCGCCACCAGCAGATAGAAATTCCCCGACTGGGGCAGCATGAACAGGCGCCCGCGCGCGCGCCGCGTCTCCGGCACGCCGTTGACCCGCCGCTCGTAATCGAATTCCACGAAATTGCCGGGATTGGCGGTGATCTGCGGCCAGGCATCCAGGTTGCCCGCCAGCACCCGGTGCGAATTATCCGTGAGAAGATAAAGCGCTTGGCCGCCATGGAGCGAGCGGCTCATCACGCTTTCGCCCAGCCCATGCAGGCCCAGCCGCTGATATTGCTCGGAGAGGCCCGTGATCTCGGCTTCGATGATCTGGTCCGTCTGCGCGTCCAGGGTGCGCCGGGTGTTCCAATAGGTGAAGAACAACAGCGCGCTTACCGAAACGGCGAACAGCAGCACGTATGCCAGGACGATACGGAAGGCTTGCGTGCGAAGGAGGCGAAGAACGGCGCGCATTGCCTCCCCTTTTTACTCCTACCTGGCCCGTATCATATAGCCCGCGCCGCGGATCGTATGCAGCAAAGGCGTGTCGAAGCCCTTGTCGATCTTGGCGCGCAGGCGCGAGATATGCACATCGATCACGTTGGTCTGGGGGTCGAAATGATACTCCCACACGCTTTCCAGGAGCATGGTGCGGGTGACCACCTGGCCGGCATGGCGCATCAGATATTCCAGCAGGCGGAATTCGCGTGGCTGCAGGTCGATCGCCTGCTCGGCCCGCTTGGCCGCCCGGGTGAGAAGATCCAGGTCCAGATCGCCCACCGTCAGCCGGGTCTTCACCGTCACCGGCGAGCGGCGGCGCATCAGGGCGTCGATCCGGGCCAGGAGTTCCACAAAGGCATAAGGTTTGGTGAGGTAATCGTCGCCGCCCGCTTTGAGGCCCTTCACCCGGTCATCCACTTCCGACAGGGCCGAGAGGAACAGAACCGGCGTGGCATTGCCATGCTCGCGCATCTCGGCGACCACGCCCAGCCCGTCCATCTTGGGCAGCATGCGGTCGATGATCGCCACGTCATAGGGTCGTGACAGCGCCAGCGAGAGGCCGACATCGCCGTCGGCGGCGTCGTCCACCACATGCCCGGATTCTTTCAGTCCCTGGACCAGGTAACGCTGGGCTTCCAGATCGTCCTCGACGACAAGAATTCGCATGCGGTGAGACTCCTTTGCGCCAATGGGGTCCGCGCCGGCGGCGTGGGTGGGGGGACTGCCGCCACCGGCGCGGGGGGCCGGGCGGAAAGGCTGTCGCCCCCCACCCGATAATCGCCTTAACTCAAGCTCACGCACCGACATCCACGGCGACGAAGCGCGATCCGCCCTGACTGGACGCGACTAGCAGCAGCACGCTCTTGCGGCCGCCCTTCTGCGCTTCGCTCACACCGGACTGCACATCGGCCGGGGTATGGACGGCACGTCCGCCCACCCGTTGAACCACATCGCCCGGCTGCAGGCCTTTCTCGGCCGCATCGCTGTTGGGATCGACCTTGGTGATCAGGACGCCCGTGGTGCTTTCCGCCAAGTTGAAGGTCTTGCGCGCATCCGGCGTCAGCGCCGCCAGGCCGAGGCCCATGGCGTTGCCGGTGGCGGTCGGACCCGAAGGCGAGTTCGGCATATTGGCCGCGACCTTGTCGTCCGGACGGTTGCCGATCTCGACCTTGATGTTCTGCTGCTTGCCCTGGCGAATAACCGTGAAATTCGCGGTCTGGCCGGAGGCCACCAGCGCCACTTTGCGGGTGAGGTCGCGATTGTCTTCGACCGCCTGGCCGTTGATGGCGGTGACGATGTCGCCCTGCTCGAAGCCGGCCTTGGCCGCCGGCCCGTTCGGCACCACATCGGCGACCAGCGCGCCCTTGGTTTCCTTGATGCCCAGCGAGGAAGCGATTTCCGGCGTCACGCTCTGGATGCTGACGCCCAGCCAGCCGCGAGAGACTTTGCCGTGCGCCTGGAGCTGGCCCACCACGTCATGGATGGTCGATGCCGGGATGGCGAAGCCGATGCCCACGCTGCCGCCCGACGGGGAGAAGATCATCGAATTCATGCCGATGACCTGGCCGCGCAGATCGAAGGTCGGACCGCCGGAATTGCCCCGGTTGATGGGCGCGTCGATCTGGATGAAGTCGTTATAATTGCCCGCGCCGATATCGCGGCCGATCGAGGAGACGATGCCCGCGGTCACCGAATTGGAAAGACCGAAGGGATTGCCCACCGCGACCACCCAGTCGCCCACCCGCAGCTGGCGGTCGTCGCCGAACTCCACGGTGGGAAGCGGCTTGTCGGATTTGACCTTGATCAGCGCGATGTCGGTCGCCGGATCGGTGCCCATCAGCTTGGCATCGAAAGTGCGGCCGTCCGGCAGCTTGACGGTGATCTTCTTGCCGTTATCGACCACGTGATTGTTGGTGACGATCAGGCCCGTCTTGTCGATGATGAAGCCGGAGCCGGCGCTGATCGCCTTGTGCGGCCGCTGCGGGCGCTGCTGGTTGAACTGGTTGAAAAGATCGCGGAACGGCGCGGGGATGTTTTCCTGGGCATCGTCGCTGTCATTGTCCGTGGTCATGGTTTCGGACGTGATGGTCACGACGGCGGGGCTGACGCGCTCGACCAGATCGGCGAAGCTGAAGGGCGAGGAATTCTCCAGCATGCGGGGCGTGGCGCGGGTGTCGTTCGCCGCCAGCTGCATCGGCTTGGCCGTGTCGGCGATCTTGGTGGGATGGGTCTGGGGGATCAGAGCGAAGGCGCCCAGACCCACGACCAAAATCGCGGCGGCGCTGCCCATGGCCAGAAGACGGGCGCGGGTTCGACGAAGCGCGGAATTGGTGGATTGGGGGGTGTTGGGGTTTTCGGTCTGCATCTTACGCTCCTTGAAACTGGCGCCGTCCGCCCCCGGATGACCCCATGAGGAGACTATGCGCTGGAATTCTTGCTCATTTCTAACGAGTATATTACAAAGTATACATGATTTACAGAGGCTCGGGACCGGTCGGCCGGGCCCGCCGGATCGCCCAGAACGCGATCCCGCCCGCGCCGATCAGGACCACGAACGGCGCGATCCACAACAGATAAGTATCGGGCTGAAGCGGCGGCTGCATCAGGATGAAGGCGCCATAGCGGGCGACCAGATAATCCTTGATCTGCTGATCGCTTTTTCCGTCCGCGATCTGCTGACGCACCAGATGCCTGAGATCGGCGGCCAAAGTGGCGCCGGATTCGTCGATGCTCTCGCCCTGACAGACCAGGCAGCGCAATTGCCGTTGCAGGGCGCGGGCGCGCGTCTCGGTGGCGCGGTCGGCGAAGGTATCGGCCACCGGCGCCGCAAAGGCCGGCGCCGATGCGGTCAGCAGCAGCAGAAAAAGCAGAACCCGGCTCATTCGGCGGGCTGGGTAGCGGGCGACGGCGCGGTGAACTTCAGACGCAACCGTCCCCACAGGCTGAGGAGCCCGCCCGCCGCCATCACCAGCGCGCCCAGCCAGATGAAGGGCGCCAGCGGGCTGACATAGGCGCGTACCGTCCAGCGGCCATTGCCGCGGTCATCGCCCAAGGCGAGATAAAGATCGCGCAGCACGGTGGTGCGAATGGCGGTATCGGCCACTTCCTGCCCCTCGGCCGGATAGACCCGCTTTTCGGGGCGAAGCACCGTCACCACGCGGCCGCCATCCATTAAAGCCAGCTGCGCTTGCGTCGCCTGGAAATTCGGTCCCCGCACCTGCGCCACGCCGTCGAAGCGCAAGGTGTAAGGCCCGACCGTCATGGTCTCGCCGGGTCCCACCACATCCAAGGCTTCGCTGCGCCACATGGTTGTGCCCGCCACGCCCATCAGGGTGACGCCCAATCCCGCATGCGCCAGCGCGGCGGCGAAGGCGCTGGCGCGCGCGCCCTTGCGCTTGAAGAAATCGAGTATGGATGCGCCGATCAACCAGCCCGCCACCGCGAAGGCCATGACACCGGTGAGCGTGCGCGGGCTCACCATCGCCAGGACGACCAGGGCGGCGATACCGCCCAGCCCCAGCGCGGGCACCAGCGCGCGGAATGCGGCTTTGACGTCGCCGCGCCGCCAGCCCAGCTGCGGCCCGAACGGCACCAGCAGCAGCAGCGCGAAAAAGATCGGCGCGAAGGTCAGCGCGTAATAGGGCGGGCCGACGGAAATCTTCTGGCCCGTCAACGCATCCAGTCCCAAGGGATAGAGCGTGCCCACGAACACGGCGGCGCAGGCCCCCACCAGAAAGACATTGTTCAGCAGAAGCACGCTTTCGCGGCTCACCGTGTCGAAGGTCGCGCCGCCCTGCAGCGTGGGCGCGCGCCAGGCGAACAGGCCCAGCGCGCCGCCGATGGCGCAGAAGATCAGCACCATGATGAAGAAGCCGCGGGTGGGATCGGAGGCGAAGGCATGCACCGACGACAAGACGCCCGAGCGCACCAGAAAGGTGCCGATCAGGCTGAGGGAGAATCCGCCGATCGCCAGCAGCAGGGTCCAGGTACGGAAGGCTCCGCTCTTTTCCGTCGCCAGCGCCGAATGCAGCAGCGCGGTGGCGATCAGCCATGGCATCAGGGAAGCGTTCTCCACCGGATCCCAGAACCAGAAACCGCCCCAGCCCAATTCGTAATAGGCCCACCAGCTTCCCAGCGCGATGCCGCAGGTGAGCGCGATCCAGGCGATCAGCATGAAGGGCCGCGCCGCGCGCGCCCAGCCCGCTTCGCCCACGATCAGGGCGGCGGCGGCATAAGAGAAAGACGCGGAAAGCCCGACATAGCCCGCGTAAAGCATGGGCGGATGGACCGCCAGGCCCGGATCCTGCAGCAAGGGATTGAGGCCCGCGCCTTCGAACGGCGCCGGATCGAGCCGCAGGAACGGATTGGAGGTGAAGAGAATGAAGAGGATGAAGGCCACCGCCAGAAGGCCCTGCACGCCCAGCGCCGCGCTGGTGAGCCGCGCGCCGCCGCGTCCCATCGCCGCCACCGCGCCGGCATAGAGCGACAGCACCAGCACCCAAAGCAGCATGGAGCCTTCGTGATTGCCCCACACGCCGGTGATTTTGTAGATCATCGGCTTCAAGGTGTGCGAATTGTTGGCGACCACGGCGATGGAGAAATCCGAGGTCACGAACCCGGCGAGCAATACGCCGAAGGCCAGCACCACGAACACCATCATGCCCATGGTGGACGCCGAAGCGATGGAACGGGCCAGTATGGAGTTCGGCGCATCGGCCCGCGCGCCCAGAAGGCCAGAGACCGCCATCACCAGCGACAGGCCCAGCGCGAAACAGAGTGCGAGCTGGCCCAATTCACCCAGCATGCTATTCGCCTTCCTTCCAGCGGCCCTGACGCTTCAACGCCGCCACCAGTTCGGGGGGCATGTATTTCTCGTCATGCTTGGCCAACACTTCGGTGGCCTGGAACGTGCCGGTCGGATTGAGCGCGCCGGTCGCCACCACGCCCTGGCCTTCGCGGAACAGGGCCGGCAACACGCCCGCGAATTCCACCGGCACCGAACGCGCACCATCCGTCACGACGAAATGCACATCCGCGCTGGCGCCATGGCGCACGCTGGCTTTCTCCACCAAACCGCCGATGCGGAAGGCGACGCCGGGCTCGACATGTTTCTGCACGACGTCGCTGGGGCTGTAGAAATACAGAACATTGTTGCCCAGCTGATAGACGATGGCCACGGCCAACACGCCGCCCGCCACGACCAGGGCGGCGGCAAAATATAAGCGGCGGCGTTTCTTGGTGTTCATCTTGGCTCAGTGGCTGCTGCGGTGAAGAATTTCATCCGCCAGTCCGGTGTCGTAATTCTGGCCGTCCGGGGTCAGCGCGATCTGGTGCGGCCATTCCGACTTGATCATGCCCTTGCGAGTGAGCGCGTTCCATACCGCCTGGTTCTCCAGCCCCGTGGCGTCGCGTCCCGATACCGTCGCGTCGCCCAGATGGAAATGGTCGCCATGGGCATGCGGGAACTGGGTGATGGCGACATCGCCATTGGGCAAGGAGCTCGCGGCGCCGGGAATGCGCGCGATCGCCTGCAACAGGGTCAGGGTGCGCAGCTGCAGCGGGTTGAGCTTGGCGGGATTGTTTCTTGGCGGCATCGATAACCCGAAAATGAGACGGCCGGACCTTACAGCCCGGCCGTTCCCGACAAAAGAAGGCAGATCGTCCCGGACCGGCTCAGTGGCGCCAGCGATGGCCGCCGCCGAAGCTGAACCCGAAACTGACGCCCGGGCGATAGGCCGGGCCATAATAATAGGGATAATAGGGATAGGGATAAGGCCCATACCCGTAATAGGCCGGGGGCGGCGGGGGCGGGTAATAATAGGCCGGAGGCGGCGGCGGATAATCATAGCCGCCGCGGGCATAGGTGGCCGCGCCCGGATTGTAGTCGGCCTCGTTCATGCAGGCGTAATAGGCCGCGCCATAGTCCCGCTCGACATCGGCGGCCGCGCGCCGGGCATTGTCCGCGCCGACCGCGGTTCCGCCGATCAGGCCAGCGCCCGCGCCGATGGCGGCGCCCGCCCCGGCATTGCCGGCCGCGCCGCCGATCAGGGCGCCCACGGCCGCGCCGCCCAAGGTTCCGATGATGGACCCGTTGGCCTGTTCATGGCCCGCGGCCTGGCCCGGCGTGACATAGCCGGTGCGCGCCGCCGCGTCGCGGCGGCAGAACAGATCGCGCGAACGCTGTTCCTCGGCGGTGCGCTGCGGGGGCGCAGCGCGCTGGTCGTCGCGTTGGTCGTAACGCTGGTCCGGCGCATCGCCGCGGTCGTCGTAGCTGCTGTTGGGAGACATTTGTGCCGGCGGCCCATTGGGCGCGGCGTTCGATTGCGCAAAAGCCGAGGCGCTCATCAGCGCCAGGGTCAGTGCGGCCAAACTGGTGGTACGGATCATGGCATCGCCTCTCGGGAATTACCCTTCCAGATAACGCGATTGTGCGGCGCTTCAAGTTGCAACCGCAAGGATGAAATTTCCAATATTTCGCTGGTTAAGGCGCTCCGTTCATCCCCGGTTCAGGTGCGGAAAGTTGTGATGCGGCTCCCCCCCGGCCGTAAGCATTGCTACGGCCAACTCCTCCGCGCACACCCTACCAGCGCGGGGGAGACCGGGCGGGGTCTCCATCGATAAAATTAGAAAAAGACTCTGGCCGACAGCTGCAATTGCTGCTGGCTCAAGGCGGCGGAGGGAAATCCGTCCAACAGATATTCCCGGCGCCGCGATTGCATCGCGATCATTTCGCCGGTGACGCGCAGCCAATCGTAATGCTGCCAGGACAGGCTGGCCGTGGCGGCATGGCCGTCTTCGTTCAGGATGCTGGGCGTGACGGCGGGATGGCGGGTGGCGAAGACATCGCCCCGAAGTCCCAGGCGCCAATCTTCCGCACCGACCCCGGCCAGATCATAGCTCGCCAAAAGAAACGCCGACTGGAAGAAGGTGTAGGACAGTCCATTGCGGGTGCCCACCACCGTCTGGCCCTGCAGGCCCTGCGCGATCAGCACCAGCCCGCCCCATCCGGTGCGCGCGCCATAACTCCAGAACCGCGTATCCCAGGCCGGATATTCGCCGGAGACCTTGTTGGGATCGCCTTCATTGTCGTAGCGCAGCACCGACAGCTTGCCCACGCCCGCCATCTGCCAGGTCAGCCCCGCATACCAGCCGGGACGGCCATCGATCTCGTCGAACATGGGCGTGCGGTCGGGCGGGATCTGGCGGAACAGCCGCAAAGTGGCGTCGGGCAGCCGCTGATCGCTGAAGATGCCGGCGGGCCTGTCGCCCATCGCCCAGCCCCGTTCCGCCATCAGCACGCCCGCAGGATCGTTGCAGCAAGCAACCGCGCCGGTCAGCGAGACGGTGCCCCAGCCATTGGTGTCGTAACGCAGGATCGCTTCGCTGCCGATGGTGCGCAGCTCTTCGCCGATCCAGCTGTTGATCGCGGACGGCGTCAATGTGTAGGGGCTGGTCCAGCCCAGATCGTCATTCTCCAGGCTGATGGTGGGAAAGAAAGCACCGGCCTTCACCGACCAGCTGAAGCGTCCCGCCGATGCAGGGTGCCAGGAGACATACCCTTCCAGCATGTCGATGCCGATGCGCTGCTCCGGCTCGCCGCGCAGCACCAGGACGGCGGACAGCGCATCGTCGAATTTGTAGCGGCCCTGCACCACCGCTTCGGCGAAACGGAAATGACCTTCGTCATTGCCATAGCGGAATTTCGAAAGTCCGCCATTCAGCCAGGCCACCTCGCGCGGGGGCGCGATCACCCGAAAATCGGCATAACCGCTGAGGCTGAGCGCGCCGAGATTTTCCTCGGCCCGCGCGGGCATGGGTCCCGCCGCGATCAGGATCGCCAGCAGGATCACGCCGGACCGGCATGTTACCCCCTTCAACATGGGGCTGTTTTAGCGCGCCTTTGTTTAAGGCGGGCTTTACGCTACCCGAAATGGGTTTCGACAAAACGTCGGAAAAAACAATAGGTTGGCGCGATCCAGCCCTTCGTCCAGCCCTACTGGGCCAGGAAGACCGCTGCCAGCGCCGCGCAAAGATTGTTCACGGCATGGGTGATGACCGAGGTCCAGAGCGAGCCCGTCCGCACCGCCACCAGTGCCAGCAATACGCCCATCGCCACCAGCTCCACGGTCGAGACCATGCCGCTGGTGCCGCCCGGCATCAGCCATTTCAGATGCATCGCGCCGAACACCAGCGACGACAGGCCGATGGCCCAGGCCATGCCCCAATGGCGACGCATCCAGCCCAGCACGATGCCGCGGAAATAAACTTCTTCCGTCAAAGGCGCCATCACCGCCACCGTGAACACGCCCAATGCCAGCTGATCGATGCTGTGCGGCAGCACCATGGTGGTGCTGCTGTCCTGGGCGAGGTTGGTGTGCAGATAGCGGTCGCTGAGATATTCAATCACGGACGACACGACGACCGCGCCCAGCCCCGCTCCCACGCCGATCAGCGCGCTTTTTCGCGACAGAGAAACAAACCGCGCGGGCAGCATGGGATCGGTGACGCGCGACATGATCCAAAGCGCCATGCCCAGGATCAGAAGGTTGGAGAAATCCAGAAACAGATTGAGTCCGGTGAAGCGGATCAACCAGACCTGCACCTGCCCCAGGGTGTTTTCAAACAGCCCCGTCGCCGCCCAAACCGACATCGAGCCGGCCAACAGCAAGGCCGGCACACCCAGGCCCAGGGCCTGGGGTGTTATCAGATCGTACCAGCGGAGGCGTCTGGCCGGCGTGTGGCGTTCGCGCACGCCGCCTTCGCTCACGTCAAGCTGCCGCAGAATTTCTGGATGCGGCCGCAGGCGTCTTCCAGGATCGCGTTGGACGTGGCGTAGGAGATGCGGAAGAAAGGCGACAGGCCGAACGCCGCGCCATGCACCACCGCCACGCCTTCCGCCTCCAGCAATTCGCTGGCGAAATCGGCGTCGGTGGCGATCACCTTGCCGCCCGGCGTTTTCTTGCCGATCAGCTTGCGGATGGACGGATAGACATAAAAGGCGCCTTCCGGCTTGGGGCATTCTAGGCCGTTGGCCTGGTTCAGCATCGACACCACCAGATCGCGGCGGGTTTCAAACAGCTTCTGGAAGCCGGGGATGAAATCCTGCGTCCCGTTCAACGCTTCCACCGCCGCCCATTGCGAGATCGAAGCGGCATTGGTGGCCGATTGCGACTGCAGCTTGGCCATCGCCTTGATCAGGTCTTCGGGACCGGCGCAATAGCCGATGCGCCAGCCGGTCATGGCATAGGCTTTCGACACGCCGTTCATGGTGAGGGTGCGCTCGTACAGGCGCGGCTCGATCTGCGCCACGGTGCGGAATTTGAAGCCCTCATAGACCAGATGCTCATACATGTCGTCGGTGAGGATCCAGACATGGGGATGTTTGACCAGCACATCGGTGATGGCCCGCAGCTGCTCTTCGCTGTAGCAAGCGCCGGTGGGATTGGAAGGCTGGTTGAAGATCAGCCATTTGGTCTTGGGCGTGATCGCCTTTTCCAGCGCTTCGGGGGTGAGGCGGAAACCGTCTTCCAGCTTGGTCTCGACCGTGACCGGGGTGCCGCCGCCCAGAAGCACGATGTCGGGATAGGACACCCAGTAAGGCGCGGGCACGATCACTTCGTCGCCCGGATTCAAGGTCGCCAGCAGCGCGTTGTAGATGATGGTCTTGCCGCCGGGCGCCACGAAGGTCTGAGACGGCTTATAGTCCAGCCCATTCTCGCGCTTGAATTTCTTGGCGATGGCGGCGCGCAGTTCGGGAATGCCTTCGACGGCGGTGTATTTGGTCTCGCCCCGCTTGATGGCCGCGATGGCCGCGTCCTTGATGTTGTCGGGGGTGTCGAAGTCCGGCTCGCCCGCGCCCAGGCCGATCACATCGCGGCCCGCCGCCTTGAGGTCGCGCGCCTTCTGCGTCACCGCGATGGTGGGCGAAGGCTGGATGCGGTTCAGGGATTGGGCGAGGAAATCTTTCGGCAACGGCATGACAAAGCTCGCGCAAAATTGCGCCCTCCCCTATCAACCGGACGCTTCCCGGGCAAGTGGCGGGTTCGTCATTCCGGTTATGTCCACATTTTAAGCCGGGCGGCGTATGCTAGCGCCGTCTTCTTGAGTCGGGCTCCGATGCGCAAGGCTGCGGCCGCTCTGGCTTTTCTGGCACTGGCGGCCTGCTCCAAACCCCATCCCCCCGAGGGCAAATGGGAAGGCGGCTATGCCAGCAACGGCACGCTGGTGGCCGCCCGGGTGGAGATCACGGCCGACGGCCTGGTGAAGATCAGCGCGCCCGACATCACCAACATGCAGACCGCCCGGCCCGAGCGGCTTCAGGCGATCCGCGAAGAGCTGGCCGCCGACCTTGTCGCGGCCTGGGACACGGTCACGCCCCGGCCCTTCGATTTCGACGGCAAGACCTTCCGCAAGCCGGGCGAATTCGCTCCCCAGATGAAATGGGACAAGTCGAGCAACCAGATGACCTTGGAGCTTTATATCGGCGCCAATCCCGCCCTGCCGATTCCGCTCAGACCGGTGGATGTCTTTCACGATAATCCTTGGCCTGCGACCTGAACTTCAAAATTTGTGAAACGCGAAATAGGCCGCGGCCACGATCAGGCCGAACGCGACCATGTGATTCCATTTCAAGGATTCGCCCAGATAGGTCACCGAGAAGATCGCGAAAACCACCAGGGTGATGACTTCCTGCATCGTCTTCAGCTGGGCCGCCGAATAGACCTGATGGCCGATCTTGTTGGCGGGCACGGCCAGAAGATATTCGAAGAAAGCGATGCTCCAGCTGACGGGGATCAGAATCCACAAAGCCGTGTTGGGGAATTTGAGCTGGCCGTACCAGGCGAACGTCATAAAGACATTCGAACAGCAGAGCAGCAGGATCGGCGCGATATACGGAAAGGTCATGCGAGCCTCCGCCAGAAATTGAGATAGACGGGCCAGCTGCCGTCCGGCGCCTCGCTTGTGCTCGGCGCGTTCGTCGCTCGCAAGGCGCCACTGGCGCCTTGCGCTTCCCGCCGCCCTTGCGGCGGGAAGCCGCTCCTCACCCAAGCGAACGTCATAAAGACATTCGAACAGCACAGAAGCAGGATCGGCGCGATGTACGGAAAGGTCATGCGAACCTCCGGCAGAAATTGAGATAGACGGGCCAGCTGCCGTCCGGCGCCTCGCTTGTGCTCGGCGCGTTCGTCGCTCGCAAGGCGCCACTGGCGCCTTGCGCTTCCCACCGCCCTTGCGGCGGGAAGCCGCTCCTCACCCAAGCAAACGTCATAAAGACGTTCGAACAGCAGAGCAGCAGGATCGGCGCGATATAAGCCCGGTTCATTGAACCCCCTTGAAAAATTGTCTGCACCTTGCGTCACGGAAATGTCACCGGACGGCATCTTCGACAGGACGAATGCCGTCCCCGCGAATTTCGCCATCCGGGGCCAGGTTAAAAATGCGCAACCGGACGCGCGATGATTTCCTTCGCCACCTTTCTTAAGCGCATAGGGTTGGCGACATTCCATTACATATTTTGAGGGCTTCCGACCTTCCCCATGGCCTGTGGGGGGATCAATCTTGACCTTGGCTTTGTGTCCATTCGGCGCTCCACCAAGGGATACAGCCATGCGGACGGCCGGACCGGCTTTGGTGCCCCCCACGTAAAGCCATCAGTCCGGCCGTTCATTTTCCATCGGGCCCCCTCCCGGAACCCATTTCCGCAAAAAAAGCCGGAATACCGGCCCTGCCGCGACAAAGCTTTACAGTCACCACCCTTGTTAAAAGGCCCCACCTCGCCATATTTGCGGCATTGCCATGCGCCGGGTATGAGGGGGCGCCAATCGGGGGCCGTCCGGCTTCAATAGCTTAACGAGTGTTCGATGAAAGCGATTTTCCGCGGTCTGTCCGTCAGCATGATTGCCCTGGTGGCAGCCGGCTGCACCACGCCCAACCCCACCCCCATGGACAAGCCCGGCGACATCCCCCCTGCCTTCACGGCGCCGGTGGCCGACAAGCAGGCCCCGATCTGGCCGGAAGCCAATTGGTGGATGAATTTCCGCTCGGATGAACTGCCGGCCCTGATGCAGACGGCGCAGAAGGAGAATCTGGACCTCTCCGCCGCCGCCGCCCGCGTGTTGCAGGCCGAAGCCCAGGATGGGGTCGCCTTCTCCAACTTGCTTCCCACCGTCAATCTTCAAGGCAACGCCAACCGCCAGCGCACCAGCGCGGGCTCGACCAGCACCAACGGGCTGGGCGGCGTCAGCCGCACATTCAACAGCTTCGGCGCCGGTGTCGCCGCCAGCTATTCGGCGGACTTCTGGGGCCTTTATCGCGACAAGCTCTATCAGGCGCGCGAAAATCTGCGCGCCGCCCGCTATGCGGAATCGGTGGTGGGTCTCACCGTCGCTTCCAGCGTGGCCCAGCAATATTTCACCGTGCTGGCGACGCGCGAGCGCATCGTCATCGCCCGCCAGAATATCGATGCGGCCAAGCGCATCCTGACCGTGGTCCAGGCCAAGGTCACCAACGGCGTTTCCTCCAACCTGGATCTCGCCCAGGAACAGTCGCTGGTCGCCACCCAGGAAGCACGCCTGCCCGGCTTGATCGAACAGGAACGCGAAGCCCGCTACGCACTGGCTATCCTGCTGGGCCGCAGCCCCGAAGGCTTCGACGTCAATGGCCAGAACCTGAACGGCATCATGTCGCCGTCGGTGCAGGCCGGCATGCCGTCGGAACTGCTGCTGCGCCGCCCCGATGTGGCCCAAGCCGAAGCCAATCTCTTCGCCGCCCATGCCAATGTCGATGCCGCCCGCGCGGCCTTCTTCCCGGTGGTCAATCTGACCGCAGGACGCAGTTACGCCAGCGCCTTCACCGACACGCTGTTCAGCCCCAGCAGCATGGCCTGGAGCATCGGCGCCTCGCTGGTGCAGACCATCTTCGATGGCGGCCGCCTCAAGGCCCAGGACGACCTCGCCCTCGCCCAGCAGCAGGAACAGATCGCCACCTATCGCAAGACCGTGTTCACCGCCCTCTCCAATGTGGAATCGGCGCTGGGCCAGGTTTCGGCCAATAATGACCAGCTGGTCGCCCTGACCGAGGAAGTGCGCGCTTCGACCGAAGCCTTCCGCATCTCCGAACTGCAGTATCGCGAAGGCACCATCGACATCCTGTCGCTGCTACAGGCGCAACAGTCGCTGTTCAATGCCCAGGACACGCTGGTGCAGACCAAGCTGGCGCGCCTCGACGCCAATGTCAGCCTGTATATCGCGCTGGGCGGCGGCTGGAGCCAGGGTCAGTCGGATAAGGATTATAAATACCAGCTCGACTGGTGGCCGCTCTAATTCTTTATTCCCCCATCTGTCTTCTTCGGGGTAAACCCTCAGAAGACATCTTCCCCCGCCAGCGGCTTCGCCGCGCGGGGGAAGAAAGCCAGTGAACGCTGATAGCGCGCTTTAGCGCAGGTTCCCCGCCACCGGCTTTGGCTTGTAGTGCGCTTCCAAAGCCGCGGTTTCTTCGTCCGATAACTTCAACGACACCGCCGCGATGGCGTCTTCCAGATGCTGCATCTTGGAAGCGCCAACGATCGGCGCGGTGACGCCGGGCTTCTGCATCAGCCAGGCGATCGCCACCTGGGCGTTGGAAACGCCCCGTGCGGCGGCGATCTTTTCCACCGCCTGCAACGCCGCGATGTCGTTGGCGTCGAATTCCATGTCCAGGACATTGTCGCTTTTGGCCCGGGTCGATTGACCTTCAAGCGCGCCGGCGGAACTGCGTCCCAGAAAACCGCGCGCCAGGGGCGACCAGGGGATCACGCCCACGCCCTGATCCTGGCAAAGTGGAATCATCTCCCGCTCTTCCTCGCGATAGACCAGATTGTAGAAATTCTGCATCGAGGCGAAGCGCGCCGAGCCGCTCTGTTCCTGCAGGCCCAGATATTTGGCGAACTGCCACGCATACATGGACGAGGCCCCGATATGGCGGGCCTTGCCCGCTTTCACCACCGCATCCAACGCCGCGACGGTTTCCTCCATCGGCACATGGGGATCGAAGCGGTGGATCTGATAGAGATCGACATAATCGGTGCCCAGTCGCTTCAGCGACGCGTCGATCGACGCCAGGATATGCTTGCGCGAAAGGCCGCTCCGGTTGGGGCCCTTGCCCATGGGAAAATAGACCTTGGTCGCCAGCACCACGGAGTCGCGGTTGTCCGCGAAATCCCGGATGGCGCGGCCCAGCACTTCCTCGCTGGCGCCCAGCGAATACATGTCGGCGGTGTCGAAAAAATTGACCCCCGCTTCCAGCGCCCGCTTGAGGAAGGGCCGGCTGGCCTCTTCGTCCAGCACCCAGTCGCGCCAGCTGGGCGCCCCGTAGGTCATGCACCCCAGGCAGAATTTCGAAACTTCCAGACCGGTCCGGCCCAGCCGCACATAATCCATTTTTGGTATCCGTCTTTGAAAGCACTATCATAGACAACAGACGCCCGGCCCGTCTTGGCTCGGACCGTTCGCGTAACCGGTGGTAACGCTCACCCTCCTCTGCGCGGTGCGCATGGGGGAAATCGAAGCTGGCGGCCAAGCCGGCGAAACCTGGAGCGGCACGTGCTAGCCCCGTCGGTTCGCCGAAACAAATCTGCGAGTGGCAACTCAGGCCCGCCTCCCCTGTGCGTGCGAAGCACGCTGACGGGGGAGGGTGAGGAAGGCGGCCAGCCTTCCGAACGTAGCAGCGCTTGCGATGCGAAGGCCGGAGGGGCACGGAGCGGAACTTCGGGAACTTTCTGATAAGCTACGGCATTCCTGAAGGTTCACCCGAGGTTCCCTGAATGGCCAGCATCGAGAACGCGGCGAAGCCGGATGCCTGGTTCACGATCGAACACGGGGTGTTCAAGGCCGGCGGGCGTTGGACCATCACCGAAAGCGCCCGGTTGGACCAGCAGTTGCGCACATTGGACGCCGGGCCGGGCGATGCCATCACCATGGATGCCGGCGCGGTGGAAAAACTGGATTCGACCGGCGCCTGGCTCTTGCTGCGCACCCAACGGGCCCTGGAAAAGACGGGCCGCAAAATCGGCGCCGTGCAGGTGCCGGAGCGTTATGCCAGCCTTATGGCGAATCTCGACCGCGACGACAAAAAGCAGCAAAGCCATCCTTTGCCGCGGATGAGTCCCTGGCGTTACCGGCTCTACCGCATCGGCAAGGCCACGGTCGAAGCGGGACGCCAGGGCTGGCGCATGCTGGGCTATTTGGGCCGCGTCACCGCCGAAACCGGCGAAATGATCGGCGCCCCGCGCAAGAATCTGCGCTTCGCGGCGATGGCGGTTCAAGTCGAGGAAACCGGCATCAGCGCCCTGCCCATTGTGGGCCTCTTGGCATTTCTGATCGGCATCGTGCTGGCCTATCAGGGCGCGGACCAGCTGAAGCGGTTCGGCGCCGAAATCTTCACCATCAATCTTCTGGGCGTGGGCGTGCTTCGCGAAATCGGCGGCCTGATCACCGCCATCATCGTGGCGGGCCGGTCCGGCTCGGCCTTCACTGCCCATCTGGGCTCGATGCGGGTCAATCAGGAAATCGATGCCATGCAGACCATGGGCCTGAACACCGTGGACACGCTGGTTCTGCCACGGGTCATCGGCCTGGTGATCTCGCTTCCGCTTCTCACTTTCTATGCCAACATCATGGCGCTGATCGGCGGCGCGATGATGTGCTATTTCGACCTGGGCATCACCATTCCGGTCTTCCTGCGCCAACTCAACCAGGCCGTCGATGTCGGCACCTTGATGGTGGGTCTGGTCAAGGCGCCGGTCTTCGCCTTCGTGATCGCGTTGGTGGGTTGCTATGAAGGCTTTCAGGTCGAACGCAACGCCGCCAGCGTGGGCCAGCTCACCACCCGCTCGGTGGTGGAATCGGTATTTCTGGTGATCGTGTTGGATGCCGCATTTTCCGTCATGTTCTCGGTCTTGGGGGTGTGATGGTCACGGAAAAAGACAAAAACGGGCAGGCCAAAAAAGATGTCGTCATTCATGTCGAAGGCTTGGTCACCGGCTTCGGCAAAAAAATCATCCATGATCATCTCAACCTGGATGTTTATCGCGGCGAAGTGCTGGGCGTGGTGGGCGGTTCGGGATCGGGAAAATCGGTCCTGCTGCGCACCATCATCGGTCTGAACGAGCCCAGAGAGGGCATTGTCGAAGTTTTCGGCAGGCGCGCCGGTCATGCCGAAGGCTCGCGCATGCGGGCGCTGGAAGTGCGCTGGGGCGTGCTGTTCCAGGAAGGCGCGCTGTTCTCGTCCCAGACGGTTGCAGAAAATATCCAGGTGCCCTTGCGCGAATACACGTCGATGTCCCAGGAGCTGATGGACGAGATCGCGGCGATGAAGATCGCGCTGGTGGGATTGCCGCCCGACACCGCGCAAAAGCTTCCTTCAGAACTTTCCGGCGGCATGAAAAAGCGGGCAGGCCTTGCCCGCGCGTTGGCGCTCGATCCGGAACTGCTGTTCCTGGACGAACCCACTTCGGGCCTCGACCCGATTTCCGCCGACCATTTCGACCAGCTGATCGCCGAGCTTCAGGAAAGCCTGGGCCTGACGGTCTTCATGGTCACCCACGACCTGGACAGTCTCGCCGCCATCACCGACCGCGTCGCCGTCCTGATCGACAAAAAGATCAAGACCGGCACGATCGAGGAATTGCGCAAAGACACCACGCCCTGGATTCACGAATATTTCTCCGGTCCCCGCGGCCATGCCGCGCTGGCCGGTGCGCGCTAGGAGGCATGCTTGGAAACCAAGGCCAATTACGTCGCTGTCGGCGCCTTCGTGCTGGCCTGCGTCATCGGGCTGGTGATCACGATCATGTGGCTGGCGGGGGCGCAATACAGCCAGGAATGGGCCTATTACCAGACCTATTTCAAAGGCCCGGTGACGGGCCTCGGCAAGGGAACGGTCACCCGCTACAACGGCATCGATGTGGGCCGGGTCACCGAGCTCAAATTCAACCCCAACGATCCGCAAAGCGTGATCGTCACCATGCAGGTCCAACCCAATCTCAACATCCGCGAAGACAGCCGGGCTTCGATCGAAAGCCAGGGCCTGACCGGCGGAAGCTATGTGGAGATCAGCGGCGGCACCGCCAATTCACCCACCCTGGTGGCCAAGGACGGCCAGGACTATCCCGTCATCCGCGCCAAGCAATCGACCCTGCAGCAACTGGAACAGTCCGCGCCGGAAGTGGTGGCCAAGCTCAACATCGCCGTGACCCGGCTGAATGACGTGCTGAGCGACCAGAACCGCAAATCACTGACCAATGTCCTCAACAATCTGGATCAAACCACATCGGCCATCGCCAAGCGTTCGGCCGACATAGACGCCACCATCAAGAACGCCAATGCCACCACCGCCAATCTGCGCGATGCCTCGGCGGACCTCAAACCCACCTTGGAGCGTGTCGACACCACCGTGAAGAAGTTCGACAAGGTGGCGGACGATGCCGACGCCATTCTTAAGGGAGAAGCGTTGAGCCAGCTCTCCAACCTCGTCAACGAGATACGGCGACTGGTGACCAGCCTGACCCGCTTCTCCGATCAGCTCAACCGCGAACCCACCAAGCTTTTGTTCGGCGACCGTCGCAAGGGATATGACCCCAATGAAAAAAAATAGCATCACACCCGACCGGCGGCTGTTTCTGATCGCGGGCGCCTCGCTGACGCTTTCGGCATGCGGCAGCCTGGACAAGCTGCTCGGCCCGCTGGATGCGCCGCAGATGTACGCCCTCAATCCGGCCGCGCCCGCCGCCGCGCCTTCCGGCAACAAGGTGGGCTGGGCCTTGGCGATCCAGAAGCCCGATGCGCCCGGCAATCTGGACAGCGAGCGCATCGCGCTGGCCCGCAGCGGCACCCAACTCGACTATTACGCCAATGCGGCCTGGTCCGACCGCCTGCCGGACCTGGTGCAGACCGCGCTTCTGGCCGGATTCGAAGCAAGCGGGCGTATCGATGCGGTCTCGCGGGACGATGACGGGCTGCATTCGGACTATCAGCTCTCCACCGATCTGCGCGATTTCGAAGCGCGCTATGCCACGGCCAATGGCGTGCCGAATGTGGCGGTGACCATCATCGCCCACATGTCCGATACAAGGTCGCGCAAGATCCTGGCCAACCTGTCCGTCAATCTCACCGAGCCTGCTTCGGCCAACAGCGTGGACGCCGTGGTCCAGGCCCTGAACACGGCGTTGGCGAAAGCGGTGAACCAGATCGTTCAATGGGCTCTCGCCCTGCCGCCGCCCGCCGATGCGGTCCCCGAGCCGCCGCGATCCCGCACGCCCTGACCCGAAACGGGAACCCAATCGACCACCCCGCATTTCCTTAGCGATCCGATAGCGGGAGACTCACATGCTGCGATGGGCGCTCATTTTTCTGGTGATCGGCCTGGTCGCGGGCCTTCTGGGATTCACCGGCGTGGCGGGCGCATCGATCGCCATCGCCAAGACGCTCTTCTTCATCTTCATCGCGCTTTTCCTGGTGCTGCCGGTGCTGGGATTGACGGTGGCCAGACGGGTGGGCTGAGCCCTCAAGGCTATGGCGCGCGGCGCACGGCTTTTGCCAGGGCGCGCCAGGGCGCGATGTCCCAGTGATTGCTGGCGAGCGGCGATGGCGAAGGCAGGATCCACACTTGGGTGTCGCCGATCTTTTCGGCCTGCCTGCCGGGCAGAGCCTGTTTTCCCATCACCGTGCGCCCGGCCGTGAGGCTGGTGAAGGCCAGGAAGCGGGGCGCCACTTTTTGGATGCGCGCCTTGAGCGCATCGGCCGCATCGCGGCCCAAACTGTCCTTGGGCAATTGGTGGTCCATGCCATAGGCGAATTTGGCGATATCGGTCAGCCCGATTCCCAGATCCCATAGCGCCGGATAATCCCTGGGCGCGAAGAGATACGGGGTAAGGCCGATTTGATGCAAGGTGCGCCAGAATTTGTTCTGGGCATGCGCGTAATAAGCTTTCTGCAACGCCGATTGGCGGCCCGCCGCCGTGCCGCAAAACACCAAGGTCAATCCTGGCTTCAGCCGTTCCGGCAGGACATGCTTTTTGCCATTCATCTCAAGCAGGTTTGCGGCCGCGCCCCAGCCAGTAGAGCGGGAACGCCAATGACAGACTCAGCAGCGAATAAAGCCCGGTGCGCCAATCCGACACCACGAACAAGACGACCAGCAGACCATTGGCCGCGATGGCGATCAGCGCGGGCAAGGGATAAAGCGGCATCTTGTAGGGCCTGGGCAGGTCCGGCTCCTTCTGCCGAAGACGGATCGCGCCATAGCTCAGCAGCAGGAAGATGATCATGATGTTCGGGGCATAGAGGTTGAGCAGCACTTCATAGAGGCCACCCTTGATGTGATCCGCACCCAGGATCACCAGCGACGTCGCCACCACCACCACACAAAGAGCCGCGCGCGGCGTGCCGCTTTTCGAGACATTGGCGAGCACAGCGGGCAGCCTGCCTTCGCGCGCCATGGCATAGGTATTTCTCACATGTTCCATCACCTGGAGATTGGCGATGGTGGCGACGCACCACATCGCGACCACGGTCACCACCACGCCGCTGCCCGGTCCCAGCACCGCCGCCATGGCGTCGGACACCGCCAGGGTCGATTGGGTCAAGACGCCCATCGGCAGCACATGCAGCACGGCCGCGTTGATCAGCGTGTAGATCACCGTCACCAGGGCGATGCCGCCGAACGTGGCGCGCGCCACATTGCGTTCCGGCTCGTGCAATTCTTCGGAGAAATAGACCGCCGCTTCCCAGCCGCCATAGGCGCCGTAAATGGCGCGGATCGCCACCGCCGCGGCGATCCAGCTGAACGCGGGCGGAGGCGGCGCGGCGGCAACCCCGGCTTTTCCAGGGGCCAGAAACAACACCGCCACGATCACCAAAAGGCCCAGCGCCTTCAAGGCGCTGCCGATGCTCTGGGACATGCCGCCGACCTTGGCGCCGATGAAGTTGAGGGCACCGCACGCGAATACCAGCAGCACCGCGATTTCGCCCGTGGTCAGTCCCGGCAGCAGCCCAAGCCGCTGCACCTGCTCGCCAAACGCCACGGCGATGAAGCCGGTGGAGAAAATCAGTTGCAGCCAATCCGCCCAGCCGACAAAGAAACCGGCGAAAGGCCCCAAGGCCCGCACGGCCAGCGGATAAGGCCCGCCGGATTTTGGAATGGCGGCGCCCAGTTCCACGGTCGGCATGGCATCCACCGCCAGGAACAGTCCGCCCGCCAGCCAGGCCAGAATGATCCAGGTGGGATCGAGGAAGCCCGCCGCCACCACGGACGGATTGCGCAGGATGCCCGAACCGATAACGCCGCCCAGCACCACCGCCAGGCCGAAGCCCAACCCGAATATGCGCAGCAGGCGGCCGCGGACATGATGCGTATCCGCCATATGACCGGAATCAGTCATGCCATATCCCCCCGTTTTCAGCGATTAGGGGCGATAGCGGGCGGCTTTGCAACGGTCTTAAAGCGTTGTTTTAAAGCACCCGGCCGAACCAAGTGAGCGACAGGCCGGCGGCGGCGAGCATCAGAAGCGCGGCCAGGCCAGCGAAGAAGGAGGTGATTTCCAATTCCTTGGTCTCCATCACCAGCTGCTTGGAGAGCACGCTATAGACCTGCTTCAGATCGTCGGCGCTGCCGGCATGAAAATAGCGCCCCCGGGTCATGTCGGCGATCTTCTTCAGCGCCACTTCGTCCAGTTGGGCGCGCATCGAGAAACCGCCAAAGCCCACCACATTGCCCTTGGTGGTGCCGAAACCCACCGTATAGACGCGCACGCCATATTCCGAAGCGATGCGCGCCGCTTCCACCGGATCGTAACCCGCATTGGTCTGCCCGTCGGTGAGCAGGATCACCACGGCGTTCTTGTAGGAGCCGGGCTCGACCGGCACATGCTTTTTCTTGGGCGCGGGATCCTTGCCCCTGTCGCCCAAGGCGCGGCCGCTGAAGCGGTTGAAGCGGTCGCCGCCGCCAAAACCGTACCCGCCATTGCCGTTGCCGAAACCGCCGGCGGCGAAATTGCTGATCGGAAAATCTTCCTTGGGGAAGATGGTGGAAAGCGAAACCAGGATGCCGCTGCCCACCGCCGTGCCCCGCTGCAGCTCGAAGCGGTCGACCGCCGCGTTCAGCGCCAGCCGGTCGGTGGTGGGATTCTGCACGGTCAGCGCGGTGGCGGCGAAGGCGACGATCCCGATCTGCACGTCCTTGGGCTGGTCTTTGATATATTGCTTGGCGGCGGCCTGGGCCGCTTCGATGCGCGACGGCTTCACGTCGGCGGCGCGCATGCTGCCCGACACGTCCATCGCCAGCATCACCACGGCGCGGGAGGATGGCAGGCTGACCAGCGCGGTCGGGCGCGCCATCGCCAGCAACAACAATGTCAATGCGGCCAGCATCAGCGCCGGCGGGACATGGCGCCGCCAGCCCATCGTGCCCGCCGCGCTTTTGACCATCGCCATATTGGCATAGCGCAACGCCGATTTCTTGCGGCGGCGCAGGAGCAGCACATACAGCGCCACCGCCAGCGGCACCGCGATCAGAAGCCACAGGGACATCGGCCACAGAAAGCCGATATGCGGGACCAGGCCCCAGATCTTGATCGCCCATTCCTTCATGCGGTTTTCTTCGCGAAGCGCAGCCGGCGCATGTCGGCGAAGCGCAGCACCGCGTCGGCGACATCGTCTTCGGTAGACAATTCCAGGGCATCCACACCGGCGGCCGTGAATGCGGTCATCAATTCCTCGTTCCGCTTTTCGGCAGCGGCAATGAAGCGGGCGCGGAATCCCTTGTCATGGGTATCGACGAACAATTGATCGCCGCTTTCCGCGTCCTGGAAGGTGATCAGGCCCAGATCGGGCAGGCGCACTTCCAGAGGATCGGTGAGACGGACCGCGATCACGTCATGACGGCTGGCCATCTGGCTGAGCGGCTTTTCCCAGCCCGGCGTGCTGATGAAATCGGACACCACGAAGACCAGCGAGCGGCGGCGGATCATCTTGGCCGCATCGGACAAGACGCGCTTGAGGTCGGTGGGTTGCGCTTTTTTCGGCGCTCGATAGCGGTCGAGCGCATCC
Source organism: Alphaproteobacteria bacterium (assembly GCA_017307355.1). Lineage (GTDB taxonomy): Bacteria > Pseudomonadota > Alphaproteobacteria > Micropepsales > Micropepsaceae > Rhizomicrobium. Next base: position 27,106 of record JAFKFG010000030.1, read on the forward strand.
AGCAGCACCAGGAATTGCTGGCGCCCGCCCCGCGCGGGAACCATGCGTTCCACCCCGCCGGTGAACAGCAGCGCGCCCGCGCGATTGCCTTTGCCGGAGAGGAAGCGGCACATCAGGGTGGTGAATTCGGTCAGCACCGTGCGCTTGGACACGCTCACCGACTGGAAATCGATCGACGGGCTCATGTCGAGCAGAAACCAGGCCGTGATCTCCCGGTCTTCCAGAAATTCGCGCACATGGGGAATCTGAAGCCGCGCGGTGACGTTCCAGTCCATGTGCCGCACATCGTCGTGATACTGGTATTCGCGTATGTCCGCGAAATCCAACCCCTGGCCGCGAAACACGGTCCGGTGATCGCCCTGCAGCAAGCCTTCCAGCCGCCGGGTAATCTTCAGGTCGAGGCGGCGAAGAACCGCGTCAGGCGTTCGCGGCGCGGTCATGGCGCTCCAAAACCTTTTCGGGCGCGGGCACGGCCCGCATGATGTCGCGCACCAGATCGTCGGCGCCGATGCCTTCGGCCAGCGCTTCATAGGACGGCACCACCCGGTGGCGCAGCACGTCCGCCGCCACGTCCACCACATCGGCGGGAAGCGCATAATCGCGGCCCCGCAGATAGGCCAGCGCCCGTCCCGCTTCGATCAGGCCGATGGTGGCGCGGGGGCTCGCTCCGTACAGGATGAAACGGGAATGGCCATGCAGCCCCGCCCGGCCGGGATCGCGCGTTGCCGCGACCAGCCGCACCGCATAGGTGACCAGCGCGGGATCGATATAGATCTTGCGGGTCTGCGCCTGCATCGCCAGCAATTCGTCGGTGGTGGTGACCGCGCCGATCGCCGCCGCCATGCCGGTGACGCGCTGGACGATGACGAACTCTTCGTCCTCGCTGGGATAGCCCACCAGCACTTTCATCATGAAGCGGTCCACCTGCGCTTCCGGCAAGGCATAAGTGCCTTCGGTTTCGATCGGATTCTGCGTCGCCATCACCACAAAGGGCTTGGGCACGGGATGACTTTCGCCCGCGATGGTGACCTGGCGCTCCTGCATCACTTCCAGAAGCGCGCTCTGCACCTTGGCGGGGGCGCGGTTGATTTCGTCGGCCAGCACCAGATTGGCAAAGACGGGCCCCAGCACGGTGGAGAATTCGCCACTCTTCTGGTTGTAGACGCGGGTGCCGACCAGATCGGCCGGGACCAGGTCGGGCGTGAACTGGATGCGCTTGAAGCTGCCCTGCATCGCCCGCGCCAAGGTCGAAACCGTCAAGGTCTTGGCCAGGCCCGGCACGCCTTCCACCAAAAGATGCCCGCCCGCCAGAAGCGCGACCAGCACCCGTTCCAGGAAATGATCCTGGCCGACCACGATCTTCTTCACTTCATAAAGAAGATGTTCCAACCCTTCATGCGCGCCACTGGCCATGCCTCGAACCCTTTTGTCAGAGAGGATTGTTGCCCACCGCCTTGGCGGCATTCTCGATCGGCACGGCGAAGGCCATGCCCGCGAACACACGCTGGCCAGTGGGATTGTAGATCGCCGTCACGATGCCCACGACTTCCCCGTCGCGATTGACCAGGGGCCCGCCCGAATTGCCCGGATTCACCGGGGCGGTGAACTGGATCAGGTTGGTGAGGGTGGGTTTGTCTTTTTCATTGGGATCGTCGAATTCGCGCTTCAGGCCCGCCACCACACCCGACGAGACCGATGGGCCGATGCCGAACGGAAAGCCCACCGCCACCACCGTGTCGCCGGGAAAGAGATTGGCGGTCGAGGCCAAGGTGGCCGGCTTCAGATCGTCGGGCTGGGTCTTGGTGCGGATCACCGCCAGGTCATTTTCCGGCTGCACATTCACCACGGTGGCTTCGGACTTGGTGCCGTCGAAGAAGGTCACCACCCAGCGGTCGGTGGAATGGATCACATGCAGATTGGTGAGGATGTCGCCCTTGTCGTCGATGACGACGCCGGTGCCGGTGGAATCGGGACTTTCGTCCTTGGCTTTATCCTTGTCCTTGCCGTCCGAGGATTTGGGCGGCGGCGTGGGCTGGATCTTGAGATGGTTCTTCTTGGCTTCCGCTGCTTCCAGCTTGGCCTGTTCCGCCGCATGCTCGGGCGAGAGAAATCCATCCACCCGCACCACCGAAGGGCCCACCGTGGCGGCAGCCACCGTGGTTTCGGCCGGGCCGGGCGGCGTGTTGCTCAGCGTATATTTGACCGCATTGTCGATATCCCATTGGGTCAGCGCGGCGGGACCGGGATGGAACCATTGCCAGGCGCCGAAAAGGCCGGCCGCGATCAAAACAGCAGCCGCGGCCGGCAGGCTGCGGTCATGACGCGCCGCGAACGCCTTGGTTTTGCGCCAGATTTCGACAGCGAGCGAAGGGCCTTGATCCTCTTCGAACGACCAGGCGACAGGCGTTGCCGCGTCGCCGGCCGGCGAACCGGAACGCCGCCTGGAGGCGCGGCTGTAAAGAGGTTTTCGCTTCATACCGGTATCCGCCGATAGATCGATGCACGAAGCCTACGCCAGGCTTCCCTTTTAGGCAAAAGCCGGGCGCGATGGTTGCCAAATGTGTGTCATCCGAATGTGAACGCGTAAGCCTCCGCGCCTGGATCCAGGAATTCGATGCTGAACGTGCGGTTCGCGACCGCGCCCTGCTGGCGGATCAACTGATACAAGCGCTGTCCCGCAACCGTGCCGTTGCCCGCTTCATCCGTATCCACGCCATGCGCGGCCCCCGGCGGCTGGCCATCCAATGTCACCTTGAAGCGCACGGGCTTGTTGCCGGCGCCCGATCCCAGCACCAGATGCAGATCGCGGGCGTGGAAATAGAATGTGATCTTGGTTCCGGCAGAGGCCGCAACCGATTTTTCCTCGCCGATGGTCCAGCGGCCGGTGAGCCCCCATTGGTTGGGCCCCAGGGGGTAAGGCGTCGTGTAAGTTGCAATCTTGTCCGGTTGGGGCGTGTTGGAGGCAAAGCCGGTTCCGCGTCCATAACCCAGATAGGTCTCCGGGGACTGCATGTTGTTTTCGTCGGCGGCGGCGAGCGCCCCTTCCGCATTCGGATCGACAATCCCGCCCGGCACGTCCTTGTAGCCAGCTTCCCTCAACAAGGTCTGGATGATGCGCTCGGACTTGTCATATTCGCCTTCGCCGAAATGATGGGCGCGAATGCGTCCTTGCGCATCGATGAAGTAATGCGCCGGCCAGTATTGGTTGTTGAAGGCCTGCCAGATGGCGAGATTGGAATCGAGCGCCACGGGATAAGTGACGCCCATATCCTGCACCGCCTTCTTCACATTGGCGGGGTCTTTTTCGAAGGCGAATTCGGGCGCATGCACGCCCAGCACCACCAGGCCATGGTCTTTATATTTCGCCGCCCAGGCGCGGATGTACGGCAGGGCGCGCAGGCAGTTGATGCAGGAATAGGTCCAGAAATCGACCACCACCACCTTGCCGCGCAGGGCCTCACGCGTCAGGGGCGGGGTGTTCAGCCAGCCGGTGGCGCCGGCCAGTTCCGGCATGGCGCCTTCGATGGGAAGATTGCTGCCCGCCACCGCGACGGTCTTGATCGGCTTGGCGGGGAGAAATTTATCCACCAGCCCCTGTTCGAAGCGCGACGTGCTGGCCAGCGACACCCGGGTGAGAAAACCGGTATCCAGGCCGAAGGCGATGGCCGCCACGCCTGCCAATACCAGCACGCCCAGCGCGCGGCGCACCCATTCGCCGGCACCGAGAGATTGCTTCATCGCCGCGAACAGCCGCCCGCCCACGAGCAACGCCAGTGCCAGCGAGGTCGCCGCGCCGGCGGCATAGGCCAGCAACAGCAATGTGGTTTGCACACTGGCGCCGCTGATCGCCGCGCCGGTCAGCACCAGGCCCAATATCGGTCCCGCGCATGGCGCCCACAGCAATCCCGTGGCGATGCCCAAAAGAAAAGAGGCGCCGATGCCGGATCCGGCACCCGCCTCGCCCGACAGCCGGTTGCCCAGCGCCACAAGTGGGCGGGTGAGAGTGTCCGCCAAGGTGCGCGACAATAAAGTGACGGCGAAAAGCGTGAGCAAGACCATGGCGGCAATACGGCCATATTGATTGGCGCTCACCGCCCAGCCGCCGCCCACCGCCGCCAAACTCGCCACGGCGGCGAACATCACGATCATGCCCGCCAGAAGCGGCAAGGTGCCCGTCAGGAACGGACGGCCGCCCCGCGCAAATACGAATGGCAACACCGGCAAGATGCAGGGGCTGACGATGGTGAGGACGCCGCCCAGATAAGCCAACAGGATCAGGGTCATTGACAATTCGTCCGCGTCCGCGCGCCGGCATCTTCGCAGCGTCCGACCAAGGGCGCAATTGCGGGAACAAAAGCCCGATCCTTACGCGGCGCGCTGGTCTGTAGGCACTCAATATATATCTGCATGTCTTTTTGAATCGGAGGTTTCATGGCCGCCTTTCGCAAACTGTCCGTTATGCTATTCGCCTTCACCCTGACGGCGGTTACTGCGCCGGCCTTCGCGGCAAGGCCGTCTCGACTGCGTCGTTCTCGACGGCGACAAGGCCACGATTACGGTACTGAACCAGGGCCTGAATGTGCCCGTGGCGGTGATGGTGGTGGGCAACACCGCCTGGGAATTGGAATTCAAATTCAATTACCGGCGCGAGCCGCTCAAGGGTCAGGACCCCGGCCAGTTCGCCGCTTATGCGGTGCCGCTGCAATCAGCGACAGGCACTGACGCCCTGTTGCCACTCCATGTCGCGGCCGCTGTGGCTGGCGAAGGGTCACCAGGCGCGATATACGGAATGGCATAACGAAAGCTCGCTCGGGGCCGATATGCATTCCGCCATGGGAGTGCCATGCTGCCGGCTGCGGGGAAGCTTGCCGGTTTTCGCCTTCGGGCATCGCCATCCATGACGCGGCGTGTTCGGCGCGAGCCCGTTGAAACAGGAGACGATGATGCAAACCATGAAACTGACGGCCTCGGTCTTCGCACTGGGAATGTCCGCGTTTGCGGCGGCGCCCGCATCGGCGGCCCCGGCCTGCGCGCCGGACAATGGCGGCATCACGCTTCCCAAAGGCTTCTGCGCCATGGTGGCCGCGGAAAATCTAGGTTATGCGCGCCATGCCGTGGCGGCGCCCAATGGCGATCTCTATGTCGCCCTGCGCGCCAGCGGCGGCAAGCCGGGCGGCCTGGTGGCCCTGCACGATTCCAAGGGCGACGGCCGTTTCGACGTGCAGCAGAAATTCGGCACGGGACTCGCCGACAATGGCAGCGCCACCGGCGTCGCGCTGCATGACGGCTATCTCTATGTCGCTCAGCCCACCCAGGTGATCCGTTATAAGATGACGCCGGGACAGCTGGTGCCGCAGGGCCAGCCGGAAATCGTCGTCTCCGGCTTCGACAGCGCCCGCGAGCATAACGACAAAGGCATCGCCTTCGACGACAAGGGCAATTTCTACGTCAATGTGGGAAGCCCTTCCAACGCCTGCCAGGTGCGCGACCGGCTGAAGGATTCGCCCGGACAGGATCCCTGCCCGCTCTTGGAAAAGCATGGCGGCATCTGGAAATTCAGCGCCGCCAAGCTGAACCAGAAACAGGAAGACGGCAGCCGCATCGTCACGGGATTGCGCCAGGAACCCGATGTCGCCTGGGCGCATGGCGCGATCTACACGGTGATGAACAATCGCGACCAGATCGACGTGCTCTATCCGGAGCATTACAGCGCCGAAGACAATAACGAGGGTCCTGCAGAAGTGATGTACCGCGCCGATCAGGGCGCGGATTTCGGCTGGCCCTATTGCTATTTCGATTATCGCCAGCAGAAGCTTCTGCTCAGCCCGGAATATGGCGGCGACGGCAAGGAAGCGGCGCGCTGCGCCAAATTCACGTTGCCCACGGCCAGTTTCCCGGCGCATTGGGCGCCGGTCGACGTGAAATTCTATGACGGCAAGCAATTCCCCGCCGCCTATCGGGGCGGCGCCTTCATCGCCTTCCACGGCTCCTGGAACCGCTCGGGCGAGCAGCGTCCCGGCGCGGTGGTGTTCCAACCCATCGGCAATGACGGAAAGGCTTCGGGCAAATTCGAAGTTTTCGCGGACAAATTCGCCGGCTCCGCCCCGATCAAAACCCAGAATGACTATCCGGCGCGCCCTGACGGCGTGGCGGTCGCGCCGGACGGCTCGCTCTACATCACCGACAGCCAGACCGGAAAAATCTGGCGCGTCTTTTATCGGGGCTGAGTCTCACCGCCGGTTTCGGTCACGCCCGGCCTGCGAACGGCAGCGGGCGGGCCGCGCCGGGCTTTCCGCTGCAAGGAGAGCCGGCGGCATAGCGCATGACCGCGCCCGATTTGGCCGCAACGATCTCGGTATAACTCACCGTCCTGGCGTCCTTGCGATGCATGCAGAAGGAAAAAGGCCCTTCGTCCGGCAGATGGGATTGATGCAATTTGCGCAAACCCGCGGGCGTCCATTTGGCGAATGTCCGCGCCACCGCGGCGCGCATCTTGTTGGTCAATGCTTCGTCATAGCCGGATGAAAACCAGTGCCGGCGCGTCCAGCCGAACCGGCTTGAGGTCAGGCGCTTGCCGTCCCAGCGCCATTCGCGCAGCTGCCGCTCTTTCGCGGAAACCGCAATCAGGCGGAACGGATTGATGTTCGCCAGCGGCAGGTCGGCGAACATCGCGGCCAATTCCGCCAGGCCCTCCGCCGCCAGCAGATGGGGAATGATGATCCCGCGGCTGACGCACAAGGCCCGGTCGCGCTGCGGCTTGGCGTACCAGTTGACTAGGGCAAGCGAGAGCCCGACATCACTGACGCCGACCCAGGTGCCGCCGCCGGCCTCGCTGGGATAAAGCGACGCGCGCGTCCCGGTCCAATGACGGCGCGGCGCCAGGGCGCGGGGCCGCGAGACTTGCTCGTCGCGATTCATGGCCAGCAGGAAGCCATGGCGGGTGGGCAGAAACGAAATCGTGCACATGAGATGATCGCATATTTGTCGCGGTTCCGGACTGAAAACCGCTACACACTTTTCCTGGAACCGCTCTAATCAGCCATGGGATAACAGGCACTGAGCGCCTGATACTTTTTCCACTCGTCGCGCAGCAGGCCGACCGTCGCGGGACGATGCCCTCGTTTGCGATTGGCGGCGCCGATGGCAAAAACCAGATCCCATTGCCGGAACAAGATCGCATAAGCCTGGAAGATGGAATTGCGGCTGTCATAGATGCTGGTCGCTTCGGAGGCCGCGCCGTTCAGTTCCAGGATCTTGAAATTCTCCCCGGCCAGGATGTCGCTATCCTGGGCATAACGGACATCGTAGCGGCCGATGAAGAAATCCGGCACCTGGCGCGAGATCTGGTCGATGCGCGCTTCCAGCTCGGCGCTCCACAGATGCATCCCGTCGCGGAAAATGCAGCCCTGGCAGTGATTGCCCGCTTCCACCAGCTTGAGGCGCTCGCCCTCCGCCAGCACCTTGTCGCGGATCGCGCGATGGCGGTGCAGATAGGTGCGGGCCATGATCGCGGCGCGACTGTCGTCCAGGATCAGCTGCTCCACCGTGCGATGGCCGTCGCCCGTGACCGCGGGAAAGATCTTTTCCGTGATCGCGAAAATGTGCCCCCGCTCTTCGTCGGGAAACCGGTAATAGAAAATGCCCGCCTCGCAGGGCCCCGCCGCATATTCCTGCAACAGCACTTCGCCGGACACCTGCTCCAGATAATCGCGCGCATCGGCGGGCACCCGCACCAGCCTGAAGCCGCTGCCCCGCTGGGCGATGTTGGGCTTCAGCACCACGGGCAGCTCAAGGCCATGTTCCGCGCAAAGCCGTTCGAACTGGGCCATGCGCGCCTCGGCCGATCCGCGCGCGATCAGCGCGGCACGGGCGGTGAAAGCGGGCGAGGTCTGGAACAGGTCGCGGAGAATCTCTTCCTTCGATTCCCCCACGATGCCGCCGGTGAGCATGCCCGGATTGGCGATGGTGGGCAGGTTGAGGCCGCGATATTTGATCGCCAGCCGCGCATAATTCAGCCCGATGGGAATATAGAAGAGATTGGCGGGCCAGAATTCCCATTGCAGCCAGCGCTGCATCGCGGGCGAGCGGACCAGGGCGCGCATGCGTTCGCGGAAAAGCAGCGACAGGCCCGCCAGAAGAAGAACAATCACCGCCGCGACGATCAAGGTGCCCTTCGCCGCCGCATACCAGGCGACGGCCTCGGTTCCCGCGGCCCAGACCAGGGTGAATATCAGGGGCACCCATACCAGCCCCATCAAGGCCGTCACCGCCGCGAAGGACAGGAAGGGAACCGCCAAGGTACCGGCAATCAAATAGGTGGGAAGGCGCAGGCCCGGAACGAAGCGGGCCACCAGCAGAACCAGCAGCCCCCGCTTCTTCCACCAGGCTTCGCTTTTCGCCAACCGGTCTTCATTGACCCGGCGCTTCACCCAAGCGCGGCCCAGGAAAGGGCGGCCGAAATAGCGCGCCAGGGCATAGAGGCCCAGATCTCCCAGCCAGATTCCAAAAAAGCAGGCAGCAAGACCGAATGGCGTCGCCAGCTGGCCCGCGGCGGCCAGCGCCGCGCCGCCCAGGGTCGCCGCGTCCTCGGAAAAGAAAGTAAGGAAAAACAGCGACGCGGCCTTGGTCCAGGTGAGATCGAGCATGGTCATGCCGACCTGCGGGCGGTCGTTTTCTGGTAATCGATGGTGGAGGGCGCGACGCCGAAATCCTGCGGCATGGGCATTTTGCGCATGTCGCAGATCATTCCGATCAGCGCGTAATGATGGATGGCGTGGGACACCGCATACATGATTTCGCGGCCGATGGTGGACGGCGCCGAACAGGGCCCGGATCCGGCATAGGAAATCTTGTACCGCGCCTCGATCGGCCGGTCGGGCTGCAGGGTGGCGAGAAACCGCGCGGCGTGGCGGAAATCCCGCGTCACCTGCAGCGCGAAAAGCCGCTCCTGCTCCAGCCCGGCATCCCGTTCGCGCCGGTCATAATCGACCAGGGGCCCGTTCACCGCTTCCAACAGAAGTTTGAAATGTTCCAGGCTGTGGCGGTAATGGGCGCCGACCGATGCCCGGACATCGCCCGCATCGGCATATTGAGTGTCGCTCAACCCCATCAGCAGGGCCTCGCCCTGTTCGAGCACTTCGTCCATCGCGGCCAGAAGCTGGTTGGTGCTCATCCCCAGATACCCCTTCGGCGTCGCCAGCCGACCGACGCAGTCAAACCACGTGACGGATAGTGGGAATTCTTGCTCAGGGGCACAAGGGCTATTTTACCGGCCAACGCGCAACAGACTTCTCTGCAGAATTCGGCTTAGGGTCTATTGGCCGGGTGCCGATCTCGTGACCTTCGTCCGCGTCCATTTGGACCCTTCGGAGCGCATAAAGTCAGACCCGAGTTTCCAAACCAGTGTCTTATTCTTCTCATCGGAAGAAAAATAAACGCCGGCAGGAACCAGCGCGATCAATGCCTTGCTCACATAGACGCCGCCCGTCATGAACCTGCCGTCCTTTACTTGGCCGTCCTGGAAGACGCGCATCTCGAACCGTTCGGGAGCCCGATAATACAAATAGTCCGCGTCTTCGGCCTCAAGCTGATAGTCTCCGGCGGGAAGACGTATTCCCCGCGTTGTCGTTCGCACCAGACCGTCGCCGTCCAGCCAAACTTCCGGCTCGTTGAACGTCAATGTTCCGTTCGCGCCTTGCGCCGCCGTAACGACACGGTCCTCGGATTGTACCGGCGACAAGCTCATGGATGTTTGCGCCTTCGCGCCGGTGCCTGACAGGATTGCCCCCACCATCATGGCCACGCCAAATGCTGCGCGCATCCGAAAGATCATTTTCGTACCTGACAGCTAGCCCCTCGACAGCCTCATAGCTCCCGGCCCGTGAGTCAATTTGCGCCTGTCAGACCCTTATGAGCAGGCGAGAGAAATCCGACCCCATCGCGAAGCGCGAAGGCGCCGCTCTTGTAATAGAGCGTGCCGGCCGTGTTGCTGGTCCAGCGGTTCGACGCCAGCGACAGGTTCGGCGTCACGGTCAGCTTCGGCGTCGCCTGCCAGCTCAACCCGGCGAATGCTTTGTGCGTCGGCACGCCAGTCAACTGGAACCCGTGACATTGGCCGGCGTATGAATATGGCGCATCAGATATGTGTAGTTGGCGCCCAGGCTCAGATCGTCGGTCAGCTGACCCAGCGTTTCGGCCTCGAAGCCGTAATAGGCGCCGTGACCGATATTGCGGCTTTGAGTTTGGCGCGGAATGTCATAAGAGGCCCGGATATTCGTTATATCCGGGTGTATACAACGGAAGACATAGGCTCTGTAAAGCTTTTCATCCGCCGCCGATCAGGGCCGTACCGGCTGGGTGATGTATTCGGTGCGATATTTGCCGCTTTGGAGCAGTACCTTCACGGCGATGAAGCCGCCGGTCCGGCTGGCGCTGTTGGCGCTGCGAATGGCGATGCCGATCGCATTCGCGCGATCCGCGGTGATGCCGATCGGCTCGCTGAGATCGTTGCGCGCGATGAATTTCTTCTGCACCGGATCCCACGCGACGGTGAACACCCGCATGGCGGCCGATGGGACCTGACCTTCAGACATGACGCTCGCCCCCCAGGGCCTAAGCAACTACCGTCGACGTCACCTTTTACCAGATTTAAGACAGTTTACAAAGGAAACATACATCGTAAGTAAACGGCCCGCTGGGGTACCCGGTCGAAGATTTCGCAATAAAAAAAGGGGCCGGTCGGGCCCCTCTTTTAAATGGCGGACAGGGTGGGATTGCGGAAATCAGGCTTTGGCCTGCTTTCCGTCCTCGCTGCGCTCGGATCAGGCGGCCTCTGACCGCCTGCCCAAATCGGCTGACGCCGATTTGTCGAACATGGGTTCGAAATCCTCCGCCATCTCCGCCATTAAAAAAGGGGCCGATTAGGCCCCTTTTTTAATGGCGGACAGGGTGGGATTCGAACCCACGGAGCCCTTGCAGGCTCGCCGCATTTCGAGTGCGGTGCCATCGACCACTCGACCACCTGTCCGTCGGCGGAGATACTTGAGCGGCCCCGGCTTGGCAAGCCGAAGGCCGCCCGGAAATCCTGTATCTTCGGGCTTCGGGAGGGACCATGCGCCATATCCGTTTGCCTGGCCTGGCGGTTATCGCCTGCCTGGCCGCCGCCGGGGCGGCCGCCCAGGATGCCGCTCCCGGGCTGCACGAGGACGTGACCTTCTCCAACTATCCGCCGCTGGCGCGCAATTCGCAGCTTCTCTCCCGCGTGTTCACGCCCCTGACCCTGGCCGGCATCCGGCGCGAATTCGCGCGAGACGGGAAAAGCCTCAGCGAAACCTCGGTCGATCTGGCGGCGGAAAAATTCCTCGTTTATGTGCCGCCGACCAGGCCGCCCCAGGGATATCGCCTGATGGTGTTCGTCCCGCCCTGGCAGAAGGCACAGCTGCCCCAGGGCTGGAGGCCGGTGCTGGACCAATTCGGGATGATTTTCGTGACACCCGCCCGGTCGGGCAATGAGGAAGACATTGTCAGCCGCCGCGAACCCCTGGCCCTGATCGCGGCGCAGAATGTGATGGTGCAATATCCCGTCGATCCCGCGCAGGTCTTTGTCGGCGGCATGTCGGGCGGCGCCCGCCTGGCGCTGCGCCTGGCCCTGGCCTATCCCGATCTTTTTCATGGCGCCCTGCTGAATTCGGGCAGCGATGTGATCGGCACGATCTATGAGCCGCTGCCTCCAGCGCCCCTGTTCCGGCAATTTCAGACCGGAACGCGCCTTCTCTATGTGACCGGCGACCATGATGCCGCCAATGTCGAATCGGAGATGCGCAGCAAGCGTGCGATGCAGGACTGGTGCGTCTCCGACGTGGCCAGCATCCGCATGCCGTTTGCCGGCCATGACGTCGCGCCCCCCGCCATCCTGTCGCGGGCGCTTCAGGCCCTGCTGCAGCCCGAGCGGCCGGACCCGGAGCGGATGGCCGTTTGCCGCGCCGCAATCGAGGCCGAGGTTGCTGACGGACTGGTCAAGGCGGATGCCTTGATCGCCGGCGGCAACCGCGCCGATGCCCAAAAAACGGTCAAGAATATCGATGCCAAATTTGGCGGCTTGGCTGCGCCGCGCAGCGTAGAACTCGATACAATTCTGACAAGAATTCAGCCGTAGCTTTCCGGTCACAGCTTGTGATTTGGGCCGCCGGAGGTGTTTGCCAATGGCCTTGCCTCGTGTAACCTCGCGGCCGTCGGGGGCATAAAATAAAACTGGGCCCCTTCGCTCGCTGGAGGAGCCTTAATGAAAAATATTCTTCGTTCCCGGAATTTCGCGATCGGTGCGAGTTTCGCCGTGCTGCTTGGTGCGCTTGGCGTCTCGCAGGTTGCGTTCCAAAGCAAAGCCGTAGCGCAGGTGGGTGCGACGGCGCCGAAGTTTGAAGTCGATCCTTTCTGGCCCAAGCCGCTCCCCAATCACTGGGTGATGGGCATGGCGATCGGCGTGTGGGTCGACGACAATGATCACATCTGGATGGTGCATCGCGCCAACACCGTGGATCGCACCACCAACCAGCTGCAGCGCGGCCTTGGCGAATGCTGCCAGGCGGCCCCGCCGGTTCTGGAATTCGACGAAGCCGGCAACCTGCTTCATGCCTGGGGCGGCCCGGGCCAGGGTTACGACTGGCCGGAATCCAACCACGGCATCTTCGTGGACCATAAGGGCAATGTCTGGATCGGCGGCAATGGCGGCCCGGACTCGCACATCCTGAAATTCACGCAGGACGGCAAGTTCCTGATGCAGTACGGCAAGAAGAACGCGCGCCACAAAGCGGGCGCCGAGGCGGACGCCAATGTCGAAGCCTCGCAGAAGGACTTCGCCGCCAATTCGAACGACACGGAAAGCTTCGGCCGCGTCGCCAAGGTGTTCGTCGACGCCAAGGCCAACGAAGCCTATGTCGCGGACGGTTACTTGAACCACCGCGTCGCGGTCATCGATGCCGATACCGGCAAGATGAAGCGCTTCTGGGGCGCCTATGGCAACAAGCCGGATGATACGCCGCTGCCGGCATACAAGCCGGGCGACAAAAACGCCCCGCAGTTCCGCAATCCGGTGCATTGCGCCGATATGTCGGTGGACCGGCTGGTCTATGTCTGCGACCGCGTCAATGACCGCATGCAGGTCTTCACGCCCGAAGGCAAGTTCGTGAAGGAGATGTATTACAAGACCAACACCATGACCGACGGTTCGGTCTGGGATATCGCCTTCTCCAAGGATCCGCAGCAGAAGTACATCTTCATGGCGGACGGCGTGAACGAACAGGTCGTCGTGATCGATCGTCAGACCTTGACGCCCATCACCACCTTCGGTGACGGCGGCAACCATGCCGGCGAGTTCCATGGCGTGCACTCCATCGCCATCGACTCCAAAGGCAATCTGTTCACGACGGAAACCTATGAAGGCCGTCGTATCCAGAAGTTCATCAACAAGGGCATGGCCAAGGTCACCAAGTTCGACCAGGGCGTGCCGCGTCCCGACAACAAATAACCTGTTGTCTCGTTAGGTACGAATGTTGAATAAGCTCATGCGCCGCCAGTTTGCTCTGCTACTGGCGGCGCTGACTTTTTTAAGCCTGCCCCTGCCCGCTTTCGCCCATAATATTCCGGTCGAAGCGACGCTGCAGATGTTCGTCAAGCCTGAAGGCCACAAGCTTCAGGTGATGATCCGCGTTCCGCTGACGACCTATGTCGACGCGGAATATCCGCGCCGCGAAGGCGGCTATGTCGATCTGGCCAAGGTCGATTTCTCGCTGCGCTCCGCCGCCACCGTGATCCTGCTCGAAACCCTCAAAATGTATGAGGGCGACAAGCAGCTTCCCAAGCCGACCATCGTCTCGACCCGGATGTCGCTGGAGTCGGACAAGTCCTTCTCCAATTACGACACCGCCCTCGCCCATGTGACCGGCCCGCCGCTACCGCCGGAAACCACCATTTTCTGGGAACAGGGCAAGCTCGACGTGCTGCTGGAATATCCGATCCAGTCGGACAAATCCTATTTCTCCATGCATGCCGCCTTCGACCGGCTGGCGCAGCATGTGAACACCACCGTGCTGTTCATGCCGCCGGGCAGCCCCAGCCGCGCCTACGATCTGCAAGGCGATGCCGGCCTGGTTCACCTCGACCCCACCTGGTACCACGCCGCATGGCTGTTCGTGGTGATGGGCTTCTATCACATCCTGGAAGGCATCGATCACCTGCTCTTCCTGTTCTGCCTGGTCATCCCCTTCCGCCGCATCCGTCCGCTGATTCCCGTGGTCACCGCCTTCACGGTGGCGCATTCGATCACCCTGATCGCCTCGGCCTATGGCGTGGCGCCGGACGCGCTCTGGTTCCCGCCCCTGATCGAAATGCTGATCGCGATCTCCATCGTCTATATGGCGCTGGAGAACATCATCGTCGAACATCCCGCCCGGCGCTGGATCGTCACCTTCTTCTTCGGGCTGGTGCACGGCTTCGGTTTTTCCTTCGTGCTGCGCGAGACCATGCAGTTCGCCGGCGACCATGTCCTGCCCTCGCTGCTCGCCTTCAATGTCGGGGTGGAGATCGGCCAGCTAGCGATGCTGGCCCTGTTCGTGCCGTTCCTGAATTTCCTCTTCCGCCGTGTGGTGGCGCAGCGGCTGGGCACGATCATCCTCTCGGCGCTGGTTGCCCATCAGGCCTGGCATTGGATGGAGGATCGCTTCGACGCCCTGTCGCAATTCCTCTGGCCCGAATTCACGCCCGAAGGCATGGTCAGCGCCC
>JAFKFG010000031.1 GCA_017307355.1 Alphaproteobacteria bacterium
CCACGCCGCAGGATATTCCGATTTCAAGAAGGCTGATATTGCGTTCACGCTTCGCATGTAGGAAAGCGCCGAACCAACAAAGGCGGCGATACCAATCGCGCCAACCAATCCGGCATAAATAAGCATATGGTTGTGCGGCATGGCCTAGGATTTCAGCGTTATGGAATAAGTCCCCGAGCTGCAGGCGGGGTACTGGCACTCACACTTCGCTGCACCGTCATCCGGTTCAGCTGGTCGAAAAGCGCCTGCTGATATGCGGAATCGAATGTTTCGCGGTCACTTGGCTCCGTCAATTCTCGCATTCCATCATAAATATCAACTGCCTTTCCGGCGATGCGCGCCATATCCTTAGCAACGCCGAGTTCAGGAAGAATTAGCTCCATAGCCGGCCCGGCCAATACCGATGCCCCCAACTGAATCCCCTGTTGAACGTCGGACCTGTTTCTGATGGCATTCAAATCATCGCTTCTCAGATTAGACGGCGGAGACTTGGCAGCATCGTCCAAGGACGAAGGCATTGCAATATGATTGCCCAATCCCGTTCGATTGATCTGGGAAATGGGATCGATACCCTTTGCGCCGAACATATCGGTCGCGCCCAAGCTCGGATCGAGCTCATTCAGGACCTGCATCCGCGCCAATTGGCCTACCGCTCCATTGAGATGGATGTCATTGATCTGCCTGTCATACTCATCGAGAACAGGCTGGATCTCGTCATGAAACTTCCAGCCAAGCGCACCGGTTTCCATCTCGTGTTCCTCTCCGTTTAATTTGCCCGCGTCTCGCGCTAAAACGTCTTCAGGTCGAAGCCGTGGGCACGGCAGACACGAGCGGCCATGCGCTTGAAGCTGGCGTTGTGATGGCCGCGGTCGCCCAGTTGCTCCTGGCGCAGATGGCACATCTCATGCGCTCCCGGCAACGAAACTGTTTTAGCGTTTCGGCCGCACCGCGATATCGAAGTGGCGCTCGAACCGCGTCCGGTTTCCCGCCAACAGGATCGCCGCCTTGGGCAGTCCGCCCGCATCTGCCGCCACAAATCCGGGGAAAGCGTCCAGCAGATGCGCTTCCGGCAGCCACACCCACAGCGTGGATTCCAGCGGCCCGTGCGGATCCTCGATCAGCATCATCGGCGGCGGCCCGCCATAGGCCATGAACACCTGAACGAAATCGTCCAGCACGCTGGTCGCGGCCCATGTCTCCGGAAAATGTTTCTTGTACCAGGCCACGCGCCGCCGCTCCCGAACCGAACCACTCCTCTCGCAGACCGTTAACCACTGCGCAAGGAAACACCTTGCCAATCCTCCCATCCCCCGCTACTTTGCAATACAAAGTTCCCGGGCCCAACCGCATGCGCGACATCAACAAGGCGCTTTCCGACATCGGGGAAATCCGCACCCAGATCGCCGCGGGCACATCCTTCCGCGGCTATGGCCCGGCCACGATCGTGATCACCGGCGTGATCGGCATCGTCACCGCCATCCTGCAAAGCGTCTTCCGGATCCTTCCCGACGCCACCCCCGCCCTTTTCGTCTGGAGTTGGGTGGGCGCGGGCCTCCTCTCCGCCGCCATGGTGCGGATCGAGATGCAGGGCCGCTCGCGCCGCCATCATTCCAGCCTGGCCGACACCATGATCGCCCAGGCGATCGAGCAATTCCTTCCCGCCGCGGCCGCCTGCCTTTTCATTCCCATCTTTCTGCTGCGCTTCGAACCGCGCGTGCTGTGGATGATGCCCGGCATTTGGCAATTGTTCGTCAGCCTGGGCATCTTCGCCTCGGTGCGCACGCTTCCCCGCAACATCATCATGGTGGCGGGCTTCTATTTCGTCTCCGCTTTCGTCAGCCTGCTCTTGGCCGATGACAGCCACGCGCGCGCGCCCTGGCTGATGGGCATTCCTTTCTTCGCGGGCCAGATGCTGATGGCCGCGATCCTCTATTTTTCCGCCGGAGAGTCCGATGACGAAGACTGACGACGCGCCCTTCGCGTTCGCGGGCCTCGACCGTGTCATGCATGAAAAAGCCCGGCTGGGCCTGCTCTCCTCGCTGGTCGCCCATCCCAAGGGCCTGGCCTTCTCCGACCTGAAACAGCTTTGCCGCCTCACCGACGGCAATCTCAGCCGCCATTTGCAAGTGCTGCAGGAAGCGGGCCTGGTGGAAATCACCAAAAGCTTCGAAGGCAACCGCCCCCAGACCCATTGCGCCCTCACCCGCAGCGGCCGCCGCCGCTTTCTCGATTACCTCGCCTTGCTGGAACAGCTGGTGCGCGACGCCGCGAAAACCGCGGGCGAGGATTTCAGCCATGCGCGCCTGCGCGTCCTTCCCGGCTAACCGCTTTTTTTTGACAGGAGACTCTGCAATGCAAAGTTCTTTTGACAACAATCCCGCCCATGTCGCCATCATCATGGACGGCAATGGCCGTTGGGCCCGGGCCCAGAATCTGCCGCGCGCGGCCGGCCACCGGGCCGGGATCGACGCCTTGCGCGAGATCGTGCGCGCCGCGCCCGACCAAGGCATTCAAACCCTCTCCGTCTACGCCTTCTCCGCCGACAATTGGCAGCGCCCGCCCGCGGAAGTCGCCGCCCTGATGCGCCTCTTCAGCGAATATCTGGATTCGGAAACCGAGGATCTGGTGCGCGACGGCGTGCGCCTTTCCGTCATCGGCCGGCGCGACCGGCTCGCCCCCGCCCTGGTCGCCGAAATCGAGCGCAGCGAAGCCGCCACCCAGTTCGGTGATGCCCTCCATCTGCGCGTCGCCATCGACTATTCCGCCCGCCAGGCCATCCTGGCCGCCGCCCGCGCCCTCGCCCCGGATGCCGGCGAAGACGCGCTCACCCGCGAACTCACGGGCGATGCGGGCGCCGTCGATCTTCTGATCCGCACCAGCGGCGAACAGCGCCTGTCGGACTTCATGCTGTGGGAATGCGCCTATGCCGAGCTTTACTTCACGCAAAAGCACTGGCCCGACTTCACCGCTGGCGATCTCACCGAAGCCCTGGACGCCTACCGCGCCCGCTCCCGCACCTTCGGCGCCCTCCCCGCCGAAGCGGCATAGAAAAGCGACCAAATCTTATCCCAGGTCAGGCGCATGGATTCCGTGACAGCAATGGGATTTGTCATTGCGATGTTTGTTGGAGCTCTGCTGTGGAGCCCAATGATCGGATGCATGGCGGTCGCCGTGCATGCCCGTTCCCGCCCATTGCGCCTTGCGTCCAGGATTTTTGCGGCTCTGGCGCTTCTGATGGTGATGCTGATGGCATCGATCGTCTTCTTACCGGATTAATCCGCCAATATGATGGATTTCTCTGCCAACCTGCTCCTGATATCGCCGTTTACCGTCGTGTTGGCGGCGGTCCTTTTGAGCCTTCGGCTTTTGTTTCGCGCTTTCGATATGCGATTTTGGCTTTGGGCAACGGCGGCCTGTTCCATACCACTGGCCTTCCTCACCTTGATGTTTTGGGTGGAATTGCATGCACCCATTTGAACCGGATTGGGCATCTTGCATACCTTGGCGACCAGCTACTCTCGTCCCCGCCTCCCTGCTAAAACGGCATAGGCGAAGCCATACAGGATTAAGTTAACGCGGCTGGGGGCGCCCCCGGCGCCTTTGTCACGCAACTATGCTATGGATGCGCATGCGCCGCGCCCTCCCCCTTCTTTTCCTGCTTGTATTTGCCGCTGCCTGCACCACGGGCCCCCAGTTGTCGGACGATTGCGCCGCCAATGCCCTCTGCGCCGCCCGCGCCGCCGAGCCGCCCCTGATCCTGGCCGCCAAGGATCTGGCCGAACGAAAGGGCGACGATCTTTTCCTCAAGCCCCGCAACGCGCCGCCCATCACCTTCACCGATCACAAGGCGGCCTGCGATACCGGCGACGCCGACCGCTGCGACGGCTTTGCCTTCATGGGCGCCTTCCCCAAGCCCGGCGCCCTGGTGGTGCAGCAATTCTTCTATGAAGGCAGCAACTTCATTTTCATCGATCAGGACAGTGGAAAACGCATCCGGCTCGCCGCCATGCCGGTCTTCTCGCCGGATGGCCAGCGCTTCCTGGTCGCGCCTTACGATCTGGAAAACGACATCGGTCCCAACAATCTGGAAATCTGGCGCCGCGAAGGCGACGGCGCGGTGCTGGAATGGGCGCACACCCTCGCCCAGACCCATGCCGAAGACCCGTCCCTGCCGCTGCCGTATCAGGTCAAGGTGCAAAGCTGGTCGGGCGACCGCATCAAGCTCTCGCTTTTCACCGATGTGCCCGAAAAGCGCCGTTGGCGCGGCACTCTGGTGCGGAGCGCCGATGGCTGGCAGCTCTCCGCCCAATCCCCGCCCGGCACCTTCCCGCCGGAGCAGCCAGGTTCCTGATCAAAGCAGAACGTAAACCGCCTCAGGCTGTGTTGCGCCTGCCGTCATCGCAAAGCCGTCCGCTCTGTTGGAGGGCGGCGCGCCGCTTCATCCGGCGCACGATATCGCCCAATGCACCCGGCGGCTCGCGCATGCCGCGGATCGGATCTTCGATTTCCTCGTCGCTGGATTCGAATCCCGGGTCACGATTCTGCCGCATGCACATGTGCAACACATCCGATTTGCCTGCCGGGTGATAATCGATTCGGCGAGTGACCGGTTTCGACGGAACCATTCTATCCACAGCGCAGGCGCAAAAGCGCGCGCTTTACGTGCCGGATGTTTCCCCGGACGGCATCATCGGCGGAGCCAACCTCGGCGGTGGTGGTGGCGCCTGCTTGAGACGCCGCACGATATCGCCCAGCCGGCCGGGCGGTTCGCGCATCGCCATTAACGCTGCTGCGCTTGCATCCTCGGGTTTGCGTGGATCCGGGTTCATGGCAAGGACAGAATGACGGTTGTGAAAGTCCTGGGCAAAATCCGCAGGATGCCGTTTTTATCCCAAATCGCGCGCGTCGGCTTGCGGAAAAAATGGTTACCGCGAATTAGCCGCAACAATGCCGCAACCCGTGCGTTTTGGTTACTTGGGAGACAAGCAGATGAAATTTCCGCTCGTCGTTCTTCTTCTGGGTCTTGCCGTCACCGGCGCGAGGGCACAGTCGCGCGACAACGGCCCAACAACGCCCGTTATCGCCAGCCCGTTCCAGGCTTTGGGCAATGTGATCCGCAATCCCGATGCCGATCCGCCGCGCAATTATCCGCGGCGCGCAAGTCCGACGACGGCACCCGTCCCGCCGCCCACCATCATTCCGCCGGGCACGCTTGCCAATCCCGAGGCGAATTCCCAGGCCGTCCCGCAGACACCGCCGCGCTGACGATCAGCTTTTGACACTTTTCTTTCCGGCGGATTTCCTGCCCGCCTTGGCGGCGGCCGGTGGCGGATTGGCCGCCTGCTCTGCCGCATCCGCTGCTTCCTTGGCCAGGCGCAAAGCCCTGAGCCGGGCCGTCTTGGCATCGGTGGCGGCGCGCTCTTTTTCGATTTCGGCGCGCACCGACTTGTCGCGCTGTTCCGAAGCCGTGAACACGGCTTGGGCGCGGTTTTGTGGATCATTTCTGTCCGAAGGTCCCATCGTAAAAGCCTATCATATAAGTATGCGGAAAGACACGCCGCCCGAACTGCCCGCCCGGTCAAGACGTTACCGTCTGTCCCGTCATCCTTCCCGGTCCGTTTCATGCTAGAATGAGAGGCATGAGCAGAGCGCGCGGCTGGCTGGCATTCGGGGTGGCGGGATTTCTGGCGGGCCTGGCGCTCGCTGTTTCGCCCCTCCCCGAAACCGTCCATCATTTGGCCCTGGTGGCGATGATCGCCGCGCCAGTCATCGCTTTCTGGCGGCTGATGAAATCACGCCTCGCGCCCCATTGCCCCCGCCCGCCGGAACCAGGAGCGCCGATATGACCAAATCCTCCGTCCTTCTTGCCGCCGCCTTGATGCTGTCCGGCTGCTGGCAAGCCGATGGCTCGCTCTATGGCAAGGCCGATCCGGTCACGCCCTTCCGCGCCGGCAATGTCACCGAAACCGGCGGCAAGGATGGCGCCCGGCATTTCGCGCTCACCCTGGCCAAAGACGGCACCTATCGCCTGATCGGCACCGACAAGGGCGACGGCCATGGCGAAGGCTTCGCCTTGCGCTTCTTCGATCTGCGCGGCATTCCCGAAGACATGATGGTCTATGAAGCGGTCTCGCTCACTCATTGCGACCGGCCGCAAGGCTGCGACGCCGTCAAGCAAGCCGATCCCCGCTATTACGGCCTGGTGCGCAAAACCAAGACGGGTGCGGAAGAATTGCGTCCGGACTGCAAAAAAGACGCGGCCGTCACCACTCCGTTCGGCATCAAATCCAAAGACGATGTCTGCACCTTTGCCACCCGCGACAGCCTGGAAACCTCGCTCCTGATGCTGGCGCACAGTGCCCGCAAGCCCGATTTCGTCTGGCGGGTCCAATAGCTCTGCATGCCCCGCGCCCTGATCTATGATTTCGACGGCATCATCGCCGACAGCGAAATGCTGGTGAACGGGGCCATGGCTGAAGGCGTCACCCGCCTGGGCCTTCCCATGACGGCAGAAGAGTCCATCGCCACTTATCTGGGCATGCGCTGGCCCGAAGTGGTGGCCCGCACCAAGGTCCTCCTGGCCGAACGGGGCCTCGCCCCGCCCAATGATTTCGGCGACGGGCTCAAGGCGAACATCCATCGCCGCTTCAAGGACGAGCTCAGGGAAGTCCCCGGCGCCCGCGCCGCCATCCGCCATTTCGCGCCGGTGCCCCACGCCATCGCCTCGTCCAGCGCGGCGGACCGCCTGGCGCTCTGCCTGGAAGCGCTGGAGCTGGCCGAAGATTTCGGCGCCCATGTCTACAGCGCCGATCTTGTCACCAACGGCAAGCCCGCGCCCGACATCTTTCTTCTCGCCGCGGCGCGCCTGAACGCGCGGCCGGCGGACTGCATCGTGATCGAGGACAGTCCCGGCGGCATCCGCGCCGCCCGGGCCGCGGGCATGACCGCCATCGGCCTTCACGCTGCGGGGCACCTGCCCACTGGTCACGAAGAGAAATTGCGCGACGCGGGCGCCCATCGCATCGCCAGGGACTGGGATGCGGCGCGCGCCATCATCGCCTCCCTGCTCTAGGGGCTATCGGGCAGCGCCACCTTGCCTGTTTCCAGCAGCGATTTCAGGTTCGACAGGATGCGCGGCCAGCCACCCGACACCGCCTCGACGAATTTGGAGTGATCCTTCTCGATCGAATGGCTGATGGTCAGCTTGCAGGCATCCCCCATCTGCTCGATGTCGAAGACGCAGCGCGAATAGCCTTCGGCCTTCAGCTCCGGCATGAATTCGTTGCGCCATTTGATCACCATGCGCCGGGGCGGATCGATTTCCAGAAGCTCGCCCGTATCGGCCACCCGCCCGTCCTTCATGATGATCTTCCAGGCCGAACCTGTCTTCCAGTCCGACACCAGATGCGCCCCGAACCAGTATTTCTCGGTGAATTCCCGTTCCGTCAGCGCGGTCCATAATTTGTCCGGCGTGGTGCGGATGAAGGTCACATACACAAAACTGCTCGCCATGATCGTCTCCTTCTCGAGGATCCCCCGACCCCCCTTGGTTATTTGCGCGGCTTTTTCTCCAGCGCGACCTTCAAATCCGACAGCACCCGCATCCGCGGCAGCTCGAACTTGCCGATCCAGCGTTCCGAGATCTGGTTGATCGGCACCGGATTGATGAAATGCAGCTTTTCCCGCCCGGCCCATTGCACCGCGACCAGGTTGGCCTCTTCCAGGATGCCCAGATGCTTGGCCACCGCCTGGCGCGACATCGAAAGCCCTTCGCACAGATCGCCCAGGCTTTGGCCATTGTTCCGGTAGAGCCGGTCCAGCAGCAGCCGCCGCGACCGGTCCGCCAGCGCCTTGAAAACCGCATCGTCATCCATGTGTTTTTATATGCAACCATTTGGTTACATGTCAAGGCACCGGTACCCGCGCTGCACTGCAGCTTTTCAGAACTTTTACAATCCGCTTTCGAACCGCTGACAGCGTTTGGTCGGCCAAAGGCTTATATTTGCCTCATCCGCTCCCCAGGACGGATCAAGGAAGGCCGACAATGTCTTTTGCCCCCGCTATCTCGTTTTTTGCGCCGAACGACGAATTTCTTCCGCCCCCGCGCAAGCCTATTCGCCGCGCTCTGCCCCCGCCGCCCCCAAATGAGGCGCCAAAGGACAGTCTCGGGGAACGGATCGGCCGGCGCCTGCTGGCGATGGATCCGATCCTCTTCATGACCGGCCTCCTGGCTGTGGTTTCTGGCGCCGTGGTCGCCCTTTGGGATGCGATGGGATTGGTTTTACCGCTGTAAGAGTCTCCCCCAGCCTTGCTGCACAGCGGTACCTGGGCGCGGCGGTTGCGCGTGATGAACGCAACCGCCGCGCTTTTTTTTGCTAACCTCGCGCCCGCAAATCGGGGCAGGCCATCATGCGAGCATTCTTTCTCATCGCGGCGCTTCTGGCCGCCACGCCCGCCCGCGCCGAAATCCTCAACCTGTCCTGCGATGACGGCGGCATGCTGCTGCTGATCGACACCGACAAGGCCACCGTCACCGACCGCAATCCGTTCCAGAAAACCGAAGTCATCGTGCCCCTTGCCATCACCGAAACCGCCTACACTTGGCAGGAAAAAGCGGGCGACGTGATCGCAAATTACACGCTGGACAAAGCCACGCGCCGGGTCAGCGCCCGGGCCAATGGCGAAACCGTCCCGCTCTCCAATCCGCAATGCGGAAAAAGCGCGCGCCTTTTGCCGCGCTGATCAGGTCGCGCCGGTTCGCAATACGCTGAGGATGCCCCGTTCGATGAAGGCGACGGGTTTTCCGATCATCCAGCCGAACACATCGATCCCCAGCAAAGGCGCGGCGATGAAGATCGCCACCAGGAAGACCATGCCATAGCGCGAGGCCCGCCACAGCGGCACCGCCAGCGCGGGCGGCAACAGCCCCACCGCGATCTTGCTGCCGTCCAAAGGCGGAATCGGCCAGAGATTGAGCACCGCCAGGACCAGATTGATCTCCACCGAGCTCCACAGCAATGCGGGCAGCCATCCCGGCGCGCCCTTTCCCGCGAACAACAGCACCGCCAGCCCGATCGCCGACAGCAGCGCCAGAAGAATGTTCATTGCCGGTCCGGCCGCCGCCACCCAGATCATGTCGCGCTTGGGATGACGCAGGGCGGAGAAATTCACCGGCACCGGCTTGGCCCAGCCGAACAGAAATCCCGCCTTGGTGAAAAGCAAAAAAGCAGGCAACAGGATGGTGCCGAACAGGTCGATATGCTTCAGGGGATTGAGAGTGACGCGCCCCGCCTTCTCCGCGGTGTCGTCGCCATAATGGCGCGCCACATAGCCATGCGCCGCTTCATGCAAGGTGATCGCGATGATCACCGGGATCGCATAGATTGCAATTCTGGTCAGCTGATCCACGCGCCTTGCCTCTTCGCCAGCGCCAAGCTTAGGAGCGGCGGCCGGGAAAATGCAAATCCGCGCGCTACGCCGCCGGTCCGGCCTCCAGCCGCGCCAGCCGTTCGCGCAACAGGCCCGCACATTCGCTGTCCGCCGCGCGCGCCAGAAAACAGATCGACACGATCGCCGAGCTTCCCAGCGCCACCAGGATCGCGCGCCCGTTTTCGTAACCGGGCCAGACCAGCAGGCGGCACGCAGCCATCAGGAACGGCGCGGCCCAAAGCCAGGAGAGGAAATGCCGCAACTGGCGGCGCGCCTGCAATTGCCGCCGATAGCGGCTCCGCAAACCCGCCCCCTGCTCCACCCGCCAAAGATTCTGCGCCAATAGATAGGCCGCCGTCACGATGAAGATGGCGGGAAGCCAGGGGCCCGGACCGGCCAAGGCGGGGATCGCCCAGGCAGCAGCGATCAATGCGGCGCTTTCGATCCGGTTGGCGCGCCGCGCCGATGCCGCAAAGGCGCGATAGTCATCTTCCGGCGCGGACGGGCTGCTTGCAGACAATTGTTCGGCCTGCCGGTCGCTTTGCAACAACAGGCCCGTGCGCAGCAGGCCCAGCACCGGAAGCACGAACGGCAAAGACTGCAGCATGCCGAATTCCAGCAGATAATCCGCGCCGCCGATCCGCTGATAGCGCAGCCCGAAATTCCACACGCACAACAGCACCACCAACCCCACCGTCCAGATCGCGCCCTTGATCGCGCGGGCGCCGCTGGGGCGTCCGGCATCGCCATACATCTGGATCAAAATCAGCGCGGCAATCCCGGCCGCGGTGGCCAGCGCGATGGTCGCCGTATCCAGCCCCTCTCCGTTCGCGCGCAATCCGCCGAGGCAAAACCAGATCAGCGCGCCGTTCAGGCCCAGGGCGGGAAGATTGGCATTGCGCCAGGCATGGCTGGCGGCGACACGTGGCACCGTGCAGGCCGCTTCGCGGAGATATTGCCAGGGCCCGCGATAGACTTCGCGCAGATCGCCCATCACATTTTCGCGCACGGGCACGGGCAGAAGACGCTCCACCGCCCATTCCAGCAAAGGGGGCGGGGCTAGCGCAGCGGTTTCCAAGCGAGCCCCTTCAAGCTGCGGGCCAGCGTGTCGTAGAGGCGCTTTGCCGCCTCCGCCGACTCGCGCAGCGCCTGCTCGCCGGATTTCTCCAGCCGGTAATAGCGCCGGGCCCGGCCGCCCCGTTCCTTGGCGGGCTCCGAAAGCCATGATGTGAGCAGGCCCTTGTCTTCCAGGCGATCCAGCGTGGCATAGACCGCGCCCCGGGTGACACCGCGCGGCGCGCTGAGTTCGACCACCCGCGCATGAATGGTCACGCCATAGGCGTTCTTGCCCAGCGACAGGACGGCCCCAAGGACGACCTGCTCGAACTGGCCCAGGAGAGTCTGATCCGGCATCCTGCATACAGGGTATGCACAGCCCCATGACCTCGTCAAGAATGATCCGTTCTTGCCAAGTCTCCGATTCAATGCCTACGGTGTATGCATAGAACCGGATGCCGCCATGCCGTTCGCCGCAAAACCGCCCGCCGACCACGACATTCTTCTGCGCCCCGCGCGGATCGTCCTTTGCGCGATCCTGTTCGTGGCGCTTGTCTGGCATGGCTTGTGGACGTCCTGGCGCCTGATCACGCTTCTCACCATCGCATCGGCGTTCAGCGGCGCACTGTTCTACGAACTGGCATCCCGCGACGCGTCCCGGCAATGGACCGTCATCGGCCTAGCCGCGATCTGGAGTTTATGCGGGCTGACCTGGCTACTCCTGAACCGGATCGATCCGCCGAACCCCGATTGGTCCGGCGCACTGATCGCGGCAAACGATCCGGCGCCGCAAACGCCCTGCGGTGCGTTGCCCCCGAACGGCATGCTGATGCTGTTCGGGCCCGACGCCGCGATCGCGCGGGGCAACGGCCCCTTCACGCCCATCCGGGTGGGAACATGCCCTGCCCTCACTTTGGAACGCACGCCGGACGGGCTGATGGTCGACGCATTCGGTTACGACTCGGACGGCAATGTGGTCTACCGCATCGCGCGCAACCGTTTCGAAATGGTCATCCGGGGCTTCCTGAAAATCGAGCGGCCCGACAAAAGTACCCTGCGGATCGTGGATGACGTGCAGCGCGAAACCTTGCTGGTGCGCTACCTGAACCGCAACACCGTTTCCGTGCATGGCACCTTCCGCTGCGGCGATGCGCCTGCGGTAACGATCAGCACCACGCGGGTCGCTTTCGGCAATACGCGGATCGCCCGCGCCTCCTGCCGCACGCTCGATGCCGCGCACCCGAACCCGATCCATTACCCCGCCGATTGAAAGGAAAGCCGATGGGAAAATCCGTTCTGCGCCCTCTGATCGCCGCGCTCGCCCTGATGGCGGTGCCGGCCCTCGCATCCGATGACAACCGGATCTGGCCCGCCGAAGTGTCGATCCCCAATACCCGGCAGATCCAATTCACCTCCGCGATCAATGGCGAGCCCTATACTTTGTTCGTCAGCATTCCCTTTATTCCGGCGCCGCCCGGCGGCTATCCCGTCTATTACGTGCTGGACGGCGAAGCCTATTTCTCCACCGCCGCCACTGCGTCCCTGTTGCTGCAGGAGAATGCGGCCGTGGTGGTGGGGATCGACCATCTCGCCTTCAACGACCGGGCGGTGATCGAAAAATATGCGCGCCGCAAACCCTCCGACACCGGCCCCATCGGCACCGATGCCATGATCAACGCCTACAACCGGTTGCGCACCCACGACCTCACTTTGCCCGTCGCCCCCGCCCATCGCGCCCCCGACTGGTTCGAGCCGTCCCGGAATGGAGGCGTCGATGACTTCCTCAAGATCATCGAAACCGAGATCAAGCCCAGGATCGCCGCCCTGGTGTCGGTCGATGCCGCCAACCAGGCGCTCTACGGTCATTCGCTGGGCGGGCTGGCAGTGGTGCGCGCATTGTTCACCGAACCCAACGCCTTTCGAAGCTTCATCGCCTCCAGCCCCAGCCTGTGGTGGGACGGCGATGCAGTACTCAAGGGCGAGGAAAAATTCGCCGCCGCCGTCACGGCCGGACGGGCGGCGCCTCGCATCCTGATCACCGCGGGCGACGACGAAGACGAACTTCCCATCCCGCCCAGAGCCTTTGTGAACTCTCTACCGCCGGACAAGCAGGCCGAGATCGTCCCCTACCTGAAAATGCGCAGCAGCTGGAGCGGCATGGTCTCCGGCACGCGCGCCTTGGCCGCGCGCCTTGCCGCGCTCGACGGCGCCAAAGGTTATAAAGCGGAATACGCCCTGATGATGGGCGAGGATCATCCCACCGCGGCCCTGGTGTCGGTGGGGCGCGGCCTGCGCTTCGCTTTCGGCGGCGCGCGATTCAAATTCGATAAATGACGGTTCAGCGCGAACTGCGCACGGCGTAGATTTCTTCGCTGCGCCCGTCATGGTCGGTGACGACGCGCACCGTATATCCCTGCTGGCCGATCAGGTCGGCGGAAAACATGGCACTGGTGACGGCCTTGGCTTCGTCGGGCGCCACGCCCATCAATCCGCCGGCCTCGTCGCGTACTTCGAAACTCGACGGTCCCGCCTGGAGAATATGCAAAGTCCGCATCGCTCGAATCCATGCTTCGCATGCCAGCATAGACGCGGGCGCGGCCGAGGCGATGCTTTCCTGGCGCCGTGGTTAAAAGCGCCCACAGGCGAAAAAGCTTTATTGTTCGGGGAATTGGCCCATGCGGGTCTGGCGCAGGTCCTTGGGCGCGGCGTTAAGAAACAGCGAAACAAAAGCGTCGGCCCGTGCTTCCACACTGGCGTTCAAATCCCATGCGACGCGCACATCCGGACCCGCCTTGGGCGGCGGCAGAATTTCCACGGGATGCACTTCGGCACCGCCCGCAAGGCGGCGCAGCAGACGCGCGGCGAATGACGAAGCCATGGCCGGACCGGATCAGAAGACGGTTCAGCCTAGCCCCCTTCCGGTTACGGAAAAGTATGTCCCATTTCAGGGCATATGCAGGGCTTTTTCGATCCGCCGGTCGGGCACCAGCCACGCCAGCGCCACCGCCGCATAAAGCGCCAGCGACAGAACCGGGAAGGCCCAGGCCGCCGCGATCGCGATCCCATAAGCCACCACCGATCCGATCATCTTGCGGTCGTCGCGATAGGCCCGCGCCAGCACCGATTCCGGTCCTTCATGGCGCACCAGCAGCCGGGCCAGAATTCCATAAGCCACGCCGTTCATGAACAGCACCACGCCATAAAGCGCCACCGGCCAGGCGGCCAGATAATGCTCGCCCATTAAGCGCGTGACGAACGGCACCAGGGACAGCCAGAACAGAAGATGCAGATTGGCCCAGAGGATGGCGCCGTTCACCGCCTTCACCGCATGGAACATGTGATGATGATTGTTCCAGTAGATTCCCACATAGATGAAACTGAGCGCATAAAAGGCCATCTGCGGCGCCAGATGCAGAAGCGCGGGCAGGCTCGCTTCCTCCGGCGTTTTGAATTCCAGCACCATGATGGTGATGATGATGGCGATCACGCCATCGCTGAACGCCTCGAGCCGCCCCTTGCCCATTCTTCCTCCACCGGACCCTGCATCCATCCTATAGAGGAATTCGCGGGCACCGGAAGCGGTATCCGGCTTGCCGTCCGCCTATTTCCCGGCATGATGGCATCTCCAGAGGAGCCTGATCTTGCGCAACCTGCATCATCACCGCGAACAGCATCTGGTCGAACGCATCGGTTGGCTGCGCGCCGCGGTGCTGGGCGCCAATGACGGTATCGTCTCGACCGCCAGCCTGATTTTGGGCGTCGCCGCCGCGTCGGCCTCCAAAAGTGACATTCTCCTGGCCGGCGCCGCGGGCCTGGTCGCCGGCGCCATGTCGATGGCGGCGGGCGAATATGTTTCGGTCAGCTCCCAATCCGATACCGAACATGCCGACCTGTCCCGCGAGCGGCAGGAGCTCAAAGCCGATCCCGCCGCCGAACAGGATGAGTTGGCGCATATTTATGAAAATCGGGGATTGGACGGCACGCTCGCCCGGGAAGTGGCGCGCCAGCTGATGGCAAAGGACGCGCTGGGTGCCCATGCCCATGACGAGCTGGGCATATCCAGGACCAGCACGGCGCGCCCGATTCAAGCGGGCCTCACCTCGGCGGCGACATTTTCGGCCGGCGCGGCCCTGCCTTTGCTGGCGGTCGTGGTCAGCCCGCCCCGCTACATCATTCCGCTGGTCGTGGTCAGCGCGCTGCTATTCCTGGCCCTGCTGGGCGCTTTGGGCGCCAGGGCCGGCGGCGCCGGATATTTCAGGCCCATCGTCCGCGTGACATTCTGGGGCGCGCTGGCCATGGGGATCACGGCGGGCGTGGGCCTGTTGGTGGGAAAGGCCGTCTAGCGCGTCACGTCCGCGCCTCGACCCAGGCCGCCGTCTTTTTCAGCAGCGGCGCGGGCACGGTCTTCTCCAACGTCTTCGCCAGTTCGGCCAATGTCACTCCGTCCAGGCTTGCGCGCCAGGCCCGGTCGGCCTCCCACATCACCCGCGCGATGGCGCAAGGCCGGCTATCGCCCGCCGCTGCCGGGGACATCGATCCCCGGCAGGGATTGTTCTTGCGGATCTCCGTGCAGACGAAGCTGGACTGCCTGCCTTCCACCGCTTCCACGATGTTGAGGAAGGTGATCGCGCCGGCCGGACGCGCCAGGCGATAACCGCCCGAAGGACCCAAGGTGCCTTCCACGATGCCCGCTTGCGACAAAGCCTGCAGCGCCTTGGAGAGATATTCCTTGGGCACGCCATGCAGCTCCGCCAGGTCCTTGGTGGGCAGATGGCGGTCCGGTCCCAGTCCCGCCAGGATGGCGCAGCAATGCAGCGCCCATTCCACCTGGTTCTTCAGCTGCATCGCATTGCCCTAGCTCAGCCCCGACTTGCTCAACCCATACATCGCATCGCGTGATCCGGGCACCGCCCGAAAACCGATACTAAGGCGATTCCAGCCATTGATCGCCATCACCGCGAAGCTCAGCGCCGCCATCTCCTTGTCGTCGAACTGGGCCTTGACGGCGTCATAGATCGCATCCGGCACGCCATGCGGCCCAAGCTGGGTCAAGGCTTCGGTCCATTCCAGCGCCGCCCGCTCGCGCGCATCGAACAAGGGCGATTCCCGCCACACCGCCAGGTGATAGAGCCGAAGCTCCCGCTCGCCGTGAATCTTGGCTTCCTTGGAATGCATGTCGACGCAGAAGGCGCAGCCATTGATCTGCGAGGCGCGCAGATCGATCAGGTCGATCAGAGTCTGGCCCAGGCCGCTGGCCTTGGTCGCCATGCTGAACGTGTAATAGGCCTTGGTCAGTTCGGGAGAGGCTTTGGCGTAATCGAGACGTTCGGGCATCGGGGTTCTCCGGGGTTTTCTATTAAGGATATCAAATATCCGTAATAAGCTCTCCCGTCAAGCCCGCCTGACCGCCCGTCCCTTTCCTGCTAGAATGGCCGACGCTTTCCCTTGGGGGGATCTCATGCTGCGTCCATTGCTTGTCGTTCTGGCGCTTGGCTTGACCGCGCCCGCCTTCGCCGCCGCGCCCGATGCGCCCAAGCCCAGCTTCGACTGCGCCACCGCCAAATCCAAAGTGAAGCTGATGATCTGCGGCAACGACGAGCTGGCGAAGCTGGATGTGGCCGAGGAAGCGCTCCTGCGCCGCGCCCGGGCCAAGGCCACCACGCCCGATGCCGTCAATGAGGAACAAAGTCTCTGGCTCAGCCAGCGCGACGCCTGCACCAGTCCCGCCTGCCTGGTCCGCGCCTATCACCAGCGCATCGCCGACCTGCATGCCTGGACCAACTGATCCCCGGGGTCAGGGCGTAACATTGCCAAATTATAACTGAATCATTACATATACCACCCTCACGTCCCGGCCATGCTAGGCTGACGGCATCAACACGTATCGATTTGGGAAGGCGCCCGCGCCTTTGGGGGGATTGATATGAAGCTCGCGCTCCGGATCGGCGGCATCTTGATCGCATTGCTGGGCCTGCATTGGATCAGCGAAGGCACCGGCGTCCTGGCCTATCCGCAAAGCCCGCTGATGTATCTGCAACCCCAATGGGCCTATATCGGCCTCGCCACCATGGTGGGCGGCGGCGCGCTGATCTGGCTTTCGCAGCGCTGACGCCCGGCCCTTCGGCGCGGCACTCCGCATCTATATTTTTCCCCGCCGGCGCGCTAATCGGTGCGCGCACCGCGCCATTCTGAGCGCGGTATCAGGGAGACAATCATGGTCAAGCTCGGTTACGCCACCGTCGGTTCGAACAAGCTGGAAGAGGCGAAGAAATTCTACGATGCGCTGTTTTCGCCGGAAGGCGTGGCGCCCGCGTTCGAACATCCCTCGGGCGGCCGGGTCTACGGCAAGGACGGCAGCCTGTTCTTCGGCGTGCTGGGCCCCTACGACAAAAAGCCCGCCACGGTGGGCAACGGCTCCATGGTGGCGCTGAATTTCGACAACCGCGCCCAGGTCGACGCTTTCCACGCTCGCGCTCTGTCGCTGGGCGGCACCGATGAAGGCGCCCCGGGCGAGCGCGGCCCCAGCTTCTACTTCTCCTATTTCCGCGATCTCGACGGCAACAAGCTCTGTGCGTATGCGATTGGGTGAGGCCCCGTTTTGCCGAAGGCAAATGGGACGGTCCGGTGGACCGTCCCAAGGGGTCGCCTCGCTCGCTACGCGTGCGAGGGGCAAGGTTTTCTAAGCTCATGACATTCGCTAAGAAAACCTAAGCCAACGCCGCGAGCACTAGCGAGCGGCCGGATAATGCCAAAACAAAGACGGCCTCAATGACACCCGAAAAGCAGGACGCCCCGCTGAAACAAAAAGAACCCGGGACCTATTGGTTCCGGATCGGGCTTTTTGTCGTGGCGGGCGTCCTGCTTCTCTGGCTCGCCTCCAGCTTTCTCTACACCTGGTTTTATCCGCGGGAATGGATTCTCACGGTCAACCAGCCGGCGGAGAAGACCGGCTTCAGCCGCGCCTTCCACACCCAAAAGGAATGCGAGATCGTGATGCGGATGTGGCGCGGCGAAGGCGAACGCGCCCGCCGCGAGGGCAAGCCCGAAGATGCCCCCACCGCCGATTGCGCCAAGCTCTAGCCCGTCTCACAACTGCACCCACACGCCATGGTGCCAAAAACCGCGACCCTCCTGATAGGGACGAAAGCGGCGATGCGTGCCCCATTCCTGATGGAAATACCAATCGTCGGAATGATACTCGAACGATTGCCCCGGCACGCTTTCGCGCCGGTCGCTGTGCCAGCAATCGCCTTCCTGGTTGCAGATGATATAGGCCGACGCGCTACCCGCCATCACCGCCATGGCGATCAGCGCCACCGCTCCGACAACAAGAATTCTTCTCAAGCGCATCGTCCGCTCCTGCCCAACCCGGCGCACAAAATAAAAGCGCGCCGCCGCAAACCATAATTACGGTTTGGCAAGCCGGCATTTCCAGCCGGGACACGGCACGATAAACTTCCGTCCAGAAAAGGACGGAACGGCATGATTCCCAAATGGCAGATGACGGGCCTGTTCATCCTGGTGGCCCTGCTGGCGGGTTTTGCGATCTATATGTCGCCCAATAGCTACGCCTACGCCTTCCTCAGCGGCCAATGCAGCCGCGATCCGCTGCCGACCGTCTGCCACCGCTTCACCGGCGCGCGCGGCGGCGCGATGCGGTCCGCGTGGTAGCAATTTACGCTAAGGCCCGTCTCACGCCTGCATTTTGGCGATCAGCGCGCCCAGGCGTTTGATGCCTTCGGCGATGCTGGCTTCGTCCGACAGCGAGAAATTGAGGCGCAGATAATTGCTGCGCCCCCGGTCCGCGAAGAAGGCGATGCCGGGCACAAAGGCGACCCTGGCTTCCGCGATCGCCCGCTCCAGCAGCGCCGCCCCGTCCATGCCCTCCGGCAAAGTGACCCAGACGAACATGCCGCCTTCCGGTTTGGTCCACCGCACGCCTTTGGGCATATGCGCCTGAAGCGCCGCCAGCATCGCGTCGCGCCGCGCCTTATAGACCGGCAGAATGACGCGCGCCTGATCTTCGATGATCTTCGACGCCACCTCATGCATCACGATCTGGTTGAGGGTGGAGACTTGCAGGTCGCTCGCTTGCTTGATGATCACCAGCTTCTGGATCACCGGCTTGGCCGCCACCACCCAGCCGATGCGCAAGGCGGGCACGATGCTTTTGGAAAAGGTGCCGCAATAGATCACCCGCGAATTCTCGATTCCCCCCTTGCGCGCGATATCCAGCGCCAGAAGCGAGGGCACCCGCTCGCCGTCATAGCGCAGCTTTTCATAGGCATTGTCTTCGATCAGCGGCAGGTCCATCGCATCCGCCGCGTCCAGCATTTGCAGGCGCTCGTCCCGCGTCAGGCTGGTGCCGCTGGGGTTTTGGAATTCCGGCATGCAATAGCCCAGGCGGGGCGCGCCTTCGCCCTTGGCATAGCTGTCTACGGTCCGGTTACTTCCCGGCCCCGGCAGCACGTCATAAACCGGCTCATAGCAATTGAAGGCCTGCAGCGCGCCCAGATAGGTCGGCCACGCCACCAGCACCGGATCGCCCGGCGTGATGAACAGCTTGCCCAGAAAATCCAGCGCCTGCTGCGACCCGTTGGTGATCACCACATTGTCCGGCCCGCACGGCGCGCCCAGCCCGGTCATATAGCTGGCGATCCATTCGCGCAGCGGCTTGTAACCTTCGCTCACCGCATATTGCAGGGCGACCTTGGCCCGTGCCGGGTCGTTCAGCACTTTGGCATAGGCGTCGGCGATCTCCGCCATGGGAAACAGCGCCGGATCGGGAATGCCGCCCGCGAACGAGATCAGGTCGGGCTGATCCAACACCTTCAAAAGCTCGCGGATCTCCGACGCGGTCATATGCTTGGCGCGTTCGGCGTAATGGCTGGACCAGTCGATCATGGCGCTTCTCGTTCCCTATCGCGCACGTTTATTCCACACCAAACCG
Organism: Alphaproteobacteria bacterium; assembly: GCA_017307355.1. GTDB lineage: Bacteria > Pseudomonadota > Alphaproteobacteria > Micropepsales > Micropepsaceae > Rhizomicrobium. The sequence continues at coordinate 19,436 of JAFKFG010000031.1, forward strand.
GCGCGCGGGGAAATCCGCCCGGCATGCGCAAATTCGCAAGCCGGACCGGCGTTCCGCGCACCCCTATGGCGCGGGGCTATTTTACCGCTTCCTCGAGCAGCTTGACGAAATCCTTCATCTTGCCGCCGTCGATCCAGCGCACCACCGCCACGATATCGTGCTGATAATCGATGAAGATGATGTTCGCCCCGTCGCCGATGAAGGAGACGCTATCCTCCGGCGCGTCGGGATACATCTTCTTGCCGGTGTTGAGATACCAGTTGCAATAGCCATAACCGGGATTGGGCCCGGTGGGCGTGCGCGCCATCGCCACCCATTTGTCCGACAGGACTTGGCGGTCACCCCATTTGCCCTTGTTCAGGCCCAAAAGGCCCAGCCGCGCCTGGTCGCGCGCGGTGAGGAACATGCCGCCGCCCCAATGGCCGCCGCCCGACACCACCTTGGTGCGTTTGCCGTCGATGTCGGTATAGGAATTGTCATAGCCTTCCCAATGCCAGCCGTCCGACATGCCGATGGGATCGGCGACATACTCTTTCAGCACGTCGGGCAAAGGCCGCTTCCACAGATGCGTCAGCGCCAGGGCCAGCGCATTCACCCGCACATCGTTGTATTTCCATTCCTTGCCCACCGGCGGCGGGCCTTTCGCCAGCTCGCTCCAGGGATTTTCGCCCGGCCGGTCCGCCCACCAGGGCTTGCCCCACATGGTGCCGATCCATCCGGAATCCTGGCGCAGCATATTGTCCCAGGTGATGGGCTGATTGTGCGGCAGCATGAAATCCGCCGACGGCTGCACATAATCGATCACCCGGTCGTTGACGTTCCTGATCATGCCCTTGTCGAAAGCCACGCCCGCCACCGACGACAGAAATGTTTTGGTGACCGAGAAGGTCATATCGACTTCACGGGTGTTGCCCCACTCCGCCACGATATAGCCGTGACGGATAATCAGCCCATTGGCGGGCACATGCGGCTTGAGCGGACCGATGGGCGTGTTGAACGCCTCGTGCCCATATTTCAGCGGCACCGAAATGCGAAGGTCCCGGATGTCCGCCTGCTTGGCCAGTTCGGGCGGATAGGTCAGCTCCGCCGACACCGCGAAATCCACCGCCGCCTTGATCTTGGCGGGATCGAGCTTTTCCTGCTGCGGCGTATGCGTCGTCCAGGCATCGCCTTTGGGGGGCAGATAATCGGCCGCCGCCGCCGGCATGGCGGCCAGCAGACTCAATCCCAGAACAGTCGCCGTGAATGTATTACGCATCGCGTCCCCCTGCCTTGCGGGCGCCGACTGTGACCGCAGCCCGGCGCGGCGGCAAGGGGATTCAGCGGGCGGCGCGGTCCTTCTCCACCTCGACGAAAGCGATCTTGTTCACGCCGCTGCAGGCGAGCCAGAGATTGCCTTCCGGCGTGTGCACCATGTTGCGCACCACCCCGCCGCCGGACGGGATCGCCCAGCTTTCGAACTTCTGCGTCTTGGGATCGAAGCGCACCAGCGTGTTGGGGCTGACATTGGATTCGCTGTACCAGATCACGTCACCCACCGCGGTGATGCCATAGGGCCGCGAATCCTTTCCGCCCGGCGACGGAAATTCCGTCACCGCGCCGGTCTTGGGATCGAGCCGCCCCAGATAGCCCCGCGCATAATCCGAATACCAGATGATGTCGTCGGGTGTGATTGCCACGCGCCGGGGCCGCGAATCCGCATGCGGCAACACGAATTCATGAATCGCAAGCGTGTCGGGATCGAGCCGCGCCACCTTGTTCGATCCGAATTCCACAAAGAACGGCGCGCCATGGGAATCGATCACCATGCCGTACGGGTTGGAGCGTGGCGTGGGCGACGTCACCAGCTTGACTTCGCCTGTCTTCGGATCGAGCCGCCCCACCCGATTGGCGCCCTGCACCGTGAAATAGATATTGCCGTTGGGCGCCAGCAATAGCGTGTGCGGATCCTTCGCCGCCGGATCGGGCATGGGATATTGCTTGACCGCGCCGGTCCTGGGATCGAGCTTGCCGATATAGGCCCCGAAATTCGCCGTGTACCAGACATTGCCGTCATGGTCGGGGATCAGCCCGTGCGGGCCCGAATTTTCGGGCAGCTTGAATTCCCTGAACTGCTGCGTCCTGGGATCGAAGCGGCCCAGCACATTGGCCATCTGGCCGGTGTACCAGGCCGATCCGTCGGGCGCATACATCGGATCGTGCGGCCGCGAACCCGGCGTGGGCACATCCCATTCCGTGATCGTCACTTTCACGGGCCCGGAAATCAGCGCCGCCGCGCCCACCGTCTTTGGCGGAAAATTCTTGGCGAGATAGGTCGACACCGTCTCGAATTGATCCGCCGGCAGCTGCGCGCCCGCATTCACCATCATATGCAGCACCGTGTCCCATTCCGCCTTGCTGTGCCCGGCATTGGTCACCTGGCTCAAGGCATGACAGGAGGCGCAAGACGATTGGACGATCGCCTTGCCCGCGCCATCGGGCAGCGCCGATTGCGCCCCCGCCGCATGCGGCGCCAGAAGAAAAATCGTTGCGAGAATAAGGATGTTCCGCAGCATGGCACGACCTCGCGTCGGGGTGGAAACGCGGCAGCACAGCAGACAAGAGGCAAAGCCTACCCCCGTCCATTCTCAAGTCAAATGAAGCTTGCCGGGCCGGGTGGGTGATCTCTACTCTGCGCGCCGATCACAGGGGAAATTGCGATGCGCCCGGTTTATCTCACCTTTGCCGCTCTGCTTTTGTCCGGTTCCGCGCTGGCCGCGCCGCCTTCCCATCCCCCCACTAATCATCCTCAGGCCGAAGCCGAGGCGCTGGACCTCGCCAAGAAAGCCATCGCCATGCGTTCGGTGGCCGGCCCCGGCGACCAGACGCCCAAGGTCGCCGCGCTCTATCGCGATGCGCTGGTGGCGGGCGGCTTCAAATCTTCCGACATCACCATCACGCCCGAAGGCACCACCGCCTATCTGATCGCCCGCTGGCCGGGCAGCGATCCCAAGCTCAAACCCCTGGTGATCAGCGGCCATATGGATGTGGTCGAAGCCAAGCCCGCCGACTGGACCCGCGATCCCTTCACCCCGGTGGTGGAGAATGGCTATCTGTTCGGGCGCGGCGCCACCGACATGAAGCTCAACGGCACCTTGTCCATCGCCGCTTTGTCCGAATTGCGCCGCCAGGGCTTCAAGCCCCGCCGCGACATCATCATCGAGTTTTCCGGCGACGAGGAAACCGACATGAAGACCGGCGCCATCATCGCCAAGAAACTCTCCAATGCCGAATTGGTGCTGAACATGGATGGCGGCGGCGGCGTGCTCAACGAAAAGACCGGCCAGCCGGAATATCTCACCTGGGACGGCGCGGAAAAAACCTATGCCGATTTCAAGCTCAGCGTCACCAATCCCGGCGGTCATTCCTCCGAGCCGCGCAAGTCGAACGCCATCACAGAACTGGCCGCGGCCCTGGTCCGGATCGGCGATTATCGTTTCAAGCCGGAACTGAACGATCTCACCAAAGCCTATTTCACCTCGGCAGCGAAATATCAGAACGATCCCAAGGTCGCCGCCGCCATGCGCACCTTCGCCGCCAATCCGGCCGACAAATCCGCCATCGAAACCCTGGCCGCCGATCCGGCCATGGTGGGCAAGATCGGCACCACTTGCGTCGCCACCATGCTCAGCGGCGGCCATGCGCTCAACGCCCTGCCCCAGCGCGCCGAAGCCAATATCAATTGCCGCATCTTCCCGGGCCATAGCCGGCCCGACATCATGGCCGAACTGAAAAAGGTGGCGGCCGAACCGCATCTCACCATCGCCGATGTGACTTCGGGCTCCGTCGCCACCGCCGCCTCGCCTGCGCGTCCCGACTTCACGGCAGCAGTGCAAAAGGCGGCGGCCGCGGCCTATCCCGGCGTGCCGGTATTCCCCGTCATGGCCTCGGGCGCCAGCGACAGCATGTGGTTCCGCGCCCAGCATGTGGACTCCTATGGCGCCAGCCCCGTCTTCACCAAGGAGTCGGAGAATTTCAGCCACGGCCTCAACGAGCGCACGCCTATCGCCGACATCGCGCCGTCGATCACCTATCTGACCGTGCTGTTCTCGGACCTGTCGAAATGATCACAATCTTGACGGCAGCAACGCGCTGATAAAGAGCGACACCACCAACATCGCGAAACCCAGCCCGATCAACTTGAAGCCATTGATCGCGCCCGGGCCGCGCCAGGATTCGTCCGGTATGTCGGCGCGCCCGATTTGGGCCGCCCGCGCATTGATGCCGACAAAATGCCGCCCGAACACCACCACGCCCAAAAGCGCCGCCGCCAGGCTGCCATAGCGGATCAGGCCCACAAAATCCCAGGCGATATCCAGCAGGATCTTCATAGCACGCCGCCCAGCGAAACCGCGGAGGACAGCGCAAAATCGAAAGCGAACATGGGAACCCTGGGGAAGGATGGCCTAATAAAACCTGCCACCCCGCCAACTGGTTCCCTGCCGGTCGATTACAGGCTCTTGATCCCCAGCCGCGCCGCCACCCGCTGACGTGCCAGCACCCGCTCGCGATCTTCCACCGCCATCAGGCCCGCGATGCGGCGGATCAGAAGATCCTCTTCCGGATCCAGCACGCCATCGGCATAGGCCACTTCCCACAGCATCTCGATCAACCGGATGCGCTCGGCGGGCGTGGTGCTTTCGAACACGTCGCTTGTATGGCCGTGGATCTGCACCATTTCGCCCACCCGCTTTTCCGCCGCTTCCAGCAGCGCGCGGCATTCCTCGGCGCTGAGGTCGAATTGCCGCGCCAGAAGCTGCTCGATCACCCGGCGTTCGGCGGCATCGAAGGTATCGTCCTGGCACGCGGCTTCCACCAGCAGCACCGCCACCGACAATTTCGGATCGGGATCGCGCTGGGGCGCGGGCGCCTCCAGGGCGCGTATCAACCGACGAAACAAGGACATGCCCCTCACTAACGCGTACCGAGCGCCGGATGCAAGGCGTGCGGGGCGCTCATCGGGAGTTAACCCGCTCATGCCAGGATACGTGCCGGAAAAGACCCATGACCACAGACAAGACCGCTTATGCCATGGCCTTTCTGGCCGGCACGATCGTCTGGAGCCTCGCCACCATCGCGGCGGGCGGGCGCGAAGCGTGGGACGTCGGCCTTTACTGGACCGCCGCCTATCCCGCGGCCCTCCTGATCGGCGGCGGACTGGCGGCGTTCTTTCCCCATCGCCCCTGGCGCTGGCCGTTGGTGACGATGTTCGCGCAAGTACCGGTGATGATCGCGTTCGGCTCAGGCTTCAGCCTCCTGCCGCTGGGCCTGGTGCTTCTCGCCGTCTTGTCGTTGCCGGGAATGGCGATCGCTGCTCTTATCGGCGCATGGCGGCGTTCGAATGCCTCATCCTGAGCTTGTCGAAGGAAGATGCACGCGCCGCCGCCTGCCGTCCTTCACTCAAGCGGCAGCGCATACAATGCCGACGCCATCTCGCCCAATGCCTGCCCCGCCAGCTTCGACACGCTGGCGTCGTCCGGCAGCTCCACATTGTTGATGTAGAAGGCGAAGGCATATTTGCGCCCATCCGCCGTGGTGGTGTAGCCCGCCAGGCCCTTGCCGGTGAGAATGGTGTGCCCGCCATTCAGAAGATCGCTGTCGCTATAGGTGCCGGTCTTGGCGAAGACATGCCCCGCGCCGGGCGACTGAGGCTGAATGTCCACCAACGTACCGTCCTTGCCCAACACCGGCAGGCTGTCATGGAAATGCGCCGCGCCCGGCCCCTTGGCCATGTGATCCAGATAGCGCACCACAAAATCGGGCGTGTAGAAAGCCGCCACCGCACCGCCCGCGCCATCGCCTTGCGATCCGCCCGACATGTCCAGCCCCATGCCCACCAGCCAGTCATGCATCAGCATAAAGCCTTTGTGATCGGCCTTCTCGCCGGTCTTGCCCAACACCGCGCCCAGCACATAGGGCATGGTCGAGGCGTGCAAATTCTGGCTCACCTTCAAGGTGATGCGCGCATCTTCCGACAAGGGCGGGGAAACATGCTCGCCCAGCTTCATCTCGTCGCGATAAAAGCCCCGCACCTTGTCCGCGCCGACGGAGAAATCCGTGGCCGCCGCCGTCACCACGCCGGGCTTGCCCTTCACCGTCACGCCTTCATCCTTCAGCGCCATGGTGAGCAAGGTGCCCGCGAAGCGCGATGGCTTGGACAAGGCATAGCCCAAAATCACCGGCCCGCTCTTGATGTCCACCGTACCCTTGAGAGTCACGGTCTGGCCGCCATCCTTGCGCTCTTCCGTCACCGCATCGACATCGGTCTTCTCGCCGGTGACGATCTTATTGACGAAATGGATATAGGGCACGGCGGGCGCGACGGTGAACGACGCCGGATCGCCCATCCTGGCGCCCGGCCGATAGGTGACATCGATGGCATTGTCGTTGACGATGATGGGCGAGATCGTCTCGCCCGTGCCCAGGTCGCGCGCCCCTTCCTCGAACAGGCTGATATCGACCAGCACCCGGCCCGTCACGCTTTTGATCCCAGCCTCTTTCACTGTCCGGGCGAACTGGCGCAGCACGATGGCCGGATCGCCCGGCAGCACACGGGAATCCGCCCCGCCATAGGTGTGATCCTCATCGACAAAGCCCAGGGTCCCATCCGCCTGGATGCGATTGGACAAGTTGGGATCCCCCGTCCCCACCAGCACCAGATCGCCATGCAGCACGCCCTTCTCGATCTTGCCGGTGCGATAGAGCGGCGTGCGGAAGCGGTAGTCCGATCCCAACAGATTGAGCGCCGCCCCTTCGGTAAAGAGCTTGGTGGTGGACCCCGGGGTGAACAGCTTGTCGCCATCCACGGCAAAGACCGGCTTGCCCTGATCCAGCGACCAGACTTCCAGACCGATGCGCCCATGGCGATAGACCGGCCGCGCCATCACCTGCTTCACGGTCTCGGCGAATGTTTTAGGTGCCGCATCTTGTGCGAACGCCGCGCCGCCAAACATCGTCAGCGCCGCCAGCGCAGCTGCAATTTCCCGACGCATCATCTGCCCCCAGATTCCACCCTGGCCGACTGTGGCGCGGAAAATCACGCCAAGGCAAGCCGCTCCAGCACAAATGCCACCCGCTCCACGACCGGCGTCTTGGGCAGGGTCGCCACCTCATATCCCAGTCGTGCATAGGCGGCGGCCAGACGATGATATTCCGCTTCGGCTTCCGCAAAGCCGTGGCGGCGTTCGGCATCGCCCACATAGATCTCCGGCCAGGGCGGCGCCAGGAACATCAGAGGCCCGTAAGCGGAGGCAAAATCACCCTCCGGCCATTTCCCGGTGACATGCGCCAGCGCCGCAGCCGCATCCACCAGCCCGCGATCGAAGAAGACAGGGCCCGTCTTCGCTCGTGCCCCGTGCCAATCTTCCCAGGCCAGCGCCAGCGCCTTCGCCGCGAACACCGCGCCATCGGTCCAGGGCAGCGCGTCGCCGCCGCTTTCCAGTTCGCGCGCCACAATCCGCCGGCCCGGCTCTTCCACCACGGCAAAGCCGTGTCGCGCCAGCTCTACCAATAACGTCGATTTCCCGCCGCCGGAGCAGCCGGAGATCGCGACAAAACTCTTCATGCAGTGAATCCGGGAATTCTAAGCGCTATTTCCCGCGCAGCGCTTCCTGCGCTTGCTCGGCCCGGGCATCGGCTTCCTGGAATTGCCGGGACTCCACGCCATGGGTGGCCAGCGCCTCGGCAGCCGATCTCACCTTCTCGGCATAATTCTGATAAGCCTTGGTGAATTCATGCGGATCGATCCGGCTTTGCTTGGTCATCGCCATTCCTCCCTCAAACCACGCGCCCGTGCCACAGAAGCGACAACGCCACCGACAGGAACGCCATTACCGTCGCCGCCGCCACGAACAGGAAGGAGATTTCCTCCAGCGACGTCTCGGCCTGCAGCTTGGTGTTGAGCTGCTTGTAGATCGCTGCCAATTCCTTCTGTGTCTTGGCGTGGAAATATTGCGCGTGGGTGATCTTCGCCATGGTCTTCAGCGTCTCTTCATCCAGCTGCACCTTCATCACCCGGTCGCCCCAGAGCTTGATCTGGCCGTTGGCGGTGCCGAAACCGATGGTGAAGACCCGCACGCCGTAATTGGAAGCGATGCGCGCCGCCTCCACCGGATCGGGCCCCAAGGTGCTCTTGCCGTCAGTCATCAGGATGATCGCCGCCGATTTATAGCTTCCCGGCTCCACCGGCGTCGGGCTCTTGGGCTTTTGCGGCTTGGGCCGCTTCGCATTCTCGATCGGCGTACCCAGATAGAATTGGTCGCCGCCGAAGCCCGGCAGCATGGTGTCGAAATGCTGGTCGGGGAAAAGCGTCTGCAACGAGGTCAGCACCGCCGAGCCGATGGCCGTCATCCGCTCGGGCCGAAGCTGCTGGATCGCGGCATTAAGGTCGGCATTGTTGTCGGTGGGCGCCTGCACCAGGAAGGCGCCGCCGGAAAACGCCACCAGCCCGATTTTCACCGCATGGGGGCGTTCCTTGACGAATTCCATGGCGGCAAGCTGGGCCGCGGTGATGCGGGTGGGGTTGACGTCGTCGGCGCGCATCGAGCCCGACACGTCCATCGCCAATATCAACGTGCCGCGCTGGCTGGCCAAGGTGATGACGGCGGCGGGCCGCGCCAGGGCCGTGATCAGAAGTCCCAGCGACACCAGCAACAGCAAGGGCGGGCCATGGCGGCGCACCTTGCCCCACCATCCCGGCGGCTGCGACGCCTTGAGCAGGGTCGGATAGAGCGCCAGCAATTTGCCGCGCCGCCCGGCATTGCGCCAATAGAAGAACGCCAACACCGGCAACACCAGCATCAACCAGAAGGCGGTCGGCCAGATGAATGTCACGACATGCCTCCCTGCGCGAAACAAAACGCTGCGAACGGTATCGGCGTGCCGCAGCTTAGCGGGGATAAAGGCGGCCCGCTACCATGCGACACACACCTTTACATTGGGACTATTTCCCACGCTCACGGCCCGGGATTACAGCCTGAAATTGCGGAATGTGATGCCGATCGGCGCTTGCCGGCCCTTAAGGCGCCGTGCCTTCGACAATGAAGAAGCGGCCGGTCGAGCTTCGCTGCCGGATCGGCGCCACTTTGAGATATTCCGCCGATGCTTCGAATGCTTTCGCTGCGGCCAGGCTGGGGAACTCGATCACCACCACGCGCCCGGCCGGGCCCGCGCCTTCCACCGGCACGGTCTGTCCGCCCCGCGCAATATAAATGCCGCCGAACTTCGCCACGATGGGCGAAGTCTTGGCCGCATAGGTCTTGTAGGTTTGCGCATCGGTGACATTCACTTCGCCGATCACATAAGCCTTCGGCGGTTTGAGCGCCGTGTCCGCCGCCTCTGCAGAGACCGCCGCCGCCATCGCGGCCACTATCAATGCCGCCCCAATGATCTTCCGCATGGCCGCTCTCCCGAAGCCCATCGCCAGCTTAGCGGGCGCAATTCCGGATCGCTACCGCATCACGCCGAACGGGCCCCTGCCTTGCGCGCATGGGTGCGCGGACGGATGGGCGCCCGGCGCGGTTCCGGCGCGCGCGGCGCGGGCAGGATCTGGGCAAAGGCATAACGCTCGAACCAGTCGGGAAAGGCACGGCGGAAGTCCCGCGTTCCTTCGATCGCAAGTCCCTGGTTCTGGGCGCCGGCGAAGCTGACATCGCCCCGCCACCAGGCCGCCAATGCCGACAAGGGACCGACGACGCGCACCGGCTCGGGAAAACCCACATTGCGCAGACACAGCGCCGATTCAGTTTTGCGCAACAGCAGAAAGCGCGTCCTGGTCTTGGCCAATTCGAAACGCACGATCACCGGATGCGCGGGCAGCTGGTCGAAACGCACCCGCCGCGCCATGTCCACCAGCACCGGCTCGATATCCAGGTCTTCCCTGGCGGTATCGCGCGGCAACCGGCGCTGACCCCAGACGGCCAGCGCCGTCATCACCTCCGACAATTCCTGCCCCGCTTCGGTGAGGCGATATTGGGGCCCGCTTGGGCCCTCTTCGCGCATCACCGCGCCGGCATGGATCAGCGCCTGCAGCCGTTCGGATAACACGGTGCGCGAAATGCGGGGCAGCCCGCGCAGGATGTCGTTGAAGCGGCGGCTGCCGCACAAAAGCTCGCGCGCGATCAGGATGGTCCAGCGCCCGCCCAGAATTTCATGCGCCCGGGCGATGGCGCAGAACTGGCCATAGGAGGTCATGCATCATCCTATCATGGCCGTGGCGGCGTGCCGGTACGGAATCCGGACCGCTTTCGCGCCGCGCGGTCCGGATTCCGCACCCCATCGGCGAACCCGCGCCTGCTAGAACCTCTCTCGCGCCGCCGCTTGTAAAGTTTGCGTAAAATCCGTCCCCGGCGCTTGTGAGGGACTCATTGCGGGTATATACCCCCATTTTACGGGTATATGCCCATATATGCCGAGGGAGAGATGAGATGAAGGATTTCGCGAACGAGAAATGGACGCGCCGCTCGCTTCTCACCGCCATCGGCCTCGCGGGCGGCACGGCGGCGATGTACGACGCCATGCTCTCCATGGGCTATGCCGCCAATTCGGATTTCAGCGACCCCATCACCTTGCAGGGCGACGCCAAGGGCGCTTCGGTGATCATCCTGGGCGCGGGCATCGCCGGCATGGTCGCGGCGTACGAGATGCGCAAGGCCGGCTACAAAGTGAAGATCCTGGAATTCAACAACCGTCCCGGCGGCCGCAACTGGTCGCTGCATGCGGGCGACAGCTACACCGACATCGGCGGCACCACCCAGAAAGTGGATTTCGCGCCCGGCCAGTATTTCAATCCCGGCCCTTGGCGCCTGCCCTATCACCATCAGGGCATCCTGCATTACTGCAAGATGCTGAACGTGCCGCTGGAAAGCTTCGTGATGTACAACAACGCGGCGCTGGTGCATTCCGCGGGCGCCTTCGGCGGCAAGCCCAAGCGCTTCCGCGAAGTCGCCGCCGATTATGAAGGCCATATCTCCGAACTTCTCGCCAAGGCCACCAGCCAGAACAAGCTGGACGACCAGCTCGACAAGGACGAAAAGGACGGCGTGCTCCAGATGCTCAAGACCTGGGGTGGGCTGGACAAGAATTACGAATATCGCAAGGGCGATCAGACCAGCGATTTTCGCGGTTACGACATTCCGCCCGGCGGCGGCCTCATGCCCGGCCCCGTTCCGTCAGACATCATGCCCCGCAAGGAGCTGTTCAATTCATCGCTCTGGAACGCGCTCTATTTCCCCAAGCAATGGGATTTCCAGGGCCAGCTGTTCCAGCCCAAAGGCGGCATGGGCGAGATCGGCAAAGCCTTCGGCAAATTGCTGGACGGCGTGATCCAATATGATTGCAAAGTGACGAACATCCGCCAGGACGAAACCGGCGTCACCGTCACCTACATCAACAGCAAGACCGGCGGCGCGCCCAAGACCGAAAAGGCCGATTGGTGCGTCAACACCATTCCCGTCTCCGTCCTCAGCCAGATTCCCATGAATGTGGGGCCGAAGATGCGCGCGGCCATCGACAGCCTGCCCTATCTGCCGGCGGTGAAAGTGGGCCTGCAATTCAAGCGCCGCTTCTGGGAGGAAGACGACAATATCTATGGCGGCAACACCTATACCGACCAACCGATCTTCAACATCTCCTATCCGTCACACGGCTTTTTCGAGAAAGGCCCGGCGGTTCTGCTTGGCGCTTATATCTACCGCAGCGGCATGCGGGTCTATAATTTCGAAGCCCTGTCGGCCCAGGAACAGATCGAAGCGGCGCTGGAACAGGGCAGCAAGATCCATCCGCAATACCGCGCCGAATTCATGACCGGCGTGGCGGTGGCCTGGCATCGCGTGCCCTGGACCCTGGGTTGCTCGGGCCTGTGGAACGACGCGCTGCGCGAAAAGCATTACGCGGATATGTGCGCCGTCGATAACCGCATCGTGCTGGCGGGCGAACATTGCTCGCGCCTGATGGCCTGGCAGGAAGGCTCGGTGCTGTCGGCGCTGGACGCCATCACCCGCCTGCACAAGCGCGTGATGTCGGCTTGAAGGAGAGAGCGATGAAAGCCAACACAATTCTTCTCGCCGCCGCGCTATCGCTCGCCGCCACCGGCGCGATGGCCCAGGCCAACTGCAATCAGTTCCCGCAACAGGGCGGCGAGGCGCTTTACAACGGCATCTGCCAGGATTGCCACATGCCCGACGGGCGCGGCGCCGAAGGCGCGGGCCATTATCCGGCGCTGGCGAGAAATCCCAAGCTGGCCGAACCCGGTTATCCCATCTCGGTGGTGACCCAGGGCCTCAAATCCATGCCCGCCTTTGGTGGCGCGATGTCCGACCAGCAGATCGCCGATGTGGTGAACTATGTGCGCACCCATTTCGGCAACGCCTACAAGGACACGGTAAAACCCGAGGACGTCAAGAACGCCCGCTGACCTCCCCCAGGTGCAGGCGACGTCGGCTTAGGTTTTCTTGGCGAATGCAATGAGCTTAGAAAACCTTGCCCCTCGTGAGCATAGCGAGCGAGGCAAAGGTCGGGCCACCCGTTTTCGATGAGCGGGTGGCCCAACTTTTATGGCTTCTGCTACTTCTTTCCGAACGCGGCTTCGAACTCTTCCTTGGACAGGAAGCCGTCCTTGTTCTTGTCGGCCTGATCGAACATTTGCGCCACGGCCGGATTCTTCTGCGCTTCGGCTTTGGAGATTTTGCCGTCCTTGTTAGCGTCCAACGCCGTGAACACCAACCCCGCGTCCTGCGCCATGGCGGGAGCCAGCGCGGCACCCGTCAGAACAAGCGCGGCACTCAGAACCAAAAATGCTTTCATGGAAAAACTCCTTCGCATGGATCAACCGACGATGGCCCAGGTGCCGTCGGGCTGCTGGCAGGCACGCCCGCTCGCGGCCTGGGGCCGTCCGTTGATGAAGATTTGCTGGGTGAAGTTGGCGCAGCGGAATCCGACCGGATCGTTGTAATAGTCGTTGACGCGGAATTCGCCGTAATTGCCGCTTTGCGGATTGCGCCACTGATACGGCACGCCCGCCCGCCCCGCATTGAAGCCGTTATAATAGGTGTTGTAGGCATAGCTGCGGTCGTCGCAGTCCATGTTCTTGGTCAGGGCCGCGCCCAGCGCCCCGCCCACCACCACGCCGGCGATGGTGGCGCCGCCGCGCCCGCCGCCCCGGCCCAATGAATTGCCCAACAGCCCGCCGATCAGCGCGCCTGCAATGATGCCGCCGGGATCGGTCTTGGTGCGGCATTCGCGATAATAGCTGTCGTCCTGATAGCTGTATTGGCGCTGATATTGCTGGCGCCAGCGCTGGTCCGGATCGCCGCTCATGCGCGGATCGGGTGCAGGCTGATAATTGTAGTTATAGTTGCGATCCTGCGGCGCGCGGTCGTTGAACTGGCGCTTCATGCGAAAATCCTCCCAGCCCGCGCGATAGCCGTCGGTATAGCCATCGCCATAGGAAGATCCGCGCCCGCCATAATAAGGCTGGGCCCAAACAGATTCGGCCGACGCACTCGCCAAAAGGCTGGCGGCCGTCAGAATCATCAGAGGTTTCTTGAACATCTCGGCGCTCTCCCAAAATGATCCGCCAAGCTTATAGGTTTTTGCCGGCGCCGCGTTCTGAAAAAACCCGCCCGGAAGGCGGAAAAAGAAGCGCCGCCGCCTCAAAAAAGCCACCCTGCCTGAATGGATGATGAACGCCGCCCCCAGACTTCGTACAGCCGGGCGGGCGCATTCTCCTCCCCAAGGATGCAACGGCATCCGGAGAAGGAGCAAAGATCATGAAACGCTTGATCAGTTCTGTTTTGGCGCTGTCGTTGCTGGGCGCCACCGTCGCCACCGCCGCCAATGCGGCGCCGGTCAATCGCCCCATCCCGGTGCGCGACTATCGCTATCACGACAATGACAATGGCGCCGCCATCGCCGCCGGCATCGGCTTCGTCGCCTTGGCCGCCATCCTGGCTTCGCAGAACAATCGCGACCGCGGCGACTGGTATTATCGCGATGGCTATTATCGCGATCGCGGTTGGGACCATCGCGACTGGCGCTATGACCGCGGCCGCTATTACGACAACCGCTACGACGCCTATTCGCACGGCTATCGCGGCTGGTAACCCCCTGCCAACCGCGAAGTGAAGACGGCCCCGGTGTTCCCCCGCCGGGGCCGTTTTCGTGTCACGGCGTTCCCAGCGCCTTGCCGAAAAACGCCAGCGCCATGTCGGTGGCGGCCTTGTGGGTCCGGTCCTGCGGCACGGTGGCGGTGCAGAGCGGCGTGGCCGCCCGGCCCGCGTCGGTGCAGGTGCCCAGGAAATCGTAATGCCCCACACCGGGCAGAAGCTTCACGTGCGCGCCGGGCATGGCTTTGGCCGCCGCGAGCCCGTTGGTGGCGGGCACCGCCACCGGATCGGCATCGCCCAACAGGATCGCCACCGGCATGGAAAGCCGGGCCAGGCTTTCCGGCCGCAAAGCCTGGATCGCGGCGGGCGCGATGGCAAAGACGCCGCGGATGGCGGGAATATGATGATCCTCGCCGGCCCGCGACGCCGCCACCGACAATTCCGGCGACGCCAGCGCCGCTTTGGCTTGGTCCATGGTGACGGCGAATTCCTTTTGCGGCATGCAGACGCCGTCCTTGGGGTTCGCGGCGCAGAAATCGAACAGCCGCGCCATGTCGACCCGCGCCCCCGCGCCCACCAGCGCGGTGAAGCCGCCCAGGGAAAATCCCGCCAGCCCCACATTGGTGTTGTCGACATGCGGCCCGATCGCGGGATCGGCCTTGGCCGCTTTCAGCGCGGCGGCCAGATCGCCCGCCCGCTCCCAGAACAGCATCGAGCCGGGCACCGTCATCTTGTCCTGGCCGTTGTTGCCGGGATGATCGACCGCGATCACCACATAGCCCTTCTCAGCCAACGCCAGCCCGAACCAGGCCATCATCCGCGCCGTGCCGCCGAACCCATGCGACAACAGGATGGTGGGCCTCAGTCTCTTGTCCGCGAAAGGCGCATCGGCGGCGCTGGCGCCTTCGATGAAAAACGGCTTGCCCGGCGGGCCCAGATCGATGCGGCTTTCCTTGGTCCCCGGCGCGGCCGGATACCACACCGTCACCCGCACGGCCGCATTATGCGTGGCATCGCGCAAAGGCGCGCTTCCCACCATCACGCTCAGATGCCGCTCGCCCACCGGCATGACACCCGGCATGGCGGCGAGCGCCGGTCCGGACAACAGGACAATAGCGGCCATCGAAAGAGCCGCCCGCCTCATCCTGTCCATCGCCGGTTTGCGCATCGCGCCCGACGATAGCGGAAAGAAAACCAAAGGTCAGCGGTTCAGAAGTCCCCGCTTCATCGTCAGCACGGGACCCGGACCATGCGCGGCGGCAAACAACAGGCCCGCCAGGAAGGTGAAATGATCGACGAAAAAGCCGAACTCGTCCTGGTTCTTGCCCCAATGCGACGGGCCGTGAAAGGCGACGCCCAAGAAGATCACATAGGCGCCCGCCACCAAGCAGGCTTCGCGGAAATAGGCGCCGCTGAGAAAGGCGATCACCAATGCCGCTTCCAGGATCGCCGCGCACCAGGCCAGAACCAGCGGCATGGGAAATCCGGCGGCGGCGATGTAAGCCGCCGTGCTGCCCATGCCCATGAATTTGAAACTCACCGCCATCAGGAAGACGCCGGCGAAGATCACCCGGCCGGTCAGCACCGCTGCCGCCATCCAACCTGCTTGTGTTTGGGTTTCCATCATCGCCTCCGTTAGGCTTCTTTGGCCAGCTTCGCCCGCCGCGCCAATTCCGCCGCCGACGGTTCGGCAAGGGCAAACGTACCCGCCTTCACCGCGCCTTTGGGCCGGTAGAGATTCATCATCACGCCGGTGCCAGATGTCTTTGTCTGCACCAACTCCAGCGCATGCGCCGGCGCGCCGTCTTCGAACAACCGCTTGCCGTGACCCAGCACGACGGGAAAAATCCACACGCTGTGCTCGTCCACCAGGCCCGCGTCGATCAGGCTCTGCAGGAAATTGGCGCTGCCATGCACTTGAAGGTCGGGACCGTTCTCCGCTTTCAAGGCTTTGACGCCCGCCAGCACATCGCCTTCGATCACTTTGGAATTCACCCAGTCCAGCTTTTGCGGGCTGCGCGAAGCGACATATTTGGTGGCCTTGTTGAACAGGTTGGTGATGGGATTGTCGCCCGCATAGGGCCAATGCGCGGCGAAAATCTCATAGGTCTTGCGGCCCAAAAGAAGATCGAAAGGCTGCGACATCAGCCCGCCCATCGCCGCGTTCATCCCCTCGTCCCAGTAATTGGCCGACCAGCCGCCCAGGGTGAAGCCCTTGGTGGGGTCTTCCTCCGGCCCGCCCGGCGCCTGCATCACCCCGTCCAGGCTCATGAATGTCGATACGATCACTTTTCTCATGACGATCTTTCCTTCATCGGTTGCGCGGCGGATTGGGCCGCCTGTCTGTCTCAAGGACGCTGGGCTATGGGCAGTCCCGACAGGCTCCCACAAAAATTCTCGAAAATCCTCTTTCCCTCGCTATGGTCGCGCCATGAAACCGGGGTTCCGCCTTCTTCTGCCGCTGCTCCTGGGCCTTGCCGTGCTGGCCTGGGTCCTGTCGCAATTCGATCTGCCAGTGGTGATGGCGTCCTTCACGCGGGCGGGGATCGGCGGCTTCGTCCTGATCGTGCTGGCGGGGCTGGCGGCGGAATTCGTGCTGTCGCTGGGCATCTGGCCGCTATTGCCCACGCCCTTGCCATTGTGGGTGATCGCGGCATCGCGCCAGCTGCGCGATTCCAGCGCCGATGTCCTGCCCATCACCCAATTGGGCGGCGTCGCCTTCGCGGCGCGGGCCCTGGTGCTGGCGGGCATGGGCGCCTCGCAAGCTTCCGCCGCCGTGATCGCCGATCTCACCGCCGAGACCTTCGCCCAGGGGCTCTATGTTCTTCTGGGCGTGGTCGCCAGCCTGTCCCTGCTGCAATCCAGCCAGATCCTTTCGCCTTATGTCGGCGCCATGCTGGGCGGAGCGATCTTTCTCTCCTTGGGCGCGATCGGCTTCGCGCTGTTCCAGCTGGGCGGCAGTCATTGGGCCAACCGCATGAGCGAACGGCTGTTTCCCACCCAGCGCGATTCGATGCAGGTCTTCCGCGACACCATCCACGCCATCTATCGCCGCCATGCGCGCATGGCGCTGTCGATCCTGTTGCAGCTGGCAGGCTGGGTGGCGAGCGGGCTGTGGCTCTGGGCCGTGCTGCGGGCGATGGACCTTCCCACCGGCCTTTGGACCGCCATCGCGATCCAGGCGCTGGTCGAAGGCCTGCGCAGCGCCACCGTCTTCATCCCCGCCGCGGTGGGCGTGCAGGAAGCCGGTTACGCGGTGCTGGCGCCCGTGTTCGGGCTGACGCCGGAAATCGGCATCGCGATCTCGCTGCTGCGCCGCGCCCGCGATCTGGTGGTGGCCCTGCCGGTGCTGCTGGCATGGCAAATCATCGAGGCCCGTCGGGCCGCGAAGATCTGACCGTCAGGCGAAAGGCGACACGCCAAAGATATGGACATGCGCGAACAGCATGCCCACGAACAGAAGCGCCGCCACGGCAAAACGCCAGTCGAAATATTCCTTGGCGCTGAAGCGATTGCGCCCCGACAGGATCGCGGCAAACGGCACGTTCGAGGTCTGGGCCGCGAATGCGTCCCAGACCGGGCCCAGTTTGCGTTTGCGCTTGGCGTCGATGGACACGGTGCCGAACAGGGCCAGAAGCAGAAAGCCGCCGAAGAACACCACGCTCGCCTGATCGCCATTGGTGGTGAGATGATCCGCCGCCCACAGCGCCACGCCCCACATGAGCGGATGGCGGGTGATGCGCAGCACGCCTTTGACCACGCCCTCCTGGCCGGCCAATCCTTCGCGGTTGACGGCCGTGGGGTTGGGCGTGAGAAGGCCCGGCACCCCGATCAGGAACGCGATGGCGACGATCAACGGCGCCGCATGCCGCGCGCCGGTGCCCAGGTCATAGAGATAAGGATCGGCTTCGCTGCCCGGCATGGCGCCCGCCTGGTTGAACGCCGTCGCCATCCAGACGATCACGCCCAGCGAGGTCAGCGAGAACAATCCCATATAGGGCTTCTCGCCGATGGCGCCCACGATGACATCACGCAGCCGCGTGCCCGAAATGAAAAGATGGATGGCCAGAAACACCGCCGTGGCGGCGATCAGATTGTTCATGAGATTCCCCGCTGACGCAGCCTGATCATAGACCGGACCGGCGCGGGCATGAAAGGCGGCAGCCATCGATCCTTCGATGGGGCGGCCGCCTTTCACAATTCCGGCGTCTTGGTCCTACTTCTTCACCGGACCGTTGATCGCCCACATCACGCCGAACGGATCGCGCAGCTGGCCATAGCGATCGCCCCAGAACATGTCTTGGGGCGGCATGATGGCGGTGCAGCCCGCCGCGATGGCGCGGTCGAACCATTGGTCGGTGTCTCCCACGGTGAGGGTCAGGTTGAAGCCCTGCGGCTCCTTCCAGGGATGACCCTGGTCCGGATAGGCATCGCTGAGCATCAGGGAACTGCCGTTTATATATAAGTGCGCGTGCATGGTGCGGCCCTTCTCGTCCGGCGGCTGCACCATCGCCTCCTCGGCCGCGAACGTCTTTTTGTAGAATTCCGCCGCCTTGATCGCGCCATCCACCGTCAGATAGGGCGTCAGGCCGCCCTTGACCGGGGGAAGCTTCGGTTGGTCTGCCATGATCGTCTCCTGTGGTTCCTGCCCCAAGGACGATGGAGCAGGCCCCGATCCGACACCCCGAACACGAAATTTTTACGGCACCGGGCGGGCCGCGCTCCACCAGCGCCTGAGCGCCACCAGCCCCCAGATCGCTTCCACCACGCCGAACGGCCAGGCGCCCTGCAGGAAGCCGTAAGCCGAACCCAGCCAGCAGGACGAGGCGAAGCCCAGGATGAACCAGGGGCTGCGCCGCTCCAGCGCATAGGTGATCAGCATGGCGGTCATCGCGAAAAGCCCGAACAGGGTCAAGCCATCCATCGTCAAGCCTTGCGCATGCCGCAGATTTTCCGGTGCCGGAAAAAGCGGCCGCTTGGCAAGAGCCCATCGCCGCCCAACACAAGCGCGCCCGAATTAACCAAGGCCATAACAACCGTTTATTGCGCGGATGCTCGCCACGATAGAAACGGGCCGGCCGGACAATGCGGCATGACATCCGCGCGATGGGGAAGCGGAATTATGAAAACCAACCATATCGCGTCGCTCGACGGCTTGCGGGGCGTGGCCGCGATCATGATCGTGCTGTTCCACGGCCGTTACTGGCTGCCATCGGGACTGCTTTTCCAATCCGGCTATATGGCGGTGGACTTCTTTTTCTGCCTCAGCGGCTTCGTCATCGCCTATGCCTATGACGCCAGGCTGGAGCAAGGCATGAGCGCCTGGACCTTCTTCCGGGCGCGGCTGATCCGGCTCTATCCCATGATCGCGATCGGCACGGCCGTGGCGGCCCTGTTGTTCGCCTATCAGAACCACCTCGCCCATGTGCCGCCCGCCCGCACGCTCTACATGACCCTGTTGTCCTTCGCGGTTTTGCCCAATTTCTTCCCCGGCGGGCCGCACACCGAACTGTTTTCGGTGAACCAGCCGCTATGGTCGCTGTTCTTCGAAATCGCGATCAACATGACCTATGCGATCCTCTTCCGCTTCCTGACCACGCGGGTGATCGTCGTTCTGGAATTCGGCCTGCTGCTTTGGCTCTGCCTCGCCGCCGATCAATATGGCCTGGGAATTCTGGGGCGCTATTCCGATACCTTCATCGGCGGCATCCCGCGGACGGGTTTTTCCTTCTTCGCCGGTGTCCTCATTTTCCGGGCCTTCGCCGCGGGAAAACTGCCGAAGATCTCCGTATCGATGCCGGTGCTGGCGACGGCCCTGGTGTTGCTGCTGACGATCAATTGGGCGTTCATCAGCACGCTTGCGGCCGAAATATTCTCCGTGGCCGTGGTGTTTCCGCTCTTCGTCGTGGCGGCTTGCCAGCAACGCCTTTCGGGATGGCAGCTGAAATGGGCCGCGGCCCTGGGCGCGCTTTCCTATCCCATTTATGCGACCCATGAACCGGTGCTGATGCTGCTGCAGCATGTCTTCTGGCGAATCAGCACCGCCTCCTGGGCGATGAACCTCCTGTCGTCGCTGTTGCTCATCGCCTTGATGAACTGGATCTTCCTGCGGTTCTACGACAAGCCCCTGCGCGGCTTTCTGGCGTCCATGGCCGCCCGGTAGGCCCGGGCCGTTCGGGCGCCAAAGAGGTCATCCCCCCGGCCCTTGGCATTGGATGGGTCCCGCCTTACCGTCCCCGCAACAGGGGGGATTGCCATGCCGATTTCACACGCCACGGGCTTTGCGGGACTTGCGCTCGCGGCCCTGATCGCCGTCGCCGCGCCGGCAGCCGCCGCGCCGCTGGACGATTTCCACAAGACCTTCGATGCCACCTTGTCCCGCCACGGCATCGTGGGCGGCGCCTTCGGCTTCGAGCATGGCACCGACAAGCCCACCGAATTCTTTTACGGCGACGCCAGGGGCGAGCTGCATCAGAAGACCGACGCGGCGACCGCCTATAATTGGGCTTCGATCACCAAGACCATGACCGCCATCGCCATCCTGCAACTGCGCGACCGGGGGAAATTGTCGCTGGACGATCCGGCGGTGAAATACATCCCCGAACTGCGCCAGGTGCATGATGCGTTCGGCCCCATCGAAGCCATCACCATCCGGCACCTCCTGTCGCATAGCGCCGGCTTCCGCAATCCCACCTGGCCGTGGGAATGCGATTCCACGCCCGATTGTTCCTGGGTGCCGTTCGAGCCCACCCATTGGGCCCAGATCAACGCCATGCTGCCGTTCACCAACATCGCCTTCCAGCCCGGCTCGCGCTGGAGCTATTCCAATGTCGGCTATGTCTTTCTCGGCCAGATCATCGAGCGGCTCTCCGGCGACGATTTCGAAGTCTATGTCACCAAGAACATCCTGATGCCCTTGGGGATGACACAAAGCTATTTCGACGTCGCGCCCTATTACCTGGAATCCCATGTCGCGGATTCCTATCTGCGCGAAGGCACCAAGCTCACCAAGCAACCCTTCAATTTCGACAGCGGCATCACCGTCTCCAACAGCGGGCTAAAGGCGCCCCTGTCCGACATGCGCAAATATCTGCGCTTCCTGATCGGCGATCCCAAGAATGCGCTCTATGACGTGGTGCTGAAGCGCAGCTCATTGGACGAAGCCTGGAAAGGCATCGTCCCCACCGGAACGCCCGGCGAGGCCGCCACCGCCTATACCGGCGGGCCGGGCGGCGCGGTGCCGATGATGGGGCTGGGCTTCTTCACCCTGGAGGTGGGCGGGCATAAATATGTCTATCACGACGGCGACCAGGGCGGCTTCACCGCCGAGCTGATGATCGCGCCTGACAGCCATGCCGGCAGCATCGTGATGTCCAACACCACCGACACCGGCGCCCCGCCATCCGATTCCTCCCACGCCCAGTCCAACACCGAACCGGACCCCAAGACCGATCTGCGCATGCAGCTGCGCGACGTGCTGATCCGGGATGTTTTTCCGGCGGCCAAATAACGCTTAACCAGCGTCGTCATGGCGCGTTCATGCGAACGATCCATAAAGGCGCGCGGCCGGGGCTCGGCACCGGTCTTGGCATGGGTGCCCCGCGGCGCCTTAACCAAGGACGGAACAAAGCATTGCCCCGGCGGGTGGCGCCATCACATTAACGCTAGAGAGCCATGGTCTGCAGTGTCTCGCCGGGCGGCGAGCGACGGGGATGTGCGTGACGGATCTTGAAATACTGGAGGGAATAACGGAAGTCGTTCGCGAAGCGCTGGACGACGAGACGATTGTCCTGCACCCCGGCAGTGTTGCTGGTGATTTTGCGGGTTGGGATTCCTTCAAGCACATCACGATCGTGGTCGCGACGG
>JAFKFG010000038.1 GCA_017307355.1 Alphaproteobacteria bacterium
GGTGCTGTCACCGGCAATCTCTGCATTGCCCGCAGCTGGCCGGGTCAGATGCGCACCGTCTATGGCGATCACAAGCGTTTCATCGACACCTACTTCAAGACCTATCCGGGCAAATACTTCACCGGCGATGGCTGCCGGCGCGATGCCGACGGCTATTACTGGATCACCGGGCGGGTCGATGACGTGATCAACGTCTCCGGCCATCGCCTGGGAACCGCCGAAGTCGAAAGCGCCCTGGTGGGCAACGCCCAGGTCGCGGAGGCTGCGGTGGTGGGCTATCCCCACGACATCAAGGGCCAGGGCATCTATGCCTATGTCACCTTGAAACAGGGGGTGACGCCCAGCGACACCTTGAATGCCGAGCTTCGGGCCTTTGTCGGCCACGAAATCGGCCCGATCGCCAAGCCGGATGTGATCCAGTTCGCGCCGGGCCTGCCCAAGACCCGCTCGGGCAAGATCATGCGCCGTATCCTGCGCAAGATCGCCGAAGGCGACACCAAGAGCCTGGGCGACATCTCCACCCTGGCCGATCCCTCCGTGGTCGAGGATCTGGTCCGACACGCCAAGAGATAGGCAGACGCCGTCCGCTTGATCTACCCTCCGCCTCCATCCGGGGAATAGGCGGGGGCGGGCGATATGCGTTCATGGCTGCTGATAGTGTTTCTGAGTCTTTCGCTCGCCGTGCCCGCCGCGGCGGCGGACTGGACGACGCCGGCCGAAGCGGCGGGCTTTCGTACCACCCCCAACTATGCCGACACCCTGGCCTATCTGAAGCGGCTGGAAGAGGCCGCGCCTGGCAAGATCCGAATTCAGACCTTCGGTATCTCGCCTCAGGGCCGTCCCATGGTGGCGGTGATCGCCAACGCCAATGGCGTCTTTACGCCCGAAGCGGCGCGGGCCGCAAAGCTTCCCGTGGTGCTGGTTCAGGCCGGCATCCATCCCGGCGAAATCGAGGGCAAGGATGCCGGGCTGATGCTGCTCAGGGATTTCGCGGTCGCCGGCAAAAGCCCGCATCTGCTGGATCATGCGGTGCTGGTTTTCATTCCGGTCTTCAGCGTGGACGGGCACGAGAATTCCTCGCCCTATAACCGGATCAACCAGAACGGCCCCGACAGCATGGGCTTTCGGGGCCAGTCGCAATATCTCAATCTCAATCGCGATTACATCAAGGCCGACACGCCGGAAATGCGTGCCTGGCTGGCCCTGTGGCGGCATTGGCGGCCGGATTTTCTCACCGACATCCACACCACCGATGGCGCCGATTACCAATATGACCTCACCTGGTATCTTGAGGATCCCAACAAGCTCGACGCCGCCGCCAACGACTGGCAGCAAAAAGCGATGGCGGCGGTTATTCCGCTCTACGAAAAGCGCGGCCACCTCGCGTCCATCTATCTGGAATTCAAGGACGGAAAAGACCCGCGCCAAGGCATTGTCAATTTTGGCTCGGGCCCGCGTTTTTCCACCGGATATGCGGCGTTGCAGAACCGTCCGGCGCTCCTGATCGAAACCCATATGCTGAAGCCTTACGCCGTACGGGTGCGCGCGGCCTATGACCTTGTGGCACTGTTGCTGGAACATATCGGCCGCGATCCGGCCGCCTTGCTTGCCGCCACGGCCAAGGCCGACGCCGGTACCGCCGCGCGCGCGCAAGATGCCTCCGCACGCGTGGCCTTGACGTTCAAGTCCGATCCGGCGTCCGCGCCTTATCTCTTGAAAGGCTATGCGTTCCGCCAAAGCCACAGCGATGTCTCCGCAAGCAGCTGGATTCAGTACGATCCGGGCAAGCCGGTCACGACCGAAATCCCGAACTGGAACCGGCTTGTGCCGGATATTTCCGTCGCGCCGCCGTCGGCCTATGTCATTCCGGCCCAATGGACGAATGTCATCGCGCGGTTGCGGGACCATGGCATCGCCTATAAGCGGCTCGATTGTGCCGTCACGGTCGATGCGGAGGGCTATCAACTCAGCGACCCCAAATGGGCGACGCAGCCTTTCGAAGGGCATTTGATGCTGCGGTCGTTCACGGCAAATCCGGTGACGCGCCATGAAACATTGCCGGCCGGCTCGGTGATTGTGCCGCTCGATCAACCGGCGGCGAATGTGGCGATAGAATTGCTGGAACCTGACGCGCCCGATTCCCTGCTGCGCTGGGGGATGCTGGATGCGATCTTCGAGATCAAGGAATATGGCGAGCCGCGTGTGGTGGAAAAGCTGGCGCGCGACATGTTGGCCAAGGACCCTGTTCTGAAAGCCGAATTCGAGCGGAAATTGAAGGACGATGCGACTTTTGCCGCCACTCCCCAGGCACGATTGAATTTCTTTTTCCAGCGCTCCCCTTGGTATAGTGTGCAACGGGCAGGGGCCTATCCGGTGTTGCGATTGGATGCCAAGATGCGGGATGCATTGTCGGCGGCGATCGCGGGCAACTCCTGCCCCGCCCCGGAGGTTGATTCGGCGTACCGCGATCCGCGCTAGCCGTGACCGTCCGCCGGCAAGTTCGAAGTTGAGTTGGTCGTGTATCGATGTGTGTCATTTATCGTTCGGTTTTGAGAAACCGCTCCGTTGCCGGTGATCCGGGCCCAGGAAAATCACGTTTCCGTCGGAGTCCGGCTTGCGCAGAAGCGCGCTGCACGGCAGTGAAGATTTGAATATCCCATAATCCAGCGTTTCGGGGCCCTGGCCGGGCTTTCCGGAAATTCAGTCAGGACAGTCATGCCGAGCGGAACCGTTAAATTTTTCAACGATGCAAAGGGCTTCGGCTTTGTCACCTTGGACGAGGGCGGCAAGGATGTGTTCCTGCCGGCCCTATCGGTGACATCGTCCGGCTTGCCCGGCCTGAAAGCGGGACAGCGTATTTCATTCGATGTGCAGCCGGACAGCAAAGGCCCCAAGGCGGTCGACTTGAAACTGCTGGCCGGCCAGGCGCCGGTGCAGGCCCTGAAGCATCAGCCCGGCAGGGCGCCCGAGACGCGGAGCGAACGTCCGCCCACGCTTTATTGCGATCCGGCTTCGGACATGTGCGCGGAGATCGTCGCGGAATTTCGCGCCGCGGGCCTGGAGCCGCGCGTGGTCAATTACCTGGAGACGCCGCCCACCCGGGACGAGCTCAAAAGCCTTTCGGCGCTGGTGCGAGACAGCGGCCAGTCGCTGGTCCGGCAATTCGATCCCTTGTTCCAGGCACTCAATCTGGACGACCGCTTCATCAGCGAAAATGAATATTGGGACGGCATTGTCGAGCATCCCGTGCTCATCAACGGGCCGCTGGTATCGACCGCCACCAGGGCGGCGGTTTGCCGGTCCAAGGATGCCGTGAAGGCTTTTCTTGGTGTGCCTTCCTCGAAAATCGCTCAATCGCCGCCCGGCCGCAAAAGCATCTCGCCGCGTCTGCTTCAGCTGATGGGCGGGGTCGTCACCGCTTTGCCGGTCGCAGAAGAAGCGCCGGTCGCGCAGATCGAGAAGCCCATCGTCAAACCGGCGCCGCCCAAGCCCGATCCCGTTGCGGTGAAAACGATCAAGGCGCCGGCCGCGCCAGCCAAGACGCGCGCGGAAAAGCCCGCGGCGAAGAAATCCCCGGCAAAAAAGCCGGCAGAGAAAAAGCTCGCGGAAAAAAAGCCCAAGGCAAAACCAGCCGGCACGGCGAAGGCAAAGAAAGTGGCGAAGGCACCGGTTCGTAAACCCGTCAAGAAAGCGGGCCGCTCCGCGCGAAAGTAAAAAGATGCTCGGTGGAGAAGCGGTGCTGGCAGGCCGCTTCTGCTGGCGGTCTGCAGGCCGCCAGCTGGCCTGGGGTGATGGGATAACTTCGATGGCCGGGGAAACTGGGTCGCGAAGTCCATGTTGACGCAATCACCATTAAATGGGTCGTGTTGCTTGAATTGCTGAATCGCCTTGTTCGGGCTGGATATTTAATACTTCAAGGACTGAACAGGGGCCCGCCTGCATCATATTGGTCCTAGGCCAGCAATTCAGCCATCGGCAACATTGCGGCAAGCTCTCCTGGCGGTTATATGAACTAAAATTATATCGGCGGAGCTGGAGTGTCTGGGGAAATTCAAAGGCGGCGCGCTGCCGCTAGTGGCGATTGGCTGGCGCAAACACAGACCGTTCTCCGACTTCTGACCGCACGCATCGTATTGCTCGCCAGCGTGTGTGTGACTTTCGCCGTGGGGCCGGCCAGCGCCCAGGAAGGCGTGACAAGCTATCCGGCGACTTTTTTTGCGGCCAATCAGCCCGCCACCGCCTACGACATG
This sequence comes from Alphaproteobacteria bacterium, assembly GCA_017307355.1. Classification (GTDB taxonomy): domain Bacteria; phylum Pseudomonadota; class Alphaproteobacteria; order Micropepsales; family Micropepsaceae; genus Rhizomicrobium. The sequence goes on from JAFKFG010000038.1 coordinate 4,251, forward strand.
GTGGGTTTGCTGCCCGGATTTCAAATCAAGCTGGGCGACGCCACCGTGCGCGGCTTTTCGGGAACCGTGGGCAATGTTCTGATCGACGGCCAGCTTCCCACCAGCAAGGCGGAAACCGTCGAAGACATTTTGCGCCGCATCGCGGCTTCTTCGGTCGAGCGGGTCGAACTGATCCGCGGTGCCCCCGACATGCATGGCTATCCCGTGCTGGCCAATGTCGTGCGCAGCAAGACCGAAACGCTGCGAGGGCGCGCCGAACTGGAAGGCGCCATAACCCATTACGGCATCAGTGAAGACAAGGTGGCGATCCACCTGACCCGGCAGGGCGAAATTTCGACCGCGGAATTGTCCGCGAGCTGGAGCCGCGAAATCGGCGGCAACAACCAGAACGGTTTCGGTTCGCGCGGGCGTTTTCTGCCCGACGGCACGCCGTTGCAATTGGTGGATTACGATTTCCCTCTGCTCACCAACAACACCGAAATCAGTTCGGCTTATCGTCAGCCCCTGATGGGCGGCGATCTTGCGCTGGGCCTGGCGTTGAAGCAGCAGCGCGCCTATTCCAATGTCCAGGAGCATATCTATTACCCCACCACTGCGCTGGTGACGGGGCTGGAAAACAAGCAGACCCGCACCGGCGAAGCGCGGCTGGACTATCAGCACCCGCTGGGCGTTTACGGCCAGATGCAGCTGTTTGCCGTGCACCGGCTGACCGAGCAGGACGAGAGCAGCCGCAAATCCAATGCGTCGGGCACGGATCTGTCGCGCGGCTTTTTCAACCAGCGCGAAGACGTGGCGCGGCTGGCATGGCTGCGCGAGGGCTCGCTGAAGCTGGAAGCCGGCGTTGAAGGCGCCATCAATGTGCTCAGCAGCCGCAGCACCCTGGCTCTGGGCGGGGCGCCGGTAAATCTGCCGGCCGCGAATATCAGGCTGGAAGAAAAGCGGATGGAGCTGTTTTCCACCGCGACCTGGCGCATCAGTCCCGTGCTGATATCGGAACTGGGTGCGCGCTATGAGACCTCGAACCTGACCCAGAGCGGCGACAGCAGCCTCACCAAGGATCTGGCTTTCTTCAAGCCGCGCTGGTTGACCTCCTGGAATCTCCTGCCGGGGCATGAGCTGCGCCTGTTGATGGAACGTCAGGTCGGCCAGCTGGTTTTCCGCGATTTT
>JAFKFG010000032.1 GCA_017307355.1 Alphaproteobacteria bacterium
ATTGCGTGTCCGAACTGCTGGCGATGGAAGAACCGCGCAAGCATTACGCGGGCATGCTGTCGGGCCTGGGCCTTCATTACGAGCTGGGCGAGGGGCATCCGCTTCTGGGCCGCCGCATGCCCGATTTCGATCTGGCCACCGCCAAAGGGTCGGTGAGGGTCTTCACCTTGCTGCATGACGCGCGGCCCCTGCTGCTCGATTTCGGTGCCGGGCTCGACATCGCGCCCTGGACGGACCGGGTGCGGTATGTCGATGTTCGGTATGACGGCGACTGGGAACTGCCGGTACTCGGCATGGTGCCGCCGCCGGACGCGGTATTGGTCCGGCCCGATGGCTATGTGGCCTGGGCCGGGACGCAGGCGGGTCTGACCGAAGCGCTGACCGGCTGGTTCGGACCGCCGGCATGACGATGCGTTCGCCGCGACGTCAGGACAGCCGGATCGCCACCGCACCCGCCGTCAGCAGCAGCGCCGCCGCGATGCGGTTCCAAGTGATTTTTTCCCGCAGCAGGACCATCGAAATGACGGCAGCGAACAGGATCGAGGTTTCGCGCAAGGCTGCCACCGCCGCGACCGGCGCCTTGGTCATCGCCCATAAGGCGATGCCGTAGGACAATAGAGATGCTCCACCGCCGCCGAGCGGGGTCCAGAAATCCTCGCGCAGCGATTCCAGCATCCGGGCCCGGTGCCGGATCATGCTCCAGCCCGCCAGGCCCGCGCCGGTAAGCAGAAAGACCCAGAGCGTGTAGCCGGCGGGCGATGCGGATCGCCGCACGCCCGCGCCGTCGAGTACCGTGTATGCGGCAATGACCAGCGCGATGCCCAGCGCCGTCATCACCGTGGTGCCGGCATCCAATCCTTTGAACCGGTCGCCCGCGATCAGAAGCACGCCGCCGCAGATGCCGCCGATCCCCACCAGGCCCGTCAGCGACAAGGTTTCGCCGAACAGAAGCGCATTGGCCGCGGCGACGAACAAGGGCGCGGTGCCCCGCATCACCGGATAGGCCAGGCCCAGGTCGGAGCCGCGATAGACTTTGCCGATCAAAAGGTAATAGGCGATCTGCGGCACGGCCGATGCGGCCAGGAATGGCCAGCTGGCCGGAGCCGGCGCCGGCACGAACGGCAACAGGCAGAGCGATATCAGCGCCGACCCGGCCGCGATCCCGATGCTGGCGGTCAGCGAATCCTGATCGCGGCGCTTGATCAGGGCGTTCCAGCCGGCATGCAGCAACGCCGCGAACAGAATGGCCGCGACGACGCCGTTGGTCATGTCAGATTGCCGCCGCGCATGAAGGGCGGCGTATCGGCGAACTCAGTCGTTCGAGGCGCGCCGGACCAGGTCTTTGGCGATGAAGCCGGAGATGGCATAGACATGGGCGCCGAACCCGTTGGACTTCATGTCCCATACGCGCACCTTGCTCCAGTCATTCTTGGCGCTGACATCCAGGACCGGGGTGGAGTGGTCGATCTCGCCATGGTTCTGCCAGTTGGCTTGATCCACCCGGATCTCGCGCTGGGAAACGATATGGGTCACCACCGCGACATGGCCGCGCTTCAGGCGCTTGGAGCCGGAAAACACCATCACGGCATTCTCGGCCGGGGCGGCCATGCGGACATAGAGATTCTTGGCCCGCGACCACCAGAATTTGGCGTCGCCGAACACGGCCAGGCCGGACCGGATGCGGGCATACTCCACGCAGAACAGCTTGCGCAGGGGCGTTTCGATCGAAGGCTGGGGCAGTTCCGCCACGGCGATGCTGGGCAAGGCCGGCATCGAGGTTTCCGTCAATTCGATCAGCTTGCTGATGCTGCCGGGGGCGGCGATGGGGAAACGGCCATTGGCCGTGCGGTCGGCCAGCACGCTGACCAGAGCGGTATTGTCGACGAAGCGGACATTGGCCTTGGCCGACAGGGGCACCAGCGCCAGGAGCATGGCAACCAGCGGCAGGGTCATGCGGATCAGGATAATCAAGGGCGGCACTCCGGCTTTGCTTGCAGGTACATGCCGATGCGGGTGATACCCCATCGGCGGCATTGTCGGACATGCGGTGGCGGAAAATTCCGGGAACCCACGTTCAGCCCGGGCGGACTTAAGCAAGAGTCCGCCGAGGCGCAAAGACGTTAATGTGTCACGGAACCGTGGCCCAAAAGACACATTAAAGCATTGAATTTACTTGGTTTTTTCCCACTATGGCCTATCGGCACCAGGGTCCGCAGGCCCGTTCCCCTTACGGTCCTTAACCAAACGTAAAAATTTACGGGAACCATTAATAAGTTGGCGAAACGAAAAAGCGCCCGGGTCTGATCCCGAGCGCCTTCCGATACGAACTCCGGCTTTCTTCCCCCGCGCGGCGGAGCCGCTGGCGGGGGAAGATGTCTTTCGAGGGTTTATCCGAGAAAGACAGATGGGGGGTTATTTGGAAGCCATCTTTTTCACGATCTCCAGCGACTTCTCGACATGCTGGTCGGGCGAGATCTTGTCGTCCGCCGACGACATCACCGCCGCGATCTTGTGATCCTTGCCGACCACGAAGGTGACGCGCTCGATGAAGCCATGGCCGATCTCGACGCCGCGCACATCCTTGGCGCCCGCCTTGGCCGGGGTGGTCTTCAGATCATAGGACTTGGCGATCTTGAGGCTTTCGTCCGACGCGATGGGGAACTTGCCGGCGCAGAAATTGGGATCGGCCGCGAACTGATTGAGCCGTTCCAGATTGTCCGCGGACACGCCGATGATGCTGGCATTCACGGCTTCGAATTTCTCATGGTTCTCGGCGAAAGTGTGGGCTTCCAGATCGCAGCCGCCGGTATAGGCGGAGGGATAGAAGTAGACCACGGCCGGGCCTTTCTTCAGCGCTTCGTTCAGCTTGAAGGTGAATTCCTTGCCGCCGAGGCTGGCCACGGCCGAGAAATCCGGCGCGGTGTCGCCGACTTTCAGCGCGGCGAAGGCGGGGGCGGCGAAAAGGGTGGTGAGGGCCACGCCCAGAAGCAATTTCTTCATGACAATATCTCCCTGAATAGCGAACCGGCGGGAACCTAGCACAGGCCACGGGTTCGCGGCAGGGGGCTGAACCCCCTCAAAATGCCGTAAAACCAGGGATTCAAAGCGCCCCCATCTGTCTTCTTCGGGACAAGCCCTCAGAAGACATCTTCCCCCGTCAGCGTGCTGCGCACGCACGGGGGAAGAAAGCCAGTGTTCGCTTATTCAGTCCTTGGCGCGTTCCACGTAAGACCCGTCAGCCGTCTGCACCACGATCCTGGTGCCGATGGTGATATGGGTGGGCACCATGGTGCGCACGCCGTTGGAAAGCACGGCCGGCTTGAACGAGCCGGAGGCGGTCTGACCCTTCATCACCGGTTCGGTCTCCACCACTTCGAAAGTGGCGCGCTGGGGAATTTCGATGGAGATGGGGCGGCCTTCGAACAGCTGCAGCTGCACTTCCATATTTTCGGTCAGATAGGGCGCATAGTCGCCGATCACATCGTTCGGCACATGGATCTGGTCGAAGGTCTGGGGCTGCATGAAGACGTATTGCTCGCCGTCCTGATAGAGGTACTGGAAATCCTGATGCTCGACGAAAGCCTTCTCGATGCTGTCGGTGGTGCGCAGGCGCTCGACCGTCTTCACGCCGTCGGAGATGCGGCGCATTTCCAGATGGGTGACGGGCGTGCCCTTGCCGGGATGGATATTCTCGGCCGTCAGCACCAGATAGAGCTTGCCTTCCTTCTCTATGACATTGCCTTTGCGCACAGAGCTGGCGATAACCGAAACCACGGGAAACCTCTTAATTGCATGGGCTGAAAGCCCCATCGGGCGGGGGTCTTTAGCAGCCGCCGGGCAAAAGTCCAAGCCGTGTCCCGAGGCCAGGTCCAAGGATAAAGCGATGCCGTGGTGGAACGCCCAAACCCATGCCGACCGGCGTCCCCTGCTGGCGCTGAGAGGCCGGATAAAAGCCGGTCTTCGGGCTTGGTTCGAAGGCGAAGGCTTTACCGAGGTGGAGTGCGGCGCCCTGGCGGCTTCGCCCGGCAACGAAGCCCATCTGCACGCCTTTGCCACAAGCCGCATCCGCGCCGACGGGACACAGGAAACGCTTTATCTGCACACTTCGCCGGAATTCGCGGCCAAGAAGTTGCTGGCGGCGGGCGAGATCCGGATCTTCGAATTCGCCCGCGTCTTTCGGAATCGCGAGCGCACCAGGCTGCATGCGCCGGAATTCACCATGCTGGAATGGTACCGGGCGGGCGAGGCGGTGGACCGGGTGATGGATGACACCGTGGCACTGGTGCGCCGCGCCGCCGGGATCGCCGGCGCCGGCCTGCTGCGCCACCGGGACCGCAGCTGCGATCCTCACGCCGAAGCCAGCCGCCTCAGCGTCGCGGAGGCTTTCCGCCTTCATGCCGGGATCGAACTGCTGGACACGCTGGACGAAAATGGCCGGGGCGACCGCGACATGCTGGCGACCCGCGCCAAGCGCGGCGGGTTCCAGGTCGCGGCGGCGGACGGCTGGTCGGACATCTTTTCCAAAGTGCTGGCGGCGGCGGTCGAGCCGCGGCTGGGCCAGGATCGCCTCACGCTTCTTACCGATTATCCCCAGCAGGAAGCGGCGCTGGCGCGGCCCAAGCCGTCCGATCCCCGGTTGTCGGAACGGTTCGAGCTTTATGCCTGCGGGGTGGAACTGGCCAATGGCTTCGGCGAGCTGACCGACTCCACCGAACAGCGCGCCCGCTTCGAAGGCGAGATGGACGAGAAACAGCGGATCTATGGCGAACGCTATCCCCTGGACGAGGAGTTCCTGGCCGCTTTGGCACAGATGCCGCCCGCGTCCGGGGTGGCCCTGGGTTTCGACCGGCTGGTGATGCTGGCAACGGGCGCGCCCCGGATCGACGATGTGCTCTGGACCCCCTTGCCCCCCGATCCCTGAAAGGCCGGGTTGCGCGGCAAGGGGTGGCTAATTTCCCCCGCGCACGGCATTTTCCCCGCGCCATGACCGATACCGCCGCAGCCCGCCAGGCCGTCCACAACACCACTTTCGCGGTCCTGTTCGCCATCAGCTTCAGCCATCTGCTGAACGACATGATGCAGTCGCTGATCCCGGCGATCTATCCCAACCTCAAGGCGGACTTTCACCTCAGCTTCGCCCAGATCGGCGTCATCACCCTGGTCAACCAGATCACCGCATCGCTGCTGCAGCCGGCGGTGGGTTATGTGTCCGACCTTCGGCCCCGGCCCTATTCCCTGGCCACCGGCATGATCGCCACCTTGATCGGCCTGGTGGTTCTCAGCGTCGCCAACTCCTATGCGATGATCCTGTTCTCGGTGATGCTGATCGGCGTTGGGTCGGCGGTGTTTCATCCCGAATCCAGCCGTGTGGCGCGCATGGCGTCCGGCGGGCGCCATGGATTGGCGCAGTCGCTGTTTCAGGTCGGCGGCAACACCGGATCGGCAATCGGACCGCTGCTCGCCGCGGCGCTGGTGGCGGTCTATGGCCAGCACAGTGTCGCCTGGGCGGGCGCGTTGGCGCTGCTGGGCATCTTCATTCTTTACAACGTCGGCACCTGGTACAAGCATCACGGCCTGGCGCGCATGCGCAGCGCCCGCGCGCATGAAGATCATGGATTGCCGAAGAGCAAGATCGTGACCTCGATGGTGATCCTGCTGCTGCTGATCTTCTCCAAATATTTCTATCTGGCCAGCATCACCAGCTATTACACCTTCTATCTGATCCATACGTTCCATTTATCGGTGCGCAGCGCCCAGGTTCACCTCTTCATCTTCCTGGCGGCGGTGGCGGCGGGCACCTTGGCGGGCGGTCCCTTGGGCGACAAGTTCGGGCGCAAATATGTGATCTGGCTGTCGATCCTGGGCATCCTGCCTTTCACTCTGCTTCTGCCTTACGCCAATCTGTTCTGGACCAGCGTTCTGTCGGTGATCATCGGCATGGGCGTGGCGTCGGCCTTCCCCGCCATCGTGGTCTATGCCCAGGAATTGCTGCCGGGCCGCGTCGGAATGATCTCGGGGCTGTTCTTCGGCTTTTCCTTCGGCATGGGCGGCATCGGTGCGGCGGTGCTGGGCTGGCTGGCCGACCTGACCGACATCACCTTCGTCTACAAAGTCTGCTCGGTGTTGCCGGCAATCGGCCTTCTGACGGCCTTCCTGCCCAATCTGGTCAGCCACAGGCCCGCGCCCATTCCTCTGGTGGATCCGGAACCGTGAGTCTGCACGAGGTCGCCAAGAAATACGCGGTCGCGGTTTCGCCCGCGATCCGGGCGCTGATCGATCCCGCCGATCCCGCCGATCCCATCGCGCGCCAGTTCCTGCCCGATATCGCCGAACTGACGGTGACGGCGGACGAATTGACCGATCCCATCGCCGACGACGCGCATTCGCCGGTTAAAGGCATCGTCCATCGCCATCCCGACCGCGTGCTGCTGAAGGCGGTGTCGAGCTGCCCCGTCTATTGCCGCTTTTGTTTCCGCCGCGAGACGGTGGGGCCGGGCAAGGCCAATCTTCTGTCGCCAACCGATCTCGCCGATGCGCTGGCCTATATCCAAAGCCGCCCCGAAATCTGGGAAGTGATTTTGACCGGCGGCGATCCGTTCATTCTCAGTCCGCGCCGCATCGCCCAGATCACCCAGGCGCTGGCCGAAACCGGGCATGTGAAAGTGGTGCGCTGGCATACCCGCGTGCCGGTGGTCGAGCCGGAAGGGGTGACGGACGAACTGGCCGCCGCGCTGATTGCGCCGGGCATCGCCAGCTGGGTGGCGCTGCATGCCAATCACCCCCGCGAATTGACGGGGGCTGCGCGCGCCGCGGTGGCGCGGCTGGCCCAGGCGGGCGTGGCGCTGGTCAGCCAGACGGTGCTGCTCAAAGGCGTGAACGACAATGCCGAAACGCTCATCGCGTTGATGCGCGGCTTCGTCGAGGCGGGGATCAAACCCTATTATCTGCATCATCCCGACCTGGCGCGGGGCACCTCGCATTTTCGTTTGGGAATCGAAGAGGGGCTCGCCCTGACGCGAGAATTGCGCGCGCGAATGTCAGGGCTGGCGCAGCCGACTTATGTGCTGGATCTGCCTGGTGGGTTTGGAAAGGTGGTTCTGGATTCCGCCAATGTGGAGAAGACGGACGCGGGCCACCGCATCCGCGACTTTAAAGGGGTGTGGCACGCCTACCCGCCTACATCCGCGTAGAGCCCGGGCCTTATCCAGCCCGTCGCCTAAGCTCCGGGCGCTCGCCGCTTTCGCGTCCATACGCGTCTTTCGCTGCTGCTTAAGACCTATGGACCCACTGGACATGCTCACATCCTGTCGGATGCCGCGCCTCGCCCGCGGAGCCGCTTGAAGAAAGCGCTGACCTTGTGACGGGTTTGCTCGCGCGTCACCACGCCCTGGTCGGTCACCCAGTTCAGTTGAATGACACGGCGCGGGCCTTCGAAGGCATGAAAGCCGTGCCAGGCATTGGGCTCGTTCTTGAAGATCAGAAGCGTGCCTTCGTCGGGCGGCACTTCCGCGATCACGTCTTCCATATCGTCGGGTCCGCGCAGCAGGCGCAACCGGCCGGTCTTCGCTTCCCAGGCATTGTTCATATAGATCAGCACCGTGATCAGCTTGGTGCGGCTATCCGTGTGGATCTGGCCGTCGCGCGCCGCCGAGACGCCGCGCGCCGTCACCATGGTGGGCCGGCCCGTCAGATCGACGCCCAGCTTGCGCTCCACCGCACGGGTGAATTCCGGCCCCTGGATCGCCCGCATCAGACCGGCAAAGGCCGGGCCGTATTTCAGGGTCGGCAGGGGAAACGAACCGGGATGGGTGACGAGCGGGTAATCCGCATTGATCGCGCCCATCGCGTCCCGGCGGACGAATTGCGGCACCATCAGGAACGGAAAAGGCTCCCGCGTCAAAGGCGTGGCGTCGAAAGCGTCGAGATCGATGGGCAGGGCGGACATGAGGCTGGAAATACTATTTCCGGCCCCAAAACGCAAAATCCCAAACAGCACCGAAGGGCAGTGCGCCCTGGCTGAGACTTTCTTCCCCCCGCATGGCGAAGCCATTGGCGGGGGAAGATGTCTGCTAGGCCGCTTGCGGCCGTGGCAGACAGATGGGGGCCTTAATGAGAAGAATAATGGATAATTTGACCAGTGTTGCCGATGGCGCTGGAGGTCAGGCTGGTCGAGCCGCCGATGTTCGAGACATTGGCGTGTACCGTGGATGTGGTCAGCGAATTGTTGAACTGGCGCGAGACGATCGGCATGTTCGCGGCGTTGGTGTCGGCTTCGAAGCTGTTGCCCAGCGCCATGCCCTGCACCACCGCATTGCCGCCGATATTGCTGATATTGGCGTTGACCGAGGTGGAGGGGTCCGATGACGCGCATTTCTGATAGGAATTGACGGCGGTCAAAGTGGGATCGGTCGAGACGCTGGCGCCGTTGCACAGCGCCTGGCTGCCGACCGCCGCGCTGCCCCAGACATTGGAAATGCTGGTATCGACATTGCTGTCGATGGCCGAGCCCGGGCCCACGATCTGGCTGTTCTGTACCCGCGTGTTGTTCATGGTGACGATGTCGATCATGTTGCCCGCCGCGGCGCTTTGCGCCACCGCGTCGCCCGCCACGCCATCGATGGTGCCGGTCAGGTTCGAGAATTGCGACTGCAGATTGATCTGGCCGTTGATGATGTTGCTGCCTGCCTGGCTAGTATCGCCCGCGCAAGCGAACGTCGCCGACAGCGTCGCCATTGCTGTAGCCGCGATAAGGGTTCCGGCGCGGATCATTGCTGCTCTCCATGGAATAAGCGGTGGGGGCGCGATAGGGCGCATTGGCGGCGCGTGCCGGATAAGAGCGGTCGCCCAGTGGATCGGCCGCGGTATTGAGCGGCGAGGCACACATGCTGCCGGGCGGGATGCGATAGATGCGGGTGATCATTTCCAGTGTCGCCCGCTCGATCACCGAGCGCACCGCCAGCTGAATCGGCTCGAGCGCACTTTCGCCCGCACTGATGTCGAAGAAATTGGTGCCCAGGAAATCGAACACGCCCGCCGAAATCTGGCGGCCGATGATCTGCTTCTGATAGGAAATCACGTCCGCGACTTCCAAGGTGTTTGTGTTCACCAGGAGCAGATCCAGGCCCACATTCATCACATAGATGGCGCCGCCCAAAGTGCCGGTGGTGGCGTTGGTGGCGGTGCCGCCGCCGGTGCCGCTGGCATTCTCGGACCGGATGTTGAAGTTGAGCTCGGTGATGCCGCCCACGACGTAATAGTCGGAGCCGGGGATCGAGCCGGCCATGATCTTGCGGAAATCGCCGTCATTGGGATTTTTGTCGTCGCCGATCAGCTTGTTGTTGGCGTATTTCAGTTCCAGTTCGGCGACCGACGTGTCGAAACGCTCGACCATATGGACGCCGGATTTGGAGAAGGCGGTCATCGCCATCAAGGCCGCGCCTGCGGTCACCTTGCGGCCCGAGCCATCGGCTTCGATCTTGCCGGTATAGTCGGCGATCTGGCCCACCGCGATGCGGACCGGATGCTGGCTGACGATGCCCGACAGGCAGCGCAGCGCGCTGGAATAGGGGGTTTCGTTGGTGATCACGGGCGAGCCGCCGATCGGCGCGGTGTAGCGGCCCACCGAATCGGCGGACGGGCTGATGCAGCCTGTCAGCGCCAGCGCGCCCAGGGCCGCGGCCACCGGCTTCAAGAGATGTTTGCGTCCGCGGGACGTCATGGGACTTTATCCAATCTCTTCAGCGACTGTTGAGTTGAGCGGTCGCGGTCTGATTGCCGCTGTTGACCTGGGTGGAATCCACCACGGTGGTGTTGTGGCTGCCGACCACGACCACATTGAGCGAATTGCCGATGGCGGTGGCTTGGCCCGTCATGGGCTGGCCCGCCATGCCCACTCCGCCGGCATAGGCCGATTGCGCGCCGGAGTTGGTGCTGTAGCTGGAGCCCACGAACTGGCCGTTCACCACGGTCAGATTGCCGTTGGCGTCGCGCAGCGAAAAATTCGACGGCGTGTTCTGGGTGGTGTTGCCGAAGCCGTTATAGCTGGCGGAATTGGTCCAATCGCCGGCCCTGGCGGGCGCGGAACAGCCCAAGGCGGCGATGGCCGCGATCAGAAGAGCTTTGGACAAGGTCATGGCGTCGATCCGGTATCCCGGAAGAACCAGAGCAACCGCCATGCCAGCGCTTCCTGCCTGCCGGGATTGTTCCTTTCCGCTAGGCGGGCGGGATTCGGTCGCGGATACCGGGCAGAAGCCCTGGAAATCCGGGCATTTGCCCCGCATCGGCACGGGTTCCCAAAGCCGCCGCCCGGCCGGACTGTCCCAGTTCGGCACAAGTTCCCGCCAGCCGGTTGGAAGAGAGGCGGCGCAAGACCCCAATTGCCTGTTCGAGGCCAATGCTTACATTCGCGCATGGCCTTTCTGCAGCCCCAGCCGTCCGATCCTTGGACCCGGCAACCCGTGTTCCGGGCGCCGCCGGTCGTCATCAGCCTGATCGCGATTCTGGCGGCGGCGCATGGCGCCCGGGCGATGGTGCCGCCCCATCTCTCCACCGAACTGATCAATCAGTTCGCGTTCATTCCCGCCCGCTACAGTCCCGTCTTCCTGGCCGCGCACAATGCCGATCCCGGCGGCTGGCTGGCCCAGGCGGTGCCCTTTGTCAGCTACATGGCGCTGCATAACGACGTGACGCATCTGATCATCAACAGCCTGTGGCTGCTCGCGTTCGGGCCCATCGTGGCGCGCCGTTTCGGCGGCTTTCTGTTCCTGCTGTTCTTTTTGGCCTGCGGGATGGCCGGCGCGCTCACCCATCTGGCGTTCAACTGGGGTTCGGTGGCGCCGGTGATCGGTGCCTCGGGCGCCATTTCCGGCCTGATGGCCGCGGGCCTCAGGCTATTGCCCACCCAGGCGCCCTGGGCGCGGGCGGGCGAAGAAGAACTGGCGCCGATCTTTTCGCGGCAGATCCTGGTCTTCACCGCGATCTGGATGGCGATCAATCTGGTGGCCGGCCTGACGGGACTGGGCATCGGCGGAGAGGCGGGCCAGATCGCCTGGCAGGCGCATCTGGGCGGCTATCTGGCGGGGCTGTTCCTGGCCGGTCCGTTCGACAAGCTTCGCCCGCGCCTGGGCGCCATCTGAAAAAAAAGAGGCGCCCGAGGGGGGCAATTGCGCCTCGCTTTAGCTCGGCGCGTTCGCCCTTTGATTTGGTCGTCGCGCTACGCTGCCGCTAGCGACGAACCAAAGCACCGATGGGCTAATGCCCGTCGGCCAAGCCTCACTCAGCGGGTGCCGGTGCGGCGCCGCCCTTCTTCTTACCGAAGATGGAGAAGCGCGAGCCCAGCCGGTCCAGATAAGTATAGATCACCGGCGTGATGTAGAGCGTCAGCAGCTGCGACAGGAGCAGGCCGCCCGCCACGCACAGGCCCAGCGGCCGGCGGGATTCGGCGCCCGCGCCCAGGCCCAGCGCGATCGGCAAGGTGCCCATCATCGCGGCCATGGTGGTCATCATGATGGGGCGGAAGCGGGTGAGCGCGGCTTCGTAGATCGCCTGTTCCGGCGGCATGTTGGTGGATCGCTGCCGCTCCAGCGCGAAGTCGATCATCATGATCGCGTTCTTCTTCACGATGCCGATCAGCATGATCATGCCGACAAAGGCATAGAGCGTGAGCGGCAGCCCGACGATGAAGAGCGTGAGCAGCGCGCCCACCGCCGCCGAAGGCAGGCCGGAGAGAATGGTCAAGGGGTGGATGAAGCTTTCATAGAGAATGCCCAGGATGATGTAGACCACGATCATCGCGATCACGAGCAGCATGCCCATATTCTGGGTGGAGCTCTGGAACGCGGCTGCCGTGCCCTGGAAGCTGGCGGTCACCGAGTCCGGCACGCCGGCCGCCACGCTGGCTTCGCGGATGGCGGTGACGGCGTCCGACAGGGTCTTGCCGGGGGGCAGGTCGAAGGAAATCGTCACCGCGGGCACCTGGCCGGAATGGTTGACGCTGAGCGGCTGGGTGCCCGTTTCGATGCGGGTGACCGCCGACAGCGGCACCAGCTGGCCGGTGTTGGAGGTGATGTAAAGCCGCTGCAGCGCCGCCGGATTGCTCTGGAATTTCGGCAACAGCTCCACGATCACCTGATACTGGTTGGACGAGGTGTTGATCTGCGAGATCTGGGTGCCGCTGAAGGCTTCGCCCAGCGCGGTTTCGATCTGCTGCGCGGAGACGCCCAGCGCCGCGGCGCGGTCGCGGTTGATCTTGACCTGCACCGCCGGCATCGCGTCATCCAGATCGGAATTGACGTCGACGAAAGCGGACATGGTGCGCATCCGCGCCATCAGCCGGCCCGAAACCTCTTGAAGCTCTTTCAGGTCCAGCGACTGCATCGTGTACTGATATTGCGAACGCGAGCCGCGGCCGCCGATGCGGATCGAGGGTGGATTGGTGATGAAGACATTGATGCCGGGGAAGCGGTTCAGCTTGGGCCGAAGCTCGCGGATGATCTGGTCGGCGGACAGCTTGCGCTCGTGCAGCGGCTTCAACACGATGATGTTGAGAAAACCGCTATTGGCGCCCGCGGTGCCGTTGCCGCCGGGGATCTGGGCGAACACGCCTTCGACATTGGGATCGGCGTTGATGACTTTGGAGACTTCCTCCAGATATTTGAACATCTGGTCGGGCGAGGTGCCGTTCTGGGCCTGAATCTGGCCGGTCAGCCTGCCGGTATCGTCGGAGGGCAGGAAGTCCTGCTGCATCACCGAGAACAGCACGCCCGACATCACCACCGACATCACGAACAGGCCCAGGATCACGCGGCGGTGATTGAGGCTCCAGGTCAGGGTGCGGTTATAGGCATTCTGCATCGCGTTGAAGCTGTTCTCGCTCCAGCGATAGAAGGCGTTGTGGACCTGGCCATGCTCGTCCTTGAGGATGCGGGCGCACAGCATGGGGGTCAGCGTCACCGAGATGATGCCCGAGCACAGGATCGCCAGGATGATGGTGACGGCGAATTCGTGCAGCAGCCGGCCGACAATGCCGCCCATGAAGACGATGGGAATGAACACCGCCGCCAGCGAAATCGTCATGGAAAGGATGGTGAAGCCGATTTCGGACGATCCCTTCATCGCCGCTTCGTATGGCTTTTCGCCATGCTCGATGTGGCGGACGATATTTTCCAGCATCACGATGGCGTCGTCGACCACGAAGCCCACCGAAAGCGTCAGCGCCATCAGCGAAAGATTGTCCAGGCTGAAGCCCATCGCGCTCATGCCCGCGAATGTGGCGATCACCGCGATCGGCAGCGCCAGCGAAGGAATGATCGTGGCCGAGACGCGGCGCAGGAAGACGAAGATCACACCCACCACCAGGATGCCCGCGATCAGAAGCGTGATCTGCACGTCCTCGATGGAATTCCGGATGTTGACGCTCTGGTCGTACATCACTTCCAGATGGACCGCCGGCGGCAGGCCTTCCTGGAACTTCGGCAGGATCGACTTGATGGCGTCGATCACGCCCACCGTGTTGGAGCCGGGCTGGCGGCTGATGGCCAGGCCGATGGTGCGGCGGTTCTTGTACCAGCTGCCGCCATAGGGGTTTTCCAGCCCGTCAAGCGTGGTGGCGACATCCTTGAGCCGGACGGGCGCGCCGTTGCGATAGGCGATGATCTGCTCGGCAAAGTCCGCCGCGTTGTTGAGCTGGCCGTTGGCGTGGATGGTCTGGGACTGCACATTGCCGTTGAGCGCGCCGGTGGCCTGATTGACGTTGGCCGAAGCGATGGCGCTCGACAGCGTGTCGATGCCGATCTGGCGGGCGGCCAGCGCGTCGGGATCGGCCTGGATGCGGACGGCATATTTCGAATTGCCGAACACGCCCACCTGGGCGACGCCGTTGACGGTCGACAGCTGGCGGGCCAGCAGGGTCTCGGCATATTCGTTCAGCGCCGTGCGGTAGATCGTGTCCGACGACATCGAGATGAACATGATCGGGAAGTCGGCCGGGTTCACCTTGCGGAAGGTGGGCGGCTGCGGCATCGAACGCGGCAGCTGGCGCTGGGCGGCGGAGATCGCGGCCTGCACGTCCTGGGCGGCGGCGTCGATGTTGCGGTCCAGGGTGAACTGGATGGTGATGTTGGTGAAACCCTGACGCGAGGTCGAGGTCATCGAGTCGATGCCGGCGATGGTGGAGAATTGATTCTCCAGCGGCGCGGCCACGCCCGAAGCCATCGTGTCGGGATCGGCGCCCGGCAGGCTGGCGCTGACCTGGATGGTGGGGAAATCCACGTTGGGCAGGTCGCTGACCGGCAGGCTGGTGTAGCCGAAGACGCCGAAGATCACCAAAGCCGCCATGAACAGCGTGGTGAAAACCGGACGCTCGATGAAAATGCGCGAAATATTCATGGCCAGTCAGCCGCCTTCAAACTGCAACGTCGTTTCACTGCGCCGATTTGGCGCCCTGCTTGCCGCGCGCGGCTTCCTGCATCGGGCCGGCCGCCGGCGCACCCTGTTGCGGCTGGGCGCGCGCGACATTGACCTTGCCGCCGGGCAGGGCACGCAGCGCGCCGTCGGTGATCACCATTTCGCCCGGCTCGATATCGCTCTGAATGGCGACATCGGTGCCGTCGTCGAACAGGACCTTGAGATTGTGCTGTTCCACGACGTGTTCGGGGGTCACGACATAGGCATATTGGCTGTCCGGGCCGATATTGACGGCCACGCGCGGGATCACGATCGCCTTCGGGATGTTGGCGAGCTCGACGGTGACGTCCACCAGCTGGCCCGGCACCAGGGCGCCGTCCTTGTTGGGGAAGGTGGAGCGAAGCTCGATGGTGCCGGCGCTGTTGCTGACGGCATTGCTGATGAAGTCCACCGGGGCGCTGAGGTCCTGGCCGCCCATGTCGTGCAGGTTCACCGTCGCCGTCAGTCCGCCCTGGCGCGCCCGCGTCTGGATGCGGGGCAGGTCCGACTGCGGCAGGTTGAACGAGACCTTGATGGGCTGGATCTGGGTGATGGTGACGAGCGGCGCGGTCAGGCCGTTGACCGACACCAGATTGCCGGGCTGCAGCATGATCGGGCCGGTCTTGCCGTCGACGGGCGAGCGGATCTTGGTGAATTCCAGGTTGAGGCGCGCGGCCTCCGCATTCGCCTTGGCCTGCAGATAGGCGGCCTGGGCGGTTTCGTTCTGCTGCGCCGAAATCGCGTTTTCCAGCGACAGGCGCTGATTGCGGTCGGCGGTGCTTTTGGCGGAGGCAAGCGTGGCCACCGCATTGTCATAGACGGCCTGGTAGGGACGGGGGTCGATCTCGAACAGAAGATCGCCTTCCTTCACCATCTGGCCTTCCTTGAAATAGGCCTTGGTGAGCTGGCCCTGCACCCGGGCGGTCACAGACACCATGGAATTGGCCACCACCGTGCCGATGGTGTGTTCCACCACCCGCATGTCGCGCTGCACGGCATTGCTGACCCGGACGGGGGCCGGCGGTGGGGCCTTGCGGGGCGCCTGGCCGGTCGAATGGCTCCAATAATAATATCCGCCCAGAATCAGAACGAGCGCGATGCCGCCAATCAGATAACGGCGCATGGCGTTGCCGCCCTCCCGGGGATCATGCGTGGACGCCTCGCGGTCGGACGTGGGCGGTGGAACCTGCATGTTCATTCGATCTTCCCCAAGCCGGACCACCCAAGCGGTCTGCGGCGTTCCCTGTCATGACTTTGCGACAACGTGGTACGCAATACCGTTTTCTCCACACCCATTTACACCGCCCGCCCGTCCGTCGGTCCGGCAGTGAAATTTACGCCCGAAATCCCGCCCATCCCACACCAGCGGTGAGGATTTTTTCAAGCCGCACACGGCTTTAGCGGTATTTTGGCGCTCTAGGCCCCACACTCTATAGGGCAAAACTCTCTCACAAATGTCTCAAAAAAGGCCGTAGCGCTATCATGTAACCGGCCGAAATGTTCATTAACATATTGAAATCATTGTTATTACTATGTCTCGCGGCGACTTTTGCGGCCCCGATTGCGGGGGCCACAGGGGGCGTCTATAAGCCCGGCCTTCCCAGCTGAGCGCCCTGACTCATGAATATTCGCAACATCGCCATCATCGCCCATGTCGACCATGGCAAGACCACGCTGGTCGATCAGCTGCTCAAACAGTCCGGTTCGGTGCGCGAGAACCAGCACATGGCCGAGCGCGCGATGGACTCCAACGACCAGGAGCGCGAGCGCGGCATCACCATCCTGGCCAAATGCACCTCGGTGGAATGGAACGGCACGCGCCTGAACATCGTCGATACGCCCGGCCATGCCGATTTCGGCGGCGAAGTCGAACGCATCCTGTCGATGGTGGATGGCGTGGTGCTGCTGGTGGACGCGGCGGAATCGGTGATGCCGCAAACCAAATTCGTGCTGTCGAAGGCTTTAAAACTGGGCCTCAAGCCCATCGTGGTGGTCAACAAGATCGACCGTTCCGA
This sequence comes from Alphaproteobacteria bacterium, assembly GCA_017307355.1. Classification (GTDB taxonomy): domain Bacteria; phylum Pseudomonadota; class Alphaproteobacteria; order Micropepsales; family Micropepsaceae; genus Rhizomicrobium. Next base: position 16,458 of record JAFKFG010000032.1, read on the forward strand.
CGCGCAGCCCAATGAGACGCTGGAATCGATCTTCGATCTTTTCCTGGCGCTGGAAGCCTCGGACTATCAGCTGGATTTCCATCACCTCTTCGCCTCGGGCCGGTCCGGCTGGGCGGTCGATGAGCTGGAAGACGAGCGCAAGGATCTCACGCCCCTGTTCAAGCGCATCGTCGAAGACGTGCCGCCGCCCAAGCCGCAGGCGCTGGCCGGCGACGAACATCCCTTCAAGATGCTGGTCACCACTTTGGAAGCCGACAATTTTCTCGGCCGCATTCTCACCGGGCGCATCGAATCCGGCGTGATCACCACCAACCGCCAGATCAAGGTGCTCAACCGCAACGGCGACATCGTGGAAAAGGCCCGCGTGACCAAATTGCTGGCCTTCCGGGGCCTGGCCCGCGTGCCGGTGGACCGCGCCGAAGCCGGCGACATCGTCGCCATTGCCGGCCTGGAAGATGCCACCGTGGCGGACACGCTGTGCGATCCCACGGTGGAAGCGCCGATCCCAGCGCATCCGATCGATCCGCCCACCTTGGCGATGACCATCTCGGTCAATGACAGCCCGCTGGCGGGCCGCGAAGGCGACAAGGTGCAGAGCCGCGTCATCCGCGACCGGCTGTTCCGCGAAGCCGAAGGCAATGTGGCGCTGAAAGTGAAGGAAACCGGCGAAGGCGCCTTCGAAGTGGCGGGCCGCGGCGAATTGCAGCTGGGCGTGTTGATCGAATCCATGCGCCGCGAAGGCTTCGAGCTTTCGATCAGCCGCCCCCGCGTGTTGTTCAAGACCGAAGACGGCCAGCGGCTGGAGCCGATCGAGGAAGTCACGGTGGACGTGGACGATGCCTATACCGGCGTGGTGATCGAGAAGATCTCCAACCGCAAGGGCGAGATGGTGGACATGCGCCCCACCGGCGCGGGCAAGACCCGCGTGGTCTTCCATGCCCCCGCCCGCGGCCTGATCGGCTATCACGGCGAATTCCTCACCGACACGCGCGGCACGGGCGTGATGAACCGCATGTTCCTGGACTATGCGCCGCACAAGGGCGCGGTGGGCGGGCGCATCAACGGCGTTCTGATCTCCACCGAGAATGGCGAAGCGGTGGCTTACGGCCTTTGGTATCTGGAAGAGCGCGGCAAGTTGTTCGTGGTGCCGGGCACCAAGGTCTATGAAGGCATGATCATCGGCCAGAACGCCAAGGACAATGATCTGGACGTCAATCCGACCAAGGCCAAGCAGCTCACCAACATCCGCACCACCTCGAAAGACGAAGCGGTGCGGCTGACGCCGATTGTGCCCATGACCCTGGAACAGGCGATGGCCTACATCCAGGACGATGAGTTGGTGGAAGTGACGCCGCAGAATATCCGCCTGCGCAAGCGCGAGCTGCTTCCCCATCTGCGCAAGCGGGCCAAGCAGGCGGCCGACGCTTAAGGGCGCGGTCCTTTTGCACGCAGAGTGCGTCGCGCGTGTTCACATGCTATACGCACGCTCCGCGCGCCGCTCCTTCTCTGCGCACAAAATTCCTCGCGCCCGACAGGTGCGAAAAGATCTGGTGTTGAGGCCATGATTGTTGAACCCGACCTGATCGCTTTCGCCAACCGCCTGGCCGATACTGCGGGCGCGGTGATCCGTCCCCTGTTCCGCCAGCGCATCGATGTGGCGCACAAGCAGGGCATGCGCATGTTCGATCCGGTGACCGAAGCCGACAAGGGCGCGGAGCGGGCCATTCGCGCGCTTCTGGCCCGCGAGCGGCCGGATGACGGAATCCTGGGCGAAGAATATGGCGAGCAGAAAGGCAGTTCCGGCTATCGCTGGGTGCTCGATCCGGTGGACGGCACCCGTGCCTTCATCACCGGACGGCACGAATGGGGTTCGCTGATCGCGCTGGAGCATGACGGCAAGGCGGTCCTGGGCATTCTGGATCAGCCGGTGCTGGGCGAGCGCTTTGTCGGCGTCAACGGCGCGGCACATCTGGTTCAGGCCGGCAAGGCTTCGCCGCTTCAGGTGCGCGAATGCGCATCGCTGGCGGATGCGGTGCTCTGCGCCACCGATCCGGGGGCTTATTTCTCGAAAGAGCAGCTGGCTGCTTTCTCACGCGTGGACAGCGCCACCAAAATGACCCGCTATGGCGGCGACTGTTATCTGTTCGCGGCCCTGGCGCTGGGCTTTGTCGATATCGTGATCGAAGCCAATTTCCATGCCTGGGATGTGGCGGCGCTGATTCCGCTGGTCGAAGGCGCGGGCGGAATCATCACCAGCTGGGACGGCGGCTCCGCCCAGCCCGGCAAGACCATCCTGGCCAGCGGCGACCGCCGCATTCACGCCGAAGCGATGAAGCTTCTCGCAAGCTGAATTTCTGAATTCTCGAAATGCGGCGGAAATGGCGCGCAATTGCGCGCCACTGCCAAATCCTGCCGCAATGATACCCCGCTTGCTTCGGCAACCGGAGCGCGAGCGCTCACGTTTTCTTACCGTAACATTCAAAGGGCAGGACACCGCATGAGCGATCTTCGCAACGCGCCGATGATGCCGGAAGAAATTCGCACCGAATCCGGCTTCGGCGAGACACACGCCATCATCGACAATGGCGGGCTTTCCAGTTTCCATCATTTCGAGGAAAAAGAGGAAGGCAGCAATACCACCAAGATGATCGGCGGCGGCCTGGTGGTTGCCTTGCTGTTGGGCGCGGCGGGCTTTTATGCCTTCAGCGGTTCAACCAGCGCGCCCGTCGCGATGAAGGCGCCGGCCTCGCAGGTCGCGTCGAACGCCCCGATTCAAACAGCGCCCGCAACGCCTCCGACCGCGACACCAGCGCCCGACATGACGGCCCCGGCGGATTCGAGCATGACGACGAAGTCGCCTTATGACGCCGCCTCCGCCGCGAAAAGCAGTGACATCGCCAGCGCCGCGCCCGACGTGAAAGCGGACAAGCCTGTAAAGACGGCCCATGTCAGCAAGGACGAGGCGGCTTTGAATCAGGCGGAATCGGAACAGACCGCGCAGCTGAACAAGGCGGCCGATCTGGCGACCAAGAACGGTTCGGGGCCAGTGCCTCTGACACAGGTTGCGCCGCCCTCTGACGTCGCCGCCGTCACTCCGGCGCCGGACGCGACGCCGCTGCCGACCCCGCCCGCGCCTCCGGCCTCCTCTGTGGCCAGCAATGGTCAGCCTGCGCCGCAATCGAGCGCCGGCGCCGAAGACATCCCCGCTGCCCCGGTGATGACGCCCGAGCAGCAGCCGGCACAGCCGGACGCATCGCCGGCCCAGCCGCAATAATTGAAGACGAAGAAGAAGCGCCTCAGCGGAATATCGCTGGGGCGCTTTTTTGCAGGAAATCGTCGAACGCCGACCAGAAGCGGTCGCGCAATTCGTCCCGCTCCATCAGGATTTCATGCTCGGCGCCGGCGATTTCGACGAATTGCGCGTTCGGCATGCGCGCGGCAAAGGCTGCCGCGGCAGGCGTCTCGCAGACACGGTCCTGCCCGGCGCCGAAAATGATGGACCTGGTCGCGATCGCTTCGGCATAGCCGGGGCGGCGCATCCGCGCGATGGACCGGATCGCGGCGGCGAGCCAGCTCCAGGTGGGAGCGTTGAGGCGCAATTCGGGATTGGCCTTGAGCAGCGCCTGGTTGCGGGCATAGCGGACGGGATCGGAGGTCACGATCTGTTGCGCGAAAGACTGGGTCAACTGATCGCGCGTGCCCATGCCCCAGACGAATTCGGGTGAGGGGGCGTTGCGGTTGAGCGTGCGCGCGATGGCTTCCACCATCCATCCGGGCGTGCCGCGAAAATTGATCCCCAGCATGGGGGCGCAAAAGACGGCGGCGGCGAATTCGCCCGGCACGTCGTGCAGCCGGCGCAGCAGGATATTGCCGCCCATCGAATGGGCCATGGCCATCCGGGGCAGGCCGGTCGGATCGGCCAGGGTGCGGATCACGGCCTCCAGATCCCGATCGTAAGCCGCGAAATCCTCGATATGGGCTTTCCGGGCATCGGGCAGCCGGCGGTCCGAACCGCCCTGGCCCCGCCAGTCGAAGGTGACGACCGAAAAGCCCCGCCCGCGCAATTCGTCGATCACTTCGAAATATTTCTCGATGAATTCGGTCTGGCCGTTGAGCAAAAGGCAAAGCACGCGCGGCCGGTCGGCATCGAAACGCGCCGCGCGCAGCCGGACCGCGTCTGCGGCGATGAAGAAAGGCCGGAAGTCTTGCGCGGCGGGGATCATCGGACCTCGAGTTTGCGCAGGCGCCCGCTTGCGTTCAAGCTCGGACCATGAAGAGCGAACGCGACGCGCTGGGCTGGTGCTGTTTTCTGATCCATGTCGCCGCCCTGGCCGCCGCGGTGCTGGGCTGGCTCTGGCCGGGGCGCGGCTGGCTTGTCTTTTACCTCATCTATCTGCCGGTGATGTTTCTGCATTGGAAGCTCAACCGCGGCGCCTGCATTCTCAACAATCTGGAAAACTGGTTGCGCCATCGCCGCTGGCGGGCGCCCGAAACCAATCGCGAGGAAGGCGCCTGGCTGCGCACGCTTCTGGCGGACACCACCGGCATCGCGCTCACACAAGCGCGGATGGATGCGGTGATCTATGCCGCGATGGCGCTGTTCTGGCTGTTGGGGCTGGCGCGCTGGACGGGAAAATTCTGACCGTCCGATGCCTGCGCCGGGGCTTGAAGGCTGTGGTTCCATGCCCATCTAGAAGCTGTTCCGGGGGCGTTCTGCACCGGAAAAACGCAACGCTTTCAGGAGGTTGTACCCATGCGTCTGGATTATTCGCCTTTCTTCCGTTCCACTGTCGGCTTCGACCGTCTTCTCGATCTGCTCGAGAGTGCCGACACGGCCCAGGGCTATCCGCCCTACAATATCGAGCGCAGCGACGAGAATAATTATCGCGTCACCATCGCCGCCGCCGGCTTCGCCGAAAAGGATCTCAGTGTCGAAGTCGCCGATGGCGTATTGACCGTCACCGGCAAGCGCGACGATGCGGCCAAGCCCGCCTATCTGCATCAGGGCATCGCCGGCCGCGGCTTCGAACGCAAATTCCAGCTGGCCGAGCATGTCGAAGTCAAAGGCGCCAAGCTCGAGAATGGCCTGCTCCATGTCGATCTGGAGCGCGTCGTGCCCGAAGCCAAGAAGCCCCGCCGCATCACCATCAACGCGCCGGAGCTCAAGACCATCGAAGGCAGCAAGGCTGCTTAATTTTTTTCTGCCCCCATCTGTCTTCCTCGGGATAAATCCTCGGAAGACATCTTCCCCCGCCAATGGCTTCGCCATGCGGGGGAAGAAAGCTGGTGGTCGCTTCTAACAAGGCGGGATGTCGAAATCGGCACCCGCCTTTTTTTCGATGCAAAGCTGAGGCCCGCCTCCCCCGCGTGCGCGTAGCGCACTGGTGGGGGAGGTGCCCGTAGCAACCTCTCGAGGTTGCGTAGGGCGGAGGGGGAAATTAAGCAGACTCCGCAAATAACATCGGCAGCTTCGCGCCCAGGAAATTCACATCCGTCAGATCCGCGTCGCGGAAATCGGCGCCGGTGAGATTGCCATAGGCGAAGTCGCAGCCCGCCATCTGTGCCCGGCGCAGATCCGCGCCGTGGAAATCGGCGTAACGCGCTTCGGCATTGTCCAGGCGCGCCGGCAGCAGCCGGTCGCCGGTGATGAGCAGCGGGCCGAGATTGGTGTCGCTGAGATCGGCATGGCTGAGCTTGGTGCCGGACAGGTTGACCCCGCGCAGATCCGCGCCATGCAGCTTGGCGCTGCGCAGATCGGCACCCGCCAGATTGCTGCCCTGAAGCGAGGCGCCTTCCAGATTGACGCCATAGAGAACCACGCCCGGCGCGATCAGCGCGGTGAGCCGGGCATGCGATAGATTGCGCACCCGGCGTAAGTCCAGCCCGGACAGATCGGCGGGCGCACCGTCGCGCCCATCGCTCAGCGCCCAACGCGCATGGGTTTCCAGCATGTCCTCAATCCGCTTGGTCTCGTCCGGATCCGGTTCGCTTTTGTCGGTGAGGGTGTGGGAAAGATCGGCGCCATGGGTGTTGGCGAAATCCATGCGCGCGCCCACCAGGATCGCGCCCGCCAGATCCGCGCCCGTCAGGTCGCAGCCCGACAGGTCGGCATTCTCCAGATTGGCGCCGGTCAGGCGCGCCTGGCGCAGATTGGCGCGGGTGAGGCGGCAACCTTTCATCACCGCGTCGGTGAAGTCGGCTTGCACCGCCATCGCGCCGGTCAGCTTGGCGCGCTCCAGATTGGCGGAGTTGAGCATGGCGGACGGAAGCTCGGATGGCTTGGCGTCATGCTGCAGGGTGCGCAGATTGCCGTGCCGGTCCCTGGTCATGATGGCGCCTTCGCGGAAATCCGCTTCGTAAAGGTCGGTGCCCATCAGATTGGCGCCTCTGAGCGAGGCCCCCCGAAGGTCGGCGCGGCGCATGAAGGCATTGACCAGATTGGCGCGGCGCAGATCCGCGCCGAAAAAGCTCGCGGCATCCAGTCGCGCGCCCGCCAGGTTGGCTTCTTCCAGCACCGCGCCGGTGAAGTCCGCGTCAGCCAGGTTGCGCCCGGCCAGGTCCAGCCCCGACAGGTCGCAATAGGTGAAAGAGGCCCGCGCCCCGCCCAGCCGGCCGGAATAGAGCATTTCGTGGCGGTCGGCGGCTGCCGAAACCTCCTTCTGGGTCAATTTTGCGAGGCTGGTATGCCGGCCCGGATTCATGAGGAAACAACACTCGGGTTAAGCCTTTTTCATGCGCAAGTGTGGGCGGAAACGGGCTAACACCCGATTAAGACGTGAAAATTTGCTGTTGAACGGCGGCGCGGGCCGGGTACAAAGGCGGGCCGGGACCGGGCCCGGACGGTTAAGTGCGGAAAGCCCGAAACGGCTGGAGCCCGATCGGAGCCAGATCAAGGGTTTGCGCGGATACCGCGGGCGTCCTTGGCCAATACAACGAGGTTTGGATTTTGACGAAGCACCGCCTGATGCTTTCCGCCGCCACGGCCGCTTTGCTGGCCGCGCCCCTGACGATTTCCGCGGGCCATGCGGCGACCACCATCACCGACACCCGTAAAGAGGCCGTCAACACCACCAGCCTGGGCGATATCACCATCAGTTCGGGCGGGGTGGACATCAAGGCGGCGAGCCCCGCCGTGATCATCAATTCCAACAATTTCCTGCTCAACCAGGGCACGATTTCCAACCAGGACACGGCCGGCGCCATCGGCGTTTCGGTCGATACCAGCGCGGGCGACATCGTCAACAGCTCCGGCCTCACCAACCTGGGCAGCATCAACCTTACCGGGAAAGGCACCGGCAAATCGGCGATCTTTATCGGCGGCGGCCACACTTTCTACGCGCCGATCACCCTTAACAACGTCATCAGCACCACCGGCGCCACCGTGGCGGGCTCGACCGTTTCGGTGGTGGGCGACACCAGCAATATCTTCACCCTGGTCCAGGGCACCACCATCGACGGCGATGTGACCTTGGGCGGCTCGATGATCCAGAGCGCCAGCGACAAATCCACCACCAACGGCAACACGGCCGTCGCCATTGAAGGCAATCTCAACGGCAATCTCATCATCGGCCAGGGCGCGGCCCTGACCTCGGTGGGCAACCAGGCGCGCGGCATCGTCGTGCTGGGCCCGATCGCGCCTTGCGCGAACAATTCGGCCCTGGGTTATACCTGCGCCAATTCCGGCACGGCGACCGCCTCGACGGGCGTTTTCGCCAATTACGGCTCCATCTCCGTGTTGGGCACCATCAATCCCAACCGCAAGGGCGGCAATTTCGAAAGCGGCAGCGCCGTCATCATCGGCAGCTCGGTTGCCGGCGGCTTCTTCAACGCCGGACCCTCGACCTCCAACGGCGCCACGCCCGTCGCCGTCATTTCCGGCAATGGCGACATCATCAGCAGCAGCAGCGGTTCGGTCTTCGCGCCGGTGTTGCTGATCGATCCGTCGCAGACCGTGTCCTCGCTCAATCCCACCGTGCGCGGTCCCGCCATTCTGGGTCCGGTCGGCACCCAGGTCGACTCCGTCGATGGCGGCAAAGGCTATGCCTTCATCAACCATGGCACGATTTCCGGCCAGCCCATCGATCTGGATGTGAGCGCGCTGGCCGTGGCCATCCAGGGCTCGTCCGCCGTCAATTTCACCTGCCTCAGCGGCACTGCGGGAAGCTGCACCGGCGCCACCCCGGGCACTTTCACGACCTCGGGCGGCCTGCTCAACACCGGCACGATCCGCGCCCAGGCCCAGACCAAGGAAGATACCACCTCCAGCATCGGCGCCACCGGCCTTTATGTGGGCGCCTTCACCACGGTTCCCCGGTTGGATGTCGCGGGCGAGTTCGTCACCAGCGGCAGCTATACCTCCGGTGTGATCAGCGCCGCCGTGGTCGGCCCGGGCGGCGGCATCGCCACCGCGGTGCAGATCGGCGACCAGGCGGTGGTGCCCCAGATCGACGTCCTGCAGCACGGCTCGATCTCGGCCAATGTGCGCACCAGCACGATTTCGCCCAACGCCATCAATGCGCCGACCTCATCGCCCTTCAACCAGACCGCCACCGCCATCCTGGACCAGTCCGGCAGCGTCAAGCTGATCAACAATGCGGGCCTGATCGCCGCCCTCACCACGGTGCAGACGCCCGCGGCCAATGCCGCGGTGGTGAACAACACGCTGGCGATCAACCTGCTCGCCGGCTCGACGGGCAATACCGTCATCAACAATAGCGGCATCATCGAAGGCGATGTGCTGTTCAATTCCGGCGGCGGCCACAACACGCTGAATGTCGGCAATGTCGGCGACGCCACCAATCCCAACGACAATAGCGGCAACGCCAACACCGCGATCACCGCGATACAGGGCTCCGCCGTTTCGAACACGCCCTTCAATTATGCCAGCGTGACCGGGCGCATCAGCAGCACGCTTTCCGGCGCGCCGCCCACCAGCGTCACCAACCTGATCAATTTCGGCTCGGGCACCGGCAACCTGCTGCATGTGGGCGGCTTCGGCTATGTCAACAGCGTGATCGCGTCGGGCCCGGGCGGCCTCGACATCCATGTCGACAATAACGGCCAGCTGTTCATGGCCGCGCCCACCGGCCAATCCGTCAACGCCCACGACCTGATCGTGTCCAATGGCGGCACCATCGGTCTGTCGCTGACGCAAGTGAATGCGGCGTCGGTGACGCCCGTGGTTCTGGCCGCCAACAACGGCACCTCCGATCCCACGGTCAGCCTGTCCAACGCCATTATCGGCCTGAAGCTGGGCAGCTTCATCTCATCCGGCACCACGGCGGCATCGACCGCCAATCCGACCCGCCAGACCATCACCCTGATCCGCTCGTCGACGGTGATCACCGACACCACGCTGGCCCAGCAGAATGCCAGCCTGTCGCAGAACATCCCGTTCCTGTTCGAATCGCAGACCGACACGGCCGGCAACAGCGCCGGCGTGCCCGATCCCCTGTCCTTCAACAGCACGGGCACGGATTTGATCCTCACGCTACTGCCCCGCTCCACCGGCGCCACCAATGCCGACGGCACGCCCGGCCTCAATCTCAGCGGCGATGCCAGGCAGGTCTTTCCCTTTGCCGCCGCGGCGCTGGCCAACGATCCGGAACTGGGCGCGGCGATCGGCTCGAACATGACGGTCTACAAGACCAACGGCGTGCCCTCGAGCGGCATCAACATCGCCGCCAGCCAGCAGAAGGCCCAGCAATTCTTCTCGCAGATGACCCCCGACGTTTCGGGCGGCACCCGCCAGGTCGCCATTCTTCTCACCGACCAGGCCACCGGTCCGGTGGCGGCCCGCCAGCGGCTGCTCCGCTCCTATGCCGACCAGCCCGGCGAACTGACGCTGTGGAGCGAGGAGTTTGTCGGCAACATCAACAACAAGGGGCGCGCCGACGCCAACGGCACCTTGACCAATTACAAGGATCACGGCTTCGGCTTCTCGCTGGGCCTGGATTCCGGCTCGGCGCGCGGCGGCTGGTTCGGCGGCGCGATCAGCTATTATTCGGGCGATGTCAGCCAGACTTTGCCGCACAAAAGCCTCACCCATGAGCAATGGTACATGCTCACCGGCTATAGCGACTGGCGCGGCAAGCATATCTTCCTCGACACCACCGGCAGCCTTGCCTATGGCAGCTTCGACGGTTCCCGCTCGATGGTGGCCGGCGATGTGAGCCGCACCGCGGTCGGCAAGCGCGCCGCCCTGATGGGCGCCCTGGGCGCCACCGGCGGTGTCTTCCTCAAATACGGCTTCCTCGACATCCTGCCGCATATCGCGCTCGACGGGCTGACAAGCCGCGAAGAGGGCTATACCGAAACCGGCGGCGGCGACGGCCTCGACCTGCAGGTCGCGCCTTACTATGCCAATTCGCTGCGCGGTTCGATCGGCAGCGATTTCAAGACCAGCTTCAACATGTTCGGCGCCACGATCTCGCCGGAAGCGCGGCTGGGCTATCGCTACGACGTCGCCAATTCGCCGGTGAAGCTGAAAGCCGGCTTCGTCTCGACCGGCGGCCTCAACACGCCGGGCAACGCCTTCACCTTTGTCGGCCCCGATCCCGACAGCGGCAACGCCGTGGCCGGCTTCTCGCTGGGCGCGGGTACCGACACTTGGCATTTGGGCGTCAATTACGACTGGATCCGCGGCAATAACGGATCAACGACCCAAGTCGGCACCCTCACGCTCCTGGGCCGCATCTGACGCGGGTCTTTTGGTCCCTGAGGGCGTCGCGCCTCCTCACGTGCTGACGCACGCTCCGGGGGACGCTCCTGCTCAGGAACCAAAATCCCTCGCGTCAGCGAGTGCTTACTTCGCTTTCGCGAGTTCTATGAGTTTGGCCACATGCTCGTCGGGCGTGGCGAAGGCCAGCGCGATGCGGGTGATCACCGTTCCGTCCTTCTGCGCCGGAAACCAGTCATGGAATTCGGCGCCGCCCGCGCGCATCCGCGCGGCTTTTTCCACCGGCATGCGGACGAATACCATGTTGGTTTCCACCGGATAGGCGATTTCCATGCCGGCGATCTTTTTCAATTCGCCGGCCAGATGCAGCGCCAGCGCATTGGCCCGCGCGCCGCTGGCCAGCCACAGATCGTCCGCAAGCATCGCTTCGAGCTGGACGGAGACGAAGCGCATCTTGGAGGCGAGATGGCCGCTGCGCTTGCGGCGATATTCGAATTCACCCGCGAGCGACGGATCGAAGAACACCACCGCTTCGGCGGCCAGGGCGCCGGCCTTGGTGGCGCCGAAGGACATCACATCGACGCCGCATTTCCAGGTCGCCTCGGCAGGGCTGACGCCCAGATGCGCCACGGCATTGGCGAAACGGGCGCCATCCATATGCAGTTTCAGGCCCCTGGAATGGGCCAGGGCGCCGATCGCGGCCACTTCCTGGGCGCTGTAGGCCGTGCCCATTTCCGTGGCCTGGCTGATGCTGATGGCGCGCGGCTGCACGCTGTGGACGCTGCCGTCGAGGCCTTCCAGCGCATCGATGATCGCGTCCGGCGTCAGCTTGCCATTCGCGCCGTCGATGCCGATCAGCTTGGCGCCGGAAAAAAATTCCGGCGCGCCGCATTCCGACGTCATGATGTGACTGTCCTTGTGGCACAGGACGGCGCCGAAAGGCGGTGTCAGGCAGGCCAGCGCCAGCGCGTTGGCGGCGGTGCCGGTGAAGACGGGAAAGGCCGCCACGTCGCGCGCGAAACATTTCGCGAAACGGGCGGTCAGATTTTTCGTGGCGGTGTCGTTGCCGTAAGCCAGCGCCGTGCCGTGATCGGCCGCGGCCAAAGCCGTCCACACCTGGGGCAGCACGCCATACGCATTGTCGGACGCGAAATTCATTCAGAGCGGTTCCAGGAAAAGTGTGGTCGCCAGCGGCAGCGTAGCGCGACGTTTTCCGTCGGGAACCGCGACAATTCAAGGGACTTCACCAGCTTCCCGTGTTGGGCATCGAGGCCCAGGGTTCCTTGGGGGGCAGACGCTCGCCTTCCTGCAGCAATTCGATGGAAATTCCGTCGGGCGAGCGGATGAACGCCATATGACCGTCGCGGGGCGGGCGATTGATGGTGACGCCTGCCGCTGTCAACTTCTCGCAAAGCGCATAAATATCCGGAACCGCATAGGCGAGATGGCCGAAATTACGGCCCCCGCCATAGGTTTCCTTGTCCCAGTTCCAGGTGAGTTCTACCATCGGACAGTCTTCGGGCGACCGATTCCGGTCTTCCGGCGTGGCGAGAAAAACCAAGGTAAATCGGCCTTTTTCGCTCTCCTGCCGGCGAATCTCGGCAAGGCCCAATTTGGCGCAATAAAAATCCAGGGCGGATTCCAGGTCGGAAACGCGCACCATCGTGTGCAAATACCGCATGACAAAAGCCTTTGGCTGACCGGCGCGCACTTTCCGCGAAAGGCCGGAATCAAGCAATTCCGCGGCGCTTTTTTTGTGACACTGTCAGCTTGCGAAATTCGCACAGGATTTTTCGCCGCATGCTGTGACACAAAAGCAGGCTGGCGGCCGGTGCGGGGTACCAAATCGGCAGGCAATTTTTTATGTTGCTTTGCAAATAAATCTGATTCATATCGAGGCCATCGCCGAGATTCATCCATGAATCATGGTGGTTTATAGCATAGCAGCGATTCTTTTCGTTATGCTGCGGTTGCTAAGTACTGTGGCGATGCGTTTTTGCGCCGCCCCTGCGCGTCGGCCCGTTCCTGTTCGCAAGAATGTCGGGCGTGCTCTTGAATTTGCGTTTCCTCTTGCCAAGCGCGATTACGATTGCTTTAACAAAGACCAACGAGTGCCAATTAATGGCGCCAGGTTGGGAAGCATTTTGTCTCGATCCTAAGTTTGTTCGCCCGGCGCAGGCGCGCCGGGTTTGTCTTGTCTAGTGAGCGAGAGCGCATGGAACGTCCACATCACCTAGAGACTGCCCAAACATCCACCAGCAGCAAGCTGACAGGCATTGTCATTGTCATCTTGATTCACGTTGCTGCGATCGCGGCGCTTGTCGTTACCCTGGCCTCCGGCCAGATCATGAAGCAGATCCACGACATTCAAGCTTCGGTGGCTGCCGAGAAGACGCCGCCCAAGGCCCCGCCGCCGCCGCCGCCGGATCTGGCCAAGCCGCCGCCGCCGGTCGCGATCGTGCCGGAGTTCAGCGTTCAGCAGGAAGCTCCGCCGCCGATCACCACGGCACCCAAGGCGCCTCCCGCGCCGCCGCCGGCCGCCGCTCCGCCGGCCGCACCGACCCAGCTGGAATCGATTCAGCGTACCCACACCACGCCGCCCTATCCCACCATCTCCCAGCGTCTGGGCGAACAGGGCACCTCGACCTTGGAAGTCGCGATCAGCACCGAAGGTTCGGTCACCGATTGCAAAGTCACCAAGTCGTCCGGGTCTGAGCGTCTCGATACCGCTGCTTGCACCTATGTGCAGAGCCACTGGCGTTGGAAGCCGCCAACGCGTGAAGGCAAGGCGGTTGCGGTCAGCACGAACGTCAATGTCGTCTGGAATCTGAAAGACGCTCAGTAACAACCAATTTATCTGCTTATTCACGGAGTGAGAAAATGAACTTCAAGACCCTGACGATCGCAGCCGCTATCGTCTTCATGACCGGCCTGGGCGTTGTTGCTCCGGCTTCTGCCCAGAATGCCCCGGCCGCCCCGGCCGCGGACGCCGCTGCTCCTGCCGCGCCGGCCGCGGACGCTGCCGCCGCTCCGGCTGCCGACGCCGCCGCTGCTCCGGCTCCCGAAGCCGCTCCCGCCAACGAAAAGGCCGCTGGCGCCGCTGCCGAAGCCGATCAGTCCACTCCCTACGGTCTGGGCCACATCTGGTCGACCGGTAACCTGGTTTCGCGCGGCATCCTGATCGTTCTGGCGATCATGTCGCTGGGCACCTGGTACATCTTCTTCACCAAGTGGATCGACCAGCAGCGCATTCTCGGCCAGGTCAAGACCGTCGAGAAGAAGTTCTGGACCTCCGCCACGCTCAATGAAGGCATCGACAAGCTGCCCAAGAGCTCCATGTTCCGCGGCATTGCCGAAGCGGGCGTCACCGCCTCCACCGGCGGCACCAGCCTGGTGGGCATGAATGACTGGATCGGCATGTCGCTGACCCGTCAGCTGGAAGACGCCAACGGCAAGCTGCAGGGCGGCGTGACCTTCCTGGCTTCGGTCGGCTCGGTCTCCCCGTTCGTCGGTCTGTTCGGCACCGTTATGGGTATCTTGAACGCCCTCATCGGCATCGGCGTGGCCGGTCAGGCTTCGATCGACAAGGTCGCCGGCCCGGTCGGTGAAGCGCTGATCATGACCGCCCTCGGTCTGGCGGTCGCGGTTCCGGCCGTGTTGCTCTACAACTACCTGGTCCGCCGCAATAAGGTCATCACCGAGAAGCTGCGCGCGTTCGCGGGCGACCTGCAGGCCTATCTGATCACCAAGAGCAAGTAATCTCGAAGCGATCAGATTACGCTTTAACACGCGGAGAGTTTTGTCATGGCTATCGACGTCCAACATGCAGTACCGGACGATGAAGCGGCACTGAATACCGACATCAACACCACACCTCTGGTGGACGTGATGCTGGTGATGCTGATCATCTTCCTGGTCACCATTCCGGTGATCGTGAAGAGCATCCCGGTGCAACTCCCGACCTACCGCAACATCGTCACGCAGACGAAACCCGAGAATATCGTGGTTGCGGTGGACTCGAAGGAGACCATGTATGTCAACGACGCGCCGATCACGACCGCGGAGCTCCGCGAGCGTCTCGTCGCGGCGCTGAAGGACGCGGTTGCCCACAACAAAGCTCTCCCGGAAGTCCATATCCGGGGTGACAAGAATGTGCGCTTCGAGGCTGTGGGCCGAGTCATTCTGGCGTGCCAGCAGGCTGGCATCCAGAAGGTCGGCTTCATCACCGAACCGCACATGCTTGACGCCAGCACCTACTGATCTGATCGCTTAGGAAGAAGGTATCTCACCATGTCAATGAATGTCGGTCCCGCCAGTGGCGAAGGCGAGGTGATGGTGGAAATGAACACCACGCCGCTTATCGACGTGATGCTCGTTCTCCTGACGCTCCTGATCATTACGCTGCCGATCCAGACCCATGCCGTGAAACTCGACATGCCGTCCGCCAGCCAGACGCCTCCGACCGTGATTCCGGAGACCGTGGAGCTGGCGGTGGACTTCGACGGCAGCGTCACCTGGAACGGTGCGCCGGTCGACCGGGCGACGATGGACTCCTATTTCGCGGATGCGGCGACGAAGACTCCGCAGCCGGAAATCCATCTCAATCCCAACCGTTTGGCCAAATATGATGCGGTTGCAAAGGTTCTCGCCGACGCGCAGCGCCTGGGCGTGATCCATATTGGTTTTACCGGGATTGACCAGTATAACTAGGCTGTGAGGGACATGGCCGCGAATGAAAAGCGCGCGGCAACCCCGCGCGCTTTCCTTTTTGTGACGATCGAAGAGAGGTCTTGTTATGACTGCGAGTAAACTGCGTGCCGTTACCACGGCGTTCCTTCTCGGTACCGCCACGGTTTGCGGCGCCTCCCTGGTCCTCTCTGCCCCTGCCGCCGCCGCGGTGAGCGCGAAGGTGGGCAAGCCCCTGCAGGAAGCCCAGGCGCTGGCGAATGCCGGCAACTACAAGGGCGCGATGGCCAAGCTCAACGAAGCCGAAGCGATCCCCGGCAAGTCGGCCGAAGAAAACAAGATCATCAACCAGATGAAGGACTTCATCGCCATCAAGTCCGGCGATACCTCCACCCCGGCCGGCGCCAAGGCGAAGTTCGCCAACGATTACAACGCCAAGAAGTACAAGGAAGTGATCGAGGACGGCGAAGCGCTGAAGAAGTTCGGCGCGCTGGATGCCGCTTCGATGCAGATCATCGCCCAGGCCTATTACCTGTCCGGCGACAAGAATGGCTGCCTGAAATACATCAAGAACAATTTCGGCGCGAACCCCAGCGACACCACCTTGACCCTGCAGATGCGCTGCGCCTTCGACGCGGGTGATGAAGTGACCCAGCGCCAGGCGCTGGAAACCCTGGTCGCCCACACCGGCAAGACGGAATATTGGGCCGACCTGCTCAAGATGAGCGAGCATGGCGCGGGCATGCGCGACCATGACACGCTCGATGTCTATCGCCTGCGCCTGCTCACCGGCACCATCGCGGGCAAGGACGAGTACACCACCCTGGCGCAGCTGGCGATCCAGCTGAAATACTTCACCGAAGCGCAGAGCGTTCTGGAGAAGGGCCAGGCCGCCAAGGTCCTCACCGACGACCGCACCAACAAGCTGCTGGCGCTGGCCAAGAGCCAGGCCGCTGCCGCCAACGCCAATGCGGCCAAGGATCTCGCCGCCGCCCAGGCTGCGCCCAAGGGCGATGCGCTGGTCAAGATCGGCGAAGACCAGTGGGGCCAGGGCAAGGGCAAGGATGCCGTGGCCACCATCAAGGCCGGTATCGCCAAGGGCGTGGACGACAAGAACAATGCCCAGATCCGTCTCGGCATGGCTTACATCGCCGCCGGCCAGAAAGCCGAAGCCCAGAAGGCCTTCGATGCCGTCAAGCCGGCCAGCCCGACCGACAAGTCGGCGATGGTTGCCCATCTCTGGTCGCTCTACGCGCGCCACTGATCGGCTCTGCTCGCGAAAGCGGAAAGGCCGCCCATTGGGCGGCCTTTTTGTTTTCCGGCTATAAGCGGGAGAGGAGGCCCGATGCGATTTCTCACCCCGGACGAGATCGAAGCGCTGCTGCTCAGCCTGAAGATCGCCTCGGTCGCGGTGGCGGTCGCCATGCCTTTCGCGATCGCCACGGCCTTGCTTCTGTCGCGGAATTTTCCCGGCAAGACCCTGCTTGACGGGATCGTGCAGCTGCCCCTGGTGCTGCCGCCCGTGGCGATGGGCTTTCTTCTGCTGGTGATTTTCGGCACGCGGGGCGGGCTGGGCGGCTTTCTCAAGGATCATTTCGGCATCGTCTTTGTCTTCCGCTGGACGGGCGCGGTTCTGGCCAGTGCCATCTTCACCTTTCCCTTCCAGGTGCGCTCCATCCGCCTGGCGCTGGAAGCCCGCGACAGCGGCCTGGACGAAGCGGCGCGCACCTTGGGCGCAAGCTGGCTGGACCGGCTGGTCAACATCACCTTGCCCTTGGCGCTGCCCGGGCTGATCGCGGGCGCCATCACCGCCTTTGCCGGCGCCCTGGGCGAATTCGGCGCCATCATCACCTTCGTCTCCAACATTCCGGGCGAGACCCGGACGCTTCCTCTTGCCATCTACACGGCGCTGCAGACCCCCGGCGGCGAAGCGGAAGCGGCGCGGCTTTCCGCGCTGTCCATCATCCTGGCGTTCCTGTTCCTGTGGGGCGCCCAGACCATCATGCGCCACACCACCGAAAAGGCGGGGCGATGAGCGCCGAAATCGCGATCCGCCATACGCGGGGCAGTTTCACGCTGGATGTGGCCTTCACCGCCGCATCGGGCGGCGTGACGGCCCTGTTCGGGCCTTCGGGCGCGGGCAAGACCAGCATCGTGCATGCGCTGGCGGGGCTGATGCGCCCGGCCCAGGGCCGCATCGTGCTGGAAGGGCGCATCGTACTCGATACCGCCGCCGGCATTTTCGTGCCGCCGGAGAAGCGGCGCATCGGCCTGGTGTTTCAGGACGCCCGCCTCTTTCCCCATATGAGCGTGGAACGCAATCTCCTGTTCGGCTGGCGACGCAGCCCGGAGCGCGCTGGCCCCGACGAGATCGCCCGGACCGTGGCATTGCTGGGGTTGGAAAAATTATTGGCCCGCGCGCCCCGGCATCTGTCCGGCGGCGAGAAGAGCCGCGTGGCGCTGGGCCGCGCCCTCTTGGCCTCGCCCGACATTCTGCTCCTGGACGAGCCTTTGGCCAGCCTGGACGCGGCGCGGCGCGCGGAAATCCTGCCTTGGCTGGAACGGCTCAGGGACATCGCCCGCATCCCCATCTTCTATGTCAGCCATTCGCTGGATGAGGTGGCCCGGCTGGCGGACCGGGTGGTGCTGCTGGATGGGGGCCGCGTGACGGCGGAAGGAAGCGTGTTCGATCTCCTGGCCGGATTGGGCGCGGACAAGCCCCTGGGCGCGGTGCTGGAGGCGCGGGCAGGCGACATCCAGGATGGGCTTCAGACCTTGATGTTCGATGGCGGCCGCCTGCTGGTCGCGGATGCGGGGCCCATGGGCGCCCGCGTGCGGGTGCGAATCGGCGCGGACGATATTCTGATTGCCCGCGAAGCGCCGCGCGGGATCAGCGCCAACAACATCCTGCCGGTGACGATTTCCAAAGTGCGGCTGGACGGGCCGCGCGCCGAAGTGGAAATGCATTGCGGCCGGGCAAGGCTGGTGGCGCGGGTCACGGCCGCTTCGGTGAGCCGTCTGGAACTCGCCCCGGATGTCGCCGCCTTTGCGGTGATCAAGGCGGTGATCGTCGAGGGTGGCGGAGCATTTCCAGGGAAAGTGTGAACATTGCCGCTGCGCTGACGCCAGGCAACTCCGTGGGAAATGCGACCAACGTCAAAGCGGCGGCGTGCGCCCGGTGAAGACCAGCTTCTTCGACAAAGTGAAATTGAACACCAACCCGACCAGCACGCCGATCACCAGTGCGAGATATTTGTTGTTGTAGGGCGGCGCGGCGAAACGCAGCAACGCCGCATAGGCGCCGTAATTGACCAATGCGCCCACGATATTGGCGGCGACGAATTTGCTCCATTCATGGAAGATCGCGGAAATGCTGCCCCGGGCGCGCTTGGCGGCGAAGGTGAAATAGCGATTGCCCAGCCAGGTGCAGACCATGGCACAGAAGATCGACAGCACCCGTCCCTTGAAGGGATCAAGCCCCAGCCAATTGGTGTCCACGGCCAGGACGGTGGAATCCACCACGAAACCCACGCCGCCGATCACGGCAAAGCGCAGGATCGAAAGCCGCGCCAGGGCGCGTGTCCAGCTCACGGATCGTCGTGGCGGCGGCGCGGCGCCGAACGGTCGAGATCGAATTCCAGCGGGCCGGGGAACGCCAGATAGGACATCCGCTTCAATTCCCAGCGGCCTCGTGTGACCGTGTCGAGGATCAATCCGCAGGTGAGCGAAAGAAAGGCCAGCAACATCAGGCCCATCGCCAGGACGGCGGTGGGAAGGCGGGGAACCTGGCCGGTCTTGAGGAACTCGCTCACCACTGGGGCGCCGATCAGCAGCGATATGGCCGCCAGGAGGAAAAAGAAGAAGGAGAAGAATATCAGCGGCCGTTCCTCGCGCACCAGATAGCCAATGGTGGACAGGATGCGGAAACCGTCGCGCCAGGTGTTGAGCTTAGACACCGAACCCACCGGGCGCTCCTTGTAGCGGGTATCCATCTCGATCATCGGCATCATCAGGCGCACGGCATGGATGGTGAGTTCGGTCTCGATGCCGAAGCCTTCCGCGGTCAAGGGAAAGGATTTGACGAAGCGGCGCGAGAACACTCGATAGCCGGACAGCATGTCGCCCAGCCGGACATTGAACAGGGTGGCGGCCAGCCCGGTCAGAAGCCGGTTGCCGAAAACATGTCCCATGCGATAGGCGGCGGCTTCGGTATGGATGCGCCGCGCGGTCAAGATATCGGCGCCGGCCGCGATCAGGCCGGACACCATCTGCGGGGCGGCGCCGGCGTCATAGGTGTCGTCGCCATCCACCAGCACGTAAATGTCCGCTTCGATATCGGCGAACATGCGGCGCACCACATTGCCTTTGCCCTGGCGCTGTTCGGTGCGCACGATGGCGCCGGCTTCATGCGCCCGCTCCACGGTGTTGTCGCGGGAATTGTTGTCATAGACATAGACCGACGCGCCCGGCAGCGCGCTGCGGAAATCGCGCACGACTTTGCCGATCGCGGCTTCTTCATTGTAGCAGGGCACCAGGACGGCGATGCGCGGGCTCATGGTTTTCCCGATAAAGGACACCATTGATAGGTGCCCGCAATGTTGGTGTCGAATTGCTGGCATTCCGTCCAGCGGATGGCAAGGCCATAGTCCGCCAGCGCGTCACGGGCCCGGCCCATGTCGGTGGCATCGGCAATAAGGTAAAGATCGCCGCCCGCGCGCCGGTGCGCGGCGACCCGCGCCCGCATCTGCCGCGTCAGGCCGGAGCCGTCGCGGGGCTGCACCATCCAGCCATCGATGCGCAGGACCGGAATCTGGGGCGGCAAGGTGGTGGCAATGAAGCCCATGGGCGCATCTCCGGTCATCAGCACCATGGTCCGGCCGGGATGGGGGATCGGCGGCATTGCGACTTTGACATAAGGATCCTCGACCGGCGCGCGTTCCAGGAAATCGCTGCGTCCCGTCACCAGGATGGCGAAGCAGAGCGCGCCCAGGATCAGATAACGCGTCCGCCGCGCCAGGGGGAACAGGCCCACCGCCATTACCGTCAGCGTGGGCGCCAGCATCTCGAGCAGGATGATGTAGCGATAGATGGCGAAGAAGCGCAGCCAGACGAAATAGCAGACCGCGGCGAAGGCGAAGACGATCAGCGTGACATGCTTGTCGGTCAAGGCATCGCGGCTCTGACGCCGCGCCAGCCAGAACAGGATCGCCGGGATGACGGTGAGATAAGCCACCATGATCCGGATGTCCTGGAAGCTCAGATCGTTGGCGACATGCCAGTCCACCGAGAACAGGATCGGAAACAGCAACTGCCGCCAGAAATGAACCGGAATGAAGCGCATGTCGCGATAGGGCGAACTCAGCGCCAGCGGCGAATGCCAGTAATCGTTGAAATAGGGAAAGAGCGGATTGCCGGTGAGCCCTTTCATGTGCAGCATCCACCAGGCGCTGAACAGCGCCACGCCCAGAAGTCCCGCGATGCCGCCGGCGATCAGGCGTGTGGCTTGCTGGCGCAGCGAGCCGCCCAGCGCCAGAAGCGCGGCGGCGAAACCGGCGCAATAGGGCATCTCTGGCAGCTTCAACCCCATGGCGCAGCCGGTGATGAAGCCCGCGGCGCCCGCAAGACCGGCGGCCTGGAGCGGCGTGCCCGAACGCAACGTCTCGCGCCCCACCACCAGAATGGCCAGGCCCGTCAGCACGAACACGCTCATCACATTGTCGTAATAGGTGGTGCCGAACATGGAGAGAGTGAGCGCGCCGGTCTGGCCCAGCAATGCCAGCGCACCGGCGCCGATCTCGCGGTCGGGAATGCGCAAGGCTTCGCGCGCGATCAGATAGAGCGGCACCACATTGGCGCCCTGCACCGCGCCCAAGACGCCCAGCGCGATCCAGGCATGGGTGTGGGTGGCCAGCCAATAGAAGGGAATATCGAGGAACGGATTGTAGTAGCTGGCCTGGTGCGCGACCACGACATCGATCGCTTCGCGATGGGTGAGAAAGGCGTAAGGCGCGTACCAGTGGTAATTGCGGAAATCCCAACTGGTGTCCTTGCCCAGGACGATGACGAAAGCGGCCCAGAACAGGACCGTGACCAGGAGGAAGGCCAGTTCCTTCGCCGACAGCAGCGTCCGGCCGGAAGGCGAGGCGGTGGTCGGCGTCATGCGGGAACTTCGGGCCTGGCTTTGGTTTCCGAACCGGATTTCCGGTGGGTGCCTCAGGTTCTAGCCTGTGAGGGCTATAGGCGAAAGGTGCTTTGGGGCGAAGGGCTTACGCCTCGTCCGGCTCGACGATGATATTCCGCAGGAATTGCAGGGTGCAGGCCCGCCAGGAATGGTCCTCGGCGAATTGGCGGGGGGTAATGGAACCGGGGTGGCGGGCGATCTGAAGCGCCCCCAGGCAGGCTTTTTCCAGATTCTCGTCCAGAACCGCCACGGGCGCTGCGCCCACCACGTCCAGCGGCCCCTGGACCGGGTAGGCGGCCACCGGCAGCCCGCAGGCCAGGGCTTCCAGAAGGACCAGCCCGAACGTGTCGGTGCGGCTGGGAAAGACAAAGACGGTGCTGCCGGCATAGGCCCGCACCAGTTCCTCGCCCGACAAGGCGCCCAGGAACCTGGCGGCGGGATAGCGACGTTCCAGCGCCGCGCGGGCCGGCCCATCCCCCGCCACGACTTTGGTGCCGGGCAGGTCCAGGGCCAGGAAGGCCTCGATATTCTTCTCCACCGCCACCCGGCCCACATAGAGCCAGACCGGTTCCGGATAAGGCAGGCGCGCGCCGGGGATCGGATGGAACTGATCCACATCGACCCCGCGCGACCAGATGCGCAAATTGGTGAAGCCATGCGCGGCCATTTCACGCCTGAGACTCTCGGTGGCCACCATCATCGCGGTGGCGGGGCCATGGAACCAGCGCAGCCAGCGATAAACCAGTTCTTCGGGGATCAGGGGAAAGCGGGCCCGGACATATTCGGGAAAGCGGGTATGGAACGAAGTGGAAAAAGCGATGCCGTGCTTGATGCAGATGGCGCGCGCGCTCATCCCCAAGGTGCCTTCGGTGGCGATGTGCACGGCGTCGGGCGCGAAGTCGCGAATCTCTTTTTCCAGTCGCGCGCGCGGCCAGACCGCCAGGCGGATTTCCGGATAGGTGGGAAGGCCGACCGTGAAGCGGCCTTCCGGCGTGGCGTAGCGCACGGTGTGGCCCAGCGATTGGAGATCCTGGCCCAGCACTTCCAAGGTGCGCACCACGCCATTGACCTGGGGCCTCCAGGCATCGGTGACGATGAGGATCTTCAAATGGGCGGCGACGCCGGGAATGGGCCCCGGCATCAAGCGTTTTGTCCTACGCGGGAATAAGCGCGGGCACAGCCGCTTCGGCTGGGGCTTCGGACGTGTCTCTTTGAGGAGGGCTGGCCCAGCGAAGAATCTCCAGATTTCCGCGGGCATCTTCGACAAGGGCGCTGCAGCTTTCAACCCAGTCTCCGTCGTTGAGGTAAAGCACGCCGCCGATCCGGCGGATTTCGGCATGATGGATATGGCCGCAGACCACCCCATCGACGCCGCGCCGGGCCGCTTCCTCCGCCACCGCTTCCTCGAAGCGCGAGATATATTCGACCGCATCCTTGACCTTGTGCTTGAGCCAGGCCGAGAGCGACCAGTAGGGCAGCCCCAGCTCCTTGCGCACGGCGAACAGAATGTCGTTCCAGCGCAGCGCCACGCCGTAAGCCCGATCTCCGAGATGGGCCAGCCATTTGGCGCAGGCGATGACGCCGTCGAAACGGTCGCCATGCAGCACCAGCAGGCGCTTGCCGTCGGCGGTCTCGTGCACGGTTTCGCCCGCCACTTCGATCCCCGCGAACAACCGCCCCGCATAGTCGCGGGCGAATTCGTCGTGATTGCCGGGCACGAAGATCACGCGCGTGCCGTTATCGACCTTGGCGAGAATCTCCGCCACCACGCGGCTCTGCGCTTCGCTCCAGTACCAGCGGCGCTTGATCTGCCAGCCGTCGATGATGTCGCCGACCAGGAACAGGGTGCCGCATTCATTGTGCGCGAGGAAATCGGCCAGCGCGTCGGCCTTGCAGCCCCGCGTGCCCAGATGGGTGTCGGAAATGAAGATGGTGCGGTGGCTGTGACGCGGCCTCACACGGCCGGCGATTTTGATCCGCGCGGCAGCGAAGCTTCCGCCGGCGGCTTCAAACCAGGCATCGCTTCCCGGCGGCGTCTTCAGAAAGGATCGGGCCATCGCGGGTCTCCCCCCTTTTCGTCCGGGTACGTCGGATTGCGTCCGGATGGGGGCCAAGTAGCTGACCCGCACGAATCTTTTGTTGCGGGCGCGAGACGGACTCGTGAATCCGAGGTGCGGACAGAGGGCGTCCATTGTTGCCCATTATTGCGTCGCACAATTGCTTTGGTTAAGAGCGGCTGCCGAAAAATCCGCCACAGTCCCTGTAAAATCCATTGATTCGGTTGGGAAAATGCAGACCTGCTTTGCGTTTTTGCGCTTGCGGCGCAAACCAAGTTCCCGTATTTTGTTGCAGCGCGGTATTGCGGGTCCGCCCCGCGAAGCCGCCGCCCTTCCTGGGCGTTTCCTCCCTGAACTTGGCCGCTTCCCCCCGGAAGCGGCCATCTCCGGGGGACGCTCCTGCCCCTGGACGAAAATCTCTCGCGCCTATGTGTATGTCGGGTGACTTCGCTACTCGGCAGCCAGCGGAATGTTGCGGCCGCCGAGAAGAGACGGGTCGATGGCGGCGAGGCGGACGAGGGAGTCGGTGAGGCGTTTTTTCAGTGCGTCGAAACCCGGTTTTCTCTGGATGCGCTCTTCGTCGAGGTAAAGCCCGCGATTGATTTCGATCTGCAGGCCGAAGAGGCCCGCGTTGCCCCGGCCATAGAGCATGGTGGTATAGCCGCCCGCATAGGGCGCGTTGCGCGCGATCGAGAAACGCCCGCCGACAAAGGCGTTTTCGGCCCAACCGGTGAGCAGCGGCGGCGACGACGCGCCATAGCGATCGCCCAGCACGATGTCGGGCACCGACAAGGCGGACGGCATGGAATGGCAGTCCACCACCACGGCCACGCCGAACCGCTTGCGGGTTTCTTCCGCCAGGCCGGCTAGTGCTGCGTGATAGGGCCTGTAGAGCCGCGACAGGCGCAGCTGCGCTTCCTGCGGGGCCAGCTTGCGGGCATAGATTTCCGCGCCGTCGCGCACGATGCGGGGAATGACGCCCAGGCCCGCCGAGACGCGGGGTGTGGGTGCATCGACGGGAATCTCCAGGCCTGAGTCGAACATACCGGTGTCGATCTCGCTGGCGGCCCGGTTGACGTCGCAATAGGCCCGGGGGAAGGACGCGGCGATCAGGGGCGCGCCCATGGCGGCGACGCCGGCGAACAATTCGTCGACAAAGGCATCCTCGGACCGGCGCAGGGTGAGCGGATCGAGCCGGCTTTCGGCGATCAGCCGGTCCGGATAATGGCGGCCGGAATGGCCCGAGGCGAAGACAAAAGGCAGGGTCTGGACGGACGGCCTGAAGATCCGGAACGGCTCCGCCAGCAGCAGATCCAGGGTCGAATCGCTCAAAGCGGGGGATTCACCGTCGGGGCCGGAAGGCGGGGGCGCCATGGCGGGGCTCGTCAAAGGTTAAGGCAGGCGAGCCTAAGCCAGGCCGCCTTTCATGCCTAGGAGGGCTTGTTTACCGATTCCCGGATATGGTTTTTACTGGGCACGGACAAGGGCTTGGGCAGGCATGGCGCATATCCTTCTGGCGGAAGACGACGAATCCCTGCGCAAATTCCTGGCCGCGGCGCTGGTAAAGGCCGGCCATGCGGTGACCGATTTCGGGGATGGCAGCGATGCGTTCGAGTGCCTGAAAGACTACACCTTCGACCTGCTGCTCACCGATATCGTGATGCCCGGCATGGATGGGATCGAGCTTGCCAAGCGGGCCGTGGAAATGAATGGCGCGCTCAAGATCATGTTCATCACCGGATTCGCCGCCGTGGCGCTTCACCCGGCCTCGGACGCGCCCAAACAGGCCAAAGTCCTGTCCAAACCGTTCCATTTGCGGGAAATCGTGGCCGAAGTGGACCGGATGATCGCGGCCTGAAGCGGGTCGCTTTTTTGGGCGCTTTTCTTTGCGGACGAGGGCGGCTATAGAGGCCGCCCGCCGGGCTTAGACCCCCGGCGATGATGGTACGGGCGGTTAGCTCAGCGGGAGAGCACTACCTTGACATGGTAGGGGCCATAGGTTCGATCCCTATACCGCCCACCATTCTCACGACGTGTGAGAATGCCGCGGGGTACAACGCCCTCCAATCTCCAATCGTGCCTGGGGTCCGTCGCGAAAATGGTGGGCGGCCGGGATCGATTCTTTTGTTTTGCGCCGCATTCGCGGCGCGGGGCCCTATACCGCTCCATTGCCAAGCCCGCTGTTCAGATCGCTCCGCCTGATCGAAGATGATGGCATGACATCCGATCTGTGGCCTCGCCTCGACTTTCCGGAATGGCGCGACACCGCCATGACCCTGCAACTGTGGATGCAGGTGGTGGGCAAGACGCGGCTGGAGCTGACGCCCTGGCTCAATCACAGCTGGCAGGTGCCGTTCTATGTGACGGCGCGCGGCCTCGGCACATCGCTGATCCCCAGCGGGAGCGAGGCGATCGATCTGGAATTCGATTTGCTTCAGCACAGGCTGGTGGGGCGCGGCAGCCGTGGCGCGGTCGCCGCGTTCGATCTGACGCCCATGCCGGTGGCGGATTTTTACGCGAACGCCATGCTGCTTCTGCAGAAGCTGGATGCGGCGGTGACGATCAATCCCGTTCCCAGCGAATTGCCCGACCCCGTCGCATTCGCCGACGACCGGCGGCCGCGATCCTATGACGCCGAAGCGGTGCACCACTTCTGGCGCGTGCTGCTGCAGGCCGACCGGTTGCTCAAGCATTTCCGCACCGGCTTTCTGGGCAAGGCCAGTCCGGTGCATCTGTTCTGGGGCGGATTCGATCTGGCGGTGACCCGCTTTTCCGGCCGCCGCGCGCCGCTTCATCCCGGCGGCATTCCCGGGCTTTCCGACCGGGTGACGCGCGAAGCCTATTCGCATGAAGTCAGCAGCGCCGGTTTCTGGCCCGGCTCGGACGTGTTTCCCCGCGCCGCTTTCTATTCTTATGCCTATCCGCAACCGCAAGGCTTCGAAACCGCTGCGATCCCGGATGGCGCACATTACGATGCTACCCTTGGAGAGTTCATTCTTCCCTATGACACGGTGCGCGCGGCGGACGATCCGGATGCGCTGGTGATGGCATTCCTGCAGGCGACATACGCGGCGGCGGCGTCGCTGGGTGCATGGAATCGCGACGATCTGGAATGCGATCTGGGTGTGCCCAACCGGCCCCGCATGGTTCGCGGCTGAGCGGCGCATTTGTTTGCACCTGCGTGATGTACGTTGCGCCGCGAAAGGTTTTTCTTCGCCTTCATTGCCTGTTTCGCGCGCTAACCGTGCCGCCGATTGCTGCGACGCGTCATGACATTTTGCTTTCACCCTTAAGACTTTGGGGTTTAGCATTTGTCATGAAGGGTCGGGAGGTTCGCTTATGGCAGTCTTGGATCATGACCATCATCTCACTGGACATCATCGCCAGATCATCGGCGGAACGGGCCAGTTCTGCCTGTTCTGGGTCGGCATGTTCGCGGTGATTGCGCTGCTCGGAATGTTGCTCAAGAGCTGAAGGCGCAGTCCGTGTGAGGGGGCATCCCGCGCCGCCAGCGCGTTCGCGGGCGTTTTGATCCATCCCGTTCCCGGCAAAAGTTTCAGCGGCATCGATTCGTGCCGGCACGGTTCGCATGGGCCGGCGCAAGGATTGTCTTGGCCCGGCGGATTTGAAACTCTAAAAGCCGGGCGAAATCAGTAAGGTCATCGGCATATGACTAGGCTGCTGGACATCAGTGCCGGCTTTAAGACGGCGCGGGTGCTGGTGGTGGGCGATGTCATGCTCGACCGCTTTGTCTATGCGCGGGTCTCGCGCATTTCGCCCGAAGCGCCGGTGCCCGTGCTGGCGATCGAACGGGAAGCGGCCAGCCTGGGAGGGGCGGGAAATGTGGCGCGCAACATCGCTTCGCTGGGCGGCCGGGCCACACTGATCGGCGGGCGCGGCGACGACGAAGCGGGCGATCACATCAGCGAGCTTCTGGCGCGCGAGGCGGCCATCGAAGATGCCCTGGTGGTGCTGGAAGAGGCCCGCACCACGGAAAAAATCCGCTACATTGCAGACCAGCAGCAGGTGATGCGCGCCGACCGGGAAGCGCCATGGCCGGATTCCGCGAATGACATGGCGCTTGCCGCCGCGCGGGAAGCCATTCCCCATCACGATGTGCTGGTGATCTCCGACTATGCCAAAGGATTTCTTTCGCCCGCGTTGGTTCGGGGTCTGATCGCACTGGCCAGAACGCACGGCAAGCCCGTGATCGTCGATCCCAAGGGCGCAGACTTTGCGCCCTATGACGGCGCCACCATGATCACGCCCAACCGGAGCGAAGCCGGCCTTGTCACCGGCATGGACACCGGCAGCGATGCAGCGGTCGCGGCGGCGGCGCAAGATATTTTGGCGCGGCTGCCCTCGCTGGGCGCGGTGCTGGTGACGCGCGGTCCGGCCGGATTGTCGCTGGTCGAGCGCGGGCACCCGATCGTGCATGTTCCGTCGCGGGCGCGGGACGTGTTCGATGTGTCGGGCGCGGGCGATACGGTGGTGGCGGCGCTGGCTTTGTCGCTGGCGGTCAAAAGCGATCTTCAGAGCGCGGCGCGGCTCGCCAATGTCGCGGCGGGCATCGCGGTCACCATGGTGGGAACCGCGGCCGTGACCGCCGATGAAATCGCGGGCGAGCTTCAAACCCGGCAAATCGAGTCGGTGGAAAAGAAAATCGTGTCCCTGGATCGGGCGCTGGAATGGCTGGCGCTGTGGCGCGCCGAAGGACACAAGATCGGTTTCACCAATGGCTGTTTCGACCTGGTGCATCCGGGGCATATCTCGCTTCTGACCCAGGCGCGTGCCGCGTGCGACCGGCTGGTGGTGGGACTGAATGCGGATGCTTCGGTGCGGCGGCTGAAAGGCGAGGGCCGTCCCGTGCAGGACGAGATGGCGCGCGCCATCGTTCTGGCCTCGCTGGCGGCGGTGGATCTGGTGGTGATCTTCAGTGAAGACACGCCGGACCATCTGATCCGGCAGATCCGGCCCGATATTCTGGTCAAGGGCGCCGATTACAAACGCGAAAGCATCGTGGGCGCGGATTTCGTCGCCTCATATGGCGGCGACGTGATGCTGGCGGATGTGGTGCCGGATCGCAGCACCAGCGATCTGATCGGACGCGCACGTCAATAAAGCGCGGCTTGCGCGGTCCGGGTCGCTGTGTAACCCTTCAGACTCATAAGGGCTTTTCGGGGGAGCATGCGATGGCCGAACGGGATCTGAACCGGCGCCGCCTGTTGCAGACATCATTGGCGCTGGGCGGGCTCGGTCTTGCCGGTTGCGCCACGCAGCCGCGCGCCGGGGCGCCTCGCATCACCGGACTCTCCGCACAGGATATTCCGCCCACCCTGGCGCCGGTCCGGGCCCATCCCGACCGGCTGTTCGACATCACCGTCTGTCTGCGTCCCTTCCGCGCCCAAGGCCCGCGCATCGAAGCCGAGCGGATCGGCGACACGCTGGTGGTGCACAATTACGGTCATGGCGGTTCGGGCTGGTCGCTGTCCTGGGGCTCGGCCAACATGGCGATGCAGCTGGCGCTGGGAAACAGCCCGGCCGAGATCGCGGTGATCGGATGCGGCGCCATCGGGCTTACCTCCGCGATCATGGCGCAGCGCGCCGGAACGAAAGTCACCATCTATGCCCGCGATCTTCTGCCCCAGACCCGCTCGGCGCGGGCCACCGGCAGCTGGACGCCGGATTCGCGCATTTCCCTGAAGGAACCGGCGGGCCCGAAATTCGGCGAAGTGTGGGAACAGATGGCGCGGTTCTCGTTCAAGACCTATCGCCAATATCTGGGATTGCCGGGCACGCCGGTGGAATTCACCGACCGTTATTCCCTGTCGGACGTGCCCTTCGAGCAGGCGCGCGAGGAATCCGAGAAACTGGATACGCTGGGCTTCGCCACCTACATGGACCGGATTCGCGACATCACGCCCCGGTCGCAGGAATTACCTGCGGGCGCCACGCCCTTTCCCACCAAATATGTGCGCCGCTCGCAGAACATGCAGTTCAACATCGCCGGATATGCGCACACGCTGATGACCGATTTCTTCAGTGCGGGCGGAAAATTCGTGCGCAAGCAGTTCCGGTCTCCGAACGAGCTCACCCAGCTCAAGGAAAAGGTGGTGATCAACTGCCCCGGCTATGCGGCGCGCGACTGGTGGAAGGACGAATCCCTTGTCCCCGTGCGCGGCCAGATCGCCTGGCTGATCCCGCAGCCGGAAGTGAATTACGGCTTCAACTACAAGAATATCAGCATCCTGTCGCGGCGCGACGGCATCGTGGTTCAGGACCTGAATGGCGGCGACATGCGCGGCTATAACGTGTCCGGCGAGCTGGCCGACCGCGCCGAAGCCGACAACGCCGTCAACACCATCGCGGAAATGTATTCCCGCTTCCGGGTCTGACGGCGCGGCGGCTCAGCTTTCGGAACGCGGCGTCCATCTGGCGAACGCTAGGATCCACAAGCCTGCGAGCGCGGCCAGGGGAACAAAACACAGCAGCGCCCACCACATGGAATGGCCGATGCGTTTCAGCACGATGCCGGCCGGGATGGCGAACAAGGCCTCCACGATCATCATTGTGATCATGAAGGATGAGCTGACGGGCAATTGCGCCATGATGGTTCCTTAAGTCAAGTTCGCCCGCAGTCTATCCATTTTTCCCTTTTTTGCGCATGGGAATGCGCGGGCTCCGGCAAGGGCCGCGCGGGCGGCCCGGCTTGCCAGACGGCGCGCCCATCACCATTGTGCGCGGCGATTATGGCCGCCAAGACCATCACCCCGCGCGCGAACGACACCAGGCTGGACGAATGGTCGCCGCAGCTTCTGAAGTCGCGCCTCTATGGCCAGCTTCTGATCGACATCATTGTCGGCCGCCTGGCGCCCGGCGAAAGGCTGGACGAACAGACATTGGCCAAGCGTTATGGCGGGGGCCTGGCCGGCATTCGCGAAGCCCTGGCGCGCCTGGCGCTGGAGGGATTGGTACTCAGGCGCGCGCGCGTGGGAACCATGGTGGCGCCGCTGGATTTGATGGAAGCGCGCGAAGCCTTCGCCGCCCGCGCCTTGGTCGAAATCGAATGCGCGGGCCTGGCCGCGCGCCTCGCCACCGATGCCGATATCGCCGCCATTCAAGCCACATTGAACGAAGGCGAGGCCGCCATCGCCAAGAATGACGCGCGGGCCCTGGCCGTGATGGACGAGGCATTCCATGTCGCGGTGGCCAGCGCCAGCCACAATCGCGTGCTGGCCAAAATGGTGATGACCCTGCATCATCAGACCGCGCGCTTCTGGCTGGTCACCATGCGCGAGCCGTCGCTGGAAGAAAGCCGGCTTGCCCTGGACCAGCATCGCGCGCTGGCCGACGCCATCGCCGCGCATGATGTGGCGCGGGCACAGGATGCGATGCGCGAGGCGCTGGGTGATTTTCCCGCCGACGTCAAACGCGCCTGGACCGCGCCATGAGCCGGCCTTGGATCACGCTCGCCGCGGTGAGCGTGGTGTATTTCCTGATCACCGCCACCACCTTCAGTTCGCTGGGCGTGGTGCTGCCCGCCATGATCAGCGAACTTCATTGGAGCTGGGGCGGGGCGGGCACCGGCTTTTCGCTGCTGGGTGTCGCGGCGGGCGTCACCGCCACGCTTCCCGCCACCATGATCCGGCGTTTCGGCGTGCGCGCCACTTTGGTCGCGGGCAGCCTGGCGATGGGCGCGGCCTTTGCGTGTCTGGCGCTGACGCATGGATTGCCGCTTTATTTCCTAGGTTGCGTGCTGATGGGGCTGGGTTTCGCGCTGCTGGCGACGGTGCCGGGCACCTATCTCCTCACGCGGCTTTACACCAACCCGTCCTTCGCCTTCGGGCTTTATTTCACGGTGGGGGGCCTGGGCGGCGTGGCGGGGCCGATCCTCTATCTGTGGGTGGCCGCGATCAGCCAGGACTGGCGCGCCTATTGGCTGGTGTCGCTGCTGCTGGTGATGTTGGCGGGCCTGGTGAGCGCGGCTTTGGTCGATGTCAAAACCGACCTGCACCGGGATGGGGCGGACAAGTCCGCCGGATCCGACGATTGGACGGTGAAGGCGGCGCTGCGCACAAGACAATTCGCCATCCTGGCGGCCGCCTACAGCATCTTCCTGTTCGTGGGCATCACCGTGAATGCGGTGTCGGTGGCGCATCTGATGAATCATGGCGTGACGGCGGCGGTGGCGGGCGGCATGATGAGCGCCGAAGCGCTGATCAATGCGGGGGCGCGGCTGGCGGGCGGGGTTCTGGTGCGCTGGATCGGGGCAAAGATTCTGTTGCTGCTGTCGCTGGCCATGCTGATCATCGGCCTTCTGGCGCTCAGCGCCGCGCATGACGTGCCGCTGATGCTGGTCTATGCCGTGGGGATCGGCGTGGGCTATGGCCTGACCTTCTTCGCTTCCACCATTCTGCTGCTGGATTATTTCGGCCGCGCGCCCAATCTGGAATTGTTCGCCATCGTCAATCTGATCTCGGTGGTGGGATCGGGCGGTCCGGCCTTTGCGGGCTTCGTTGCCGACCATACCGGCAGTTTCGTTCCGGCCTTCACCATCCTGGAAGGCCTGGTCCTGCTGGTCTTGATCGCGGTCGCGGTGATGCGGCCCCCGCGGCGGAGCCTCGCATGACGACAGGCGCAGAATTCGGGGTATTTCTCCCCGTGGCGCCGCGAAGCGCGCGTGAGCGCGTTCGCAAACAAATAAAGTTCGCCACATGAAAGCAGATGCAGAATTTGGCGTTTTTCTTCTCGTGGCGCCGCGAAGCGCGCGTGAGCGCGTTCGCAAACAAATAAAGTTCGCCACATGAAAGCAGATGCAGAATTTGGCGTTTTTCTTCCCGTGGCGCCGCGAAGCGCGCGTGAGCGCGTTCGCAAACAAATAAAGTTCGCCACATGAAAGCAGATGCAGAATTTGGCGTTTTTCTTCCCGTGGCGAACGGCGGATGGATCGTCTCGCGCAACACGCCGCTGCTGGATGGCGGCTGGGCGCAGAACCGCGACGCGGCGCTGCTGGCCGAAGCCGAAGGGCTGGATTTCGTGATGTCGATGGGCAAGTGGCGCGGCTTTGGCGGCGACACCGATCATTGGGGCGCGTCGCTGGAATCGGTCACCATGATGGCGGGCATCGCTGCCTTGACCAAACGCGTCAAGGTCTGGGCCACCTTGCATGCGATCCTGCACAATCCCGTGGCGGCGGCGAAAATGATCGCCACCCTGGATCATATTTCCGGCGGACGGGCGGGGCTCAATATCGTGGCGGGCGCCTATCGCGGCGAATTCGAGCAGATGGGCGCCTGGGACGAAACGCTGGATCACGATGCGCGCTACGACCTTACCGAAGAGTGGACGCAAATCGTCAAGCGGCTCTGGGCCGAGGAGCGGGTCGATTTTCAGGGACGCTATTTCACCATCAAGGATTGCGTCTCCCAGCCCAAGCCGCTGCGCCGGCCCGACCTGATCTGCGCCGGCATGTCGGCGCGGGGGTTCGATTTTTCCGTGCGCGAAGCCGATATCTGCTTCATCGGCGGGCGCGACGAGGCGGAAACGCGGACCGCGTCGCTCAAGGCCAAGGAACTGGCAGCCAAGCTGAACAAAAGCATCAAGACCTATGCCATGTGCACGGTGATCTATGGCGGCAGCGATGAAGCCGCCGAAGCGATCGCCCAGACATATCGCGACGGGCTGGATGAGGGCGCCGTGCTGGGCATGCTGGAAAGCTATGGCGCGACATTCGCGGGCGCCGACAATGCCATGGTGGCGCGGGCCAAGGGTGCTTTCATGACCCACACCGTGATCGGCGCGCCCAAAAGTTGCGCCCAGAAGATTGAGGCGTTGCTCAGGGATTGCGCGTTGGATGGCCTGATGCTGATCTTCGCCGACTATGCCGAAGGCATTGCCGTGATGGGCCGGGAAATATTGCCTCTTCTCAGAGGCCGCGCATGAGCCTGAAGGATTGGATCGCGCCCGCGCGCACCGCGCTTCTGCTGGTGGACATGCAGGTCGATTTCGCCGAACCCGATGGCGCGATGGGAAAAAGCGGCATGGATATCTCCATGGCCCAGGCGGCGCTCCGCAATGCCGTTCTGCTGGCGGAGGCCGCCCGGGCGGCGGATGTGCCGTGCCTGTTCGCGCGGCTGATCACCCGTCCAAGCGACGAGACGGAGTTGTTGCGCGAATGGAAAGAACGGCGCGGCACGCAAGACGATGCGCCGCTCTGCCAGGAGGGTACGCGGGGCGCGGTGTTTGTCGGACCGCAGCCGCGCGAGACCGAAGCGATCTTCTCCAAGAGCCGCTATGACGCTTTTTCCGGAACCGGCCTCGACGCCCATCTCAGGGGACTGAAACGCGACACGCTGGTGATCGCGGGCCTCACCACCGAATGCTGCGTGGATTCCACGGCGCGGCATGCCTTCGAAAAGGACTATCACGTCTTCATCGCCGCCGACGCCGTCGCGGCCTATGAAAAAGACCTGCATGACGGGGCGCTGAAGGCGCTGGAATTGAATTGCGCCATCCCCGCTTCCAGCGCAGAGATCATCGCGGCCTGGAAAATTATCTAGCTAGAACAAGTGGTTGACCGATATGCGGAAAAGCGCTTGGCTTTTCCATGTGAAATGTTAGAAGAAATTTGACGTTTCCAGCCGATTTTCAGCACCCATGCCGTCCCCGTTCCGCCGGATTGCCGCGATGTTCGCGGCCTTCATCTTTACGTCCATCTCCGCGCACGCCGAGGATGCCGTTGAGACCGTCACCGTCACCGGGGACCGCGCCCATCTGATCGAGACCAAGCCGAACGACACCGCGCTGGGCCTGGACAAGCCGTTGATCGAAACCCCGCGCGCCGTGACGGTGGTGAGCGACACCACGGTCGACCGCTATGGCGTGACCGGCATGGACACGCTGACGGCGATCACGCCGTCCGCCTACACCGCCAGCTTTTACGGCGTGGAAGGCGCGGTCAATCTGCGCGGCACCTTGGCGGAATCCTATTTCCGCGGCTTCAAGCGCGCCGACAATCGCGGCACCTATTCCACGCCCTTGGGCGATGCGGCGCAGATCGAAATTCTGCGCGGGCCTCCTTCGGCCATTTATGGCCCCGGCAAGGTGGGCGGGTTGATCAACTTCGTGCCCAAAAGCGTGGCGGCGGCCGAGGACAGCATCGTCTCCGGTGAAGTGACGGCGAGTTACGGCAGCTATTCCAAGCGCAATCTCACGGGCCAGGTCGGGTTGCCGCTGGACCTGGGCGGCATCCGGGGCGGCGTGCATGCCTATGGCGAGCTGGACGATTCCTTCAGCTATTATCGCGGCATCCATCCCAGCCATCAGCTGGTGGAATTGTCCGGCGATTTCGAAACCGGCGCCTGGTCGCTGTCGTCGGATTACATGTATTACCATTCCAACGGCGATGTGCAGACGCCGGGCTGGAACCGGCTCACGCAGCAGCTGATCGACAACGGCACCTACATCACCGGGCGCAACACCTCGCTGAAGGATGCCGACGGCAATGGACGGCTCACCCTCAACGAGCTGGGCGGCAATCCCTATTTCTTCGATCCCAATTTCAAGCCGCTCTATATTGCCGTGCCCGGCTGCGGCGCCTGTGTCGACGCCACCCATATGCTCGACAGCGGCGTGGGCACCACGCATCTGGATGGCCGCGCCGTCTATATCGCGCGGGGCGTGGATTTTTCCAGCACCGTCACCCATACTGGTTTTGTCGAGCTCTCCCGCGCCCTGGATGGCGGCGACCGCGTCCGGCTGCAAGGCTTTGTCGATACGCTGTCGAACGACCGGTTCGTTTCCTACGGCTTTCCCGGTTCCTATCGCACCCTGATCGGGGAGTTTCGGGCGCGCTATGATTTCGCCCGCGATTCCGGTGCCATCACCACTGAGAACATCGTGGGCGCTTCGTATCGCTATGTGCGCGCTACGGCCAAGGAGAGCTACAATAGCGGCGTGGTCGCGCTGGACCGGCGCGACATCAGCATGGGCGCCACGGCCAACGACATCGTCGACTCGCCGTTCAACATCGATCCGCCGGGCGCGGTGGGGCTGGGCTGGGAGAATGACGTGCGCAGCTCGACCGGCGATGCCGGCCTGTTCGTCACCTCCGACATCGCCTGGAACAAGCGCCTGGATCTGATTCTGGGCGGCCGCTACGACGCCTATAATGTCCGCTCGGTGGACCGGGGCGTGATGGCGTTCGAGCCGCCGGATGCGCGCGCGGGCAAAGGCGCGCTCACTTATTCGGCGAGCCTCAGCTACAAAACCGATTGGGGCCTGATCCCATACGTCACCAATGCCAAATCCTCGGCCATCGAGATCGGCCAGGCTTCCCAGGTGGCGACTTCGCTGCTGGCAAGCGATTCCTGGCTGTCGTCATCCTTCCTCAACGAAGCGGGCGTGAAATTCGCATTCCTGGATCAGCATCTGGTGGGATCGGTGGCCTGGTACCGGCAGGAGCGCACCCAGCTGGAGCAGGGCTTGGGCATCACCAATGTCCGGGGCACGCGTTCGGAAGGCGGCGAAGCGGAGATTCGCTATGTGATGAACGACAATCTCAGCGCCACCTTGGCGGGCAGCCTGCAGCACACGATGGTGAAAGGCCCGGATCACAGCTTCGCGTACATTCCCGCCCGCAACGCCGGCGTGTCGCCCGTGAACGGCTTTGGCGGCAGCTATGCCACCTTCGATTTCTCGAGCCTGCCCGGCAAAGGCGGCAATTACGAATATACGCTGATCCCGCATGCGGTGATCAGCCCGTATCTGACCTACACCGGCGACGAGCAGAATTGGGGCGCGACCTTCGGGGGAACCTATGTCTCGCAAACGACGCAGACCGTGCCGCAGCCGATCACCTTCCCGTCTTACGTCACGCTGAACATGTCGGCGTTTCTGAAGATGGGGCTGTGGGAGGCGGACGTGAATGTGAACAATCTGGCCGATGCGCGCTATTTCACGCCCGACGCCGATACCTATGCCAATCTGGGAGCGCTGCCCGGCATGGGGCGCACCTGGCGGATTACGCTGAAACGGGCATTTTGACCGCGTAAGCGCCCCGAAGCACGCGCCGCACTTCGTCCAGCAGCTTGAACAGGTCGATATCGCCGTAAAGCTTGCCCGACAGGTGCAGCACCACCACGCCATGCAGGCCGGCCCAGAGCACATGGCCGATCAGTTCGGGGTCGCCCTGGAAATAGCCATCCTTCACCATCATGCGGACATGGGTGGTCATGGTGGCCTTGGCCCGGGCCGCGGCGGCGGCCAGTTCGGGGACCGGCGTGCCCTTGGGCTCGTTGAAATCGAAGATCAGCCGGAAGCAGGTCTGCTCCTCCAGCGCGAAGCGGATATAGGCCTTGCCCACCGCCATGCTTTTTTCCGGCGGGGTGTCGGCGCTCTCGATGGCGCGCTCCAGCTGGTCGGCGAAGCGGTTGAAGGCCCGCGCCCGGATGGCGGACAGGATCTCGTCCTTGTCCTTGAAATAGCGGTAGGGCGTCATGGCGCTGACGCCCAGCTCGGACGCCAGCAGGCGCATGTTGAAATTCTCGGGGCCCCGCTCGACGTAAATCTGCGTGGCGAGCTCGCAAAGCCGCTCCCGAAAGTTTGCGATGTCGGATTCCGTGAGTACGCGTGGCACGAATGATTTTCCTTTGTACCCCTTGTGACAAAGGTTTTTAATTTACGCTATCTTTATACAGTGTAAGTAATATACCGAATGTCATATCAAGGAGACATTGTGCATATGCCTTAAAAAGGGGGCCGGGTGAGAAATTTCACATTTATAGCGATTTTCCTGGGCATCGCGTTGCCGGCGCAGGCGCAGACCGAGATTTCGGCCCAGGCCTGGGTGCAGGCGGTTGCCGGTGGCGGCTATGAAGCCCGCAATATTACCGCCGACCAAACCTGCCCGGTCTTGAACAGTGACAAGGGTGATGTGGCGATGACGGTCCGCGCCCCGGAAAACGGCGCCTTTCCCTTGACCTGTGCGGCGCCCGTCCCCGCCGGCGCTGCCAGCGCCTCCATCAATGGCAAGGCCGTGCCGCTGCCGGTTCCCATGCCCAATCGCATCCTGGTTGTGGGCGACACGGGTTGCCGCATCAAAGGCGGCGCGCTTCAAGCCTGCAACGATCCGGCGGCCTGGCCTTTTCCCATGCTGGCGGCGGCGGCGGCGCAGCTCAAGCCGGACCTGGTGGTCCATGTCGGCGACTATCTCTACCGCGAAGAGCCATGCCCGCCGGGCAACAAGGGGTGCGAAGGCTCGCCCTCCGGCGACAATTGGCCCAGCTGGAACGCGGACTTCTTCGCGCCCGCCGCGCCTCTGCTCACGGCCGCGCCCTGGGTGATCCTGCGCGGCAATCATGAGGATTGTCAGCGGGCCGGGCTGGGGTTCCTCAGGCTGCTGGGATCGGATGCCTTCGATCCCGCCGCGGCCTGCAATCCGCATCTGGCGCCTTTGCTGGTGCCGCTGGGCGGGCTGACCCTGGCGGCGATGGACAATGCCGATGCGCCGGACACCAGCATCAACGACAAGCTGGTCCCTCTTTATGAAAAAGAGTTCCAGGATCTGGCCGCCGTTCCCGCGCCCGTTTGGTATGTGGGGCATCGCCCGATCTGGGCGGCGATCTCCGGACCGCTGAACATTCCCATCGGCGGCAATGCCACCATCATCGCGGCGGCCAGCAAGACGCCGTTGCCGCCGAATATCGCGCTGATGCTGTCGGGGCATATCCATACCTTCGAGGCGATCAATTATGACGGCGCGGTGCCGCCGCAGATCGTGGCCGGCAATGGCGGCGACAATCTCGACATCACGCCGGCGAATTTGAAAGGCGCGATCTTCCAAGGAAGCTCCGGCGTCAGCGTCAAGGACGGCTTGTCGGTTGGCGGGTTCGGCTTTCTGATGATGACGCGGCGGGACACCGACTGGGCGATCGATTTGTACGATTCCGCCGGACGGCGGAAAGGGCAATGCGTGTTCATGCCGGGCAGCGATGGTACTGTCGGCCGGGTGGATTGTCCGGACTTTAAACCGTGATCTCGAAACCTTGATCTAGTCGATCTTCGTCGTTGCCTTGGTGGCGTCGCCGTCCAGCAAGCTCAACATCGCCTGGGTCGGATAAGCGTCGGCGACCAGCCCGCGCGATGCCTGATATTGGCGCAAGGCCTCGCGGGTCTTGCGGCCCAAAAGGCCATCCAGTTCGCCCGCATCATATCCCAATGCGGCAAGATCGGTCTGAAAGCGCAAACGCTCAGCGCGGGACAAAGGCTTTTCGCTGCGTGGCCAGGGCGCTTGAATGCCCGGGCGATCCATCGCGCGATCCGCCAGCATTCCCACCGCCAGGGCATAGCTGGCGGCATTGTTGTATTTCATGATCATGCGGAAATTGTTCATCGTCAGCAGCGCCGGCCCGTTGGCCCCCGCCGGCAAATAGAGCGCCGCCATGTCGTCGCCAGCGGGCAGGGCGCCGCCGGAAAAAAGCGTCACGCCTCGCGCCGACCATTCGGACAAGGGCTTGAGCGTGCCCAGATCGGCATCCTGATAGGCGAAATCCTTGGGCAGGCTGACTTCATAGACCCAGGGTTTTCCGGCCTGCCAGCCTTCGCGCTGAAACAATTGCGCAGCGGAGGCCAGCGCATCGGCGGTGGAATGCCAAAGATCGATTTTCCCGTCGCCATCGCCATCGGTGGCATATTTGAAGAAGGTCGAGGGAATGAATTGCGTCTGCCCGAACGCGCCCGCCCAGGACGACACCATCTCGGCGGGCACATAATCGTTCTGCTGCAGCAGGAGCAGGGCGTTGATCAATTCCCGCCGCGCGAAGCCTTGGCGGGGCCCGTCATAGGCCTGGGTGGCCAGTGCCGCGAAAAGATTATAGCTGCCCAGGTTGCGGCCATAATTGGTTTCCATGCCCCAGATGGCGACCAAAATTTCCCGGGGCACGCCCGTGCGGGTTTCGATATTGGCCAGAAGGGCCGCATTCTGGCTCAGCAGCGATTTGGCGTCATTGACCCGCCGCGGCGACACCGCGCTGTCCAGATAGGCCCAGACCGGCCGCACGAATTCCGGCTGCTCGGCGATGATGGTGTTGATGGTGGTGATGGGGGCGATGCCGGTCATCGCCTTGGCGTAGGTCTGTGCCGTCACCCCGCGGGCGAGAGCGGTGGCCTGGAAATCCCGGACAAAGGCCTGAAACTTTTCATCGCCGCCGGCCACGGGCACCGGGGCGGGGGCCGGGGCCTGGGCGGCCGGGCTGGGCGGGGGCACCGGGGCGGGGGCGGGCCGGGGCTTGGTGGCGCAGGCCGCCAGGGCCAGGAGGCTGAGGGCGGCGAAAAGGCGGGCGAAACGGCGCATCCCCTCTTTTAACACCAATTTTGGCGATTTTTGGCGGAAATCCGGGCTTTTTCCACGGTTGACAGGGTTTCCTCGCACGAATAGCTTCCGCGCCTCTTTGCGGGTGGCCGATGCTGCCTGGTCGACGTCAAAAGGCAGTGTCATGAAGGTTCGCAATTCCCTCCGGTCGCTCAAGAAGCGTGACAAGGACTGCCGCGTCATCCGCCGCAAGGGCCGGGTTTATGTGATCAACAAGAAGAACCCGCGCTTCAAGGCTCGCCAGGGCTAAACCCATTTAATGACATTTGGGCTCGGGGAAGACTAAACTTTTCCCCATGCGAAAACGCGCCCTGATCGCCGCACTGTTGCTGCTGGCGCCGTCCATCGGCTTCGCCGCGGCGCCGAGCGAAGAAGACAAGCTGTTCGCCGAGCTGAAAAAGGCGGATTCCACCGAAGCCGCCAAGCCCATCGAAGACAAGCTGACCCAGCTCTTCCGCGCGTCGGGCAGCCCCAGTGTCGATCTGTTGATGACGCGGGCGGGCTCGGCGCTGGGCCAGGCCGACCATGCCACCGCGCGCACTTTGATCGATTCGGTCACCCAGGCCGCGCCCGGCTATGCCGAAGGCTGGCGGATGCGGGCGAGGATGCAGCAAGCAGGCGGCGATGACGCGGGCGCGATGATCTCGCTGCAGAAAGCGATCGCGGCCAATCCCCGGCATTTCGCCGCGATGGCCGAGCTGGGCGAGATGCTGGAAGATTATGGCGACAAACCCGGCGCCTTGAAACTTTACCGCCGCGTGCTGGCGCTGGATCCGCAGATGCACCTCGCCGCCGAACGCGCGAAGGCGCTTGAGAAGGCGGTCGAAGGCCAGGGAATCTAGATCCGAAACCTTGTCGAAGCGCACACAGGCCCGCCTCCCCCGCGTGCGCGTTAGCGCACTGGCGGGGGAGGTGGCCGTAGCAGCGCTTGCGATGCGAAGGCCGGAGGGGGAAATGAATTATCTGGTGCCCAACATTGCCACTCGTAACATGTTGGTCGTGCCGGTAACGCCCAGCGGCACGCCGCCGGTGATCACCACCCGCTCGCCCGATTGCGCGAAGCCTTCGCGCTCGGCGAAGGCGGTGGCCTGATCGACCATCTCGTCCAGGTTGGACGCTTCGTCTGATGTCAGACAGTGCAGCCCCCAAACCAGCGCCAGGCGCCGCGCCGTGTCGATGCTGGGGGTGATGGCGACGATGGGTGCGCGGCTGCGTTCGCGCGCGGCCCTGAGCGCGGTCGATCCGGATTTGGTCCAGCAGATGATCGCCTTGGCGTTGATGGTCTGGGTGACTTCATGCACCGCCGCCATGATCGCGTCGGGCGTGGTGGCTTCGGGCGGATTGCGCTGGGCGTCGATCATGCTCTGATAAAGAACATCGGACTCAACCTTGCGGGCGATGCGGTCCATCACCGTCACGGATTCGACCGGATGGGCGCCCGCCGCGGATTCCGCCGATAGCATCACCGCATCGGCGCCGTCATAGACGGCGGTGGCGACGTCCGACACTTCGGCCCGGGTGGGCGTCGATGACTGGATCATGGATTCCAGCATCTGGGTCGCCACCACCACCGGCTTGCCCGCCTTGCGCGCGGCGCGGGTGATCTGTTTCTGCACGCCGGGCACCGATTCCAGCGGCAATTCCACGCCCAGATCGCCTCTGGCCACCATCAAGGCGTCGGACAATTCCAGGATGCGGTCGAGGCACGTAAGCGCCTTGGGCTTTTCGATCTTGGCCAGCACGCCGGCCCGGCCCGCCACGATCTTCTTCACTTCAGCGATGTCTTCGGGCCGCTGGACGAAGGAGAGCGCCACCCAATCCACGCCCAGTTCCATTGCCGCGTCCAGGTCGTTGCGGTCCTTGGGCGTGATCGCGGACATGGGCAGCA
Source organism: Alphaproteobacteria bacterium (assembly GCA_017307355.1). Taxonomy (GTDB): domain Bacteria; phylum Pseudomonadota; class Alphaproteobacteria; order Micropepsales; family Micropepsaceae; genus Rhizomicrobium. The sequence goes on from JAFKFG010000032.1 coordinate 58,317, forward strand.
AGGTGTCGGGCATATTGACGCCCTTGCGGTCCTTGATCTCGCCGCCCACCACCACTTCGGCATCGGCATAGGTGTCGGCGCGTTTCAGCAGGCGCAACCGCACTTTGCCGTCGTCGATCAGAAGCGCGTGCTTCTGCTTGATCGCCTGGAAGATTTCGGGATGGGGAATGGGAATTTGATTCACATCGTTGCTGGTTTCGCCCAGCACCAGCCTGATCCGTTCGCCTTCTTCCAACTTGCGCGGCCCGCCCGTCAGCGTGCCCAGCCGGATCTTGGGGCCTTGCAGATCGACCAGGATGCCGATGGGCCGGCCCTTGGCTTCGCCCAGCGCCCGCAGGTCGCCATGCATGCGCTTCAGAAGCTCGTGCGGTGTATGGCTCATATTGATGCGGAAGACATCGGCGCCGGCATCGAACAGGGCCGCCATAATCTCCGGCGTGTTGGAGGCCGGCCCCAGGGTCGCCACGATCTTGGTCTTGCGCTGGCGTCTCATAGGCACCTTTCCCGCGGCAAGTTCAGTTGGACAATGTCTGCGTCCATTCCGGCGATTTGCCGGTATCGACTTCGAAGAAGCCGCGCTGATCGAAGCCGCGCACCGTACAATCGTTCCGCCCGGGCGCCAGGAATTTGCTCCCCGGCGTGACGCAGAAGCGGGTCTTGCCTTCCCAGCTGCCGCCGGCGCCGTCCGTGGCATAGAGATAATAATAACGCGCCTGCAGCGGTCCGTTCAAAAGCCGGGCACAGGTTTTGGGCGCGATGGTCCACCAGCCCTGGCTGGTCCAATGGGTGCCGTCGAAACGGCCCAGCGCCACGCGCGTGGCGATATCGCTCTTGTTGCAGACATTGAAGGCAGCCTGGGCCGGCGGCGCGGCCAAAAGCGCGGCCGGCACCGACAGGATGGCCAGGAGCAGCATGCGGCGCATGACGCTCATTTGGTTGAGCGGGGCCGTCCGCGTCAAGGGTGCGCTTGCGGAGGAGGGTTCCGGCTTTTAAAAATCGCCGATCATGGATGCGCCCTTCACGCTGATCCCGCCCGCGCCGGGCGGGACAAGCAAGCTGCTTTTTCTGTGCGATCATGCATCGAACAGCGTGCCGCCGGATTATGACGCTTTGGGCCTGCCCGCGCCCTTGTTCGAAACCCATATCGCCTACGACATCGGCGCGGCCTTCGTGACCGGAGCCTTGGCCCGGGCTTATGGCGCGCCCGCATTGCTGGGAACCCAATCGCGGCTGGTGATCGACCTCAATCGCGGCGCCGACGATCCCACCCTGGTGATGAAATTGTCGGACGGCAGCATCGTTCCGGGCAACCGCAATGCCGATGCGGCGGAAGTGGCGCGGCGGCTTCAGCGCTTTCACGCGCCTTATCACGCCGCGATCCGCCAGCAGATTGCCGCGATCGGGCCCGGCGCGATTTTGATCTCCATCCACTCCTTCACCCCGGCCTGGAAAGGCGTGAAGCGGCCCTGGGAGATGGGCGTACTCTATGGCCGCGACGGGCGTCTGGCGCGGCCCTTGATGAAGCATCTGGCGGAAGCGGGTTTTCGCGTGGGCGACAATGAGCCTTATACAGGCGCCCTGGAAGGCGATACCTTGGACACGCATGGCACCAAGACCGGCCATGCCAATGTGCTGATCGAGATGCGGCAGGATTTTCTGGAGAGCCGGCAGAAGGCCGAAACTTTCGCCAGCCGCCTGAAGCCCATTCTGGATGCCGCGCTGGCGGATATGGAGCGATAGATGGATACCGAGACCGAATTGGAAGCCGCCGTGTTCCGCCGCCTGGTGCGGCATCTGCGCGAACGCACCGACGTCCAGAATATCGACCTGATGATTGCCGGCGGCTTCTGCCGCAATTGCCTGGGCGACTGGTATCGGGAAGCGGCGGCGGAAAAAGGCATTGTCCTGGAAAAAGACCAGGCGCGGGGCCTGGTCTATGGCATGGCGCCCGCCGAATGGAAGAAGAAGCACCAGAAGGATGCGACACCGGAGCAGCGGGCGGCGTTCGAGCAATCCCAGAAAACCCACAGCTAGAATTTTGCCCCGCGTTGCGCCCGCCGCCCGGCGCGGCTAGGGTCCGCCCCGCTCAAATTTTCCGCACATCCCGTAAGGTTTGCCATGGCCAAATCCGGCTTCGCCAAAGAACATCTGAAGTCCTTCATCGACCGGATCGAAAGGCTGGAGGAAGAGCGCAGCGCGCTCACCGCCGATATCCGCGAAGTCTATGCCGAGGCCAAGGGCACCGGCTTCGACACCAAGATCATGCGGCAGGTGGTCCGGATGCGCAAACTGGACAAGGCCGATTTCCAGGAACAGGAAGCGATCCTGGATCTGTATCTGAACGCCCTGGACATGCGCTGATCATGGCGCGGGCGCTGGCAGCCGGATTTGTTGCCGCGCTTTTGCTTCATCCGCTTGCCGCCTTCGCCGCGCCGCCGGTGCCCGATGATGCGTCCGTCGCCGCGCTGGAAAAGCGCGTGCCGGAGTTGATGCAGAAGTCCAAGGTGCCCGGGCTTTCCCTGGCATTGATCCGCGACGGCAAAATCTATTGGCGCAAAAGTTTCGGCAGGAAGGATGCGTCCCATCCGGTCACCGAAGCCACCACCTTCGAAGCCGCCTCGCTCAGCAAAGTGGTGTTCGCCACCATCGTGCTCAAGCTGGCGGATCAGGGACGGATCGATCTCGACGCGCCTCTGACCCGCTATGTCGATACGCGCCAGGTCCTGGACGTGCGGGACGATCCGCGTCTTTCCGCCATCACCGCCCGCATGGTCCTCAGCCATCGCACCGGCTTTCCCGACTGGCGGCCCAGCGGCGGCGCGCTCCAGATTCATTTTCCGCCCGGCGATCATTTCAGCTATTCCGGCGAAGGCTTCATCTATCTGCAGCGGGCGGTGGAAACGATCACCGGCAAGGGTCTGGAAGAGCTGGCGCGGGAGGATGTGTTCCTGCCTTTGGGCATGACCAGCAGTTCCTATGTCTGGCGGCAAGATTTCGTGGACAGCACCGCCATTGGCCATGACAAGGACGGGGTGCCGCAACCCAAGAAGAAGCGCGACGCCATGGCCGCCTATTCGCTGCAGACCAATGCGGTGGATTATGCCCGCTTTCTGATCGGCCTGATGAAAGGCGGCGGCCTTAGTGCCAAAAGCTTGACGGACATGGAAACGGCGCAGACGCCGGTGCCCAAGGATTGCACGGTAGAATGTTTCGACAGGCCGCGCGCGGTGGCGCCGGGCCTTGCCTGGGGGTTGGGGATCGGGCTCGAAGACACGCCGGAGGGCAAGGCGCTGTGGCACTGGGGCGATAACGGCGCCTTCAAGGCCTATATGGTGGTCTACCCCAAGTCCGGATCGGGGCTGGTGATGTTCGCCAATTCCGAGAACGGCCTGGATATCGTGGACGAGATGGCCAAGACGGTGCTGGGCAGTGGCCAGCCCGCCATTCGCTGGGTGCTGGCCAATCCGTCTTAGAGCGGTTCCAGGAAAAGTGTCCTTGCGGTTTTCCGTCCGGAACCGCGACAACACTTTAAGCGTCAGACCGCTTTGCGCATATCGCCTTCGGCGCCTTCGGCAGGCTCCAGGCCGAATTCCTTCAGCTTGCGATAAAGCGTGGAGCGGCCGATGCCCAGGCGCCGGGCCACTTCGGACATATGGCCTTCATAACGGCCGATGGCCATGCGGATGATCTCGGATTCCAGTTCCTCGAATTTGCGGATATGGCCGCCGACATCGGTCACCGGCAGCGCGTAAGGCGAGTGCATGGAAAGCGCGGGCGCCGATGCGCTCATGGCCGGCATCGGAGACGCCATGGTCTGGCGCGCGCCGGCTTCCACGCCCATCGCCGCGGCGATCTGGGGGAAGTCGCAGACATCCAGCATGGCGCCGTCGCACAGGACCACGGCGCGGAAGATGGTGTTCTCCAGCTGGCGCACATTGCCGGGCCAGGTGAAACTCTGGATCAGCTGCGCCGCGCCGGGGGTCAGGCCCGTCACCGGCTTGTTTTCTTCCGCGGCGAAACGGGAAATGAAATGACGGGCGAGCGGCGCGATGTCGCCTGCGCGCTCGCGCAGCGACGGCACCAGAATGGGGAAGACGTTGAGGCGGTAATACAGGTCTTCGCGGAACGAGCCTTCGCCGGCCATCTGGCCCAGATCCCGGTTGGTGGCCGAGATGATGCGCACATTCACTTTCACCGGGCGCTTGGAGCCGACCGGATCCACTTCGCCTTCCTGCAAGGCGCGCAGCAGCTTGACCTGCATGTCCAGGCGCAGCTCGCCGATTTCGTCCAGGAACAGGGTGCCGCCATCGGCTTCCTGGAATTTACCCAGATGCTTGTCGGAGGCGCCGGTGAAGGAGCCTTTCTCGTGGCCGAACAGGATCGACTCGATAAGATTCTCCGGGATCGCGCCGCAATTGACGGTGACGAAAGGCTTGCCGGCGCGCGCCGAGGTGCCTTGGATGGCGCGGGCGATCAATTCCTTGCCGGCGCCGCTTTCGCCTTCGATCAGGATCGGGATGTCGGATTGCGCCGCGCGGGCACCCAGGCGGAAC
>JAFKFG010000033.1:0-41397 GCA_017307355.1 Alphaproteobacteria bacterium
TGTTAGAATATCGAAGTTTTTTGCATGCTTTTCTAGCGAAGTGCCCAACTCGCCAACGTCGTATAGAGTTGGAGCGCAAGCCCCAGATGAAGCGTATTAAGTAGTTCCCATGTATATATCAGATTTTTCGGGAAGAAGCTCCGGGGCACGGACATGGCTTATTCGATTTCAAGCGAAATACTTGGCGGCTCTCGATCGGACGTAAAAATCTTAGGAGAGTTGCAGTTCCGGCAGCGACTGAGATCACATGGATTGCTTCGAGCCGTTTGGCGTTTTTACAGGCGCTTTCGGCCGGCAACGCGACAGCACTTGCGGACAGAGCCAGCAGTGGTAGGAAACCTCGTTATTGTCTACCGCCATGTCTTCCTTTCAGAGGACAGCCGGCGGTTCCCGCAAAAATCCAGGCCGCTAGGGTTTGATTACGTCAAGTGCTTTCAGCGTCTGATCGAAACTATAGACGCAAGTAGCAATGCGCAGCGGGTTCGCGTTATTGTTATGTACAACGGCACTTCGGCGCAGCTGGCGAGCGATCCGTTTGAAAACTATCTACAGAAATGCGGGCGGAATATAGAAGTACAGCTGATCGATGCGCATTCTGCGCTGGCGTCGTTCCTTGTGATGCTGCGCGCAATAAGAGACATGCCGTTCAAACCGAACGACATCATCTATTTTCTAGAGAATGATTATCTTCATGCCGATAGCTGGGTCGATGAAGTGTTCCGTCTCTATTCATCGGGACTGCTGTTCGACTACGCCTCCCTGTACGATCATCCCGACCGATATAAATATCCGCGGAATTACGGCCGATCCACTATTCATGTCACAGAATCGAGACACTGGACGACAGCGCAATCCACTTGTGGTACATTTATAATGCGACACGATGTTTTTTTACGCGATTTTGAATACTTCTATACCGCTGTACATGACCACGTGATGTTCACGAGATTGACAGTCGGAATGGGACGAAAATTGCTGACGCCTTTGCCAGGCTTGGCGGTACATTGCATGTCAGAACACCTAGATCCCCTTCAAAGATTCGAAGAGTATTTCGTTCGAGATGTGGTGATTGCGGATGAAAATGGCTGACAGGAGGGAAGTCATTGTCTTCGACATAGACAAGACATTGATACATCAGAATTTGCACGAATTCCTTATCGATCCTTGGAGCGTGGAGACGCCGTACCGCCGTTTGATTACTAGGTTTGTAGCCGGGTTTCGTAGGGCATGCTTTTTCCCCTTCATTCAGCGCCGGCTCGAATATCTTGTTACTGCTTTTATCTCGGAACAACAGCTGCATGAGCTTACGTTGCGGATTTTGAGCGAATCCGGACACGTGCATTCCGATTTGGTGCGTCGTATCGGCAGATACAAACGCTATCGATATCCGGTAATTCTGGTGTCGGCGACCCCCGAAAGAGTTGCACGCCCGCTGGCGCGCCAACTGGGTGCATCCGTTTATGCGTCGAAATGCATTTGCGGTGTATTGACGAGGGATCTGCTGGCGAAGAAGCGATCGGTCTATTTGCTGATGGAGAAGAACGCCCTTGACATCAGGACGGTCTATTCTGACAGCCATTTGGACTTTTGGGATCACTCCAATAGTTTCCTTAACCAGACTCATCGGTTTGACTCTAATGGAGATTGCGCCATTTCTCATAGCCGCTTGGCTCGAGGGGGTGGCGATAACTATGGTTGTATTGGGATTTGGCGTTCTCTATTCCGTTTATGAACTCGGCTACGTGCAGAATGATATGCTTTCGGTAAAAGAGGCGGGCGGAATGACGCACAGGCCGCAATTTGATCAGTTCAATTCGAGTGTCTTCTACGCCTGTCGGCTAATTGTGATTGCCGCAATTCTTTATGCCGCATACGTTCTGCGTGGCGCATACTTTTCTCGTGTTGCGGCATATTTGGCCGTCATTGGCGGCATCTTCTTTTTACACAATAGCCTGGTCAGGCCGCGCTGGAGGATTGCGACATTCATTTCACTCAATACGCTGAAGATCCTGGTTCGGCTTGGTATTATTGCGCCAGCGGCTGTCATGTATGTATGCGGAGCCCTGCCACATCTGGCGGTGAAGCTGCTCCACTATCTCGGCACAAAAAAAATCTTCCCGATTTCCGAGGATATGGTGAAGAGTGCTGTGTTGCCGATTTATCTGGGCTGCTTGCCAGTACTGGTACTTGTTGAGCCCAAACTGATTTTGTTCGGGGTTCCCTACTTCCTTAATCACTTTAAGTCGCAACTCTTCAGTGGTGCCCAACGGCTTGTTGCTGGGGTACGAGCCTGATCGGAAAGTACGCCTCCAAAATGCTCAATCGATATTTCCGTGATCATCCAAGATATCTCTGGTTGGCGTTTTATCTTCTGTTGAACTTGATCTACACTGTGCTGATCATAAACAATTGGGCATTATATTCCGAGGCGCGGGTTGTTTCAGTCGACAGTACTGCGCCCGTTATCGCGATTTTTCTGCTGTTGGCCGCCTCATATATTTTTTTTCAGACGTTCTGGTTCAATTTTGTCAGCAAGATAAGGGTGATTAGAGTACGGGCGGATGCGCCCGAGATTGTGGACAAAAGGGTCAGTCTTACATTGCTCGCCCTGCAACTTATGTTTCTTGCATACGCACTTTCCTCCGGTGCTTACGTCGCAGATTCCACCGTGCAGGGAGGATCATTCTTGTCGCTGATATGGGTATTCATTCCCGTCGACGTTCTTTCATTCATTTATTATGGCTTTTACCGAAGGTCTCCCTATTTCAAAATCAACTGTGCGGCTTGGCTGATTTCCAGCTTTCTTCGTGGTTGGAGCGGTATACTTCTCACGATAATATTTTTTGAATCTTGTCGGCTTATCAGGGCGCGCACAATCAGAATGCGGCACGTGTTTGCCTCTGTGGCAGCACTCGTGATCGGCTACCCATTAATTTATTTCGGCAAGCTGTTTATCAGGTTTTACGCCGCCGCCCAGCAGAGTACTGATTTTTCCACTTTTTGGTCACTATACGAGTCAATCAATATTTTCGAGGCGCTAGGCATCGCTGTGCAGCAAGCCTTTGATCGATTGCAGCTGATTTCGTCTTCAGTTGCGGTACACGAAATCGCGCCGGCGTTGCGCGCGGACTATTATAACAACATGTTCCAACCATTCTGGCTCGAAGGTCTTCATGGATTGGCGCTGGACCGCCTGCTTGGCAGGCCCGAAGCACTTAATGTGGGACAAGTGTTGGCGTTGCAGCTCGATCCTCTATCGTTGGTGAACTGGAATGCGAACCCAACACTGATCGGATGGTTTTTTATTCTACCTCAATACGCCGTATTCAACTTTCTTTATGCTCTCCTGCTCGGCGCTGTGTTTGTTCTGCTGGGAAGAATGCTTAAGCAAACTCCCGAATCTCGAGATATGATGTGGTATGCGTGGTTAATCCTTCTCATTCCGGGTTGGTATGGGGCGATGTTCCTGTACGTATATGTGATGTTCCTATTTGTTGCGTTGCATATGATATTTGAGCCCCAAAAAAAGGCCGGACGAAATATGGCGGAAGCCCATTGTGGTTATCGTTAATCTTTTCAATTTGAAAAATACAAATGGGATGTATTACTACGCGCTGGATTACATTCGGCGAAATGAGGCCGCTATTGAGAAAATTCTTGTCCGGCCGAATTTAGCGGAAGATGCGCGCCGACAATTTCCTGAGCTGACCGTGGTCGAATGCGGGCTCGCCAGTTTTGTCGCAAGTATTTTGGTCGCACGGGCGAGAGGCGGTTTTCTTTATACGCCGACACCTCATCCGGTCCCCTTCATATCGCGGCAGCTCATTGTCGTGCACGATGCCTATCCTTTTTTCGGGATGCTAGGCGGCCTTAAGAAATTCTTGTTGCGAGTGTCACTGGAAACGTCCAAGTGCCTGGTCGGATATATCAATCAATCCGATGCTAGTGATTTCGTCAGAAGTATCGGGGTTCGTGAGGCGCGACTGGTTTTTGCGCCAAATTATTTTCCTCCGACGCTGAATTTATTGCACAAGAGTCGCGACGCTAGCTTGTCTCGGTTGCGTGTCGGATTGTTTGGAACGGATTCGCCGAAAAAGAATTACGAAGCCCTGTTCGAAGAGGTCATCGCATCTGGCCGTGCCGACTTTATGGAGTTTTGGATCTACGGTCATATGACCGCTTATTTTTCCGGCCTAAGATCTCGTTTTGGAACCATTCATTGCGAACTCGTTGAGAGCGATCGCTTTGCGCTTGCGGAGTTTCTCGGTTCCGTGGACGTGGTCGTTTCGGTTGCCCTGAATGAGGGGTTTGGTCGACCTATTGCCGCTGCGTTGGTATCGGGAGTTCCCTGTTTTCTTATTGAGACGCGGGTGTTTCGCGAATTTTTCGGTGGCGCAGCAGAATTTGAGGCGAGCGTGAGCGATATTGTTACCCAGCTTGCTGCTCATAAAATGGGGAGCGAGATAAGGCAGATACGTCTCGAGGTGCCAACGGCTGTCGCAGAAGCACAAAACAGGATTGAACGCCTTTTGCACGAGGCCGGCCGCGGATGACGTTAGAGTCAGGACGGGCTCGTTATACCCATTATAAACTGTCTATCGTACTGCTGAGCGGGTTACAGAATGCATTCTGCGGATTCATTTGTGATTCGAGAAATAGAGGTATGCGGCACTTTACGTTCATCGTCGAAAGCGCCACAGATAACGCGCCATGCTGGCGACATGCCAGCGAAAGTGCTTCAGGCTCCGGGATGTGGCGCGACGCGCGTCATGCACGACTTCGATCCAAGGCAGTACACGTGTCGGGCGCCTGAGCATACTGACGCGCCGGCAGATGTCTGCGTCTTCAAGGTACATGAAATACCGTTCGTCGAAGCCTCCAACCTCGGCGAAAACCTGGGATGGAAACATCATGAACATGCCGGCGGCCCAATCAACAACGATAGGCTGGTCGCCGTCGAGCTGGTAGTCGGGCGTCGTGCGTTGGCCGCGCATGCGACGCAGTACGCGGTGCAAGACGCGGCTTAGCGAGGGGTGGCGGCGCGCGCTATCTTCGATCAGACCTTCGCGAGAGAGGACACATGGCGCACAAACGCCCGCATCTGGCGCGTCTGCTGCACTTAGTAAATCTTTGAACACAGACGCATCGCAGCGAATATCCGGATTAAGGACGACAAAACGGTCGGCCCCGCCGATGTGCCGGAACGCCTGATTGTGGTTCGCGCCGAATCCAAGCGGACTGGTGTTGCGCAGGACCAGAAGGCCCGGGCCGGCGCCAGCCAAAAAGGATTCATCTTCCGGTAGGTTGAGCGTGACCACAATACGGGCGCCGGCCTCTGCGGCTCGGCGCAGATCCGCCAACAAAGCACGCACGAGCTCGCCTTGTGGATGTCAACGCAATTCCTCACGTTTTGACGCATTGTGGTAATGTTCGGCCCAATATTTCGCAACTTTTCGTTTCTGTGCCGCCTGCACGCGGGTTGGCTCAGGGCTGGCAGTGGCCGGCCCGTAAGCGATGAGCCGGCACCTTGAGGGCGGTAATCGCCAGAGCCAATGCCTTCAATGTGCCAAGAGTACCGCCAGTAACTGGATCGCGGCGCCGGACGGCCTTTCGAGGCTATATCGGGGCCAACTGGGCCCGTCCACCTCATGGCGTTCCTACAAGCCGCGGCGTTCGCCCCTCAGGCATGCGATGTTTGGGAGGGGGCTCATCATAGTGCGGGCTTCCTGGCATCACTGCCTGTGCCCTTTTTAGGTATACGTCGTGCCCTCGGCTCATACATGGTACGATGGGCTATTGTATCCTCGGTTTATACCAATTATGAGGATGTTCATGCTTTGCATGGCGGGACCGACAGGGACCCGTGTCTTTGACAAAGCCTTCTCAATCGAGCCCGTAGCTCAGCGGTAGAGCATCTGACTTTTAATCAGAGGGTCGATGGTTCGAAACCATCCGGGCTCACCATTGGGGCTGGGCGACCTCCTGCAGACCGCGGCGAATCTCGCTTTCGCTGGACCTCTGAGTCTCATCATAAAGCACGGCATCGCCAAGGAGACGTTGGCCACCGTCGCGCTGTATGGGCCGCAAATCCACTCCCCACACTCCTTGTGTCTCGATCGGTAATGACCACCCAAGCGGAATGCGGATGATGATCCCTTTATCGAAGCTGCCTTCCCCAAATTGTTCTGATGAGACATTGGTCTTTGTAAAGAAAGCGCCTATCTCGACGCCCGTAGCAAAGCGCCGGGTCACTTGGAAAGTAAGGCCGCGATCTCCTGCGAGATACTGGCCGGCGCTGAGAGTGAAATTCAGATCATGCCACGGTGAGGCGTAATAGAGCGATACGTGTCCCGTGAAGGCATGATAGTTCTGCAGGTCGAACAGTCGGTCGAAACCGCGTTGCCAGACTTCATAAGCATCGACCCCAAGGGCCCAGCGCTGTTTCTCAGGGCGCCATAGTATTTCACCACCTCCGCCCGCGAACATGCTCTCGAGATATCCAGCTTTCACGATCGCGAATATATCTGGGTTCACGCGAAAGCGATACTGGGTGTCGAGTTCACCGATGCCCGTTTTCCCCCGCGCGAAATATTTAAGAAAATCACTTCTGACGTGTGGAAGAGAGCTATTGGATTGCCGCTCCAGGTTGAAATTGTCGAACAGGCTAGTCTCAGCTTCACCATTGATTGACAGACCCGGCCGTAGTTCAACGCTTCCGCTCGCAACTGCCGCCAGCTGGATGGCGAACGGACCGGCTGGATCGAACAATTCCTGGCGGAGCTGCGGATAGATGTTCCATGAGAAACGCGGATAGGTGGTGCGGTTTGCTTCGGCCAAAACAGAATTCTGCATGGGGGCCGCCGAGATGGCTGTACCGCCTACATTGCTGAATAAATCGGTCTTTCCGGTCTGTGTGAACTGGCGCTCTTCCGGTCCCCGCAGGATGTCGAATTCTTGCTGCGCCACCCCGTTTACAACTGCGATGAAGCGAAATTTTTCAATCTGCGGAGGCGTCTCCGTCATCATAATTCGCGTAAGACGATCCAAGGCGTCTGCCTCAGAAAAGTAGTGAAAATTATTATAATATACGATCGCCGTGCTGTTCGTCAGAGAGACCGCTTCAATCGTAATGCGTTGGCGACGTGCCTCGCGTTGTATTGCCGCTGCGATTTTTCCGATGTCTGGCCCAACTGCATCGATGACTGTCGCAATGGCGGGTGTCTGGATGGGTTCGAAGAGGGTGGGGGAGGGGACGAATGCGAGGCTCTGGTAGGCCGGCTCCGTCGCGGCTTCGGTGATGCATTGAACGGCATTGCTACTGCCGTTTTTTACAATCACGTTGCTGATTTCTTCACCATAGACCTGTGCAATCTGGGCGACTGCGATGCAGTGCCTTGCAGTGTCTCCTGTCGCGTTCAGAACCAATGTTCGGCCACGTAGCTCTGCACTTCGCAGTCCATTAACTTGCCACAGAGTGTCGACAAAGGTGGTGTGGCGATCATTGGCCTGGCGTCGTGAAACCGTGATGCCACGCTCTGATTGCAACAGGGTCTGCAAAGAGAGTTGTTGGTCTTCCGGCGTTCGTATTTTGGCTTCAAGCGCCGGGATGTCTAGTTTGGATAGGTATTGTGGTTTGAGCGGATTCACTTGGAATGAAATATTGCCCCCAACTGACCGACCATAAAGCCAGTTAAGGCCCAGCGTTATCCCGTCAGCGACCTGGTAGGAAGCGCCATAGTTAAATTGGCTGCGAGGTCTAAAAGCGCCACGCTCGGCTTCGAGCATGTATTGATCGCTGCTATATTCGGCAATGAGCGAGAGCTTCTCGATCGGCGTGTGCCAAATAATGCCTCCAAAGGGTGCTGTTGTTCGACCATGAAAATACTGGTTGCCACTCAGCTGTCCTCCTTCCCCGCTGAATTGGCCGCGGTTCTTGAAAGAGGGGAAAATATTGCCCAAGGGATTTCGGAAGCCATCGGCTTCACCCAAGCGACCCCATCCCATGCCTAGGGTGAAGTCGAGTGGACCGATGCGCTTTGAAGCGACAATAAATTCGCTGCTGTAAATGCCGGTACCCACCAAGTCGTTTATGCCAATCGCTATCGCTGGAAAAAAGCTGGACTCGTTCCAGAGGCGGGCCTTTATGGCGAAGCTTCGATCCCAATAAACCGGGTAGGAAGGATCGAAACGGGAGAGGCCGGAATAACGGAACGATGTTTCAAGCCAAGGCAAAGCCTGGAAGCCAAGGTAATAATGTTGTGTATTTTGAAAGAAGCTGGCACCTGCCGACAACTCCGCGTCCAACGGCATCCGCGCGCTGGGCATGTCAATCATGCCGGCGCTACCGAAATTGTTGCGGATTAGCGTGGGCGCTGCAGAAACCGGGTGTGCCCCCCCCGAGAGGCACAGGACAACCCACAGGATCAGGCGCCCTTTCCGGGGGCTTTTGACTGCCCTTGCCCGCACGTTTCCGCCTTCATTCGATCACTTGGGCCTTCCTTGCCTTTCACCTAAGCAATTGCAAGAAAATTCTTTTTTTAGTTACCAGGCCTCTTTGGCTATGCTAAAGCGCCACGGTTGATGCGCCTTGAGGGGCCAATGCCGAAAACTTGCCGGAGATGGGCGAAATTCAGCCTGCGCAAAGCCTTTTTCCTGGCTGGATTTTTGCTGCCTCTCCTTACGACCGGCATTGCGGTTGTCGTTCCTCAGCCAGTTCGCGCGCAGGCCGTGCCTGGCGGGTCTGCAGACCTTCTAAACCAATTACGGCAGCAGTACGGTCAGCAGGGATCGGGTGCTTCCCAAGATTTTTCTGGCAGTGGGCAAGGCAACGTCATTGTTCAGGCCGTTCCGGCGCAAAATGGCCCGTCTTTGCCTCAATCGCGGCTCGAACAGATTCTTTCCGCACGCGCGGGTACCAAGCTCGAGCAGTTCGGCTATGAGCAATTGGGGCGCGGTCACAATGTTACCATGGCGCAGACCGGTGCGGTGCAGGACGACTATGTCCTTGGGCCTGGTGATCAGATCATCGTTTCTCTGCGAGGGCAGGAAAATAATGAGCTGCGTGCCGAAGTGAATCGCAATGGCCAGATCGTGCTGCCGAGGCTGGCGCCCATACCAGCCACGGGACGCAACTTCGGCGATTTTCGCCAAGATCTCCAGGCTGCGGTTCACCGCGCCTATGTGGCCACCGAAGCGTCTGTATCGGTCGGCCGCGTGCGGCAGATCAACGTGTTGGTCTCCGGAGAGGTGAATGTACCGGGGCAGCGGATTCTGACGGGGCTGTCGTCGGTTGTTGACGCAATCTTGATCTCGGGAGGTATCAAGAAAACGGGCTCCTTGCGCAATATCCGTATTCAGCGCGGCTCACAGCAGCGGACTGTCGATCTTTATAGCGTTTTGACCAGCGGCGGCACCGCCTCCGACCTTCGACTGGCGGATGGTGATCGGATTGTTGTTCCGCCCCTGGGGCGCACGATGGCCGTGTCGGGACTGGTGCGGCAGCCCGGTATATTTGAATTGACACAGGGACAAGCCGGCATGTCCGCGCGAGCTTTGCTGGCTTTAGCAGGAGGGCAGGAGGTGCGAGGACGTTACCGCCTGTCCGTGCTGCGGATCGACGCCCAGGGCAACACCAACCTCAATGCATTGGGAAGCGAAGCAGAGCAGATCAAGGATAGTGAAATCCTGTTTGTACAATTTGGTGCAGACCAGACTGCGAGCCAGGCAACATTGTCCGGTGGCACGGGCCTGGCCGGTGGTTATCCTGTCGCCTCCGGCACGAAACTGTCGGACATGCTGAAAGCACCAGGCGCTATGGGACCTTCTCCCTACACGTTGTTCGGTATCGTTGTGCGCAAAGATCCTGGCACGCTTTTGCGCACGCTGGCGGCTTTCACGCCGGTGGCTGTGCTGAACAACCGAGAAGACATGAACCTTCAATCAGACGACTTTGTTCGCCCCATTTCTGTGGGCGAAGCGTCCCTGCTGTCAAATGTAGTGCGTGCCTATCTGGAAAAGCTTGCGGCTGATCAAGCTATTCTTCGCAATCCGCTGGTCGATCAAAACATTGTAACATCGGCGACCCGCCCCGCCTTGCCAAATGCCGGTGGTTTGCCGCAGACAGTAGCGACGCTGCCCGTATCCAAAGTCGATGAGCTTTCCTTTGCACTGGACGATCTGGCAAGCGCCCCTCCGGATGTGCAACGCGCCGATATTATTTCGTTGATGGAACTGCGGGCGCCTGGAACGCTGGATGTCGGCAGCCAGGAAGCACTACTGGAAAAGCAAGACCAAACCGGCTTGCAGCACGACATCCGGCAAGATTTGGCGTTCCAGGCTGGCAATGGGACCGTGCCGGTGGTGCCCCCAATGGCGAACGCTGCTGGAGTTGGCACCAATCCTCAAGCCGCCCTTCCAAATGGAGCGATGGCTTATCCTCCATATAGCGCATACGGCGCTGGTCCCATGTATGGTGCTCCCGGGAGCATCGGCAATATGAATTTCCAACAGCCCTCTGTTCCTCAACCGGCGCAGAATTTTCAAGAGACGCCGCTTTCTGCTGGAAGGTTCGCGGCCAATCGCGAGATCAAGACGTTCGGCGAGTTGGTGCGACAACTGAATGTCGATCCGCTTATTCTGATCAATTTTCTGATCGAACATCGTGCGCGCCTAGATGGCGCTGTGAGGGGACCCGGTTCTTACTTCGTTGGACCCAATGTAACTCTGAACGATATGGTGCAAGCGGCGGGCGGCACATTGAATTGGGCGGACGAGAGTGGCATCGAACTCATCACAACGGCAGTTGATCACCAGACCGGCAAGAGCGTGACGCGGCAGCAGTCCTTATCCCTGCGTCAACCCACGCTCGCCAGCTATGTCGTGCGTCCTAGGGATACGCTGCGCTTCAATCAGGTTTTCACCAATGCCGGCATCGGCGCCGTCACCATTCAAGGCGAGGTGCGCTTTGCGGGATCTTATCCCATCACACGTGGCGAGCATCTTTCCGATCTGTTGATGCGGGCAGGGGGGCTGACCAACACGGCCTACCCCGCGGGGTCTGTGTTCCTGCGCAAATCGGCAGCCGCCGCCGAGCATGAGGGTTATTTGCGCGCTGCCAATGAAATCGAAAACGAATTGGTCATCGCCATGACCAGAGTCGGGAACGATAAGATCGATCCCGGAACCTTCGGCTCAATGCAGGCGTTCGTAAATGAGTTGCGTAATCAGAAAGCGGTGGGACGTGTAGCAATTGTTGCTGATCCTAGTATGCTCGTCTCCAGGCCTGAAATGGACCCGCTGCTGGAAGCAGGCGATGTTCTCTATATTCCACAGCGTCCCAGCACAATTGCGGTGCTGGGTCAGGTGATGCAGCCAGGAAGCTTCCCATATCGTGCGGGGAAGACGCTAGAGGATTACATCGAGCAGGCTGGCGGCTATGCGGCCACCTCAGACGAATCACTAACTTTCATCGTACTTCCGGATGGGTCGGCTCGCCGTGTCCAGAAATCCTGGCTGAGCTTTGATGCTCAAGATCTGCCGCCAGGCAGCACCATTGTGGTGCCGCGCGACGTGACGCCGCTCAACACGCGGCAGCTGATCCTAGACGTTTCGTCCATCTTCAGTCAGTTCGCGGTGTCGATTGCTTCGATGGCGGTTCTCGCCAAGCAATAGGCTGTGGCGCGATCCAAGCGTGAAGACCGGTCTTCCGCGAGGGGGCGGACCTCGATGGGGTATAGTCATAACCTAGCGGCCGTAACTGTCCTCAAAGCGGACAATGTCGTCTTCACCGAGATAGCGCCCGGACTGCACCTCGATCAGGTGCAAGGGCCCGGAGCCAATATTCTCCAATCGGTGCTTCGTGCCTAGGGGAATGAAAGTCGATTCATTTTCGCCAAGTGTAAAGACGTCGCCGCCGCGAGTGACACGCGCGGTCCCCGACACAACCACCCAATGCTCCGCACGCTTGTGGTGCATTTGCAGCGACAATTTTGCGCCCGGATTGACGGTGATCCGCTTGACCTGAAAATTTTCTCCGATGTCCAAACTTTCGTAAGCGCCCCAAGGACGGAAGACTTTGCGGTGCGTGACATGGAGTTCACGGCCGGACCGGTTCAGCTGTTCGACGATTTTCTTGACGTCCTGAGAGGCGTCCTTGCGGCTGACAAGGACCGCATCCTTGGTCGCCACGATGACCAGGTCCTCGACGCCGACAGCCGCGATCAGCGGGCCCTCGCTGCGCAGATAGGAGTTGCGGGTGGCGTGGTGCAGCACGTCACCCTTCAGGGCATTGCCGCCATTGTCCTTGTCGGACGCATCCCAAAGCGCTTCCCAGGAGCCGATATCGCTCCAGCCCATTTCGACCGGCACGATCGCGGCTTTCTGGGTATGTTCCATGACGGCATAGTCGATTGAGATGGATTTGCAGGCCTCGAATGCTTTGGGCTCGAGACGGAAGAAATCCAGATCCTGCTTTCCGCCTTGGATCGCGGCCCGGCAATTGGCAAGGATGCCGGGCTCAAGACGCTCGAGTTCGGCCAGAAAACTTTCCGCCCGGAACGCGAACATACCGCTGTTCCAGTAATAATCACCTGCTTCGATGTAGCTCTGGGCGGTCGCCACATCCGGCTTTTCGACGAAACGGCGAACCGCGAATGTGTGTGCGCTTTCGGACAATAACGCGCCGCGCTGAACGTACCCATACCCGGTTTCCGGGCCCCGAGGAGCGATGCCGAATGTGACCAGGAAGCCTTGAGCCGCTGCCGCTGCTGCCGAATCAGCAGCCCGGCGGAAGGCATCGAGATCCCGCACGACATGGTCTGCAGGCATCACGAGGAGGATAGCGTCCGGGTCCTTTTCCGCCAGCATCAGGGCCGCTATGGCCGCCGCGGGCGCCGTGTTGCGGCCGGCGGGCTCCAGAATAATGGCCCCGGGGGGCTGACCCGCGGCCCGCATCTGTTCGGCGATCAGAAACCGGTGCTCGACATTGCAGATGATGAGCGGGGCCGCAAAAGCGGGGCCGGCGGCGCGGCGTACGGTGTCCTGAATCAGGCTGTTATCCCCCGCAAGTGCCAATAATTGCTTGGGAAAAAGGCTTCGCGACAGGGGCCAGAGCCGGGAACCGACGCCTCCGGACAGAATGACGGGATGTAAAAGGGCCATAAATTGTCCTTGAGGTCAGAAGAAAATGCGCAACTGAAACCGATGTTCCGCGTTGGGAAGATTGGCGGGTGGTTCCCCTGTCTGAAATGGTCAATGGCACGGAAAGGCTAGTTGCTGACCTGTGCCTTGTACAATTTCGGGTTTTACCAGTTTTATTGACAGGTGTATTGCCGGTTCGTAGAAAAGCATAGGACGGTCAGACCATTACAGGAGTTTTCCATGCGGATTATCGGTGCAGCCATTCTGGCCTCGAGCCTGATTGTTTCGAGCGCGTTCGCCGCGACGAATGCTGCGGCCCCCTTGGCGCCGGGTAAGCCCGCGGGTGTGAAGAAGGCACAGGCTGCCGACAATACCATGCTGATGGTCCTGGGCCTCGGCGTTGTCGCCGGTGGCATTGCGTTGGTGGCATCGGGTGGCGGAAACGACAAGGTCGTGAACGCGACTTCGACCACCACGACGACCGGCACCAGCCCGTAATTCGCGACGATCTGTGGAATAGAGGCGGGAGAGCCGATGGCTCTCCCGCCTTTTTATTTTATTCGGGCGGGCGCAGAATTTCCGTTTCAATCATGCCGCCTTGCGGATCGATATGCTGGCGGCTGCGCCAGCTCAGGCCGGTGTCGGGATCGATCCAATAAGTGTTGGTGAAGGACCAACGCGGGTTTGTGCTTCGGCAGACTTCGTCGATCCGCATGGTGGCAATCCCGCGCCCCAGGATGACGATGGTCTGTGCGCCCTTGTGGGACAGGGTACAATTCACCGTAACGGCATAGGCGGGAAGCGCCGGAAAATCCTGCACGCGCGCATAGGTGAGATCGCCTTTGAGGGCAGCCGCGATCTCCGGCATCTGCTCGCCGATTTTGGGCACCAGGCCCGCAATGTCCCGCTCAAGCCCGACGGTGCGGATGATGCGGCCTCCGCGGGTCGTGATCACGATGCGGGCGGAAGATGTCCAAAGCTGTTCGCCGTTCGCATCGGTCGCCAGAACGACGAGCTGCTCCGTAGCGCCATTCACCCGGTAACCCATGCTGGCATAGGGAATGGCGGCTGCCTGACCTTTGGTAATGCGGCCATCACCGAAACTGGCGGCCGCACTTTGGCGCAGAGCGCGATAGAATTGGGAATAGTCCGAAGTGCCGGAGGAACTGCATCCCGCCAACAAAGGAAGAATAATCGCCAGGGCAGGCAACCGCCTCACGCGGCCTTCCTCACGGCGCGATGTTTTTCAGGATGCCGCGCAAGGAAGGGGCGATATCGGGCCGCGACAGCCCCACGGCGATATTGGCATGGAGGAAGCCCACCTTGTCGCCGCAATCGAAGCGGGCGCAATCGGTCTTGACCGCGTGAAACGGCATGCGCCCGATCATCTTGGCCATAGAATCGGTGAGCTGGATTTCATTGCCGGTGCCGCGCTCCTGGCGGTCCAGTTCGCCGAAGATTTCCGGCTGCAGGATGTAGCGGCCGATGATGCAGAGATTGGACGGTGCCTTGGCCGGATCGGGCTTTTCCACCACGCCTTTCACTTCGGTGGCATTGCCTTTGACCGCGCCCGGATCGACCACGCCATAGCGTTTGGTTTCCTCGCGGGTTTTTTCTTCGGCGGCCACGATGATGCCGCCGCCGACCCGGTCATAGGCGCGGGTCATCTGCGACAGGGCGCCTGGCGTCCCGACCATCAGATCGTCCGGCAGAAGAACCGCGAACGGCTCATTGCCCACGAAATGGCGCGCGCACCAGACGGCGTGGCCTAAGCCCAGCGGCTGCTGCTGGCGGATGAAACCGACGGACCCGGTGAGGGGCAGGGATTCCAGCAAGCTGTTCAGCTCGGCGGTCTTGTCCCGCGCTTCGAGCAGGGATTCCAGCTCATAGGCATGATCGAAATGATCCTCGATGACATGCTTGCCGCGGCCGGTGACGAAGACGAACTGCTCGATGCCGGCTTCACGGGCCTCTTCGACGGCGTACTGGATCACGGGCTTGTCCACCACCGGCAGCATTTCCTTGGGCACGGCCTTGGTGGCGGGCAGGAAGCGGGTGCCCATGCCGGCGACGGGAAAAACGGCTTTGCGAACAGGCTTTGTGACAGACATGTTGACGCTTTCTGAAAGGGCCTGTTTCATGGCACGGGCTCGCGCTTAATGTCCAGTTTTCCAGGACTTGCGGGAAAAGTCCGAATACGGGCGACGGTGGCGGATGAGGAAGGCGGGTTTCGTTCCGGCCCCGGTGTGGGTGGGGGCCTTGCTGTGGGCTGTCTGTCCGCCCACGGGCGCCGTCTGGTCCGCGCCGGAACGCATGGCGCTCGTGCCGGGCGCCTCGCAAACCTCGCCGCGGGTGGATTGGTATCGGTTCCTGATACAAAAGGGGCATGCCAGCGAACGTCTGGGCCAAAAACCGGATGCTCTCGCCGATTATACTTTGGCGATCGAAAGCCGCGCCCTTGCTGGCGAGGATCAGGTTCAAGTCTTGTTCGACAGGGGACGGCTGCTGGAGAGCATGGGGCGTCCGCGGGATGCGCTGGCGGATTACAGCGCGGCGTTATTACTGTCGCCGGATTTTGCCGCCGCGCGCAACAATCGCGACGACATATACATGCAACTGGGCCGGATAGCCGAAGTTCAGAGAGACTTTACCGGAGCCCGGGAATTCTACAATCAGGCCCGGGCGGCTAGTCCGCATTTCGGTCCGGCCGCGGAGAGACCGGGTGCACTCGCTGTCGGCCGGGAAAGTATCGGGTCGGGGAGAAGCGCTCCTGCCGCGGGAAACATTGGGGGCCCATCTGCGGATGGCCACAGACGCGAAGCCCAGCTTCAGCTGGGGGCCTGGCGAAGCGAGCAGAAGGCCATGCAGGGCTGGGATCGCGCCAAAGTGCTCGCCCGAGATGTCCTGGAAGGAGCCGCTCCGCGCATTGTGGCGGTCGATCTGCCGGGGGCGGGGCGTTTTTACCGGCTGCGGGTGACCCTGGCGCAGACCGGCTCCAGCGGCCTCTGTGGGGCTCTGACGGCCAAGGGGCTGGATGCCTTCTTGTTCATGATTGATTGCCCGCGCCGGGGTTTTCGCTGCCGCACAAACCCCTTATGGTGCCCGCCGCTCGAGGGACCGATTTCATGATGCGTGGATATTGGGTGAGGCGGGTCAGCCTTGCCCTGGCAGTCATTCTGTACGGAACGGTACGGTCTTTTGCTTCGCCCTGGGCGGAAGTCGGGGACAATCAGCTTCGCGGCGATATCGAGCTCCTGGCCGCCGCCGGGGTGATCGACGGGATTACCACCCACTGGCCCCTGCCATGGCAGAGCATCGTCAAGGACCTGCGGGATAATCCGCTGGCCGGGCAGCCCGCGTCGGTGCGGGCGGCTGCGTCCCGGGTCCTGGCGCGGGCGCGGGCCGAGAATAGCCCTGGCCTGTCCGCGTCGTTGAACATCGATGCCACCAACAGGCCGGGGCTGGTCTATGGCTTCGACGGGATGGGCAGGGGCGAAGGCCAAACCCAGTTCGTTCTCGACTACAATTCCCAGTCCACCGCGGCGCGGCTGGCGATCGGCGGCTTCACCCAGAATTTTCGGGGCAACACCACCAAGCTGATGCCCGATGAATCCTATATCGCGCAAAAGGCGGGCCCGCTGCTCCTCTATGGCGGATACATGTCGCAATGGTGGGGGCCGGGCTGGGTATCGGCCCTGTCGCTATCCAACAATGCCCGGCCGATGCCCAAGATCGGGCTGGAACGGCTCGACACCTCCGCTTCGACCTGGCCGATCCTGCGCTGGCTGGGACCGTGGCAGGCGCAATTCTTCGTCGGCATGCTGGATGGCCCGCGCATCCAGCGCGATACCTTCTACAACGGCTTGCGCTTCACATTTAATCCGGCGCCCGGATTGGAAATCGGCCTGGCGCGCACAGAGCAGTTTTGCGGGCAGGGGCATCCTTGCTCGCCGATACGGGATTATTTCGACTTCAACAACGATCCGGCGCACATCAACAAGACGAATGATCAGGGGCTGATCGACATCAAATATAGCCGCGTACTGGGCGGCGTGCCGGCCCAGATCTACATGCAGTTGATGAACGAGGATTCAAATCCGTTTGGTCATTCCGACACTAGCCATTTGTTCGGCGCCAGCGTTTTTATTCCCACCAAAGCCAATCCGGTCCGACTGACGGCGGAATACAGCGACAGTGTTTCGACGCGCAATATTTTCAGTTTTGGCCAAGTCGAATATGGGGTTTCGTACACCAACAGCACTTACCTC
The DNA here is from genome assembly GCA_017307355.1 of Alphaproteobacteria bacterium. GTDB lineage: Bacteria > Pseudomonadota > Alphaproteobacteria > Micropepsales > Micropepsaceae > Rhizomicrobium. Next base: position 17,406 of record JAFKFG010000033.1, read on the forward strand.
GACGGCATGCGCTATCGCGGCCGCACCATCGGCTTCAGTCTGGATGACGATTCCCGCTTGCTATCGCTGCAGGGTTCCTGGAGCGATTCCGGCGGGCGCTTTTATGAGTTGAGCCTTCATCACGCCAGTGTCAGCAATAGTCATTCCTTGGGTGCCAATATCCTCACGCCCACACCGGTGACGATCAATCTGGGGGAAGCGCGCGTGTCCTTGCCCTTGCGCTGGATGAAGCTCGATCTCGCCGGGCGGCTGCAGGACGACCAGTTGCGGCCGCGTCACGGCTTCGCTGCATCCTTCGAGGCCGGGCTTCGGATCGGGCTGTAAAATCCTTTTTTCCCTCGCTGCGCTGCCTTAATCCCGACAAGACGGTGCGATTAGCTGCCCGTCGGGTTGGGCCATTGATTTCGCAGCATGCGTGCGATTGAACATTTTGAGCATACCGTAAGCTGGGCGCGCGCATATGAGCGGCATCTGTCGGCGATTTCGCTGGCGGGCGGTTTTGCCTTCGACAGTTACGCCTTCGGCCGCATCGACCGCCCGATGACGCAGGCCGTGTTCATCACCTATCTGATTCTTGCCGGCGCCATGATCGCGGTGCTTCATGCGCTGGAATCGCGGCCGGATGATCAACGGCCTTCCGAGCGCACGCGCACGATCCTGATTTTCGTTGCCCAGTTCGCGCTGGGCTGCCTGTTGTCGGGCTTTTGCGTGTTCTATATCCGCAGTGCTTCGATCGGGGCGTCCTGGCCATTCCTGCTCTGCATGGCCGGCATCTTCATCGGCAACGAATATCTGCGCCGCTATCACGCGCGGCTGGTCTTTTCCGCGCTGCTGTTTTTCTTCTCGCTCTATTCCTACGCGATCCTGCTGGTGCCGGTGGTGCTCGGGCGCATCGGAACGGTACCGTTCCTGATGTCGGGCGCCATCGCGGTGGTGGTGTTTTTCTTTTACCTGCAATCGCTCGCGGTTCTGGGCCATGATCGCTATCGCGTCGCGCGCATGCAGATCGCGGCCGGCATGGTCGGGATCACCGCCCTGATCAACGCCTTTTATTTCGCGCGAATACTCCCGCCGCTTCCCTTGGTGCTTTCGGATGCGGGGATCTATCATTCGATCAAGCGGGACGGGCGCGACTATCAGGTCACGACGGAAGACGAACCGCCGCGCTGGCGGGCGCTGTTCGGGACCTTTCCCGTCGAGCATATCCAGCCGGGCGACAAGCTCTATCTGTACAGCGCCATCTTCGCTCCTTACCGGCTGACCGCCGACATCGTGCACAATTGGGAATGGCGCGATCCCCGCGATGGAAACTGGGTGCCGCAACAGACCATCCGTTTCGCCATCCGGGGCGGGCGGGAGGACGGCTATCGGGCCTATTCCAGCAAGACTGCGCCCAGGCCGGGGCAATGGCGTGTGAATATCGCCACCGCCGAAGGACATGTGATCGGCCGGGTGCGCTTCTCCGTCGAGACCCAGGCAGTGCCGCCGGCGGTCACACTCAAGACCCTGAAATGACGCGTTGAGAGGGGTGGCTTGCGTCGGGCCGGATTTATCCCTAATTCACAGCACAGATTTGGGGTAGCTGGAATTGTCCACCAACAAGACCGTAATTTCTCATCTGCGCCGGCTTGAAGCCGAAAGCATCCATATCATGCGCGAGGTGGCGGCGGAATTCGCCAATCCGGTGATGCTCTATTCCATCGGCAAGGATTCGTCGGTGATGCTGCATCTGGCGATGAAGGCCTTTTATCCGGCCAAGCCGCCTTTCCCGCTGATGCATGTGGATACGACCTGGAAATTCCGGGAGATGATCGAATTCCGCGACCAGACGGCAAAGCGGTTGGGGCTGGACCTGATCGTGCATATCAATCAGGACGGCGTGGCGCGCGGCATCAATCCCTTCGATTCCGGTTCTTCGCTGCATACCCAGGTGATGAAGACCGAAAGCCTGAAGCAGGCGCTCGACCGCCATGGCTTCGATGCGGCGTTCGGCGGCGCGCGGCGGGACGAGGAAAAAAGCCGCGCCAAGGAGCGCATCTTTTCTTTCCGCGACCGCCACCATGGCTGGGATCCCAAGAACCAGCGGCCCGAGCTCTGGCGCGTCTACAATACCCGCATCAACAAGGGCGAAAGCATTCGCGTCTTTCCGTTGTCCAACTGGACCGAACTCGACATCTGGCAATATATCCTGGCCGAGAATATCCCCATCGTGCCGCTCTATTTCGCGGCCCGCCGTCCCGTGGTCGCGCGCGGCGGCACCCTGATCATGCGCGATGACGAGCGGATGAAGCTTCTGCCGGGCGAAGTACTGGAAGAAAAGCTGGTCCGTTTCCGCACGCTGGGTTGCTATCCGTTGACCGGCGCCATCGAAAGCAGTGCCGACACGCTGGAAGCGATCGTGACGGAAATGTTCACCGCCCGCACCAGCGAGCGCCAGGGCCGGCTGATCGACGGCGACGAGAAAGCCTCGATGGAGAAAAAGAAGAAGGAAGGGTATTTCTGAAATGAATGCCTTGGCTTCCGATTTGAAGACGTTCCTTGCCGCGCAAGAGAAGAAATCTCTGCTGCGCTTTCTCACCTGCGGCAGCGTCGATGACGGCAAGTCCACCCTGATCGGGCGGCTGCTCTACGACACCAAGCTGCTGTTCGAGGATACGCTGTCGGCGCTGGAGAAGGATTCCCGCAAATTCGGCACCACGGGCGACGATATCGATTTCGCGCTTCTGGTGGATGGCCTGGAAGCGGAGCGGGAACAGGGCATCACCATCGATGTCGCCTATCGCTTCTTTGCCACCGACCGGCGCAAATTTATCGTCGCCGACACGCCGGGCCACGAACAATATACCCGCAACATGGCGACCGGGGCGTCGAATTCCGAGCTCGCCGTCATTCTGATCGATGCGCGCAAGGGTGTCCTGGTCCAGACAAGGCGCCACGCCTATATCGCCTCTCTGCTGGGCATCCGCCACATCGTGCTGGCCGTGAACAAGATCGACCTGGCGGATTATTCCCAAAGTGTTTTCGACCGGATCGCGGCGGATTTCGCATCCTTCGCGAAGGACCTGAACTTCGCCAGCCAGGTTACCATCCCGCTTTCGGCCCGCCATGGCGACAATGTGATCACCAGAAGCGCCCGCACGCCCTGGTATGAGGGCCCGGCCTTGCTCGACCATCTGGAAACGGTGGACGTCGATACGGCATTGGCGGATAAACCGTTCCGGATGCCGGTCCAATGGGTGAACCGCCCCAATCTGGATTTTCGCGGCTTCGCCGGCACCGTGGCCGGCGGGCGGATCAAACCGGGTGACGCCATAGCGGTCGCAAAATCCGGCCGTACCTCCAAGGTGGTGCGCATCGTCACTCAAGATGGCGACAGGCCCGAAGCGGTAGCGGGCGATGCGGTGACCATCACCCTGGCGGATGAGGTCGATATCTCTCGCGGCGATGTCCTGTGCGGGCCGCAGACAAGGCCGGAACTGTCGGACCAGTTTGCGGCGCATCTTCTCTGGATGGCGGACGAGGAGCTGCTGCCGGGACGCCAATATCTTCTCAAGCTGGGCACCGCTTCCATTCCGGCCACGGTGTCCAGCCTGAAGCACAAAGTGGATATCGACACGCTGGGCCATCTTGCCGGCAAGACGCTGGCATTGAACGAGGTGGGCTACTGCAATTTCGCCTTGTCCCAGCCGCTGGCCTTCGATCCATATCGCGACAATCGCGATATGGGTGGTTTTATCCTGATCGACCGCTCCACCAACGCCACGGTGGGGGCGGGCATGATCGATTTCGGTCTTCGCCGCGCCACCAATGTTCATTGGCAGGCGCTCGACGTGAACAAGAGCGCCCGGGCCAGGATGAAGGGGCAAAAGCCCGCCATGCTGTGGTTCACGGGCCTATCGGGGTCCGGAAAATCGACCATCGCCAATCTGGTGGAAAAGGCGCTGGCCGCGGAAGGCCGCCACACCTATCTGCTGGACGGCGACAATGTCCGCCATGGCCTGAACCGCGATCTGGGCTTCACCGATGCCGACCGGGTGGAAAATATCCGCCGCGTCGGCGAAACCGCCAAGCTGTTCCTGGATGCCGGATTGATCGTGCTGGTGTCCTTCATTTCACCGTTCCGGTCCGAGCGCCGCATGGCGCGCGAACTGGTCGGCGCCGGCGAATTCATCGAGATTTTCGTGGATACGCCGCTGGACGTCTGCATGGCGCGCGATCCCAAGGGGCTTTACGGCAAGGCCCGCGCCGGCGCGATCAAGAATTTTACCGGCATCGACTCGCCTTATGAAGCACCGGAACGGGCGGAGTTGATCATCCGGACTGTCGAGGCGCCGCCGGAGGCGCAGGCCGAAGCCATCCTGCGGTATTTGCGCGAGGTCGGCTATATCTGAGGCCGTTGCCGTCTAGGCGCCGTAAAAGTCCCGGTACCATTCGACGAATTTCGGGATTCCCACGGACATGGGCGTTTCGGGCGAAAAGCCCAATTCGCGTTGGCTGATCTCGATATCGGCATAGGTGGCCTGCACATCGCCCGGCTGCATCGGCTCCAGCTGGATGATCGCCTTTTTCTGCAACGCCTGTTCGATCGCGGCGATGAAGTCCGTCAATTTTTCGGAACGATGATTTCCCAGATTGTAGATCTTGTGCGGCGGGGTCCCCGTGGCGGGGCGGTCGAGCGCCCGGAGCACGCCGTCCACGATATCGTCGATATAAGTGAAATCGCGCCACATCTCGCCGCGATTGAAGACCTTGATGGGCTCGCCGGCGCTGATCGCGCGAGTGAAAAGCATCGGCGCCATGTCGGGGCGGCCCCAGGGACCGTAGACCGTGAAGAAGCGCAGCCCCGTGGACGGAATGCCATAGAGATGGGCATAGGTGTGGCCGATCAATTCATCGGCGCGCTTGGTGGCGGCATAGAGCGAGTTGGGCTGCTCGACCGGATCGCTCACGGAAAACGGCATTTTGGTATTGCCGCCATAGACCGAGGACGAGCTGGCATAGACGAAATGGCGAAGACCTGGGAGGGCACGGGCCGTTTCCAGCATCACCAGGTGCCCCATCACATTCGCCTGGACATAGGCGTAAGGATTGATCAGCGAATAGCGCACGCCCGGCTGCGCGGCCAGGTGCACGATGCCGGCGATGCCGGGAAATTCCTTGGCCAATGCCAGCATGGCGGCATGATCGGAAACGTCCAGCTTGCGGAAAGTGAAGCCGGGCGTGCCCGTCAACCGCGCCAGCCGCGCTTGCTTGAGCGCGACATCGTAATAGTCGTTGATGGTGTCCACCCCCAGCACCACATCGTCGCGCGCCAGAAGCGCCTTCGCCACGTGCGACCCGATAAAACCGGCAGCGCCTGTGACCAGGATCATGTATGCGCGATCACGTGCCGGCGTCGGCGCGGCCGACGCTGACATAGCGGAATCCGGCCTGGGCCATCTGGGCGGGGCGATAGATATTGCGCAGGTCCACCATCAGCGGCCTCTTCAACAGGGTTTTCACCTTGGTGAGATCCAGGGCCCGGAATTCGTTCCATTCGGTGAGAATAACCACGCCATCGGCGCCGTCCAGGGCCTGATAGGCGTTGTCGCAATAATCCAGGGTCAAGTGCTTGGACGCTTCCTTATGGCCTTCCGGGTCATAGGCGCGGATGGTGGCGCCCGCCGCCTGCAGGTGCGGCACGATCACCAGGCTGGGGGAATCGCGCATATCGTCGGTGTTGGGCTTGAAGGTGAGGCCCAGCACGGCCACCGTCTTGCCTTTGACGCCCCCGAAAGCGGCTTCGATCTTCCTGGCCATCTCGACCTTGCGGGCGTCATTGACGGCGACCACCGCTTCGACGATCTGCGACGGCGCGCCCATGTCGCGGGCGGTCTTGACCAGGGCCAGCGTGTCCTTGGGAAAGCAGGAGCCGCCGAAGCCGGGACCGGCATGCAGGAATTTGCCGCCGATGCGACCGTCCAGGCCGATGCCGCGGGCGACATCCTGGACGTCGCCGCCCACTTTCTCGCACAGGGTCGCCATTTCGTTGATGAAGGTGATCTTGGTGGCGAGAAAAGCGTTGGCCGCATATTTGATCAGCTCGCTGGTTTCGCGGCTGGTGAACACGATCGGCGTTTCGTTGATGTAGAGCGGGCGATAGACTTCCCGCATCACGTCACGCGCCTTGTCCGTGTCGCAGCCCACCACCACGCGGTCGGGGCGGCGGAAATCCTCGATCGCGGAGCCTTCGCGCAGGAATTCCGGGTTGGACGCCATGTCGAATTCCGCTTTGGGATTGCCCTTGCGGATGATCTCTTCGACTTTGCGGCTGGTGCCGACGGGAACCGTCGATTTGGTCACCACCACCGCATAATTGGTCAGGGACGCGGCAATCTCTTCCGCGGCGGCGAAGACATAGGTGAGGTCGGCATGGCCATCACCGCGGCGGCTGGGGGTGCCCACGGCAATGAACACGGCGCTGGCGCCTTTGACGGCGGCGGCGATATCGGTCTCGAAGGACAGGCGGCCCGCCTTGACGTTGGCGGCCACCACTTCGTCCAATCCCGGCTCGAAGATGGGAATGCCGCCGGCCCTGAGGCTGGCGACCTTGCCGGCATCCTTGTCCACGCAGACGACCTCATGGCCGAATTCAGACAGGCAAGCGCCTGAAACCAGCCCGACATAGCCTGTGCCAATCATCGCAATGCGCATGGAAATCCCTCGGAATTGGCGATCCTTCTGACCGGAAAAGCGTTAATTTTCAAGGCATAGCGGCGAATGTTCCGCGACAAAGCGCCAGTAAGGTTAGTGCCTGGATCGTGCGGCATGCCTCGATACCTCCGCCGGACAGCGATGGCGCGCCGCGTTGAAATCCCGCCGAGTATTTGATGACGGGCTTGTGACGGGACGGGCCGGTCCTGAATTGCGGCCGGCGGATGACGGTGGTTGCGGGATGCCGTCACGCGAGCTTTGCCCGGTTGCCGCTCCTAAGGAAATTTACCGCCGGTTAGGAATTCGGCCGTTGGCCAGCCGTTATGCTCAAGACGAGGTTAACCATTATCCGCAAGACTGGGCCTGATCAAACAGGAAGTCTTCATGAGCCCATCCGCTCTCGCCGTTGCACCGGCATCCTCAACCCAGCCGGTCGAGGCGTCTTCACCCAGGTTGCGCGATTTCTCCCAGCCTTGGCTCGATCTCAACGACAAGACGGTTCTGGTGACCGGCGGCACCGGCTCGTTCGGCAAGCATTTCCTCAAGACGGTGATCGCCCGGTACAAGCCGCGCCGCCTGATCGTCTTCAGCCGCGACGAACTCAAGCAGTTCGAGATGGCGCAGGAATTTTCGGCCGAGAAATATCCCTTCATCCGCTATTTCATCGGCGATGTGCGCGACAAGGATCGCCTCGATCTGGCGCTGCGCGATGTGGATTATGTGGTTCACGCCGCCGCGATGAAGCAGGTGACGACGGCCGAATATAACCCCTTCGAATGCATCCGCACCAACGTGTTCGGCGCGGAGAATGTGGTGAGCGCGTGCCTGCGCCGCGGCGTCAAGCGGGTGGTGGCGCTTTCCACCGACAAGGCCGCCAACCCGGTCAATCTTTATGGCGCCTCCAAGCTGGCATCCGACAAGATTTTCGTGGCCGCCAACAATTTGGCGGGTGCCGACGGTCCCCGTTTCTCGGTGGTGCGCTACGGCAATGTGTTCGGCTCGCGCGGCTCGGTGGTGCCTTTCTTCAAGAAACTGGCCGATGACGGCGCGGAAAGCCTGCCCATCACCGATGCCCGCATGACCCGCTTCTGGATCACGCTCACCCAGGGCGTTAATTTCGTGCTCTCCAGCATGGAGATGATGCGGGGCGGCGAGATCTATGTGCCCAAGATCGCGTCCTCCACCATTCCCCAGCTTGCGAGCCTGGTCAGCCCGCAACTGAAGCAGCATGTCATCGGCATCCGCCCGGGCGAAAAGCTGCACGAAACCATGATCCCCGCCGACGACGCGCACTGCACCGTCGAACTGGAAGATCGCTATGTGATCCTGCAAAGCTTCGCCACCGCGATGCGCGATGCCTATATGCATCGCGGTGCCAAGCCGGTCGCGGAAGGCTTCAGCTATTCCAGCGACACCAATCCCGAACGGCTGGACGCCGCTGGACTGCAGACGCTGCTGCAGATGTCCTATGCCTGATCGCGAAATCCGGGGCGAGGCGGAACCGGCTTTCCTGCCCTATGGCCGGCAGGAGATTGCTGACGTCGACATCAAGGCAGTGGTGGAAGCGTTGGTTTCCGGCTGGCTGACCACCGGCCCGCGCGTTTCGGAATTCGAACAGGCCTTTGCCGCCCATATCGGCGCGGGCGAGGGGGTCGCCGTCAATTCCGGCACTGCCGCCCTTCATTGCGCCATGCGCGCCATCGGGGTGGGTGCGGGCGACGACGTCATCGTGCCCGCCATTACCTTCGCGGCATCGGCCAACGCGGTGCTTTATGAAGGCGCCACGCCGGTATTCGCCGATATCGAGCCCGATACGTTGCTGATCGACCCGGCTTCGGTGGCCGCGCGGATCACGCCCAAAACCCGCGCCATCGTGGCGGTGGATTATGCCGGGCAGCCTGCCGATTACGATGCGCTGGCGGCGCTGGCCAAGCCGCGCGGCATCCGGATTATCGCCGATGCCTGTCATGCGCCAGGCGCCGTCTACAAAGGCCGCGCCACGGGTACCCTGGCCGATATTTCCTGCTTCTCGTTTCATCCGGTCAAGCATCTCACCACTTGCGAAGGCGGGATGGCCGTCACGGACGATGCCGGCATGGCCGCCCATATGCGCCGGTTCCGCAATCACGGCATCGGCAGCGATCATCGCTCGCGCGAGGCCGCGGGCGCGCATGCCTATGACATGGCCGAGCTGGGGTTCAATTACCGGCTTCCCGACGTGCAATGCGCGCTGGGATTGGCACAGTTGAAGCGCCTTTCGGGCTGGGTCGAAGCGCGGCAGCGGATTGCCCGCCTTTATGACGATGCGCTGGCGAGCCTGGCCGAAGCGGTTCCCCTGAAAACCCATTCCGACCGGACCAACGCCCATCACCTGTATGTGGTGCGGCTGATGGACGGCATCGACCGGGATCGGGTATTTTCCCGCCTGCGTGCCGACGGCATCGGCGCCAATGTCCATTACGCGCCGGTCTATCTTCACTCGCATTATGCCAAGCTGGGCTACAAGCCCGGCCTCTGCCCGGCCGCGGAAGCGGCGTCGCGCCAGATCATCACCTTGCCGATGTTCCCAGCGATGACGGAAGCCGATGTCCGCCGGGTGGTGGGCGCGCTTACCAGAGCGACGGCGTAAGTATCACTTCGTCATTGAGCGCGAATTGAGCCCAGTCGAGATCGGGCAGAGGCGCGCGCGCCGCGCCGATGATCTCGTCCAGTTCGGATGCGGACGTCACGCCGACCAGGCCGAACGCGATTTCCGGCCGCGACAGGACAAAGCCGAGCGCCGCCGCCAGGGGCGTGGCATCCGCATCGCGCAAGCGTGCCCGGATGCCGTCCAAGTGCGGCCCGGCATGGCGCAGCTTTTCCGGCAAATCGTTCAGGAACAGCAGCCCCTGCAGGAAGAGGGAGCGGGCATGAATTTCGACGCCCAGCTCTGTCAGGCGCGTCAGGGCGCCGTTCGCCAGCAAGCGCTGGTCCAGCAGGCTGAAAGGAAGCTGCATCACATCGGGCCGGAAGCGCGCCGCGAGTGCCGCCGGATCGTCGACCACATAAACAGAAATGCCGATCTTGCGGATGACACCGTCATCGCGCAGGCGGCGCAAAGCCGACCATAAGCCATCGCCGTCCGGCCCCAGAAGGTCAGCGGCAGCATGCACCAGCAAGGTATCGGCTTTGAGCGTGGCCGCGGATTGGCGCGCGCGCGCGATCACCTGATCCAGTCCGTGTTTCAGGCCGATGGTCTTGGAGACGATCCGGAATGCGGCCGTATCCAGCTTTGCCAGCACGGCCTCGGCTTCGCCGTAATTGGCGGCGGTGTCGAGCAGAGGGATCCCCGCCTGCCTGGCCTTCGCCAATATTGCCGCGGCTTCGCCAGGGGATACCTGGCCATGGGTGTTGGATATGCCGTAGGGCTGGCCGAACTGCACCGTGCCCAGGCCCACCTTCTCAAGCATCGCGCAGCATTCCTTCGACTTTCTCCGCTATGGCCAGAGAGGCTGTCAGCCCGGGGCTTTCTATGCCGAAAAGATTGACCAATCCGTTGAGGCCATGCGTCGCCGGGCCTTCGATGCGAAAATCGGCATTGGGGTTTGCGCGTCCGCCGATTTTCGGGCGCACCCCCGAATAACCGGGCGACAGCATCGCTTCGGAGATTCCGGGCCAATAGGCCGCGATGCGGGGCGCGAAGCGGGCGGGCACGGTCGGCGACACCGCGTAATCGATCCGGGCCGGATCATCGGTCTCGAGCCATTCGACATCGGGGCCGAAGCGGGCCGCGCCTCCCATGTCCAGGGTGAGATGAACGCCAAGCCCGCCTGCCTCCGGAACGGGATAGACCAGATGCCGAAAAGGGGCGCGCATGTTCAAAATGGCATAGTTGCCCTTCGCCAGAGACGTCGGCGGCACGAACACAGGGGCCAGCGGTTCGATCAGGCGCGCAAGCCGCGGTGCCCAGAGCCCGGCACAATTGATCAGCAAGGATGTCTGGAGCGCCATCGTCTCTCCGGCATTGCGGACCGCGAGACGATAGCGCCCATCCCGAAGACTTATGGACAGAACCTCCGCATCGCGCACCAGGTGGGCGCCGGCGGCCTCTGCATCGCCCAGAAGCGCCAACATATAGGCGTGGCTGTCGATGATGCCGGTGGAAGGCGACAGCAATCCGCCGGCAACCGCCAGTTCCGGCTCCAGACTTGCGATCTGCGCCTTGCTTAGCGGCTGAAGGTCCGTGACGCCGTTGTCCGCCGCGTTTTGGCAGATGGCGGCGAGCTCCCGATCCTGATCGGCTTTGGTGGCGACGATGAGCTTGCCCAGGCGCTTGTGCGGGACGCCGTGGCTTTCGCAGAAGGCATAAAGCCGGCTCCGGCCTTCGACGCAAAGTTCGGCTTTCAGCGAGCCTTTGGGATAGTAGAGGCCCGCATGAATGACTTCGCTGTTGCGGGCACTGGTTTCCTCTCCGACGCGGGCGTTTTTCTCCAGGATCAGGACATCGCGTCCCGCCAATGCCAAGGCGCGCGCCACCGCCAGGCCCACGACACCCGCGCCAACCACCACCGCTTCGGTCGAGAAATCCGCGCTCATCCGGTCCTGAGATAGCGCACCGCTTCGTCGCGGCCAAACAGATAGAGCAGGACACGCAGATTCTCACCCCGCGGGCTTTTCAAATCTGGGTCGCGGGACAAGATCAATCGGGCATCGTCATGGGCCACCGCCAGAAGATCGCCATGCGCGGACGGATCGGCGATGCGAAATTGCTCCATGCCGCTCTGGCGCTTGCCCAATACTTCGCCGGGGCCGCGCAGCTTCAGATCCTGCTCGGCGATGACGAAACCATCGTCCGTCTCGCGCATGGTGGAAAGGCGCGCCTTGGCGGTCTGGCCCAGCGCGCCGTGATAGACCAGCATGCAGGAGGACTTGCCGGTCCCGCGTCCCACCCGGCCCCGCAACTGATGCAGCTGGGCGAGGCCGAAACGCTCGGCATGTTCCACCACCATGATGGTGGCTTCCGGCACATCGACCCCGACTTCGATCACGGTGGTGGCGACCAGAAGCTGGGTTTCGCCATTCTTGAAGGCGGCCATCGCGGCATCGCGCTCGGCGGCCTTCATCTGTCCGTGAACCAGCCCCACCTTCACGCCCAGGGTTTTTTTCAGCATCACCGCGCGCTCCTGGGCAGCGGCCAGGTCGATCTTTTCGGATTCTTCGACCAGCGGGCACACCCAATAAGCCCGGCTGCCGCGATCCAGCGCCAGTCGCAGATGGGCGATCAGATCGTCCAGCCGCGCCGCGCTCATCACGCGTGTCTCGACCGGCTTTCGTCCGGGCGGACGGCCCGTGATCTTGGAGACATCCATGTCGCCATAGGCGGTGAGCGCCAGGGTACGGGGAATGGGCGTGGCGGTCATCACCAGCACGTCGGCGGGCTTGCCCTTGCTTTGCAGCTGCATCCGCTGATGCACGCCGAAGCGATGCTGTTCGTCCACCACTGCCAGGCCCAGGTCGCGGAACGCCACATCCTCCGAGAAAAGCGCATGGGTGCCGATCAGGATATCGATCTCGCCGGCCGCCAACCTCGCCAAAGTCTCTGCGCGCGGAGGGCCGCGCTCGCGCCCCGTCAGGGCCGTCACACGGACACCGGCGGCTTCGGCATAGGGTGTCAGCGATGCCAGATGCTGGCGGACCAACAGCTCGGTGGGAGCCATCAGGGCACCCTGAAAACCGGCCTCGACCGCGCCCAGCAATGCCAGAAGCGCCACCACGGTCTTGCCCGAGCCGACATCGCCCTGCAGCAGGCGCAGCATCCGCTTGTCGCTGGCCATGTCGCTTTCGATCTCCGCCAGCGCCGACAATTGCCCATCGGTCAAGGCGAAGGGCAGAGCGGCGATGGCGCGGGCCTTCAGCCGGCCATCGCCCGCCACACGCCGCCCGCCGGATTCGCGCAAGCGCGCCCGGATCAGCAACAGCGCCAGCTGATTGGCCAGGAGCTCGTCATAGGCCAGGCGCTGGCGGGCGGGCGTTTCCGGCGACAGATCGGCTTCATGCGCGGGCGCGTGCGCGTCGCCCAACGCTTCGTTGAACGGGGGGAAGCGCCGTTGCTTCAGGAAGGCGGCATCCTGCCATTCCGGCATCGCCGGCACCCGTTCCAGCGCCCCCCGCACCGCCTTGGACAAGGTTTTGGGCGTCAGCCCTTCGGTCAGGCCATAAATGGCTTCATGCTGGGGCAGGGATGCGGCGTCTTCGGGCGCGACCACATAGTCGGGGTGGGGCATCTGAAGCCGGTCTTTGAAGCTCTCGACGCGCCCGGAAATCAGCCGCCGCGATCCCGGCGGCAGGAGGGCCGACAGGTATTTCGCATCGGCACGGAAATAGATCAGGTCCATCGCGGCCGTGTCGTCGCTGACGCGTATCCTGTAGGGCTGGCTCTTCACCCGGGGCGGGACATGATCCAGCACATGGACTTCCACGGTGGCGATGCGGCCGGGCTCCGCCGCGATCAGTTTGGGCCGGTAGGAGCGGTCCACCACGCCGACCGGCAGGTCGAAAATCAGGTCCACCAGCCGTGGTCCGGCCACCCTGGCGATCAGTTTTTCCAGCTTCGGCCCCACCCCGGCGAGGGTGCGGATTTCGGCAAAAAGCGGGAACAGAATCGAGGGCCGCATGGGGCCTATTTAAAGTTCCTGGCCCCCGTAACGCCACTGGCCGGCAATGCCTTGATTTGGCTGCCATTAGCCAATCGGGAAGATATCTGGCCCGCCAACGCCAATCGCGCTACTTTTTAAGGGAGCGAGCTTATATAGATTTGGCGAAATTCGACGCGGGACCATCATGGCGCAGACATTCAAGGACGAAGCCCGGGACTATTTGATCCAGTCCCAAAAAGTCCTGGCGGCGGCGGCGGAGAGCCAGGAGTTCCTGGCCCGTCTCGCGACCATCAGCGAAGCCATCGTCAACTGTTTCAAGGCCGGCGGCAAAGTATTGCTGGCCGGCAATGGCGGCAGTGCCGGCGATGCCCAGCATATCGCCGGCGAGTTTCTTTCCCGGTTGAATTTCGATCGCAATCCGCTGGCGGCCATCGCGCTCACGGTGGACACGTCGGTGCTGACCGCCATCGGCAATGACTATGGCTATGAGCAGGTCTTCGAGCGTCAGGTTCATGGATTGGGCAAGCCCGGCGACGTGTTCATCGGTATTTCGACGTCGGGCCGCTCTCCCAACATTCTCCGGGCGTTGCGCAAAGCGCGTGAGCTGGGCTTGGTCACGGTCGGCTTTTGCGGCGCGCGCAAGGGCGAGATGCTGGATCTGTGCGATATCGCGCTATGCGCGCCGTCCGAATTCACGCCGCTTATCCAGCAGGTTCATATCACGTCCGCCCATATCATTTGCGGCGAGGTGGAAAAACAACTGTTTCGGCAGAATGCCGGCGTGACCGCGAGCTGAGCGATCCGGGGCTGGCGCAAGGCGCGGTCTGTCTTCTGTTGGCCGCAAAACACCGGCATTCTGCCGGTCGGTTAAGAAAATTAAGACAATAAACCTATAGGTTGTATGGCCCACGGTCCCATCGTCGGGCATGGAGCTTAAGCATGACCGAGTTTTCCCCCGTCCTGACCCGCGCCCGTGCGCCGCTGCGATTGGGTTTTGCCGGAGGCGGAACCGATCTATCGCCCTATTGCGAGGAATTCGGGGGCGCGGTTCTCAATTTCACCGTTGATCGGTTCGCATATGCGTTTTTGACGCCGCGCTCGGATGGCCGCGCCGTGTTCCGCGCCCAGGACATCAATGTTGAGGAGTCGTTCGACTGTCAGGGCGCTTTCGAAAATTCACGCCTGGAGCTGCATCGCACCGTCTATCACCGCATGATGCGGGATTATTGCGACGGCGCGCGGCCCGCCTTGACGTTGACGACGGCGGTGGATGCGCCTGCCGGATCCGGCTTGGGTTCTTCTTCCGCCCTGGTGGTGGCGATGGTGGACGCTTTCCGCGCCTATCTGGGCCTGCCCCTGGGGCAGTATGACGTTGCCCATCTCGCCTGGGAGATCGAGCGGGTCGATCTGGGTCTGGCGGGTGGCAAGCAGGACCAGTATGCGGCCGCTTTCGGCGGCGCCAATTTCATCGAATTCCTGGCGGGAGATCGGGTGGTGGTGAATCCGCTGCGCGTGCCGGTGCAGATTCTCAACGAACTCGAATCATCGCTGGTGGTTTGCTATTCCGGCCGCTCGCGCGATTCTTCGACCATCATTTCCCAGCAGACTTCCGCCATGGTGCAGCGTTCGGAAAAAGCGCTTAACGCGCTGCATCGCCTCAAGCAGGATGCCCAAGATATGAAAAGCGCGCTGCTGAAGGGGCGGATCACGGAGATGGCCTATATCCTGGACCGGTCCTGGGCCTACAAAAAGGAAACCGCCAGTGCCGTTTCCAACGAAAAGCTGGACCAACTCTACAATCTGGCGCGGCGGAGCGGCGCCATCGGAGGAAAGGTGTCGGGCGCGGGCGGCGGCGGCTTCATGATGTTCATGACCACGCAAGAAAACCGCCTCGGCTTGGTGGAAGCGCTCAACAACAGCGGCACGCGGGCCAGCCCGGTGAAGTTCACCGGCCTGGGCTGCGAGACCTGGCAGGCACCGGGTTGACGCGGATCGCCATAGCGTTCATCGCCTGGAAGAGGGAGCCGCGGGAGAGGCGATGATTTCGCAATGCGTGATCCTGGTAGGTGGGCTGGGCACCCGCTTGGGTGAATTGACCCGCGCCACGCCGAAGCCGCTTCTGCCGGTGAACGGCAAGCCTTTTCTGGATCATCTGATTCACCGTGCCGCCCGTTTCGGCTTCACCGATATCGTGCTTCTGGCGGGCTATCTGGGCGATCAGGTGCTGGCGCGCTATGCGGGGCCGCAGCGCATCGCTGGACGCGATGTCCAAGTGCGCGTGGTGGTGGAGCGCGAGCCGGCCGGCACCGGCGGCGCGCTTCGGTATCTGGATGGGATCGCGGACGAATATTTCCTGCTGATGAATGGCGATTCCTGGTTCGACATGGACCTGCGGGCCTTTGCGGGTGCGCCGCTGGTAAAGCCAACCCTGGCGAAAATCGCGTTGCGCCGCCTGGAGAATTCGGGCCGTTACGGGGGCGTGATCCTGGACCGCGACCGGATTGTGGATTTTGCCGCGGCCGGCGCGGGGAATGGAGACAGCCTGATCAACGCAGGCATCTATCTGGCGTCGCGCGAGTTGATCGGCGAGGTCAGGCAGATACCCTGTTCCCTCGAGCGGGACATATTCGCACCGATGGCAAAGGAAGGAAGGCTTTCGGGCGCGTCCTTCGAAGGCACATTCATCGATATCGGGATCGCGGACGATTATGCGCGCGCGGAAACGGTTCTGCGCGACAATCTCCATCGGCCGGCCGTGTTCTTCGATCGCGATGGCGTGCTGAATCTCGATGAGGGATACACGCATAAGCCGGACGCTCTGCACTGGAACCCTGGCGCCGTCGCCGCGGTCCGTGCTGTCAATGCGGCCGGCTGGTACGTTTTTGTCGTGACCAACCAGGCCGGCGTCGGGCACGGCCATTACGGCGAAAAGGATGTCGATATTTTCCACCGTCATATGGAGGCGGAACTGGCGCGAGAGGGCGCCCATATCGACGAATTCGTCTATTGCCCCTTTCATCCGGACGCGAAACTGGCGGCCTATCGACGGGACTCGGCGTATCGCAAGCCGAACCCCGGCATGATCCTGGATATTTTGGCGCGCTGGCCGGTGGATGCGCCCCGAAGCTTTCTGGTGGGCGACCGGGATAGCGATCTCAAGGCTGCCGCCGGCGCCTCCATTGGCGCGTATCTTTATTCGGGCGGGGATCTGAACGCACTCGTGACAGGGGCGCTGAAAGAACGCGGCACGGGCCGGTAAGGCCATTGTCCCCAACAGGCTCCGACGCTATATCCCGCGCATGGATGACAGCGAAAAAGGTGGCTCTTCGGAGAACCGCCGCAAACGGCTTTTGTTTCGGGCGCAGCGGCGCGGTTTCAAGGAAGTCGATCTGATCTTCGGAGCCTATGCCGAAGCCGCGCTTTGGGAGCTCGATGCGGCGGGTCTCGACCAGTTCGAGGCCTTGCTGACCGCGCCGGACCAGGAGGTCTATGCCTGGCTGCGGGAAGCCGAGCCGGTGCCGGCCGAATATGACAACCCCGTCTTCGCGGGTTTGAAAGCTGTCTGCGGCCGCAAGGGACATACGTGGAACGGATAGATTATTTCGCCAAGGCCGACGGGCGGCTGACGGTGTCGGGCGCGCCTGCCGGTTACGATGCATGGCTGGCGGGAGAAGCGGCACGCCGCCGGAATGGCCTTGTGCTGTTCATCGCCAGCGACGAGGCCCAGGCGGAAGCCTTCGCCGCCGCCATTACTTTCTTCGCGCCGGACATCCGCCAGCTGCCCTTTCCTGCCTGGGATTGTCTCCCCTATGACCGGGTCTCGCCCAAATCCGATGTCGAAAGCGCCCGGCTGGCCACCTTGGCGGCCTTGACCAAGGGTGTCGAAGGGCCGGCCTTGATCGTCACCAGCATCGCAGCGGTCCTGCAGCGGGTACCCCCACGGGCCGCGATCGAGAAAGCCAGTTTCACCGCGAAGGTCGGGGAGGAGATCGCCCGCGACGCACTGGTCGCATTCCTGGCCGGCAATGGCTATGCCCGGGCGGGAACGGTGCGCGATCCCGGCGAGTTCGCCTTGCGGGGCGGCATCGTCGATCTGTGGCCGCCGGGCACCGAAGATCCGCTGCGGTTGGATTTCTTCGGCGAGACTTTGGATGCGATCCGCACATTCGATCCCGTCACCCAATTGTCCCGCGACAGCGTGGCGGGGATCGAATTGCTGCCCGCCAGCGAAGCGCCGCTCGATGCCGATGCCATCAGCCGTTTCCGCGCCGGCTATGTCGCGGCCTTCGGGCCATCGGGCGACGACCCGCTGTATGAAAGCGTCAGCGCCGGGCGCAAGGCGCAGGGCATGGAGCATTGGCTTCCGCTTTTCTATGACCGCCTCGACACGCTGTTCGATTATCTGCCGCGCTCGCTGGTGATGCTGGGCCATCAGGTCGAGGAGGCCAAGACCGCGCGGGTGGAACTGGTGTCGGAATGCTACGACACCCGCGACCAGCTTCGCCGCCAGGACCCCGATGCGCGGGTCAAGGCCGTACCGTACAAACCGCTGAAGGTCGGCACGCTTTATTTGGATGACGGCGAATGGAAGGCCGCGCTGGCGCGGCACCTGGTCCGCGATCTCTCCCCGTTCCAGGCGCCGGAGAGCAAGACCAGCATGGACGCTGGCGGGCGCCAGGGCCGCGATTTCGCGCCCGAGCGGACGGGCGGCAATCTCAATGTCTTCCAGGCCGCCGCCGATCATCTGCTGGCGCTGCAAAGCGGGGGCAAGCGGGTGCTGGTGGCCAGCTGGACCGATGGTTCGGCGGAACGCATGGGCGGGGTCTTGTCCGATCACGGCGTGACCGCGATCCGGCGGGTGGAGAACTGGCCGGATGCGTTGAAGCTGGACGTGCGAGCAACGGGTCTTGCCTGTCTCGGCATCGAGCATGGCTTCGAGACGCCCGACTTCGCCGTGATCAGCGAGCAGGATGTGCTGGGCGACCGCATGGTGCGGGCGCAATCCCGCCAGCGCCGCTCGCAGAATTTCCTCTCCGAAGCCTCGTCCCTGGCGCCCGGCGATCTGGTCACCCATATCGAGCATGGCGTGGGCCGTTATCTGGGCCTGAGAGCCATCGAGGCGCTGGGCGCGCCCCATGACTGCCTGGAAATCCAGTATGACGGCGGCAAGCTGTTCCTGCCGGTGGAGAATATCGAGCTTCTGACCCGCTACGGCTCGGACGAAGCGGCACAGCTGGACCGGCTGGGCGGCGCGGGCTGGCAGCAGCGCAAGGCCAAGATGAAGGAGCGGGTGCGGGCCATCGCCGCCGAGCTCATCCGCATCGCCGCCGCGCGCGAACTGAAATCCTTGCCGCCGGTCGAGCCGCCGCATGGCCTTTACGACGAATTCTGCGCCCGCTTTCCCTATCAGGAGACCGAGGATCAGGAAAAAGCCATCGCCGATGCCATCGCCGATCTGGGCAAGGGTCGGCCGATGGACCGGCTGGTGTGCGGCGATGTCGGCTTCGGCAAGACGGAAGTGGCGCTGCGCACGGCCTTTGTCGCCGCCATGGCCGGCGAGCAGGTGGCGGTGGTGGTGCCGACCACGTTGCTGGCACGTCAGCATTATCGGGGCTTCGCCGAGCGCTTCGCCGGCTTTCCGCTGAAGGTACGCCAGCTCTCCCGTTTCGTCGATGCCAAGGAAGCGCGCGAAACCAAGGCAGCATTGGGCGAGGGCACCGTCGATGTGGTGGTGGGCACCCATGCGCTTCTGGCCGAAAGCATCACCTTCAAGCGCCTGGGCCTGGTGATCGTTGACGAGGAGCAGCATTTCGGCGTGGTGCACAAGGAACGGCTGAAGAATCTCAAAGCCGATGTCCATGTGCTCACGCTCACCGCGACGCCGATTCCCCGGACGTTGCAATTGGCGCTGTCGGGCGTGCGCGACCTGTCGCTGATCACCACCCCGCCGGTGGACCGGTTGGCGGTGCGCACCTTCGTGACCCCGTTCGATCCCCTGGTGGTGCGCGAGGCGCTTTTGCGCGAGCATTATCGCGGCGGCCAGTCCTTCTTCGTGGCGCCGCGCATCGCCGACCTACGCGATTCCGAAGCCTTCCTGAAAGCGACGGTGCCGGAAGTGAAGACGGCGGTGGCCCATGGGCAGATGAGCCCCACGGTGCTGGAAGAGGTGATGACCGCTTTTTACGAGCGCAAGATCGATGTGCTGATCTCCACCAATATCGTGGAATCGGGCCTCGATATCCCCACCGCCAACACGATGATTGTGCAGCGTGCCGACATGTTCGGCCTGTCGCAGCTTTACCAGATCCGGGGCCGCATCGGTCGCTCCAAGGCGCGCGCCTATGCCTATCTCACCACGCCGCCGGACCGGAAGCTGACGGACACGGCGACGCGGCGGCTGGAGGTGTTGCAGTCGCTGGACCAGCTGGGGGCGGGCTTCTCCGTCGCCAGCCACGACATGGACATTCGCGGCGCGGGCAATTTGCTGGGCGAAGAACAGTCCGGCCACGTCCGGGAAGTCGGCATCGAGCTTTATCAGGAGATGCTGGAGGAAGCGGTATCCTCCATGCGCGAGGGCGGCGACGGCGGGGCGATGGACGACCAATGGTCGCCCGCGATCAATCTGGGTGCTTCGGTGTTGATTCCGGAAAGCTATGTCGCCGACCTCAATGTCCGCATGTCGCTGTATCGCCGCCTGTCCGGGTTGGAGACGCGCAGCGATATCGATGCTTTCGCCGCCGAGCTGATCGACCGGTTCGGGCCGTTGCCGGAAGAGGTCACGCATCTGTTCGAAATCGTGGCGATCAAGCAGCTGGCGCTGGCGGCAGGAGTGGAGAAGATCGATGCCGGACCCAAGGGCGGCACCATCGCCTTCCGCCACAATGCCTTCGCCAATCCGGTGGCGCTGATCAAGTTGATCAACCAGCATACCGGCACCATGAAGGTGAGGCCCGACCAGAAGGTCGTGGTAACGCGCGACTGGCCCACACCGGACGACCGGCTCAAGGGCGCCAAAGCGCTTCTGTCGCAACTGGCCACCATCGCCAAGGCGGCATGACGGCGAAGCCCTACAGCGCAACGACCAATGGCATCCGGCTGGCGGTTCGCCTGACCCCGCGCGCCAGCCGGGACGGGTTGGATGGCATCGGCTTGGATGCCGACGGCCGGCCCGTCCTGCGAATCCGCTTGGCGGCACCGCCGGTGGAGGGCGCCGCCAACCAGGCGCTGATCGATTTCCTTGCCGGGATGTTGGCCGTGCGCAAGAAGGACATCGTTATCCGGTCCGGCGAGACGGGACGACTCAAGATCCTGGAGGTCGATGGCAAGCCGGATGCATTGGCTGCCCGGATCGACGCCCTGGTTTAGGCAAATTCCGTCATATCCGGCGCTGCGGGGTGGTTGACTCCAGGT
Organism: Alphaproteobacteria bacterium; assembly: GCA_017307355.1. Classification (GTDB taxonomy): domain Bacteria; phylum Pseudomonadota; class Alphaproteobacteria; order Micropepsales; family Micropepsaceae; genus Rhizomicrobium. Next base: position 38,144 of record JAFKFG010000033.1, read on the forward strand.
CTTTTCTGTCAGATATTTCTGTTATGACAGAAATATCTGACAGAAAAGACCTGCCCGCCGCCGTCCAGCAATTCGTGCTTTGCTGGGGAGACATGGGCGGGCAATGGGGCGTCAACCGGTCCATCGCCCAAATCCAGGCACTGCTCTATCTTTCGCCCAAGCCTCTGACGGCGGAGGACATCGCCGACACATTGGCGATCGCGCGATCCAACGTCTCCAATTCGATCAAGCAGCTTCAGGCCTGGGGGCTGATCCGCCGCGTGCCCGTTCTGGGCGACCGCCGGGATTTCTTCGAAGCCGAGACGGATGTGTGGACCATCGCGGCCAAGATCGCAGCGGTGCGCAAGGAGCGGGAAGTCGATCCCGCGCTGGCGGCGCTGCAGGATTGCGCCACGGCGGCGAAAGGCGATCCGGGCATAGACCCGGTGATCGTCCGGCGGTTGGACGAGATGCGCAACTTCACGGAAACCATGTCGAATTGGTACGAGCAGATCATGCGCATTCCGCGTCCGAAATTGCTGGGCGTGATCCGGCTCGGCAGCAAGGTCATCGATTATCTGCCGATCAGGAAAGCAAAATAGAGGAGGGGGCCGTGGTTCTCGGGAAAATCCGGCAGGAAGAACAAGCCCCCACCTCCCTTATCAGCAACGAGCCGTTGGGTGATTTGCGCTTCCGCAATCTTCTGTCGGCGGCGGAATGGGCATCGCTGCCGCAGGCGGTTCGGCGCCGCTTTTCCAAACGCGTCGTGGCCGGCGAAACCGTCGTCTATGCCGGCAAGATCGCCTGCACGCGGCTGACCGGGATCGGTTGGCTGATCGGGCAGGTTGCGCGGCTTTGCGGCGGGCCTTTGCCGGTCGCGGCATTCGACGACGTGCCGGCGGTGGTGACGATCACCGAAGATATGGTGACGGATGGCCAGATCTGGACACGCGTATATGCGCGCCGGGATGGATTTCCGCAGGTCATTCACTCCTCAAAGCGTTTCGGCGGACCCACCGGGCTTGAAGAACATGTCGGGCGCGGTGTTGGAATGGAGCTTTCGGTTCATGTCGAAGACGGCCAACTCGCGTTTCGCAGCGTTCGCTATTTCGTTCGGTTTCGCGGTTGGACGCTGTTTTTTCCGATCTGGCTTTCGCCCGGTGCATTGACCGTGACCCATGCGGAAAGGGGCGACGGTCATTTCACGTTTACCTTGGACGTGAGGCATCCCTGGTTCGGACCGGTCATTCATCAATCGGCATGTTTTCGGGAGGTCTTGATATGATGTCGCCGGGCGTGTGGGTTTTGGTCGCGCTTCAGATCGCGATGGGCGCATTCGATACGTTGTACCATCATGAATTGACCGAAAGGCTGGCATGGCGGGCTTCGCAGCGCCGGGAGTTGCGCCTCCACGCCATTCGCAACGGGATTTATGCGATTTTATTTCTGGTCTTTGGCTGGATCGCGGTCGAAGGCGCCTTTGCCATTGCCATATTGGCGCTTCTCGGCATCGAGATCGTTCTGACATTGTGGGATTTCGTCGAGGAGGACCGGACACGGAAATTGCCCGCCAGCGAGAGGGTCACGCACACATTCCTTGCCTTGAATTACGGTGCGATCCTGACACTGCTGCTGCCGAAATTGGTCGACCAGACAACTGCACCGACGGGGTTCGAATACACGCCGGCCGGCTATTGGAGCGTGCTGGCGAGCGTGTCGGCGGTCGCCGTTTTCCTGTTCGGAGTTCGGGACTATGCCGCATCGCGCCGTCTTGGCCGTCCACGCCGCGCTCCAGCCCGCGATCTGGTGTCCCCATTGCCCGCTAGGCAGCGCATTCTGATCGCCGGCGCCACCGGATTCGTCGGCAAGCGACTGGTGGAGAGCCTGATATCGGCCGGCCACGAGGTCATGGTCGTGGCGCGCGATCCGCTCAAGGCGGCAAAGCTGGGAGTTCCCATTCGGATCTTCCAGGATTGGGATCAAATCCCTTCGGACAGCCGGATTGATGCGGTGATCAATCTCGCGGGAGAGTCGATGGGCGAAGGCTTGTGGACCCGCGCGCGCAAGCGCGTGCTTTTGAGCTCGCGCCTGGCCATGACCTCGGGGGCCGTGGGACTCATTGCCCGGCTGCAGGCGCGGCCGCCGGTTCTGGTCAATGCCTCGGCCATCGGCTGGTATGGATTGTATGACGACGAGGTTCTCACTGAAGAATCGCCGGGCCGCGCCTGTTTCTGCCGGGATGTCTGCGTCGCCTGGGAGAAAGAGGCGCAAAGGGCCGCCAGCGACGTCACCCGGGTCGTTTCGTTGCGCATCGGTCTTGTGTTCGACACCGACGGCGGATTGCTGAACCGGTTGCTGCTGCCGTTCGAATTCGGGCTCGGCGGCCCGATGGGCACGGGACGGCAATGGATGTCCTGGATCGCGCGTGACGATCTGGTGCGGCTGATCGCGCACGTGCTGGCGACGCCGTCTCTTGCCGGGCCCGTCAATGCCACGGCACCGGCTCCTGAACGCAATGCCGCGTTCGGAAAAAAGCTCGGCCGGGCATTGAGGCGTCCCGCCATTCTGCCGCTTCCCGAGGCGCCGTTACGGGCGCTGGGCGATTTCGGCAAGGAGCTGCTTCTGGGCGGTCAATATGTGCTTCCGCAAAAGGCGATCGCCACGGGCTTTGTGTTCCGCTATCCCACCCTCGAACAGGCGTTCCAGGCATTTTTCGGAAAGGACACGCCGTCCGACCCGGTGCAATCCGAGGTCGGCGTGGCGCAACCTTACACCGGCCCGACCTAGGCGAATTCCATCAGATTGGCGCTGCCGGCCTGAATGCGTTCCAGCAGCAGGGCGCATTCGGGCACCATGCGCTCCATCCAGTAGCGGGCGGAGATCAGCTTTTCCTTATGGAAGCGGGTGTCCTTGCCGATCGATAGCTTGGCGATGCGGGCCCACATCCAGGCCAGCATCACAATGCCCATCAGGCGCAGATAATCGGATGCGCCGGCGCCGGCATCGTTGGGATTCTTGAGGCCGTTCTGCGCTAGCCACATGGTGGCGGCCTGCAGATTTTCGACGCCGCGCTTCAGGCCCTTGGCATAGGGCGCCAGCGCTTCGTCTTTCTCATTTTCCGCCAACCAGCCCGTCAGCGCGCCGAACAGGGCCAGCGGCGCGGCACCGCCATTGCGGCCCAGCTTTCGGCCCACCAGGTCCATCGCCTGCACGCCATTGGCGCCTTCATAGGTCTGGTTGATGCGGCCGTCGCGGACGAACTGCTCCACACCATT
>JAFKFG010000033.1:41421-78377 GCA_017307355.1 Alphaproteobacteria bacterium
GCCGCCATAGCATTGCATGGCGAGATTGGCGGCCTCGAATCCCATGTCGGTGCAGAAGGCTTTAAGCACCGGGGTCATCAAATCGGCGAGGAGGGCGGCGACCGGCGCATCCTCACGCTTGGAATGGCCGACCGACATGTTGAAGGCGGTCCAGCAGGCCAGGGCCCGCGCGCCTTCGACAAAGGCGCGGGCATGCAGCAGCATGCGCTTCACATCGGGATGAACGATTTCCAGGTCGGCGGGCTGATCGGGCTCGGCCGGGCCGGTCAGGGCATGGCCCACGCGCCGTTCATGGGCATAGGCATAGCCGTTCTGATAGGCGACATCGCCGATGGCGATGCCTTGTACGCCCACGCCCAGCCGCGCCGCATTCATCATGCCGAACATGCCCGCCATGCCGGCCGAGGAAGAGCGCTTCTCGCCGGGCTTGAGCGGTTCGGGTTTGGGCCCCAGCCGCCAGGCGATGGCGTCATCGAAATTGAGGACGCAGGTGGCCTGTCCCTTGATTCCCATCTTGTGCTCGATGCCGCCCACCGTGACGCCATTGCGGGCACCCACCGTGCCATCCTCGGCCACCAGGAATTTCGGCACCATGAAGAAATTCACGGTCGAAAGGTCGTCATGGATCTTGCCGTCGGCATCGGGAATCTTGGCGATCACCATATGAATGATGTTGTCGGTCAGATCCTGGTCGCCGCCGGAAATGAATATCTTGGTGCCGGTGATGCGATAGGTGCCGTCCGGCTGCTCCACCGCCTTGGTCTTCATCAGGCGCAGATCGGTGCCGCAGCCGGATTCGGTCAGGCACATGGTGCCCGCCCATTCGCCCGACACCATCTTGGGCACCAGATGCTGTTTCATCCAGTCCGCCCCGGTGGAGATCAGGGCGCCATACGCGGCTGAGGTGAGGCCCGGATACATGGCCAATGACTGGTTGGCGGCCATCGCCATCTCGCCCACCGCCATGCTCATCACGGTGGGCATGTTGGAGCCGCCATATTCGGCGGGCGCGGAAAGGCCGCCCCAGCCGCCTTCGCTATAGGCGCGGTAAGCTTCCTTGAAGCCCTTGGGCGTGCGCACCACGCCATTCTCGAAATGACAGCCTTCCTCATCGCCCGACTGGTTGATGGGTTGCAGCACTTCTTCACAGAGTTTGCCGGCGTTCGCCAGAATGTCGTCGATCAGATCCGCAGAGAGATCCTCGAATTGCGGCAAGTCGCGATGCTTTTCGGCTTCCAGAAATTCGTGGATCAGAAAACGGTAATCTTCGACCGGGGCGCGATAAATCGGCATATGCTGAAATCCTTCCGACAGATCGCCTTTTTAAGCCGGACCCTTCCAATAGAAAAGCGGCCGGATGTGAGGCATCCGGCCGCCTTCTTCCGCGGCGGGCCGATGAAGGCCGCGCATGGCGGGATCCTATTTCATGTTGCCGCTGTTCGGGCCCGGGGGCTGCTGATTCAATTCCCGGGCGGCCTGGGACTGGGCATCGTTGATTGCCGCCGGGGCATTGTTGCCGCCGCTGTTGCCCACGCCCATGGCATGGCGCGTGGCGCCCGCCGCCTTGGCGGATGTTCCGGCGCCTTGTGCCGTCACGGCGGCATTGGCCGAGCCCCCCGCCGACGGGGTATTGTTGAGCGTGGTGGCGGCGTCATTTTGGGCGGCTTGCGCTTTTTGTTCCGTCATATCGACGGCGCGGTTCTGCCCCACATTGGCACTGGGTGCCGCGCCGCTCACTTGCGCAAAAGCGGGCACCGCAATCATTGTTGCGCCGCCGAGCAGCGACACGGCGCAGGCTTTCCGTATGAAGGTCTCCATGGATTTCTCCTTGAGGCGCGCCAAGGCGCCATCCGGTGGTTCCTGGAGAGACAACGAACCACGATGGCAATGCTTTCCCCGTGCGGGAGGAAATTTGCCATCGGCGAGACATTGCCGGATGCACGTAGCCCGAAGGGCGCCGAGGATTCCGTTACGGGCTTGTGCTGTTCCCGGGCACGAGGGTTCGCGCCAGGAACAGGACGATGCCCGCAGTCAGTATTGGACCCAGCGCCAAAGCCATCATGCCGGCCGAGTAGCCGCCGGTCGCTTCGCGCAGCAGGCCCAGAACATAGGGGCCGGCGAATCCGCCCGCCGCCGTTCCCATGGTGTTGATCAGGGCAATGCCGCCTGCGGCCGCTGAGCCGCTGAGAAACATGGACGGCAGGACCCAGAAGGGGCCTTGCAAAGCCATCGAGCCCACAACGACCAATGACAGGGCGATGTAGATCACCAGATTCGAATGGGACAGGCTGGCGACCAGGAGCGAGGCCACCATCATCAGGGCGGGCAGGGCGACATGCCAGGCGCGCTCGCCCCGCGCATCACTGGAGCGGCCCCATGCGATCATGGCGATCAGGGCGACCAGATAAGCCGGCGCGATCACGAAGCCGGTGGCCAGATTGGAAAAGCCCATGCCGCGCACGATTTGCGGCAGCCACAAGCCCACACCGTAGAAGGATATGGAATAGCCGAAATAGACCACGCCGAGCGCATAGACGCGGGGATCCCGCAGCGCCGGCCAGAAATGTTTTTGTTCCGACGTGTCGTCGTTGGCCAGGCTGGTGGTGATGATCGTCTTTTCATCCTCGTTCAGCCACGATGCGGACTGCGGCCGGTCGGGCAGGAAGCGCAGGACCAGAAACGCCAGCAGCATGGTGGGCGCGCCTTCGAGCAGGAACAGCCATTGCCAGCCGGCCAGGCCCATAATCCCGTTCAATCCCAGAATGGTACTGGACAACGGCGCGCCGATGATGTTGGCCAGCGGCAAGGCGGCCATGAAGAGCGCGACCAGCCGGGCGCGATAGGCCTTGGTGAACCAATAGGTGAGATACAGAACTATGCCGGGGAAAAAGCCGGCCTCGACCAGCCCCAGAAGAATGCGCACCGCATAAAATTGGTTCGCATTCGTCACCAGGCTGTTGGCGGCGGAAAGCGCGCCCCAACCCAGCAGGATGGTGAATATCCACCGCCGGGCGCCCACCCGCTCCAGAATGGCGTTGGCGGGGATCTGGAACAGGGCATAACCCAGAAAAAAAGCGCCAGCGCCGAAACCATAGACCGCGTCGCTGAACCCCAGATCCTTGCTCATGGTCAGGGCGGCGAAGCTCACATTCACCCGGTCGGTGATGTTGGCAAAATAGAGCAGCATTATCAGCGGTATCAGCCGCCAGGCGCATTTGACGAAGACCTGGTCCTTCTCAGGCATATCCATCCCCCGCTATCGCCGCGATGCACCGCGCGCGAACCTTTCCCCGCGCAAATGTCTAGCACGGTTCTGCCGTCGGCCGAGGCTTTTCCGCCGCCCCGATACGCCTTCTGGATTTCGCAGGATGGGATATAGTCTTGGCCGTTTCGGCATCGGGGGATGGCATGGCGGGGAAGCTGCTTGGAACGGGTGTGCTGGCGCTTACCCTGTTTGCGGTCTCGGCCGAAGCCCGCGTGGTCGCCCTGCATGTCGAGCGCCGCGAAGCGGTCCTGAACGGCAAGGTGTTCGGAAATGCGGGGGCCTACGAAAAACTGGTGGGCAAGGTCGAGTTCGCGCTCGCACCCAAAGCCGCCATCAACAAGAACATCGTCGATCTGGGACTGGCGCCCCGCAATGCGAAAGGCGAGGTCGGGTTCAGCGCCGACTTTTACATGCTCAAGCCCGTGGATCCGGCGCGGGGCAATGGCCGGCTGTTCGATGAAATCGGCAATCGCGGCGGCAAGGCGATGCTGGTGACCTTCCAGAAGGCCAAGGGCAGCCGTGATCCGCAGACGGCGGAAGAGTTCGGCGACGGGGCCCTGATGAACCAGGGCTATACCTTGCTCTGGATGGGCTGGCAGTGGGACGTGCCGAACGGCCAGATGCGCATGGACATGCCCATCGCCACCGAAAACGGCAAAAAGATCACCGGCCTGGTGCGGGGCAATTTCATTCCCAACGACAAAAGCCCGACCCAATCCCTGGCCGACCGCAACCATTTCGCCTATGCGATCGACGACCCGAACAGCCCCGACAATGTGATGACGGTGCGCGACCGGCCCGCCGACAAGCCGCAGATTATCCCTCGGGCGAAATGGCATTTCGTGGGCGATTCCAGCGTCTCGCTGGATGGCGGCTTCGAGATGGGACGCATCTATGATGTGGTCTATCGTGCCCGCGATCCGCGCGTGCTGGGCACCGGCTTTGCCGGGACGCGCGATCTGGTCAGTTTCCTCAAGCACGATCAGAGCGATGCCAATCCCATGCAGGGAATCCGCTACGCCTATGGCTGGGGCGTGTCGCAGAGCGGGCGCTATCTGCGCCAGTTCCTCTACGAAGGCTTCAATGAAGACGAGCAGGGGCGCCAGGTCTTTGACGGGGTGATCGACGAAGTGGGCGGGGCGGGCAGGGGTTCGTTCAATTACCGCTTCGGCCAGGCCTCGCGCGATGCCGAGCAATTCTTCAATGTCTTCTATCCCGCCGACATGTTTCCCTTCACCGACGGCGTGGAGACGGATCCCGTCTTGGGAAAAACGGATTCGCTGATGGCGACCGCCGAGGCGCGCCATGTCCGGCCGAAGCTGTTTCACACCTTCAGCAATTCCGAATATTTCAACAGGGGCGGTTCGCTGATCCATACCGACGTGACCGGCACGCGTGATATCGAGCCGCCGGCGGATTCGCGGATCTATTTCGTGTCGTCCGGCCCGCATGCCTTCGGTCCGTTCCCGCCGGTGCAGGCACAGGGCGCGGCGGCCCTGAACAATCCCGTCAATCGCAATCCGATCACGCGCGCTTTGTTGAAAGACCTCGACCAGTGGGTGGTGAACGGAACGCCGCCGCCGCCCAGCCGTATTCCCCATATCGCGGACGGCACCTTGGTGCCGACGGAAAAGGCCGGATGGCCCGTGATACCGGGCGTGCATTTTCCCGTGCCCTATCTGAAAACCTATCGCCTGGATTTCGGACCGCTTTGGAGCAAGGGCATCGTGGTCAACGAGCCGCCCAAGGTCGGCCAGGTCTATGTCGGACTGGTTCCAGCGGTGGATACGAACGGCAACAGCCGGGCCGGTATCCGTTTGCCGGCGATCGAAGTGCCGGCCGGCACCTATGGCGGCTGGAATTTCCGCGACCCGGCGATCGGTTCAGGCGATCAGCTATTCGGCGAAATGGGCTCCTTCCATCCCTTCGCGCGGACCAAGGCCGAGCGCACCGCCAGCGGTGATTCCCGTCTTTCGATCGAAGAACGCTATGCCAGCCGCGAAGAGTACCGGGCCAAGGCCGAGGCGGCGGCCAAACAGCTGGTGCAGGACCGCTTTCTGCTGCCGGAAGACGCCAACGAGCCAGTCGAGCAGGCCCTGGCGCTTTACGATTGGAGCCTGCAGCGCAGGTAGCTTTGAAGGAATGGCGACCCCAGGAAGACTCGAACTTCCGGCCTACGGTTTAGGAAACCGCCGCTCTATCCTGCTGAGCTATGGGGTCGCGTGCTTTCATTGCCCTACGAAATTAGGACTTTTTCCCTTTTTTGCTTCCAAGCGCAAGACGGTTCTTACGCGGCATCAATAAAAGGGAAGCGGGGCAGGCGCGCTGTTTCCGGCGGGCGTGGGAGCGGGCTGCGCGAATCTTTATGAATGGACAGCCGTTCCGTCGCCGACTTGATCGCTGGGGTGAACAATAACCTGCTCGCCCTCTTCTGCCCCAGCACGCAGTTCGGCGAAATCGTCATTGACAGCGCCGACTTGGACGGGCTGCAACCTGGCGCGGCCGCCCCGTACGACGAAAACCGCCCAACCATCGCCCCGGCGGAACATCGCGGTGGCAGGCAGGCGTAAAACACGTGGCTGCTGCCAGATCACGATATTGACGATGACGCGAAAGCCGTCGGCGATTGAGGCCAGATTGCTGGTCCGGTCGGCAAAGTCGAGCAGCACATTTACGCGCTGCTCCTCCACGCCCAGCGCCGAGACTTTTGTAAAGCCGGAAGGCTCCACACGCCTGACGCGCGCACCCAGTACTCCCGCCCCGCCCCAATCCGTGATGCGCGCAACATCACCTGGGTGCACTTTCACGGCTTCTTCGGAGACCAGCGGCACCAATATCTCCAATTGGCGCGGGTCACCTACCTCCAATATCGGCGTGCCGGCGGTTACCACGGCTTCATCTTCATGCAGGACCCGCAGGATTTTTCCATTCGCGGGCGCGACCAATTTGATGCTGGGGCGGTTCCCCGAAGTCTGCGAAATTCGTGCCGGATCAATCAGCAGCGCCCTGGCATTTTCGAGGTCATATTGTCGTGCCTTGAGTGCGGCATCCGCTGTTGCGTTCCGGGATATGGCGCTATCGCGGGCAAGTCGGGCACGTTCAAAATCCGCTCGCGAGATGATGCCGGACGCCGCCAGCTTGGTCGCGCGTTCCAAATCGCTTCTGGTGAAAGAAAGCTGCGCTCGCGCACCCTCCAATTCGGAGGCTGCGAGTTTTTGCGCGGCCTCGGCGGACTTTATGGCCGCTTCCGCCTGACTTTGCGAACGTAAGTCCAGAAAGCTGGGGCTCATCGGCAGGAGGTCGGCGACGATAGTCTTTCCACCCACCACATCGTCGCCTGGATGTTTCTCGATGCGGAGCAGGCGGCCGGTCACAGGTGCGGAGACTTGGTACTTTTCCCGCACGCGGGTGCGTCCTTCGTCGGATACTTCCACGCGCATGGAGCCATAGGAGATGGTCGCCATTTCGACCTTGATGGAATGCGGCCAAAAGCTCCAGAGCAGGCCGCCTGCCATCAGAAGCGCGACGCACGCCCAAACGAGAATGCGGCGAATATTCGGCATCACGCTCACTCCCTTGTTTTGAGGACGGCGATAAGGTCGAGGCGACTGATGCGAAAGCCTACCAGAAGCGCGGAAGCAGACGCTGACAAAAGCGCGATTGTCATGCCCACGCCATAAGTCGAAGGTTCCACTATGAAGGGTATGCGGAACAGTTTGGTTTCCATCGCGCGGCTCATCACTCCGGCAAGGCCGAAGCCGAGCACGGCGCCGAAAGGCAGCGCGGCGATCACCAGTACAGCCAATTCGCCGATCAGGATGTAACCCACTTCAACTCCGGTGAATCCCATAACACGTAAACTGGCCAGTTCCCGTCCCCGCTCGGACAGAGAGACGCGCGCCGCATTATAAACTACGCCGAAAGCGATGATGGCGCCCAGCCCGATATAGAAATCGATCACGATCGTCATGCTCTTGGCCATAGTCTCGCGTAGCGCGGTGATCGATTGGGCGCGGGTCGAAACCGTGGCGACGGCGGGTATCTCTTTCAACTTTGCCAGAAAGCGGGGCAGGGCATTGGGGTCGAGCGCTACCTGAAACGAAGTGACGGCGCCGGGCTCGCCGGTAAGCTTGGCCAGCGAAGCGCGATCCATATAGGCTGCCAATCCCACATGCTCGGTGGTGATGGCGAATACCGGCACTTGCGTAACGCGCCTGTCACCTTCCAAAACCTCCGTCAAGGCTTTATCGCCGGGTTTTAGAGCAAGCAGGTTGGCCAGTTTGTCGGACAGGAGAAGGCCGCGTTGCGGCAGCGTGAGCGGATGCCCATTTGCATCTTGGAAGGTACGAAATTTCGTTCCCTGATCCAGACCGGTGATGCCGATGCGCTGGCTGAGGGATCCATGTGAAATGCGTGCCGGCACCTCAATGGATCTTTCGACGGCGCGCGCGCCAGGGAGCCTGGCGATTTCAAAACGGCCCCGTTCCGCCCGCTGCTCCACCAGCCCGATGACGGCGTCCTGATGGTTGAGGCGAAAATAGAAGCTATCCACCAATTCGTCGATAGCGTCGAAGAAAAAGAATAATGTGACAAGCAGCATCACCGCCATCGCGATGCCTGAACCGGTGAGGAGCGCGCGCATGGGCCAGCGTTCCAGATGACGCACGATCATCTGACCGGGCACAGATAACCGGCGCATCAATTTCGAGCGGTCTATCAAGGACTGCCGATAGACGGCCGGCGCCGGGGGGCGCATCGCCACCGCGGGCTCGAGCCTGGCGGCGGCAAGAGCCGCGGTTGCCGTTCCCGCAACCGCCGCCGCCAGACTGATGAAAAGCGTGGCCGCGAAAACCGGAAAATCCGGCTGGTAGTCCAGGAAAGGGAAGCGGAAATAGTCCTGATAGAGGCCGGTCATCCATCCGCCGAGCCAGGCACCCGCGATCATGCCGGCAAGCATGCCGGCAGCGGTGATTAGAAGCGAGAATTTCAGATAATGGCTTGCCACCTCCCAGTTGCTGTAGCCGAAGGCCTTGAAGAGGCCGATAGCCTCGCGCTCAGTTTCAATCAGGCGTGACAGCACCATGTGTATAAGGAAGGCGGCCACACCCAGAAAGATCGGCGGGATCACCGTCGCGATGGTGCGCAACTGGTCGAGTTCCTGACTGATATAGGCGTGGCTGGTCTGATCGTCGCGGCCATAGGCGGCGGTGCCGCCGAAGCGCGCCAACAGAAGGTCGATCCGGCGCCGGACCTGCGGCTCTGACGCGCCAGGCGAGAGCGTCAGGCTGACGTCATTGAAAGCGCCATTCATGTCATAGGCGGCTTCCATCAACGAACGCCTGAGCCACAGGATGCCAAAGGCCTTGTCGTCAGGCATCAATTGGCCGGGCGCCAGCACATAGACGAATTCCGGCGAGAGCGCGATGCCGGAAACGGTGAAGAGCTGCTTGCGCCCGCCCAGAAGCACATTCAGCTTCTGTCCCGGCGTGTAACCCAGGGCCCGCGCCATGTTCTCGCTCATCACCAGCTCGTTACGATCTCTTTCCGGTAAGCGGCCGGCTCTCAGGACGATGCGGTTGAGTTCGGGCTCATTCCCATCGGGTAGCGAAACCAGATAGGCGGCGGCGGGACGGCCGGTGCCTGAAAGATCGATGGCCGCGTAATGAGTGATGCGTGCATCTGCTTTTTCCACGCCAGGAACGGCGGAAATCTCGCGGATCAGCCGCAGGGGCGCGCGCCTCAGATGCGAAAATACCTGGGCGAAACGGTAACGCTCGTAATAGGCATCGCGGGTCTTGGTCAAAGACGTCATTGCGCCATAGGTCATAATCACGATGGCGACGCCGCAGGCTATCACCGCGGCAATGGCGAGCGCCTGACCCCGCACATGCCATAGATCGCGAGTCAGTTTGCGGTTCAGGACTGCCATGTCTTCACCAGGAAAGCTCATGGGCCGGACGGCGGCAATGATTGACGCTCAAACCGGCAATTCGTCCGTTGGCAAAGGAAGCGACACGCGATCCCATGGCGGCAATGGCGACATTGTGGGTGATGATCACCGCCGTGGTTTTCAATTCGGTGTTCACATGCTCAATTGCTTCCAGCACGACCACTCCGGTTTGGGAGTCCAACGCGCCGGTGGGCTCGTCACAAAGCAAAATCTCCGGTCGCTTGGCGATGGCCCGCGCGATCGCCACGCGTTGCTGTTCGCCGCCCGACAATTGAGCTGGAAAATGATCAATCCGATCCTTGAGCCCAACCATTTCCAAGGCGGCTTCCGGTGTCATCGGGTTGGCGGCGATTTCCGTGACCAACGCGACATTCTCGCGCGCGGTGAGGCTGGAAATCAAATTGTAGAACTGAAAGACGAAGCCGACATGGTCACGGCGGTAGCGTGTGAGCTGCCGCTCGCTCATCTGCAGGAGATCGTGATCGTGGAAGCGCACTTCGCCGGAGCTGGGCCGATCCAGCCCGCCCAGGATGTTGAGGAAGGTGGACTTGCCCGAACCTGACGGCCCCAGCAGCACCAGTACCTCGCCATTACAGATATCAAGGTCGATACCACGCAAGGCCGGGACATCGATGTCACCTGAACGGTACATCTTGGTGAGGCCGCGCACCCGGAAGGCTGCTTGGGAATCCTCCAAGCCGGTGACACTCTTCTCCATTTTCTTCCTATGCCCCGAAAAGTGGAAGGCTACCTTGATCCAGAGCAAACTAGGTATGGCGCTTAAGGCGCGCCGCTTGCCCGCGCGGAGATATTTCCCGCCAAACGGAAAGAGGCGTTAGGGTGGGGCATCTAGCGGAGAAATCTCTATCGCAGCCTTTGCCAATCGCTCGAATAGCCTGCGCCGGCGGACAATCGGCCACCAGTTATAAAGAAAAATCTCTATTGGCCGCCAGTTGGCGACCCAACCCAGAATTATCAGCCCTTCCTGGGCAAATAAACCAAAAGGCGATGCCCCGGGAAGCCGCCCGATCAATTGCCCGACAGCGGTGCACACGGCCAGCACCGCCAGCCCGACCAATAAAGAGAAGCGCCCAATCCGAAACAGTTCCATAAGGCTGCCGGCAGTGATCTCCGCCCGATATTGGAAATACCTTGAAAACGCGTCTGCGACAGCCGTGGCATTTTCCTGGGAAGCTTCCCGCGCGGGCATGTGCACGCGGATCTTGATTGGGGAATTGCCGGGTAATTCCCGCGCCCAACCGACGATATATTCCTCGGCGTTGCGGTCCAAATCCCGTTCGCGAAAGGGCATCGGGTCGAACGATTCGAACAGCTGCCCAATTTTTTCGACCCTGAGTTCGATCGTCGATTGCATGGGCTTCTCCTTGGAATTATCTCCAATTCATCTTTCGGAAGCCGGTCCTGCGAGCCCGACCAAGGCCGCGCGATTTGTCGGAGAGGCGCCGGATGCTCCGCCAGCCTGTTCGGACAAACCTCGGATCCCGATGGTATTCGGCACCAAATTCGCAGAATTCTCCCGGCTTTTCCATTTCTGTCAGGAGGCTATCGGATCATACAAACAGTGCCGCGCGGGCTTTCTCGTCGATGCTGATCCAGCGGCTGCGATGTTTGTCCATGGGATTTGCCTGCCAGCCTTTGACATAGGGGCGCACCAGATTGGCATTGACCCAGAAGAAGAGGGGCAGCGCGGCCTGATCCTCGAGCAGGATTTTCTCCGCGCTGGCGAGCTTGCGGCCGCGGCTTTGTAGGTCGGTATCGTTCTGGGCCTCGCTCAATTCCTTGTCGAAGGCCGGATTGCTGTAGACGCCCCAATTGTTGCCGCTGCCGCTGATGAAAATGTCCAGGAAGTTGGACGCGTCGTCGAAATCGGCTTGCCAGCCAGGCTGGCAAATTTCGAAATCATGCTCCTGGATCTGCTTGTAGAAAATCTGCGCATCGGTGGGCACGATGGAAATGTCCACATAGATCAGGGCGAACATCTGCTGCAGGGCGGCGGCGACGGAGCGATAGGATCCCGCCGCGGTGGAGCGGATCATGTAAGTGGCGCGAAGGCGCTTATCAGGCCCGAAACCCGCCTCGCGCATCAGGCGCTGTGCCGTGGCGGTGCGTTCCGGATAGGGCATGGCTTTGAAATCGAAGGCATTGCCGCCGGGAAAATTGGCGGTGCCGGGCGGCACGATATTATAGGCGGGGACATATCCCACCGGCACGATCTTGTCGGTGATCGCTTCGCGGTTGATGGCGAGATTGAGCGCCCTGCGCACCCTTGCATCGTCGAACGGCTTTTTGGTCCGGTTGACCTGGATCATGTCCATGATCAGTTGCGGCACCGGCGCCAGCAGTTCGGGCATGTTTTTCTTGATCCAGCCGAATTCGCGATTCTCCAGCCGGTCCTGGGCATCGAGCTCGCCGGCCCTCAGCCGTCGCAGGGCGGCGCTGTAATCGTCGGTGGGATAAAAGACGATCCGTTCCAGCTTCACATTGGCGGCATCGAAGAAGCGCGGATTCTTGACCACGGTCAGATGATCGTTCGGCACCCAGTCCTTCAACAGGAAAGCGCCATTGCCCACATAATTGCCCGGCCTGGTCCACGCCTTGCCCTTCACCTCCACCACATGGCGGGGGACCGGCATCATGGATGTGTGGGTGAGCATTTCCAGAAGATAGGGCGCGGGATGTTCGAGATGGACTTCCAGGGTTTGGGCATCCAACGCCTTGACCCCCAGCGCCGTCCCCGGCATCCGCCCCGCATTCACCGCGACGGCATTTTTGATGACATAGAGGAAATAGGCATAGGACGCGGCCAGCTGGGGCTCCAGAACACGGCGCCAGGAATAGACAAAATCGTCCGCGGTGACGGGAACACCGTCGGACCATGTGGCGTCGCGCAGCTTGAAGGTCCAGGTGAGGCCATCGGCCGAGGCCTGCCAGCTTTCCGCCATGCCGGGAATGGGGCGGGCGTTGGGATCTTCGGTGGTCAGGCCCATGATCATGTCGCCCACGATGGGATCTTCCCATGAGGCATCGACCAGCTGCGGATCGATCGTGAAAGGTTCGGCATTGTTGCCGCGATGAAGAGTTCCGGCCTGGGGCGGAATGCGCGCCTCCTTGCCCCGCGACGCCAGAAAGCCGCTGCCCAGAATCACGGCGGCGCCACCGCCCAGCGCCAGCCGCCTGGTCCAATTTTTTCTGCCTGCCATTCGCGCAGCCTTTGCGGGCGTTCCGTCGGCATCACCATAGCATTGGCGGCGGAAATTCCATTATATTCGCCCGCTGGAACTGTACCTTTCTGTGGGGGGCCGATGCGGCTGCGCCTGTTATCTCTTGCCGTGATTTTGTCGGGTCTCGCGAGCATCCCGGCCCAGGCCGCCAGCGATCCCATCCGGGACGATGTGATGCTCAACCTGCAGCGTTGTTCCGGCATCGCGGACAATCGCACCTGGCTCAATTGCTTCTATGGCGCGGCGCAGCCGATGCGCGCGGAGCTGGGCCTGCCGCCGGCCCCCGAGGCCCAGGTCAATCTGGTCAAGAACACACCCATGACGCCGCCGCCGATGAAGCAGGAAAGCGACAGCGGCTGGCTGGGGATCGGCAATATTTTCGGCCCGTCCACCAATGACGACAGCAACATGGTCGGAGCGATGCGGCTTTCGGCCTTCACCTTCGGCAAGGATGGCCTGTTCACGGTCACTCTGGCGGATGGCCAGGTGTGGAAACAATCGCCTTATGACGATCTGCGCGCCCATTGGAGCGATCCGCCCGCCAGCTATTCGGTGGTGGTGAGCGCCGACATGCTGGGCAGCCACACCATGCGGGTGAAAGGCGACAAGAATTACCGGGTGATCCGCGTCAAATAAGGCGCGTCAGGCCGGATCGTGTTCGGCCACGAAATGGCCGGTCGAGACTTCCAGCAGCTGGGGCCGATATTGCTCCGCCTGCGGATCATCGATCCGCCGCGATTTCAGGAATGCCAGCGGCGCCCGGCTGTCCAGGGGCGAGGGCAGGTCGCCCGTCAGCAAGGTGCGCTTGCGGGCCCGCTCCCGCTTGGGATCGGGCGTCGGCACCGCCGACAGCAGCGCGCGGGTATAAGGATGGCGCGGATCGCCATAAAGATCGTCCGCTGCCGCCATTTCCACCACCCGGCCCAAATACAGCACCATCACCCGGTGGGAGAGCTGGCGGACCACCGACAGATCGTGGCTGATGAAGATCATCGCCATGCCGGTTTCCGCCTGCAGCGATTTGATCAGCGCCACGATCTGCGCCTGGATGGAAACATCCAGGGCGCTCACCGCTTCGTCGCATACCACCATTTTGGGTTCGACGATCATGGCGCGGGCAATACCCACGCGCTGGTTCTGGCCGCCGGACAATTCATGGGGATAGCGATTGATCCAGGCCGGATCCAGGCCGGCCTTCTGCATGATCGCGGCCACGCGGGCGCGGATTTCGGCCCGCGACAGGCCGGGCTCGAGCGCGCGCAAAGGCTCGGCGATGGAAACACCCACCGGCATGCGCGGGTCCAGGCTGGCCAGGGGGTCCTGAAAGACGATCTGAAAATCCTTGCGGGCGCGGCGGATCGCCTCCTGCTTTTCTTCCGTCAGGTCGCGGCCCAGCCAGATCACTTGGCCGCTGTCGGACGGGATCAATTGCAGCACCGCCCGGGCCAGGGTGGATTTTCCGCAACCGCTTTCGCCCACCACGCCCAAGGTCTCGCCGGCACGCAAGGTGAAGGAAATCCCGTCCACCGCCCTCAGCAGGCGTGGCGGCGCGAAGAAGCCTTCGCCCTTGACGGGGAAAGTGACCTTCACGTCTTCGACATCCAGCAAGACCTTGGCGGATGATGCGGTGATGTCCGGCTCCCGGTCGAGGCGCGGCATCGATCCCAGCAGCATGCGGGTATAATCGTGGCGCGGCGCATAGAAGATGTCGTCGACATCGCCGCGCTCCACCACTTCGCCATGCCGCATCACCTGAACCTGGTCGGCATTGCCCGCGATCACGCCCATATCGTGGCTGATCAGCGCCATGGCGCTTTTCTTGTCGGTCTTGAGGGCGCGCAGGATTTCCAGGATCTGCGCTTGCACCGTCACATCCAGGGCCGTGGTGGGCTCGTCGGCGATCACCAGATCGGGGCCGGTGATGGTGGCCATCGCGATCATCACCCGCTGGCGCATGCCGCCGGACAATTCGTGGGGATATTGCTTCATCCGCCGCGCGGCTTCGGGAATGCGGACATATTCCAGGATCTCCCGGATCCGCCGTTCGGCCTCTTCGCGCGGCATTTTCTGGTGCAGGGTCAAGGCTTCCAGAATCTGGGCGCCGATGGTCATGTGCGGTGTCAGCGAGGTGAGGGGATCCTGAAAGATCATGGTGATTTTGGAGCCGCGATACTGGTTCAGCTCGGTGGGCTCCAGTCCCAGCAATTCCTGGCCGCGATAGCGCACGCTGCCGCTGGCCCGTCCATTGGCGGCCAGAAGCCCCATCGCGGCGAGAAAAAGCTGGCTCTTGCCCGAACCGCTCTCGCCCACCACGCCCAGGCAGGTGCCTTCGGCGATGTCCAGGCTCACCTTCTTCACGGCATGGATGTCGCCGTCGGGCGTGGCGAAATGCACATCGAGATCGCGGATTTCCAGCAGCGCGGCCATCCTTCAATGATCCTTCAATGATCCTTGGGGTCCAGCGCGTCGCGCAGGCCGTCGCCGATGAAGTTGAAGCAGAACAGGGTCGCGGCCATGAACAGGGCCGGGAAGATCAGCATCCAGGGGGCGGATTCCATGGTGTTGGCGCCATCCGATATCAGCACGCCCCAGCTGGTGAGAGGCTCCTGGATGCCCAGCCCCAGAAAGGACAGAAAACTTTCGATCAGGATCACGTCCGGCACGGTCAGGGTGACATAGACCACCACCGGTCCCACCACATTGGGGATGATATGCCGTGTGATGATGCCGAAAGGGGAAACCCCTGCGGCGCGGGCGGCTTCGATATATTCCTTCTGCTTGGCCGAAAGCGTCTGGCCGCGCACGATGCGGGCCATGGTGAGCCAGACCACGGCGCCGATGGCGACGAACATCAGATAGAAATTGCGGTCGAACATCACCATCAGGATGATGACGAAGAAGATGAATGGCAGCGAATAGAGGATGTCCACCGCCCGCATCATCAGCGCGTCGACCCGTCCGCCCCAATAGCCGGCGGTGGCGCCGTACAGCACGCCGATGACCAGCGACACCAATGTGGCGACGAAGCCGACCGCCAGCGATACGCGCGCGCCATAGAGCACGCGCACGAACAGGTCGCGGCCTACCGTGTCGGTTCCGAACCAGTGGCCGGGGCCGGCCTTGCAAGCCGCCTCGAAGGGCCACCAATCCGGCGCGCAGGTCACCACATTGTAATCGATCCCGTCATAGGCAAAGCGCGATACGAAGGGTGCGAAAAGCGCCAGCAGCGTCACCACGCCCAGCACCGCCATTCCGGTGACGGCGGCCTTGTTGCGGAACAGCCGGGCCCTGGCATCGGCCCAGAGGCTGCGGCCGGCGAAGGCGCGTTCCAATGTTTCCGCCTTGCGGGTGGCGGCGGGGGTCATGACAGCCGCACCCTGGGATCGAGCAGGCCGTAGATCATGTCGGCGATGAAATTCAGAAGAACGATCAGCGCCGCGTAACAGATCACCACGCCCATCACCAGCGTATAGTCCCGGTTCAGCGCGGCCTGGATGAAATAACGGCCGATGCCGGGAACGCCGAAAATCTGTTCCACGATCAGCGAACCGGTGAGAATGCCCGCCACCGCCGGACCCAGATAGCTCACCAGCGGCAGCAGCGCCGCGCGCAAGGCATGGCGCAGCACCACGGCGTTGGCCGACAGCCCCTTGGCTTTGGCGGTGCGGATATAATTGGAGCGCAGAACTTCGATCATGCTGCCCCGCGTCAGCCGGGCGATGATGGCGATCTGGGGCAGCGACAGCACCACCACCGGCAAGACCATGTTGCGCCAGGCGCCGCCATTCCAGCCGCCCACCGGCAGGTTGAATTCCAGGCCGAAAATATGCACGCCATAAACGCCGAACAGCAGCGTGAGCAAGGGCGCGGTGACGAAGGTGGGCACGGTGATGCCGAACATCGCCACGGTCATCACCGAATAATCCTGCCACTGATTTTGCCGCAGCGCCGCCCATACCCCCAGGCTCACACCCAGGCTGATCGCCAGCGCCATCGCCAAAAGGCCCAGCCGCATGCTGACGGGCAGGCCAATGCCGATCAGCTGCGCGACGGTGAAATCCTTGTTCTTGAAAGAGGGGCCCAGATCGCCTTGCGCCAGCCGCTCCAGATAGATGCCGTATTGG
Organism: Alphaproteobacteria bacterium; assembly: GCA_017307355.1. Classification (GTDB taxonomy): domain Bacteria; phylum Pseudomonadota; class Alphaproteobacteria; order Micropepsales; family Micropepsaceae; genus Rhizomicrobium. The sequence continues at coordinate 58,003 of JAFKFG010000033.1, forward strand.
ACCAGCAACGGCTTGTCGAGATTGTAGGCGGCCTTGACGTTGCGCTCGATCTCCGGCGGCAGCTTGCGGGCGGAATCGAATGGCCCGCCGGGGGCAGCGCGCATCATGAAGAAGGCCACCGTGACGATGATGAAGAGCGTGGGCAACGCGCCGAAAAAGCGTTTAAGGGCGTAGCCGATCATCGGGGCCGGTGCATGAGGTGGTGTATGATCTCTGGCCTATTCAGGGGGCGGCACCAACATCTGTCAATCGGCGCCTGTCCATTCGGTAATGTCCGTCAGTTGGGCGCGGCGGCCCAGGTGGCGAAACGCGCTTCCAGCGGCGCGCCATGCGCCAGCCACCAGGCATCGTCCACCGCGAAAGCGGTGGCGAAATTGGCGGGCGCGGTGGGCAGGAAGGGCCGCATCGCGATATGGAATTCCGGATTGTCGCCCACCAGCGGCAAGGCCGAACGCCGCGCCGGTCCATAGGAGATGCGATTGGCCATGCGGGCCAGCGGCCGGGCGCTGGTGGCGTAGCGGATGAAATCCATCGCCATGTCTTTCTTGGGATTGCCCTTGGGCACGCCGAAGACATCGAACTCGTAAAGCTGGCGATCCCAGATCACGCCGGGCATGTCGGCGCGGGCGTCGAAAATGTCGCCGTTCAGCACGGTGGAGAAGACGGCCTGGCCGCTGCGGATCAGCCTGGCGGGTTCGCCCGCCGCCTGCCACCAGATCAGTCCCGGCTTGATCGTGCCCAGCTTCTGGAAGGCGCGGGCCACGCCCGCGTCAGTTTCAAGCGTCTTATAGATATCCTGCGGCGCCACGCCGTCGGCCAACAGCGCCAGCTCCAGATTGAGCTTGGCGCCCTGCTTCATGGCGCGGGGACCGGGAAAGCGGGCGATGTCGAAAAAATCGGCGGCCGTGGCGGGCTCGGCGCCCGCGAATTTGTCCTTGGCGAACAGAATGGCCTGGGAATAGGCGACGCTGGCCACCCAGCATTCGCCCAGCGCCCCATTCACAAAGTCATGGGCGGCAGGCGCGCCATCGATCCCCGCCGGCAGGCTGGTGGCGTCGATCTTTTCCAGCAGGCCCATGCGGCAGGCCTGGATCGCTTTGGGAAGCTCGAAGTCGATGACGTCGCCCTTGTAGCTGTGGCTGGCGATGGCATGGGAGAGTTCCGCCAGGTCGCCCTCCCACTCGTTGGCGTGCATGTTGACGCGGGCGACGTCCCGATAGGGTTCGATCAAGGCGGCGCGCTGGGCGTGGCCATAGGCCCCGGGCCAGGTGGTGACCGTGAGTACGGGAAGGGGGCGAGTGGCCCAATAAAGCGCCGCCGCCCCGATCAAGGCCGTCAGAAGCGTGATTCCCAAGATAAAGCGCCGCATCAAAAATTCCCGACAAGAGCTTCAAGACGATACATTTTTTCCGCTTGTCGCCAAACATGGCAGATGCCGCTGTCGCGCCGCCCCGCGATCGCGCGAATATCCGCCGCCAAGGGACTATTCCGGCTTGCTTTTGCGAGGCCCCGCCCATAGCTTCCGGCCCCTCGCGGCAAGGGTCCGCGTGCGTGCAGTTGTAGCTCAGTTGGTTAGAGCGCCGGATTGTGGATCCGGAGGTCGGTGGTTCGAGCCCACCCAACTGTACCATTGCTTTTTTCCGTTCGCGGTAACCTCGCACCTCCCCCGGCCGAACATATCGGAAGCGGGCCATCGGCCGTGCCGACAGGCCAACAATCAGGGAGAGTTTCCATGCGCCTGTCCGGTATCCTTTTCGCATCATTGACCGCATCGCTTCTGGCCTCCGGTGCCCTGGCCCAATCGGCCGGCGGCAGCATGAGCGGACCCAGCATGTCCGGTCCTTCCATGTCTGGCCCGGCCATGAAGCCGGCGGGCGGCATGCAGATGAACGCCCAGGGCGGATTCGGCATCTTTTCCCGCGAAAACCTGGCGATGATGATCGTGGACCGTGAAAAGGCCACCAAGGGCATGTCGGCGGATCAGGCCGCCGCCGCCCGCAAGGAAGAGATGACCAAGGATCGCGCCGAAACCCCCGAACAACGCCAGGCCCGCAAGGCCCGCTATGATTCGGAATGGATGCAGCTGACGGCGGCCGAGAAAACCGACGCCCTGACCAAGCTGGACGCGCAGATGAAGGCGCGCGGCATGATGGCGCCCGCCAAGTAAGCATCCTGCCTGATCGACGGCTTGGGGGCCGGATTTTCCTGGAAAATCCGGTTCCCGGCCTGCTTGCCCCTCCGCCACGCGGCCATTACAACCCGCCCGCGATAGCGGAACATAGTGAGTATGGGCGATTCCCGACCGACCAAGCCGAAAGCACGCCTGCCGCGGGGGTTCCGCGACCGGGGCGCGGCCGAAATCGTGGCCGAACGGCGCATTTTGGAGACGATCCGGGGCGTTTACGAAGCCTATGGCTTTTCGCCGCTGGAGACGCCCGCTTTCGAATTCACCGATGCTCTGGGCAAGTTCCTGCCCGATGTCGACCGGCCCAATGACGGGGTGTTTTCGCTCAAGGACGATGACGATCAATGGCTGTCGCTGCGCTATGACCTGACCGCGCCCCTGGCGCGGCATGTGGCGGCCAATTTCCAGACCCTGGCCAAGCCGTTCCGCCGCTATCAGGTGGGACCGGTCTGGCGCAACGAAAAGCCGGGTCCGGGGCGTTATCGCGAATTCCTGCAATTCGATGCCGACACGGTGGGCAGCGCTTCGCCATCGGCGGATGCCGAGCTGCTGATGATGCTGTCCGACACGCTGGAGGCCCTGGGCCTGAAGCGGGGTGACTACATCGTCAAGCTCAACAATCGCAAATTGCTGGACGGCGTGCTGGAAGCCGCCGGCATCGCGCTCGAGGATCGCGTCCGTCGCGGCATCGTGCTGCGCGCCATCGACAAGATGGACCGGCTGGGGCCTCAAGGCGTGGGCGCGTTGTTGGGTGAGGGGCGCAAGGATGAATCCGGCGACTTCACCAAAGGCGCGGGGCTGAGCGCCGAACAGGCCGCGCGCATTCTTTCCTTTGTCGCGCCGGATGCCGCCGATGAGGACGCGCATCTGCGCCAGATCGGAACCTTGGTGGGTTCCAGCGCCATCGGCGCGGCCGGACTGTCGGAGCTGGAACAGATCGTCAAACTTCTTGCCGCTTGCGGCTATGGGCCGGACCGGGTGCAGTTCGATACCGGCGTGGTGCGGGGGCTGGATTATTACACCGGCGCGGTGTTCGAGGCGCAACTGACTTTTCCGGTCCAGAATGAAGCGGGCGAAACCGTGGTGTTCGGTTCGGTGGCGGGCGGCGGGCGTTACGACGATCTGGTGGCGCGCTTTACCGGCCAGACCGTGCCGGCTACGGGCGTTTCCATCGGCGTCAGCCGCCTGATCGCGAGCCTTGCATCGCGGGGGATCGCGGGCGGCGATCTTGCGCCGCTGGTGGTGGTGACGGTGATGGACAAGGCCGAGGCCGCCGCCAGCTTCCAGATGGTGCGCGAGCTGCGGGCTGCGGGCCTGCGCGCCGAAGCCTATGTGGGCACGGGCAAGTTCGGCGACCAGATGAAATATGCCGACAAGCGCGGCGCAGCCGTGGCCGTGATCGAAGGCGGCGACGAACGGGCGCGGGGCGAAGTCACATTGAAGGATCTGGCGCTGGGCGCCGAATTGGCCAAGTCGGTGGAGAGCCGCGCCGCCTGGGTGGGTGCGCGCCAGGCCCAGGTCAGCGTGAAGCGTGACGATCTTGTGGCTGCCATAAAAGACATGTTGGAAAAGCGCTGATGGCAGCTTTTCCGTATACCTCCAGCAGCGAACTCAAGATCCTGGAGACCCAGGCGGAGGCGATCCTGGGCGCGTTCCGTGCGCGCGGCTATGTCTGCGAAGAACCCTCGGTGCTGCAGCCCGCCGATATTTTCCTGGATCGCTCCGGCGAGGAAATCCGCCGCCGCACCTTCACCCTGACCGATCCGTCGGGCCGCGAATTGTGCCTGCGCCCGGATTTGACGATTCCGATCTGCTATCAAGCGGTGAAGGCCAAGACCACGCTGCCCGCCCGCATCTGTTACAATGGCCTGGTTTTCCGCCATCAGCCGTCCGAGCCGCATCGTCCCACGCAATTCTTCCAGGCCGGGGCGGAGCTTCTGGGGCTGGCGGACCGCGCCGAAGGCGAAACCGAGATCATGGCGCTGACGGTCGAAGCCTTGCGCGCGGCGGGGCTGAAGGATTTTTCCGTCAAGATCGGCGATCTGGCGCTGTTCGGCGCTCTGGTCGATGCCCTGGATGTGCCGGCGCAATGGCGTGCGCGCCTGAAGCGGCATTTCTGGCGGGTGGGGTATTTCGAAGCATTGTTGGGTCGTTTGACCCAAGGCGCTGCTTCCGATGCGCAGCGGCTTCTGGGTTCGCTGGGCGGCCTGTCGCAAAGCGAATCCCATGCCGCCATCGAAGGTCTGATGGATCTGGTGGCGGACGCGCCCCAGGGCGCGCGCACGCGCGAGGAAATCGTCGAGCGGCTGATGGAGCAGGCGGCGGATGCCGCGGCTTTGCGGCTTGATCCCAAGATCGCGGATGTCATCACCCGTCTCCTGGCGGTGTCGGGCACAGCGGAACAGGCGCTGGCGGAAATCCGCGCCCTGACGCGCGATGCGGGCATTGCGCTCGATGCGCCGCTGGAAGCGATGCAGGCGCGGCTGGCCGCGCTCAAATCCTTGGGTGTGGCGTCGGACAAGATCAGCTTCGCGGCGCGCTTCGGCCGGAACATGGAATATTACACGGGCTTCGTTTTCGAATTGTGGGCGCGCGACAAGGAAGGGCGGGTGCAGCTGGCCGGTGGCGGGCGGTACGACACATTGTTGGAGATGCTCGGAGCTGATCGGCCTGTCTCCGCCATCGGCATCGCCATCCGCACCGAACGGGTGCTGGCGGCGCGCCGCCAGGAAGGGGGCGTGTGATGGCCGCACTCACGCTTGCCATTCCCTCGAAAGGCCGTCTCAAGGACGATTGCAACGCCTATTTCTCCGATGCCGGCGCGGTGCTGAAGCAGGCGGCGGGCGGGCGCGGCTATCGCGCCACCTTGAGTGGCTTTCCCGATATCGAAGTGCTGCTGCTGTCGGCGGGCGAGATCGCCGCGTCCTTGCTGGCGGGCGATGTCCATCTGGGCATCACCGGCGAGGATCTGTTGCGCGAAGCGGCACCGGAGTTGAACGGGCGCATCCACCTGATCCGCCCGCTGGGCTTCGGCTTCGCCAATGTGGTGGTGGCGGTACCGCAATATTGGATCGATGTCTCGACCATGGCGGACCTGGACGATGTCTGCGCCGCTTTCGCGCACCGGCATCGCCGCCGTCTTCGGGTCGCCACCAAATACACCCAGCTGACGCGCAGCTATTTCGCACAAGTGGGGATCAGCGACTACCGGATCGTGGAAAGCGCGGGCGCCACCGAAGGTGCGCCGGCCGCGGGCACGGCCGAAGCCATCGTGGACATCACCACCACCGGCGCCACCCTGGCCGCCAACGGGCTGAAGACCTTGGAAGACGGCACCATCCTGGAAAGCCAGGCCCAATTGGCCGCCTCACTGACGGCCAGGTGGGACGGCGCCGCGCGGGCGGCTTGCGAAGCCCTGCTGGCGCGTCTCAATGCCCGCGCTCGGGCCAAGACCTCTCAGATCCTGCGGGTGCGGTTGAACGGGCAGGCGGAGAAGCTGCTGCAAAGCCTGTCGCGCATCGCCAGCGCGACCGTCCTGTCGCGGCCCACCGACTCCAGCGGAGAGTATTCGCTTCTGGTGCCGCGGGGAAAATTGATGGATGCGGTGAATGCGTTGCGCGCCGAAGGTTGTGATGCGCCAGCCACCACCCAGGACGCGGACTATGTCTTCGATACCGCCAATCCGCTCTATGCGGCGCTGGCGGAGCAGCTGCAGTAAAACCACCACCGACAACGTGCCCAAATCCCCTCATGCTGAGCCTGTCGAAGCACGAGGGGAGGCGAGTTTTTCTCCGGCCGCCCGCAAGCTCGCGGCGTTCGCAGCTCGAAATGGTCCGCTGACCATTTCGACCCTCAGGGTCGCTGCTCACCCTTCGACAAGCTCAGGTTGAGGAGAAGCTCACATCCTCATGCTGAGCTTGTCGAAGCATGAGGTCATTGCGGGCTGACCGTGTCGCGGACATCCACGTCGCGGATATGTTCCTTCTTCCAGACCATCGCGTCCATCACCCGGGTGCGGCCGGAGGGGTGATCGAAGAAGACGATCTCTTCCCATTTGCCCGGTTCCAGCTTGCGATAGGTGGAAAGCTTCAGCATCGCGGTGGCGAAGGCGTCGGGCTTGCGCACCGCGTTGAGGCCGAAAATATCCGCCTGATGTTCGGCCGTGCGGATGATGCCGTTGGTCAAAGGCGTGGCGACAAAGAAGAACAAGCTGGCCAGGGCCACCAGGAGCGGCAGACCCGCTATGTCGTCCACCCGTCGTACCTGCCATTGACCGCCGAATATCTCTACGGCGAAGCGGAAACCCCAATGCAGGAAGGCGAAGGCGATCACGGTCAGAAGCCCCATCAAGAGTAGCGCGCGCAGAATATGGCCCATCACGTAATGGCCCATCTCATGCCCCAGCACCGCCAATATCTCGTCCGGCGTGCTTTGCTTGAGAAGATTGTCGTTCAAGGTGATGCGCGTGGTGCCGAGAAAGCCGGACACATTGGCCGAGATGCGATTGGTCTGGCGCGATGCATCCATCACCCAAACATTGTCGGCGGGAATATCGCTGGCCCGCGCCAGGGACAGGATCTGCGCCTTCAAGGGACTGTCGGGCAGGGGACTGTAATGATTGAAAAGGGGAGCGATATAGATGGGATAAATCACGGCTCCCAGAACCTGAAACCCGATCGCCAGTCCCGCGCCCCATAGCCACCAGCTTTCGTGCGCCCGCCGGATCGCCGCATAGAGAAGCGGCACGAAGATCGCGGCGGCTGCGAATGTCAGCGCCAGGCCGATCCCGGTATCGCCCAGCCAGGCGGCGAAATTCTGATTGGACAGACCATAGGCATGTTCGCGGAAATATCCTTCATAAACCGCCAGCGGAAATTGCGCGGCAAATGCGATGGCAACATAGGCGGTGACATACAGGATCGCCTGATAGGTGCGGTTGTGCGTGCGCTCCGCGGTCCAGTCCCTGATCCGGGCGGACAGGCCAAGCCACAACAGAAGCCCGGACACGCCCAAGGTCCAGATCAGATCCACCAGAGACAGCCAATAGCCACCCTCGAAATAGGCATCCGACCGGGCTCGGGCGGGTCCCGTGACGCGCGCCAGATATCCCGCGGTGGCGCGGGCGGCATCGAATTTGGGCGTCGCGTCCACAATGGGCAGCTGCTGGACCTGGATCTTCGCGGTGGGGGCGGCGCGCGGCGGCAATCCCATCAGCTGGTCCTGCGCCAGGGACGGCGCGGTGAAGAAAAGCAGAGCCAGGAACGCAAGCGCCAGTCGTTGCATGACATTTACTCCGTGCGCGAGCCTAGCAGATGGACCCCGCCGCGCCATTCCATTCTCGCGCGCTCGGCGCAATTGTTCTATAGACGGTTTCATGACTGTTTACCGGTTGCTTCCGTCCGTCGGCGCGATTGTGTTCGCGATGGCGGCACTCCCGCAGGCGCATGCGGCATCGGTGCTCGACAATCTCGGCATCAAGCAGCATTACGAGCAATGCCTCAGCCTGGCCAATCTCAATCCCACCGAAGCGCTGCGCAGCGCGACGGAATGGAGCAAGGCGAAGGGCGGCGCTCCGGCCGAGCATTGCCTGGCCATGGCGCTGACGGAATTGAAACGCTATCCCGAAGCCGCCGCGCGCCTGGATGCGCTGGGCCGGGCACCCGACATGGGAAGCCTGCGCGCATCGGTTTTCGACCAGGCGGGCAATGCCTGGATGCTGGCCGGCAATGGCGCCAAGGCGACGGCAAGTTTTTCCGCCGCGCTGGCCTTGTCCGCCAATGACGCGGAACTCTATGCCGATCTCGCCCGTGCCCAGGCGATGCAAAAGGATTGGAAATCGGCGGAAGCCGATCTGAATGCGGCGCTGGAAATCCAGCCCCGGAGAGTCGATTTCCTGATCCTGCGCGCCAGCGCGCTCGCGGCCCAGGGAAAACTCAAGGAAGCGCGCGACGATGCGGATGCGGCCTTGAAGCTTCGGCCCAATTCCGCCGAGGCTTTGCTTCAGCGGGGCGACATTGCGCGCCGGGCGGGCGATATCGGCAGCGCCCGGCGCGATTTTCAGGCGGCGCTGAAAATTGCCGGCGGCGGAGAAACCGCCGAAGCGGCGCGCAGCGAATTGTCGCTGCTGGACGATACCGGGCCTAAATAGAAACGGTCCATTCCGCCCGCACCGTCTCGTCTGTTTCCGCCAAGGCCTGCTGCCGGGCCAGGATCGCGAATTCATCGGCTGGCAGGAGCCGCGATAGAGCCCATGCGGCGGCGCCCCGTACCAGCGGGGAGGGATCCTGCGACAGCGCGCGCGCTTCGGCGGCCAGCAGGGCGTCGCCACTGTTGCCGATGGCGATCAGCACATTGCGCAGAAAGCGCGCGCGGCCGATCCGCTTGACCGGCGACTTGCGGAACAAGGTTCGGAAACTTTCATCGTCCAGCCGCGCCAGTTCGCCCAGCGCGGGGCTTTGCAATTCCGCGCGGGGCCGCAATTTCATCTCGCGGGCCGTCTGCGCGAATTTGTTCCAGGGGCACACCGCCAGGCAATCGTCGCAGCCATAGATGCGGTTTCCCATCGCCGCGCGGAATTCCAGCGGGATGGGATCCTTGTTCTCGATGGTGAGATAGGAAATGCAGCGCCGCGCATCCAGGCGATACGGCGCGGGAAACGCCTTGGTCGGGCAGATGTCGAGGCATTGATGGCAATTGCCGCAATGATCGCTTTCCGGCGGATCGGGCGGCAACTCCAATGTGGTGAAGATCGAGCCCAGGAACAGCCAGGAGCCGAACTGACGGCTCACCAGATTGCTGTGCTTGCCTTGCCAGCCCAGCCCGGCCTTTTGCGCCAAGGGCTTTTCCATCACCGGCGCCGTATCGACGAAGACTTTCACGTCGGCGCGGGCTTTCTCGAAGATGAAGCCCGCGACGGCCTTCAGCTTCTTCTTGACCAGGTCGTGATAATCCTCGTTCTGGGCATAAACCGAGATTGCGGCCCTGTCCTTGTGCGCCAGGATTTCCAAAGGATCGCGATCCGGCCCGTAATTCAGGCCCAGCACGATGACGGAGCGGGCGGCCTGCCACAGGGTTTGCGGATCGGCGCGCTCGTCCTTGCGCGTTTCCATCCATTCCATGGCGCCGTGATGGCCGGCCGTCAGATAGGCGTGAAGACCTTCGCGATTGCGCGGCGCGGCCCCGGCATCCGTCACCCGGACGATGTCGAAGCCTTCGGCAAGGGCGCGGGCGATGATGAGATCTTTTAGTTCAGTCGCACGTCCGGACGGGAAAGTGGTTTCCACTTTCCCTGGCCGATGCTCCCGTTTAGAAATCGAGTTCGGCATAATGAGAGGCCGGTGGCTGTCCCGGCACCCGGTCGGCCAGGATGGAGCGGAAGCTGGGGCGCGATTTCATCCGCACATACCATTCATTGGCGGCGGCGAATTCGCTCCAGGGGACTTCGCCGAAATAATCCAGCGCGGAAAGATGCGCGGCCACCGCCAGATCGCCCAGCGCGGGCGCGCGTCCCGACAGATTGCCGCCCGCCTCCATCGCCCGTCCGATCGCGGCCAGCGCCAGGCGGAGTTCATCCCGCCCAGTGCGCACGATGTTCATGTCGGGCGCGCGGCGGCCGGGCGCGCCGGTGAAACGCTGCCCCGCTTTTTCATAAAGGATGCGTTGCGTCACCTGCTCGTGGAACGGGCCCATCGCCCAATCCAGCCAGCGCAGGCTGGCGCGGCGCTCGCCCGGATCTTCCGGCGCCAAAGGACGATCCGGATAATTGGATTCCAGATGATCGACGATCGCCCATATGCCTTCGGCACGGGTGCCATCCAGATCGATGAAGATCGGCATGGGATTGCGGGCATCCTCGGCATGGGCCGGATCGCAGGCGACGCGTTTTTCGGCCACCAGCAGCCGGGCAAGGCGGCAACTGGGCGAGAGCATCAGATGGATCAGGCGGCGCATGGGGTGCTTTTACAGGGCAAGGGGATGGGCGGCGAGAGGCGCTTCTATTTAACGCAAAAATCCAGATTGTCCCGGGTCACCATGCCCGCCCGCTCGGCCAGGAGCAGGGAACGGGAGGCGACATAGGGACCCGGCCGGGCGGCGTTCCATTTGTTCGGGTCCGGCAGGATGGCGGCCAGGCGGGCTGCCTGGTTGCGGGTGAGATGCCCGGCATCGACGCCGAAATAGGCCCGTGCGGCCGCATCCGCGCCGAAATTGCCGTGCCCCCAATCCACTAGGTTGAGATAGGCCTCCAAAATTCTCTTTTTGGGCCACAAGGCTTCGAGAAGAACCGTGAGATAGGCCTCCATGCCTTTGCGGATCCAGCTGCGTACCGGTACCAGAAACAGAGTGCGCGCGGTCTGCTGGGAGATGGTGCTGGCACCCCGAAGCCGCTTGGCGGGATTGCGTTCATGCGCCGCCATGGCCTGGTCGATGGACTTCCAGTCAAAGCCGTTATGGCTGCAGAAATTCTGGTCTTCCGATCCGATCACGGCCCGGCCGAGAAAGGCGGGGACATTGTCCGACCAGCGGTAATGCGCGCCTTTGCCCTCCGCCAGGCTCCAGATCATCTGTGGCGTACCGGGCAGGGGAAGGAAACGAAAGACCAGCAGCAACAGAACCGGCGCCGCGACCAGAAGGATGAACAGCGTCCAGAGCAGCTTGCCCAGCCAACCCGATCGCTTGATTCCCGCTCGCCCCATGACCGGTACAATACCAAAAGTTAGGGAACCGGCGATGGCATGGCCGCCCGGGCGATGCTACCTGTGGCCGGTCTTCCGGGAATCTCCGCATGCATGACATTCTGATTTCGATCTGGCTCGGCATCGTCGAGGGCCTGACCGAATTCATTCCCGTGTCCTCGACCGGGCATCTTCTGGTGGCCGAGCGGCTTTTGGGACTGTCCGACAGTTGGGAAGCCTTCACCGTCGTCATCCAGTTGGGCGCGATCCTGGCCGTGGTGGTGGTCTATTTCCAGACCTTCTGGCAGGCGCTGATTCAATTGCCGACCTCCGCGGATGCGCGGCGCTTTGCGCTGGGCATCATCGTGGCGCTGATCCCGTCGGTGGTGGCTGGGCTGGCGCTGAAGAAATTCCTGGACGCGGTTCTGCTCAATCCGACCTTCGCCATGCCTTTCATCGCGGTCTGCTGGATCGTGGGCGGGATCGTCATCCTGGCGCTGGAACGCGTGGCGCCCAAGCCGCGCTGGTTCGAAGGGGACAAGCTGCCGGTGTCCAAGGCGTTTCAGATCGGCTGCTGCCAGATTTTATCGATCATTCCGGGCGTATCGCGTTCGGGTGCAACCATCCTGGGCGGCGAGATGCTGGGCGTGGAACGCAAAGCCGCGACCCTGTTCACATTCTATCTCGCCGTTCCCACCATGATGGGCGCGACCATTCTGGAGCTGCGCCATGCCGGCAGCGCGCTCAGCGACGGCCAGGCGCTCAACATCGCGGTCGGTTTCGTGGTGTCGTTCCTGGTGGCCTATGTGGTGATCCGCCAGTTCCTGGTGATCGTGGGCCGTTATGGCCTCATGCCATTCGGCTGGTACCGCATCGCCGCCGGTCTGGCGCTTGCCGCCTATATTTGGATATAGAGCGGTTCCAGGAAAAGTGAGCCGCGTTGGCGCGCGTTCTTCGCTGCCGCTCAGAACCTACCAACTCCCTTCGGAACCGCGACAGACAAAGAGGCTAGAGCATTTTCGGGATTCAACGAAAAGCGAAAATGCTCTAGCGCGCCCGTTCCGAAACCAGATCCGCATATTCGCCTTTGGCGCGGAACCGCCACAGATAGGCGGGCACTTCCGCTTCCACGGTGGTGGGCAGAATGCCCAGATCGGCGAAGGTGAAGGCGGTCGGCGCCACGACATTGTCATGGCGCAGCAATTTGACCTGATCCGGCGTGAGCAACGGGTTGGGCGCGAATTGCAGGAAGAAGGCCTTGAGCGAGGCCAGCGCGAAAGGCAGCGGCACCAGAAGCCGCGAACGCCCGGTTTCGCGCAGCACGATCTGCATCAATTCCTTGAAGGTGTAGATGGTAGGACCGCCCAACTCATAGGTCTTGCCCGCTGCGTCGGGCTTTTCCAGCGCGGTCGCGATGGCCGCCGCCACGTCGCCCACGAAAACCGGTTGGAAGCGGGTGTGACCGCCCCCGATCAAAGGCAATGCAGGCACCATGCGCGCCAGGGCGGCAAATTTGTTGAAGAACTGGTCTTCGGGCCCGAACACGATCGAGGGCCTGAGGATGACGGCGGACGGGAAGGCGGCGCGGACGCGCGCTTCGCCTTCGGCCTTGGTCTGGGCGTAGCGGGATTCGGATTCGCTGTCCGCGCCGATGGCCGAAATGTGAATCAGCTGCCGGACGCCCATCCGCGCGGCGGCTTCGGCCACATTGCCGGCGCCGGCGGCATGCACCGATTCAAAGCTCTGGCCGCGGGGCGCCAGAAGGCCGGGGAAGTAAATTGCCGCCTGGGAGCCCTTGAGCGCCGTCTCGACCTGCTCCGGTTCGGTAACGTCGCATTTGACGAAGCCGATCTGGCCCACCTGGCCCAGCGGGCGCAGGAAAAAGCCCCGATTCGGGTGGCGATTGGCGACTTTGATGCGCCAGCCGACCTTGGCCAGGGCGCGGATGGCATGGCGCCCCAGGAACCCCGAACCGCCAAAGACGGTGATCTGTTTTGCTTCCATGGCGAGAATCCGGTTGAGCGCGGTCGTGTTTAGCCAGAAGGAGTTGCGGCGAAAAGGGGTTTGAGCAGTTGACGGGATGAAACGGCGACCCTAAACATCCGGCCCTTCGACATCTGCCCAGATGGCGGAATTGGTAGACGCACTAGTTTCAGGTACTAGCGCTGCAAGGCGTGGAGGTTCGAGTCCTCTTCTGGGCACCATCCCCCGATAGGCGCTGTCACCGATCTCTTTGTTCCATAAGAGATTTGTGACCGCCTCCTAGGCTCATTGCCTAGAAAATAGACAGCTTTAAAGCTGGACATTTTTCAAAACTTAAACAAAAGTATTACCGCTCTCGGGGGGGAGCTGGTGGATGCATAATATTCCGATCGTTTTCGTGATCGACGATGACGCCGCCGTCCGCGACGCCATCCGGGACTTGCTGCTGTCTGTCGGTCATTTGGCCGAAGCTTTTTCTTCCGCGGAGGAATTCCTGGCCCGCCGCGACCCCCAGGTCGCCGGATGTCTGGTGTTAGACGTTCGGTTGCCCGGCACCAGCGGCCTGGAGCTGCAAAAACGCCTACTGGCCCAGAAGGACAAAATTCCTATCATCTTCATTTCCGGTTATGGCGATGTCCCCATGGCGGTGCAGGTGATGAAGGCCGGCGCGGTGGACTTTCTGCAGAAGCCGTTCCGCGAACAGGATCTCTTGGAATGCGTGCAGGCGGCGCTGCGCCGCGATCAAGCACAGCGCGAAAATGAAGAGCAGGTCTCGGGCGTTCTCAGCGGCTATCGCACGCTTACCAAGCGCGAGCGCGAGATCATGAAGCTTGTCGTCACCGGCCAGATCAACAAGCAGATCGCGGCGCAAGTGGGTCTCAGCGAAGTGACGGTCAAGATTCATCGCGCTCAGGTGATGCACAAGATGGGGACGCCGTCATTGGCCGACCTGGTGCGCGCGGCCGACAAGATCGAAGCCTTTTTGTCGTAAGATTTTGTCGTAAAACATTGCCAACGTGACAGAAAATCACGATCATCTGCGACCGTGCTGCCTATTTTCCGGGCTGGCGCCTTTCCTGACCTTGCGTTAGAAATTCCCTCGGCCGGGACGATTGAAGCATTGCGACACCCCAGAAAAGCCGCCTCGGCCGATAAGAAGCCGCGAACGTGCCCTGGGGAATCCGCTCGGCTTCCGGCCCATGAAGGGGATTTAGGGATTTAAAGATGGCTGAGCAAAATTTTGCGCCGATGAGCCGGCGTTCTCTGTTTCGCATGATCGGCATGACCGCCGGCAGCGCGGTGATGTACCAGGCGATGACCGATCTGGGGTACGCGGGCGAGTCCGGTTATACCGGTCCCACCAAGCTCAGCGGCGATGTCAAAGGCGCGTCCGTGGTGGTGCTGGGCGCGGGCCTGGCCGGCCTGACCGCGGCGCTGGAACTGCACAATGCGGGCTACAAGGTCCAGGTGCTGGAATATCAGCACAAGGCCGGCGGCCGGAACATCTCCATCCGCGGCGGCGACACCGTCAACGAATTGGGCGGCTTCAAGCAGCAGTGCCAGTTCGATTCCGGTTTCTATGTGAACCCGGGCCCGATGCGCATTCCCTATCACCACATCGCGCTCTTGGATTACTGCAAGCGCCTCAATGTGCCGCTCGAGCCTTTCTCGATCATCAATTACAACGCGATGATCCATAACAGTAAGGCGTTCGGCGGCAAGGCCAAGCGCTATCGCGAAGTGGAAACCGATTTCCGCGGGCATATCTCCGAGCTGCTGGCCAAAGTCACCGCCCAGGGCAAGCTGGACCAGGCCGTGACCAAGGAAGACGCGGAAGTCCTGCTGCAGGCGCTTCGCGCCTATGGCGCGCTGGACCGCAATTACGAATACAAAAAAGGCGCGCTGGTCTCCAACCATCGCGGCTATGACGTGGATCCGGGCGGCGGGCTTTCCTGGCAGCCGACCGATTCCGACCCGATGGCGATGAGCGAATTGCTCCAGTCGCGCCTGTGGACCGGGCTTCTGACCGGCCACGAATACGAATATCAGATGACCATGTTCCAGCCCGTCGGCGGCATGGACATGATCAGCGCCGGGTTCGTGCGCGCGCTTCCGCCCGACATGATCAAGTATAATTGCAAGGTGACCGAGGTGAAGCAGGACGCCAATGGCGTCGCGGTCTCCTACATCGACGCGCAAAAGGGTGGGGCGGTGCAGACCGCGACCGCGAACTGGTGCGTCAACACCATTCCCGCCACCATCCTCAGCCAGGTGCCGATGCAGATCGGCGCGCCGCTCAAGAACGCGATCAACTCGCTTGCCTATAGCGCCGGCTTCAAGGCGGGCGTGCAGATGAAGCGCCGCTGGTGGGAAGACGATGAGCGCATCTATGGCGGCATCACCTATACCGACCAGCCGGTGGCGCTGATCTCTTATCCGTCGACCCAGTTCATGCAGACCCAGAAGGGCGTGGTGCTGGGCGCCTATACCTTCGGCCCGCACGCGTTCGAGCTGACGTCCATGTCGCCCGAAGAGCGGATGAAGGTGGTGGTCGATTGCGGCGCGGCGATCCATCCGCAATACCGCACCGAATTCGAGAACGGCGTCTCGGTCGGCTGGCATCGCATCCCCTGGACTTTGGGTTGCTTTGCGCAATGGACCGAAGCCAATCGCACCAAGAATTATGACGCTCTTTGCGCGATCGACGGGCGGATGGTTCTGGCGGGTGAGCATGCGTCCCATTTGGGCGCATGGCAGGAAGGTGCAATTGTGTCGGCACTGGATGCGATCAAGCGTCTGCATCAGCGTGTTGTGGCGGCCTAAACGCAAAAATCCGGAGGGGAATATGAAATCTGCATTTGTCGTTATGGGGTCGGCGCTGCTGCTGAGCCTTTCTGTTTCGACCGGCGCTTTTGCCCAGGGCGCGGGCGCCGGCGGCGGCCGGGGCGGCTTCACCGAGCAGGGGGGCGAGGCCATTTTCAAGAATGTTTGCCAGGGCTGCCATATGCCGGATGCCAAGGGCGCGGTCGGTGCGGGCATGTATCCGGCGCTGGCCAAGAATCCGAAGCTGGAAGTCGCGGGCTATCCGGTCTCGGTGATCGTCAATGGCCAGAAGGCGATGCCGGCGCTGGGCGGCATGTTTTCCGACCAGCAGGTCGCGGACGTGACCAATTACATCCGCACCCATTTCGGCAACAATTATAAGGACAAGGTGACACCCGCCGACGTGAAAGCGGCGCGTCCCTGAACCATCATCCGAGGAGGAACGATATGAACAAGGCTTTGAAATACGCGTGCGTTGCGGCGTTGGGTGCCGGCCTTTTCGTGTCCGGAGCGGTCGCCGCCGACATGGTGGTGCGCAATCAGGACGGCAAAGCGCCTTTCGCCAGTTCGGTGAAGGTGCCCGCCGGTTTCGACACCTATTATGTCAGCGGCTCGACCGGGGAAGGTGCCGACACCGCCGCGCAAACAGCGGCGACCCTGACCGGACTGAAAGCCGAACTGGCCAAGCATGGCCTCACCTTCGGGGACGTGGTGCAGGCGCATGTCTTTCTGGTCGGTGACCCGGCCAAGGGCGGCAAGATGGATTTTGCCGGCATGAACTCCTCCTGGCTCAAGGAATTCGGCACGGCGGCCCAGCCCAACAAGCCCGCGCGCGCGACGGTTCAGGTCGCTGCTCTGGTGGGCTCGACGGATCTGGTCGAGATCGAATTGGTGGCGGTCAAAAAGCCGCGCTGATCTTCGAACCCAGTGCTTGCACAGAAAGCGGGTGCCTCCGGCATCCGCTTTTTTTTTAATGTCGTATCCGCGCAACACCCGCCGGGTTATTCGGCTGACAATTCCCCATTGCAATACAAGCCCTTGCTTTGCCTATGGAATGTCAAAACTGGACCAAAGGCGAGGTTATCGCCTCGCGGAAGCGACCTGTCCATAAGTTGGACAAAAGCATCTATTCCTGTCGTTTTCGTGCATCGGTATGACCTGTAGGTAGTAGACACCTATCCGTTAGTGCAATATCACCCCCTGATAGGGCCGAATCTCTAGGCCTAAACGGGAGAAAGATAATTCCTTGGTATAGCCAAGGGCCTTCTCCCGAGCGTTCAGAAGATCAACAATCAGGGGACTATCCACGTGCTGAATCTGAAAAACTCCTTGCTCATTGGCGCGTCCGTAACGGCGTTCGCCGTTGTCGCGGCGCCGGCCCTCGCGCAGAACACCGAAAATGAAACCGTGATCGTGACCGGCACGCGCGTGCAGGGCATGTCGGCCGCGGACAGCGCCGCGCCCATCACCGTGCTGGGCAGCGACTCGCTGACCCGCGGCGCCGGTTCGGCCGACCTGCGGCAGGCCCTGGGCCAGTCCGTTCCGTCCTTCAATGTGGAAGCGGTGGGCGGCGACCTCGCCAACCTGACGCTTTCGGCCGCGCTTCGTGGCCTCTCGCCCAACGCGACCCTGGTGATGGTGAACGGCAAGCGCCGCCACGGCACCGGCAACCTGCACGTCCTCGGCGGTGCCTTCGGCGGCAGCGCGGCTCCCGACATTTCCCTGATCCCGACCGCGGCGATCGATCATATCGAAGTCTTGATGGACGGCGCCGCCGCCCAGTACGGCACCGACGCCATCGCCGGCGTGGTCAACATCATCCTCAAGAAGAAGTCATCCGGCGGTAAGGTGGAGTTCACCAGCGGCCAGAATTACAGCAATGAAGGCCAGTCCTATGACATCGCCTTCAACATGGGCATGCCCCTGTTCGACAAGGGCTTCGTCAATGTCACCGTCGACAAGAAGTTCCACAACTTCACCCAGAATGGCGGTCCCGACAATCGCCTGATCGACGCCAACGGCAACACGGTCGGTGAAGGCTTTATCGGAAACGCGGCCATTCAGGCTGCCCCGACCGGTTCGGCGTTCGGCCAAGTCAGCCAGAGCACCAAGAATACCGCCGCTGCGCAGGCCGCGGCCGGCGTGGTGCCTTGCACCGGCGGCGTCTGCATTCCCTTGGCGCAGCGCCAGGGCATTCCGGGTTATCCGCGCACCAACCACATTTCGGGCGATGCCGCGTTCCAGCTCACCACCGGGATGGTGAATGCGGGCTATGATTTCTCCGACAATGTCCAGTTCTACACGTTCGGCAGCTATGGCCATCGTTTCGCCAAGGCGAACGAAAATGACCGTCTGCCGACTCAGGTTATCGCGGCGCCGGGCTCCAATCAGCCTTGCTCGGCGACCAATCTGCAAGGCTACAACACCGCGGTCGGAGCCAATGGCATTACGCCGGCTTGCGCCATCGGTGTCGGTGGCGGTGTGAGCGCACTGGGCAACAACGGCCTGAACTCCAATGGCCAGGTGATCTCTTCCGGCATGGCGGGCACGCTTTATACGCCGGGCGAACTGGTGTTCGCGCCCCATGGCTTCAATCCGCAGGAAGTGCTGAAGGAAGACGACTATCAGTACAATGCGGGTCTGAAGTTCAACGTGTTCGGCTGGGATGTCGACGCCAACATGGGATATGGCAAGGACATCGACAACATCTACACCTGGAACTCGGGCAATCGCTCGCTGTTCATCGACACCCACACCTCGCCGACCAACTTCTATGACGGCACTTTCACCGCCTCGGAATTTGTCGGCACCATCGACGCGACCCATCCTTTCAATGTCGGCATGGCGTCGCCTCTGACGGTTGCGGTCGGTCTGGAAGCTCGCGAGGATTCCTACTCGATCCGCCAGGGCGATTTCGCTTCTTCCTATAAGGAGGGTGGGCAGTCCTTCCCGGGCTTTGCCGCGACCGACGCGGGCGTCCACAGCCGCAAGAACTATGCGGGTTACATCGATCTGGCCTTGGCCCCGATCCCGGAGCTGCAGCTCGATGTCGCCGGCCGGTTCGAGCATTACACCGACTTCGGCGATGCCAAGATCGGCAAGATCACGGCCCGTTACGACATCACGCCGGAACTGGCCATCCGCGGTACTCTGTCGACCGGCTTCCGTGCGCCGACCTTGGCGGAAGAATTCTACTCGGCCACCAACGTCACTCCGACCGCTGCCACCGTGCAGCTGCCGGCGAACTCGGCCGCTGCCAAGGTTCTCGGCATCAACAATCTGAAGCCTGAGAATTCGACCCAGTACAGCGTGGGCATCGTGGCCCATCCGCTGCAGGATCTGAGCGTCACGATCGATGCCTACAGCATCGCGCTGGGCAACCGCATCGTGCTGACCAGCACCATCAACAATGTCGGCGGCGCGATCAATTCGCCGCTGGTCACCGATGCGATCATCGCGCATGGCAACACGCTGGATCCGACGGTGGCGCAGTCCGGCGTCACCTCCTTCATCAACGGCATCAATACCCTGACTCAGGGCGTCGATCTGACGGTCAACTATCCGACCGACTTCGGCGACTATGGTCTGGTCGATTGGACCTTGGCCGCGAACTACACCCAGACCTCGGTCTCGAGCATCGTTCCGGTGCCGGCGGTGCTGTTGGCGTCCACGCCGAACGCGACCTTCTTCAACTTCTCGGGTCTGTTCGGTATCACGCACCGCGCGCCGCAGGAGAAGATCAACCTGGCGGCCAACTGGTCGCTGGACAAGTTCGGCGTCACGCTGCGTGAGACCTATTACGGTCCGGTTCACGGCTTCGGCACGCCGAATGGCGGCGCGCCGTTCTATACGGAGAACCAGGCCGCGGTCGGCATCACCGATCTGGAAGCGCGGTACGACGTCACCGAGCAGTTGCAGTTCGCCATCGGCGGCAACAACATTTTCGGTATCCGTCCGAACACCGCGCCGTTCGTGACCAATACGCCCAGCGCCACCAGCGGCGCCGCGCAGCTGGTCAATACCGGCTCGAACATCGACCGCAACTATATCGGTTCGGCCTACAATCCGAACGGCGGCTACTACTACGGCCGTATCACCTACAACTTCTGAGTCCGGTCTGACTAAGACCTGATTTGTTATCAGCCCGCCCATCTCCAGCCGGGGATGGGCGGGTTTTCTTTGGCTATTGTCTCGGGCGGAACCTCAAGGTAGCTTCAGCATCAACGGGCCCGAAGCGGCTCGACGCGCTCGGGCTGGTATTGCGGCGATAAACCAACATCTTGGGAGGATGTTCATGGGTACCATTCGCAGTGATGCGATGAGAGCTGGCGCGGCTGGAGACGCTGCGATTCTCAGCGACGTTCGCATCTGCTGCCGGGGCGGCCATCTCCAGTCTCTGTTCTGAATTTCCAACGGCGGTTCGAAAGCCGCCGCTGATCCCGCGGCCGCATTTATGCGTGCCGCTCCAATCCATGTTTGTTGAGAAGGCGAAGGATATGACATCGACGAAGACGAAATTGATTGCCGGCGCAGGGCTGGCGGCATTGCTCATGGGCGGCTCCATGGCCTTTGCCCAGACCGGACAGAATGTGGATTGGACGGCGTATACCGGTGACATCACCGGCAGCCGCTTCAAGCCGCTGGACCAGATCAATGCTTCCAACTTCTCCAAGTTGGAAGTGGCCTGGCGCTTCAAGACCGACAATCTGGGC
>JAFKFG010000034.1:0-35581 GCA_017307355.1 Alphaproteobacteria bacterium
GATGAAATCGGCGGCGTCTTCCTCGGCGCTGCCGCCGATCTCGCCGATCATGATGATGCTTTCGGTTTCCGGATCGGCCAGCAGCATTTCCAGCACGTCGATATGCTCGGTGCCTTTCACCGGGTCGCCGCCGATGCCGACGCAGGTGGTCTGGCCCAGGCCCACGGCGGTGGTCTGCGCCACCGCTTCATAGGTGAGGGTGCCGGAGCGCGAGACGATGCCGACCTTGCCGCGGCGGTGGATGTGGCCGGGCATGATGCCGATCTTGCATTCGCCGGGCGTGATCACGCCGGGGCAGTTGGGGCCGATCAGGCGGGACTTGGAGCCGGACAGCGCGCGCTTCACCTTGACCATGTCAAGTACCGGAATGCCTTCGGTGATGCAGACGATCAGCGGGATCTCCGCGTCGATGGCTTCCAGAATGGCGTCGGCGGCGAAAGGCGGCGGGACATAGATCGCCGAGGCGTCCGCGCCGACTTTCTCTTTCGCTTCGCGCACCGTGTCGAACACGGGCAGGCCCAGATGGGTCTGGCCGCCTTTGCCCGGCGTGGTGCCGCCCACCATCTTGGTGCCATAGGCGATGGCCTGTTCGGAATGGAAAGTGCCTTGGCTGCCGGTGAAGCCCTGGCAGATGACCTTGGTGTTCTTGTCGACGAGAATGGACATTACTTCGAACCCTTCACGGCCTTGACGACCTTTTCGGCCGCGTCGGCGAGATTGTCGGCGGAGGTGATCGGAAGGCCGGATTTGGCCAGGATTTCCTTGCCCAATTCGACATTGGTGCCTTCCAGGCGAACCACCAGCGGCACTTTCAGCGAGATTTCCTTCGCCGCGGCGACGATGCCTTCGGCGATGATGTCGCATTTCATGATGCCGCCGAAGATGTTGACCAGGATGCCCTTCACATTGGGATCGCTGACAATGATCTTGAAGGCCGCGGTGACTTTTTCCTTCGACGCGCCGCCGCCCACATCCAGGAAGTTGGCGGGCTCGCTGCCATAGAGCTTGATGATGTCCATGGTCGCCATGGCCAGGCCCGCGCCATTCACCATGCAGCCGATCTCGCCATCCAGCTTGATGTAGGAGAGATCGTATTTGCCGGCTTCGACTTCGGCGGGATCTTCCTCGTCCAGGTCGCGCAGCGCCTGGATGTCCTTGTGGCGATAGAGCGAGTTGTCGTCGAAATTGATCTTGGCGTCGAGGCAGACGATCTTGCCGTCCTTGGTCACCACCAGAGGATTGATTTCGAGCAGGCTCATATCCTTGGCGACGAAGGCGTCGTAAAGGCTCTTCACCACCTGGCCGATCTGCTTGACGGCATCGCCTTTCAGCTTGAGCGCGGCGGCGATCTCGTTGCCGATATAGGGCGAGTAGCCCACGGCGGGCTCGATCTGGAAGGTCTGGATCTTTTCCGGCGTCTTGTGCGCCACTTCCTCGATGTCCATGCCGCCTTCGGTGGAGACGATGAAAGCGATGCGGCTGGTGGCGCGGTCGACCAGCGCGGAGAGATACAATTCGCGTTCGATCGCCGAGCCGTCCTCGATATAGAGGCGCTTGACCAGGCGGCCATGGGGGCCGGTCTGGTGCGTGACCAAGGTCATGCCCAGCATGCGCTCGGCTTCCTTCCTCACATCTTCGATGGATTTGACCACCTTGACGCCGCCGCCCTTGCCGCGGCCGCCGGCATGGATCTGCGCCTTCACCACCCAGACCGGGCCGGGAAGGCTTTCAGCCGCCTTGACCGCTTCTTCGACCGTGAAAGCGGGTTTGCCGTTGGGCACGGGCGCGCCGAAGCCGCGCAGGACTTCTTTGGCCTGATATTCGTGAATGTTCATGGACACGGACCTTGGGTAGGACGGGGGGGCAAAAACGAGGCGGAGGAGGCCTTACGCGGCCCCCAATTGCAAGAGCCTTGTCGCCGCCCCTGCATGGTCTTTTCCCGCAGCAAAACCCAATCTTAATGCGGCCCGGCGAAGCTTCGGGCATGCGTGACGTTCTGCATTCGTCCAGGCCTTCGCCCGACCCCGCCGTGCCGGGCAATTTTCCCTTGCTGCTGATTTTTCTCGCGGCAGCGATCGGCTTGATCGACTGTTTCTGGGCGGTGAAAGCGCCTTTCGCGGTTGATGCGCGCGCGTATGCGATGCTGGCGGCGATCACCGGCCTTCTCTGGGCCGGTGGTTATTTTTATGGCGCTTGGCGTCCCGCGCCGCGAATATCAGCCATGCTGTTCGGTACGGGTTTTCTGGTCGGGTTCACGGCCGGGGCGAGCGTACTCAACGCCATGTTGCTGACGGTAGCGGGGCCCCGCATCGACGCGATGCTGGCCAGAACGGATGTTGCCTTGGGATTTGACTGGCCTGCCATGATGCGGGCGATGGCCGACCATCCTGGCCTGCTCAAGCTCCTCTATCTGGCCTATGGGATTCTGCTGCCGGAGATTGCGTTGGCGGTGGTCGTGCTGGGACTGCTTGGCCGCATTGTGTCGCTTTACCGTTTCGTCCTGGCAGTCGCGATTGGCGCCCTGATCTGCTTTTTCGTCTGGACCTTGTTTCCATCTTTCGGCGCCATGTCGATCTATCATTTCGATCCCACCTTGGCGGCACGGCTGGGCGTCCCTGTCGATGGGGCATATGGCGATGCGCTGATCCAGATGTTGCGCGACGGGCCCGGCCGCATCGCGCCGGACAATGTCAAAGGCCTGATCGGCTTTCCGTCCTACCATGCGGTGCTTGCGCTTTTGCTGATTTGGCATTTGCGCCACGTGCGGGGGCTGCGTTGGCCGGTGTTGGCGGTGAATGCCCTTGTGATTTTTGCGACGCCGATCGAGGGCGGGCATCATTGGGTGGATGTCTTCGCGGCCGTGCCGATCGCTGCGCTTTCCGTCCTGCTGGCCGGGCGGATCTTCCACGGGATCGCCCAAAGAGAAGGGTCGGGAGTTCTGGTCTCCCCCCGCGAAAAGCGAACCGCGCCCGCCGCCTGAAACGGCTTTCCGCATCCAATCTGGAACAATCCGTGCCGGCGCTGTCCGCGGCGGAATCGCGGTTCGTACGGCGTACGGAGTAAAGCATGTGGCCGCCGTCACCGGGCAGGATTTGTTAACCATAAAAAACCAGCACCTGGGCATGTTTGTGGATGCTCCCCAGCTTTCTGAAATCCGGGACGGTTTCTTGGCATGCCTCCTGCTGCATGGGGTCCGTGGAGCGCGCCCGCGTTTCGTTTCGGAGCAGGCGTCAAGGATGTGTGGGGCCATGAAGCATAAGAATTCTCACCTTCTGGTGGGCTATTGGAGCCGCCTTCGGGCGGGGCGCGAGGTGCCGGATCAGACCGATATCGATCCGCGCGCCATCAAGCGCCTCCTGTCCTATGCCTTTATTTTGGATTGCGAGAACCCGGCGCGGCCGGCCTATCGCCTGGCGGGGACGGCCCTGTGCGAGCGGTTCGGCTATGAATTGAAGGGCACCGGATTTCTCGGCCACTGGGAAGCCCAATCGAGTCTCTCCCTGGCGGCGCTGCTGCGCCAATCGCTCAAGCTGCGCCAGCCGATCTGTTTGTCGTCCATCGCGACCACCGCCGAAAGCGGCATGGTGGAGCTGGAGACGATCCTGACCCCCATGACCTTCAATGGCGGCGACCCCACCCGCTTCTTTGGCATGGTGCAGATGCTGTCCGATCCTTCGCCGCTACTGGGCCGCACCATCACCTATGAAAGATTGATCGGCTCGCAGCTGATCAAGGAAGACGAACCGCTGCCCGATTACGACCAGACCAATCTGCCGCCGCCTCCCGGCCCGGTCATGCGCTCCCATTCCAAGGCGCCGTATCTGCGCCTGGTGGTCAATCAGGATCATCCCCATCTCTCCGCGTTCGGAAGCGGCGATCTGTTGCAGAAGATGTTCGATTTCGTCGGCCGGCTCAGCGCCGCCAATACCGACGAGCTGCCGCGCGTCCGCAACTGATCCATCGCCTTGCAGCGCCCGCTTGAAGCCGCGAGGCTTTAAGGCTGGGGCGTTTGAGGCTGCCGGTTGGGATCCTGGGTCTGGGCCTGCGGATTCTGATGCACGGGATTGTCCACCGGATCGCTGTGCATGATGTCCCGGTTCACCGACAGATCGCGTTGCCGCTGCTGCAGATACGGCACTTCATAGCGTTCGATCTGCGTGCGATAGGCCTCGAAGGTCTTTTCATCCTCGGGCGTGCGCTTGTCGCAGCGTGCCGCCGGCAGATGCGCCTGTTCCTGGCACCACAAATCGAAATTCATGGTTTTGACGTCATAGTTCCTGCCGCCTTGCGCGGAGGCGGGCGGCACGAAAAAGGCTGCCGTAGCGGCAGCCATGGAAAACACCAGCAGCTTATTCATCGAGTTCATAACACGCAGCATAAGCCTTCTGCCGCTCTAGAAGTACCCCCTCCGGCCTTCGCAGCTTACTTTTGCTCGCCGGCTGATGCCGCCGCGCAATAAGCGCTGCTACGGCCACCTCCCCCACCAGTGCGCTGCGCGCACGCGGGGGAGACGGGCCTGGTAATGCTGCAACAAGCGCTAGATCGTCTTGGCCATGACTTTCTGCCCCCGTGCGTGCGCAGCACGCTGACGGGGGAAGATGTCTTCCGAAGGCTTGCCTGAGGAAGACAGATGGGGGCTAAGGAAGAATCCCGATAACCGCCCGGCGGTTCTTGGCTTCCTTCACGCCATCTTCGGTGGGAACGGCGAGGTCGCTTTCGCCTACGCCGCTTACCTGAACGGCCTCGCGGCGGGCCCCCATGTCCACCAGGGCTTCTTTGACGACATTGGCCCGATGCACGGACAGCCGCTGGTTATGGGCGGCGGAGCCCGACGTATCGGTATGGCCGACCACGGTGATGCGCGACTGGCCGCCGGTGCGGGCGGTGTTGATCACATTGGTGATCACGGCCAGGTCCTCGGCCGTCAGGGTCCAGGAATCCAGGTCGAAATAGACCGTGTAATCGGCCGGCGCGGGCGGCGGCGCGATGGGGGCGGCGGCCACGGGCGCCGGGCGCGCCGGGGCGGGGCGTCCCGCATTTTCCAGCGCGACCAGCGACTGGCTGAAGGCGGTGCGGCAGGCCTGGGCATCGCCCGCCAGATTGGCGGCGCCACGCTCCATCACCCAGCAATCGTAATCGGCCTGGGCCCGGGCGGCCTGGTCGGGGAAGCCGTCCTTGCCTTGGGCGATGGCGCGAACCAGGCGGGCGCGCACGCCCTGGATGGTGGCGTCATTGGGCGCAGGCTCGGGGGCGGGTTCTTCCCCCGCCGCGGCCCGGCCCGCTTTTTCCCGGAACGCATCCACCACGGCATCGGCCGGATTGGCCGGAGCGCTGGAGAAAATATTGGCGATGTCGCTGAAAAAGCCCCCGCTGTTCTCCATCGCCTGCGGCGCCGGCGCGGCGGCGGCCTGGGCGGCGAGGTCGGTATAATTGCGGAATAGCGCCTGGCTGAAGGGGGAGCCCGACGCGATCACATCCTCGTCGCCCATGCAGCCCGCCAGGACCAGGCCGGCGCAGAGAAGGGACAGGGAGGCCAGTCGGCGCGGGCCGCGGAAAGAGGCGAAAAATTGCATGAAGGACCCCCAAAACCGGGCAAACCGGCCAACCTCGGAATGGGACATATAACCTGCCTCCCTCCGCCCGTTAAGACGGTTGGGGACCCGAAAGCGGCAAATTCCGGGGGAGATTGGCGTTCGGTAACCATCTGTTGACGACACCGCCGTAAAAATACCCGCACAACTGCGATCCGGGATCGGTCTAAAAATGGCGTGGCGCTGGCAATGACGGAAAGCGAGCCCGCTTTAATCCAGGCCCGTGCCGAACGCCGGCGTTTCCGCCGCGTGCGCATCGACCTGCCGGGACGCCTCTTCACGCCAGCCGACGGCAAGGAAGCCCATTGCCAGATCCGCGACCTGTCGCCGGGCGGCGCCGCCATCGCTTGCGAGATGCTGCCCGAGCCGGGGACCCAGGTGATCCTGTATGTCGACGGCTTCGGCCGCTTCGAAGGCCAGGTGATGCGGATGGACGATTCCAGCTTCGGGGTGCTTTTCGCCTGCACCGCCTTGAAGCGCGAACGCACCGCCGAGCAGCTGACCTTGTTCCTCAACAAGGACATGGTGGACGAGACGGTGATGCGCCGTCACGAGCGCACCAGCCAGAAGGGCTTCGCCAAATTCACCCGGGCCGACGGGCAGATCGTGCATTGCGAAGTGATGGATATTTCCGCCAGCGGCGTGTCGCTGAAGACCGACATACGTCCCGCGATCGGAGAATTCGTGCTGATCGCCCAGATGGCCGGCCGCGTCGTCCGCCATCACGAACAGGGCATCGGCATCGAGTTCGTGGGCCAGGACAAGCTGGCGCCCGCGGAACCGGCCGCCAAGTTAAACTTAGTTAGATAACCCTTTTATTTCCCCCCATCTGTCTTTCTCGGGATGAACCCTCGAAAGACATCTTCCCCCGTTAGGCCTTCGGCCACGGGGGAAGAAAGCTAGAGCCCAGACAATCTGGCGCTTGTTGCATCGTTCCCAGGCCCGCCTCCCCCGCGTGCGCGTTAGCGCACTGGTGGGGGAGGTGGCCGTAGCACCGATTAGGTGCGAAGGCCGGAGGGGGAAATCAAATATCCGCGAGCTTGTGAATCTGACTGTTCGCGAGCGTCAGCTTCGCGATCGAAAGTTCGCCGGTGGTTTCCAGCGCGCCCAGGAAATTCTGGGTGCGTTCCAGCGATTCCGCGTGCGAGGCGGTCCAGTCTTCCAGCGCCTTGCGGGCATCCGCGGCCGTCGCGGTGGCGGGCAATTTCGCCAGCAGGGTTTGCGACAGGGCACGCTGGGCGGCGAACAGATCGTCCACCAGGCGGCGGATGGCGAGCCGGTCCCAATGTTCGGAAGCAGAGATGCGCGCCGCCAGAAGACGAATGCGATCCAGTCCCAGCCGTGCGCCCACGCCGAAATAAAGCGCCGCCACCGGGGTGATGTCGTGGCCGGTGGTGCGGGCCAATTGCGCGATTTCCGGCGCCACGCCCATCAGGGGCAGAAGGCCGATATCGCGCGCCAATTCGTCCGGCACGCCGGGTGCGATGAAACGGGCGATGCGGGCGCGCGATTCCTCGGCCTGTTCCGGCGAGATCAATGTCCTGTGTCCGGTGCGCAATGCTTCCACGCCCGCGCGATAGAGCGCGATGGTGGAGGCCAGATCGTCCTTGACCGAAACATGGGTGAGGAACCACAGGCCCAACCGGCGCAGGATTTCCGCGATCTCGGTGTAAAGCCGGGTCTGGGTCTGCGCTTCGACTTTGCCGTCCAAGGCATCGATGCGGCTCTTGAGCGCCTCGAGCCCGAACGCACCTTCGGCGACCACGAAGGCGCGCGCCACTTCGGCGCCGCTGCAGCCCGACATCTCTTTCATTCGCGCTACGAAGACGGGGCCCGCCAGGTTGACCAGCCGGTTGGCGATGGCGGTGGAAACGATTTCGCGCTTCAGCCGGTGCTGAGGCAGTTCCGCCGCGAAAGTCTCGGACGCTTTTTTGGGAAAATAGGCGGCCAGGGTGGTGGCAAAGGCCGCATCGTCGGGCAGGGTGCTGTCCAGGATTTCGGCATCCAGGTCGAGCTTGGCATAAGCCATCAGCACCGCCAGTTCGGGACGGGTGAAGCCTTTCTTGTCGTTTTCCAGCTTTTGGATGTCGGCATCGTTGGGAAGGAATTCCACCGCGCGGTCGAGCTTGCCCTTGGCTTCCAGTGCCCGGATGAAGCGGGCGCCCGCATCGATGTCGCGCGGCGCCGCCGCTTCGGCCACCGACAAAGCCAGGGTCTGGTCGTAATTGTCGGCCAGGACCAGCTCGGCGATCTCGTCGGTCATCGCCGCCAGCAAGGCGTCGCGCTTCTCAGAATCGATTTCGCCCCGGCGATAGGGGCCGCTGAGCAGGATTTTCAGATTCACTTCATGGTCGGAGGTATCGACGCCGGCGGAATTGTCCACCGCATCAGTGTCGATGCGCCCGCCCGTCTTGGCATATTCGATGCGGCCAAGCTGGGTCACGCCCAGATTGGCGCCCTCGCCGATCACCTTGGCGCCCACTTCGTTGCCGTTGACGCGAAGTGCGTCGTTGGCCCGGTCGCCGGCATCCTGATGCGATTGGGTGGAAGCCTTGATGTAGGTGCCGATGCCGCCGAACCACAGAAGATCGGTCTTCGCTTTCAACAGGGCCTGGATCAGCGCCTGGGGCGACAGTTTGGCCTCACTGGTGCCGATCAGCGCCTGCATCTGCGGCGTTAGCGCGATCTCTTTCAAGGAGCGGGCAAAGATTCCGCCGCCCGGACCCATCGCATCGCGATTGTAATCGTCCCAGCTGGAGCGGGGCAGGTCGAACAGGCGCTTGCGCTCGGCAAAGCCTTTGGCCGCGTCGGCTTCGGGGTCCAGGAAAATGTGGCGATGATCGAAGGCCGCGACCAGGCGGATATGTTCCGACAGCAGCATGCCGTTGCCGAACACGTCGCCCGACATGTCGCCCACGCCGATGACGGTGAAATCCTGAGCCTGGATGTCGCGGCCCATCTCGCGGAAATGGCGCTTCACCGCTTCCCAGGCACCCCGGGCGGTGATGCCCATCTTCTTATGGTCATAGCCATGGCTGCCGCCCGAGGCGAAAGCGTCGCCCAGCCAGAAGCCCCGTCCTTCCGCGATGCCATTGGCGATGTCGGAGAAGGTCGCGGTGCCTTTGTCGGCCGCCACCACCAGATAGGGATCGTCGCCGTCATGGCGCACCACGTCGGGCGGCGGGACCACCGACCCGTCCGCCTTGAGATTATCAGTGACGTCCAGCAGCGTGTTGATGAACGTCTTGTAGGCGGCGACGCCCGTGGCCATGAACTGGTCGCGGGTGGGATTGGCCGGCATGGTCTTGGGATAGAAGCCGCCCTTGGCGCCCACCGGCACGATCACCGCATTCTTGACCTGCTGCGCCTTCACCAGGCCCAGAATCTCGGTGCGGAAATCCTCGCGCCGGTCCGACCAGCGCAGGCCGCCGCGTGCCACCTTGCCGAAGCGCAGATGCACGCCTTCCATCTGCGGCGAATAGACGAAGATTTCCCGCCAGGGACGGGGCGCGGGCAGATCGTCCAGCTTGCCGGATTCCAGCTTCACCGCGATGGCGCCGATCCCGGCCTGGTAATAATTGGTGCGCAGGATATTGGCGATGACATTGCGGAAGCGGCGGATGATGCGGTCGTCATCCAGGCTGGGCACATTGGCCAGCGCCGCTTCGATGGCGGCGCCGATCCGCGCCGCTTCGGCATCCGAGCGGTTCTTGGGATCGAGCCGGGCATGGAAAAGTTCGGTGAGGAGGAGCGCGATCTCCGGATTGCGCGCCAATGCCTGCTCCATATAATCCTGGCTGAAGGAGAAGGCGGCCTGGCGCAGGAATTTCGCCACCAGGCGCAGGATCACCACATCGCGCCATTCCAGCCCCGCCCCGATCACCAGCCGGTTGAAGCCGTCGCTTTCGGCGGCGCCGCCGAGGACGGCATGGAACACGTCCTGCAAAAGATTGCGGATCTCGTCCAGGTTGGCGGCTTCGCCGTCGGCCCGCTCCATCAGGAAATCCAGAATGGCGCCTTCTTCCGTCCAGCCATCGTCGCGCTTGAAATGAATGGGGAAGGCGTCTTCGGCGATCACCTTCAGGCCCAGATTCTCGAATATCGGCAGCGAGGCGGACAGCGGCAGCACATCGCCCAGCACGTATAATTTGAGGCGCAGCGCGCTATGGGCGTCGTCGGCTTTGCGATAGGCGCGGGCCTCGACCTTGAGCCCGTCCTTGCGCGCCGCCAATCCTTCCAGCATTTCCAGATCGGTGGCGGCTTCTTCCGGGGAAAAGACGCTGCGATAACCGGCATTGAATTGCGCGATGCGGGTGGTGAGGCGGCGCAGCCCTTCGGTGCGGCCATAGCGGGCCGTCATGGCGTCCAGCAGGGCGTCGTCCCAGGTGCGGATGGTGTCGGCGATCTGCCGCTCCAGGCTGCGGACATCGACCTGGGGGCGCGCGCCCGGATTGCGCCCGATGATGTAATGGATGCGCGCCAGCGCGCTTTCGTCGAAGGCCGGATTGGACGCCGACATGCGCCCGTTCAGCGCCTGGGCGAGGATGGCGTGAATCTTCTCGCGCAGGGGCGCGTTGATATGGTCGCGCGGCGCGAACAACAGCGCGGAGACGAAGCGGTCGAAGCGGTCGAAGCGCAGGAAGAGCTTGACCTTGGGGCGTCCGCCCAGGCGCAGGATGCCCATCGCGGTTTCGAACAATTCGTCTTCGGAAATCTGAAACAACTCGTCGCGGGGGAACGTGTCCAGGATATGGGCCAGCGCCTTGCCGTCATGGCTGGCGGGCGCGAAACCGGCGCGGCGCATCACGGCGGCGCATTTTCTGCGCAACAGCGGAATTTCGCGGGACGACAGGTTGTAGGCGTTGGAGGTGAAAAGGCCGACGAAGCGATGTTCGCCGTTGAAACGGCCATCCGCATCGAACGTCTTCACGCCGACATAATCCATATGGCCCCGGCGATGGACCAGGCTGCGGGCATTGGATTTGGTCACGATCAAGGCGTCGGGCTGGTCGAGATAGGCGCGCACATCGCCGGTCAAGGCGGGCCGTTCGGCGCTTTGCCGGATCACGCGCGCGTCTTCGCTGGACAGGGCGCCCAGGCCGCTGCCGGCGACCGGATCGATGCGGCCATGGGCGCCGTCGGCGTTCAGCGCATAATCGCGCGCGCCCAGAAAGGTGAAATGATTGTCGCCCAGCCAATCCAGGAAGGCCAAATCCTCGGTGATGTCCGCGCCTTTGGGCGGATGCGCGGCAAGGCCGTCGCGCGCTTGCTTGAGCCGCGCCAACATCGCTTTCCAGTCGCGCACCGCGTCCCGGCCTTGCGCGAAGCTGGCGTTCAACGCGTCCTTGAGCGCCGCCAGCGGCGCCCCCTGGGGAACCGCATCGGTGACCAGCACGATCACGCTGGTGGGCTTGCCCGCGATTTCCAGCATCGGATGGAACGCCATGCGGATGCGCGCGCCCGCCGAAAGCGCGGCGGCCAGCGCGGTGTCGAACAGGAACGGCCGGTCGTCATTGACCGCCACCACGATGCCTTCCGGATCGCGCGCATTGCCGTCTTCGAGCAGCGCGACCTGAATGTCGCCGGCCTTGTGCTGAAGCGCTTCGCCCCACGCCATGCGGGCCAGCGCGGCCAGGCCTTCCGGCGTGCTGCGGTCGATATCGTCGCCGGAGGCGCCCGCGAACAGGCGGTCGAAGAACTGCCGCTCGTCCTCATTCGTCAGAAGCGCGCGCGCCTTATCGAGCAGAATCCGTGCCGTTTCGTCTTCGGAAAAATTCTGCTCGCTGGCGGTCATGGGCGCTCTCGCATCTTGGAAAAGATTAATCCGTCCCGATTATGCTTCCGCGACAGTTTCCGCCGCATGAATTCAGCGCAACGCAAGACCTGCCGGAAGAGGGATGCGGCGATGCCAGGCGATGGCGGCGAAAAGCCCCCCATGCAACCCCAGGATCGCCAGCGCGTCCAGAGCGGAGTCCGGCCAGGCGAGGAGGAAAGCGGCACCGATAGTCAGAAGACCCGTGGGGACCTGGAAGGCCGCAAGGGCCTTGGCGTCGTTCAGCAGCAAGGCCAGAGCCAAGGCGGGCACGCCCGCGAACAGGATGGCTTCGAAGGCGGGAAGTTCGGAAGGAAGAACCAGGAAGGCGCCCATCCCCCAGGCCAGGCCCATATAAAGGAAGGTGGCGCGCAGATTGCGCGCGGCGACCGAGAAAGGCGCGCGGTCGAAAGCGGAGGCGTTGGTGCGTATATAAGAATGGATCAGGCCCACCACCCCGGCCAGGATGGACACGGCCCAAAGGAAATTGCGCCCCATGGTGCCGCCGCCCAGCAACAGCACGCACGATCCCATCAGCATGAAAAACGATGCGGCATGGATGGAATTGCGCAGCAGCCTGGCCAGATGGCTGGCTTCGCTGCTTTCGGCATGAAGGCGCGCCAGACGGTCCAGCGCAGCCTGCGGCAGCACCGGCAAAGGCTTGGCGGAAGGATGGAGGATGTTGTCGTCTTTGGTGAGTGCCACGCTTCCCCGCAAGCGTTGAAAAGCCTGTCTCAGGCTCGGCCGACCCGGTTAACAAGACCTTAACAACAAGATTACATGATTCGTTCCATCGATTCCATGACAGCGCCCCACCTGACGATCTTCGATCTGGAATTCACCGCTTGGGAAGGCTCCCTGGCGCGCCAATGGCTGGGCCCGGGCGAGTTCAAGGAAGTGGTGCAGATCGGCGCGGTCCGGCTGAACCTGCAAAGCCTTCGGATGGAAGACAGTTTCGACTGCCTGGTGCGGCCGCGCGTCAATGCCGTGCTGTCGGACTATTTCGAAAGTCTCACCGGGATCACGAACGGGCGGCTGGCAGCCGGCGGCGTCGATTTCGAGGAAGCCTATCGCCGCTTCCTGGATTTCGCTCAGGGCGGCGCCATCGCCGCTTTCGGCCATGACGAATGGGTGCTGGAGGAGAATATCCGCCTCTATGGGCTGAAGGGCCTGCCCCCGATGCCGGACTTTCTGGAGCTGCGGCAATGGTTCTTCGAACGGGGC
Organism: Alphaproteobacteria bacterium; assembly: GCA_017307355.1. Classification (GTDB taxonomy): domain Bacteria; phylum Pseudomonadota; class Alphaproteobacteria; order Micropepsales; family Micropepsaceae; genus Rhizomicrobium. The sequence goes on from JAFKFG010000034.1 coordinate 12,628, forward strand.
GTCGATCCCAAGGGCCTTCATTCCTGCGACATCGGACCGAAACTGGGCGTGCCGTTCGAAGGCCAGAAGCACGATGCATTATGTGACGCGCGCTCTATCGCTGCCGGTATGATGGTCTTGCTTAAGCGCGGTGCTGGGATTGAATGATCTTGAAGCTTGGTCATGACCCGTCTCCCCCTCTGCGCGAAGCGCATGGAGGGGGAGTACCCGTAGCGCGCTCTTGAGCGTGCGAAGGGGGAGGGGGTCAACCTGATTCCGGCAATGCCAGCATTTTACCCAAAGCAACCGCGATGGCGCGGGACGAGGCGCGTCCGGCGGCGCCGGCGGAGGGGACGAAGCTGACCAGCAAGGTGCGGCCGGAGATGGCGATGGTGGGCTTGTCGCCTTCCACGATGCGCACGGAATCGAAGCGGCGGACAAAGGCGCTGCGCCCTGCCGGCGTGGCGACGACATGCTCGATCCCCATCGCGCTGTTGACCAGGGCGTCGAAGGCATTGGCCCGGACATCGTCGTTATTCTTCAGGATCGACTCGTCGGCGGAAAAGCGCAGTTTCAGCTGCTGAACATACGCGATATGGCTGGCTTCATCCGCCAGCGCCGCCGTCAGGCTGGCGGCGGTGACTTGGAGCTTGGGCGGGGCGGTGGCGTCGCCGTTGCGGGTCGCGGGGATGCCGCTGGGCGCCTGCTGGGTATAAAGCGTGACCCCGCCCCAGACCGAGACTTTCAGGGCCAGCGCGCCGGTGTCATATTTGAGCTCGCGTCCGCCCAGCGCCACCCGGTCGCCGTAAAGCACGAAATTCTCCGGACTGTCGTCGAAGCGCAGCAGATATTTGTCGCCATAAGGCAGGAGGGTGAAGTTGATGTCGTCCGCGGCGCTGTAATCGCCCGCGGCGACGCCGCCGACCCGGTCGGCCGACAGCCGCGCGGCCATGGGGTCCGTGGGCTCCTGCGCCACCGCGCCGCCGGCGCCCAAAAGCGCCAGGCCAAGCAGAATCGAAATTGCGCGCGCGCTCATCTCTTCAGTTCTTCAGCGTCCCCGCATGCACGACACATGCATCCCTTGTCCACATGCTGGCTGGCGAATAGGGCGATTTTAAGCCTCCGGGCCCCCATAATCCCGGCAAAAGCGCTATCTTTTGGTAAGGATTTTGACTAAATCCGGCGCAGCCGAAGCAAACGAAAAGGCGCTCTCCCGTGACAGACCATCCCGACAGTTTCAAATGCCGCCGCACCCTGAAAGTGGGGAGCAAGAGCTACACCTATTTCAGCCTGCCGCAGGCGGAAAAGAACGGCCTCAAGGGCGTTTCGAAACTGCCCTTCTCGATGAAAGTGCTGCTCGAGAATCTGCTGCGCCATGAAGACGGCCACACCGTCACCAAGGACGACATCAAGGCCGTCATCGGCTGGCTGAAGACCAAGACCTCGGACCGCGAAATCGCGTTCCGCCCCGCCCGCGTGCTGATGCAGGATCTCACCGGCGTGCCCGCCGTGGTCGACCTGGCGGCGATGCGCGACGCCATGAAGAAGCTGGGCGGCAATCCGGATAAGATCAATCCCCTGGCGGAAGTCGACCTGGTCATCGACCACAGCGTGATGATCGACAGTTTCGGCCACAAGGATTCCTTCAAGAAGAATGTCGAGATCGAATATCAGCGCAACGCCGAGCGCTATCAGTTCCTGCGCTGGGGCCAGCAGGCTTTCGCGAATTTCCGCGTGGTGCCGCCGGGCACCGGCATCTGCCATCAGGTCAATCTGGAATATCTCGCCGAAACCGTGTGGGTGCGTAAGCAGAAAGACGGCAAAAAGGCCGTTGATGTGGCCTTCCCCGACACGGTGGTGGGCACCGACAGCCACACCACCATGATCAACGGCCTGGCGGTGCTGGGCTGGGGCGTGGGCGGCATCGAAGCGGAAGCGGCGATGCTGGGCCAGCCCATCTCCATGCTCATTCCGGAAATCGTGGGCTTCAGGCTCACCGGCAAGCTGCGCGAAGGCGTCACCGCCACCGACCTGGTTCTCACGGTCACCCAGATGCTGCGCAAGAAGGGCGTGGTGGGCAAGTTCGTGGAATATTACGGCCCCGGCCTGGACGAACTGTCGCTGGAAGACCGCGCCACGCTCGCCAACATGGCGCCGGAATATGGCGCCACCTGCGGCTTCTTCCCGGTGGACGGCGAGACCGTGCGCTTCCTCAAGAATACCGCGCGCAAGGCGCCGCGCGTCGCGTTGGTGGAGAAATATGCCAAGGCGCAAGGTCTCTATCGCACCAAGAAGAGCGCCGATCCGGTCTTCACCGACACGCTGTCCTTGGACATGAACACGGTCGAGCCGTCGATGGCGGGTCCGATGCGGCCGCAGGACCGCGTGCCGCTGTCGGGTATCGCGGCCAATTTCGCGGAAAACCTGATCAGCACCTTCAAAAAGGAAGACAGCGCCAACAAGCGGGCCAAGCTGGACGGCACCGAAGCCTCCATCGGCCATGGCGATGTGGTGATCGCGGCGATCACCTCCTGCACCAACACCTCCAACCCCAATGTGATGATCGGCGCCGGCCTGGTGGCGCAGAAGGCGGTCGCGCGCGGCCTGAAGGTGCGCCCCTGGGTGAAGACGTCGCTGGCGCCGGGATCGCAGGTGGTCACGGACTATCTGAAGAAAGCGGGCCTGGACAAGGCGCTGGACAAGCTGGGCTTTACGCTTGCCGGTTACGGCTGCACCACCTGCATCGGCAATTCCGGCCCCCTGCCGGACAATGTCACCAAGGCGATCGGTGAAGCCGATCTGGTTTCCGCCGCGGTGATCTCCGGCAATCGCAATTTCGAAGGCCGGGTGCATCCTCTGGTGCGCGCCAACTACCTGGCCTCGCCCATGCTGGTGGTGGCCTATGCGCTCGCCGGTTCGGTCAATCTGGACCTCACCAAGGAGCCGGTGGGCTATGACAAGAAGAACGAGCCGGTCTATCTCAAGGACATCTGGCCGTCCCCAAAGGAAATCGCCGCCACCATCCGCAAGGCGGTGAAAGCCTCCAGCTTCAAGAAGCGCTATGGCGACGTCTTCAAGGGCGACGCCAATTGGAAGAAGGTCAAGCTGGTCAAGGGCCAGACCTATCAGTGGGACATGGGTTCGACCTATGTGCAGAACCCGCCTTACTTCGACGGCATGAAGCTCGAGCCCGCGCCGGTGAAGGACGTCACGGGAGCCCGCGTCCTGGCCCTGTTCGGGGACAGCATCACCACCGACCACATCTCGCCCGCCGGCAATATCAAGGCCACCGCGCCGGCCGGCATCTATCTGCAGGAACGCCAGGTCGCGCAGAAGGATTTCAATTCCTACGGCTCGCGCCGCGGCAATCACGAAGTGATGGAGCGCGGCACCTTCGCCAATATCCGCATCCGCAACGAAATGATGGGCGGCAAGGAAGGCGGCAACACGGTCTATTATCAGGACGTCAATGGCGAAGGCCAGCAGATGTCGATCTTCGACGCGGCCCAGGCCTATAAGAAGGACGGCCGCGACACGGTCGTGGTGGGCGGCAAGGAATATGGCACCGGCTCGTCGCGCGACTGGGCGGCGAAAGGTCCCAAGCTCCTGGGCGTGCGCGCCGTCATCACCGAAAGCTTCGAGCGCATCCATCGCTCCAACCTGATCGGCATGGGCGTGGCGCCCTTCTGCTTCGAGGCGGGCAAGACGCGCAAGGATTACGGCTTCACCGGCCGCGAGGTGATCGACATTCCGGGCCTCGCCGGTGACATCAAGCCGCGCATGAAGGTGGAAGCGACCATCCATCGCCCCGACGGCTCGACCGAAAAGTTGCCGCTGGTGCTGATGATCCTGACGGCGGACGAAGTGGCGTATTTCAAGAACGGTGGAATCCTGCCGTACGTCTTGCGCAATCTCGTCGCCGCTTAAACGGCGTGAAATGAAGAAGCCGCGTGGAGAAATCCGCGCGGCTTTTTTATTTGAATTTTCCGGATGTCAGAGTTCGGTGTCGAAGATTTGCGCGGGCGACGGCGCGTCTTCATAGGCGGCCAAGAGGCGCGTCTCGCCGGGCGCGGGATCGGGCATCATCTGTCCCAGCAATTGTGCGACAAAAGCGGCGTCGAGGCGCGGCGCGTCCAGGCTGTACCGGAACGGCACAGGCGCGGGCGTCCCCGGCTGACACGCGGCGTTTTTGCGCCGGTCCTTGCCGGACCGGGTTCCCGGCTCGGCATTGTCCCCCAGCGGGGCATGCAAGCCATTGGCAGGGTTTGCTTTTCTCGAGGCGCGGGCTCTCGCCGCCGCGATCTGGGCGGCGCTGCGGACGAGTGGATAAGGATCGCCGATGGGCCTCATGCCGGTATGGCAACGCAAGGCTTGGGCCGACTTGGAACCGGCCAAGGGTTACCCCTTTTTTAAGCCCCCTGACTGATACTTGCGACCCAAGAATGGGCCGGAAAATCCGGCCGGGACGGTGGTGTTGCTTCAACAGTCGCTTCAGAAAGGGACCGAAGTTCGCGCTGCGATCGGTGCGACGCACGACAATGCGCGCTTGCGGCTGGCGTCGCAGGCGGCGCGCGTGGTGGTACTCGATTGGCAGGTCGCCGAAGAGCGCATCCATTGGGATGGCGCCACCGACATTCTGCCGTTCCCGCTCAGCAATGGTCATCCGCAAGCCTTCCTCGACGCGGTGACGCGCACGGGCCGCGATGCGCTGGCGATGCTGCTGGACGACAAGTCTCCCTATTCCTCGCAATTCGAACTCAATCTGGAAGTGGCGTCGGCCTTGGGCGCGGTGGGCCTCACCTTCGCCGGCACAAGGGTGCCCGACAGCGAAGGGCGCACCGAGCGGGTGATCGGGCTTTTGCGCGAAAGCACGGAAAAGCAGCGCGAGATGCAGCGGCTGACCTATCTGGCCACGCGCGACGAACTCACCGGCCATCTCAACCGCAACGCGCTGCGCACCGAGCTTCAGCTCGCCATTTCCCGCGCCAAGGAAGAGAGCCGCCATTGCGCCTTCCTGGTCGCCTCGATCGACCGGCTGGCGATGATCAATGACGGCTATGGTTTCGACGCGGGCGAGGAAGTGATCGTGGGCGTGGGCGAGCGGCTGGCCAAATCCTTGCGCGCCAGCGACATTATCGGGCGCACCGCCGGCAACAAATTCGGCGTCATCCTGAAGAATTGCCGTGAAAATGAAATCGCCGTGGTCGCCGCGCGTCTGAAGCGGGCGGTGCGCGATCACGCCATCGACACGCGCTCGGGCAAGGTCTCCGCCACAACGTCAGTGGGCGCGGTATGGCTGCCGCTCGCCGCCGCCACCAGCCAGGAAGCGATGCTGCGCGCCGAACAGGCGCTGGAACGGGCCCGCGCCAATGGCCGCGACGGCTTCGCCGTCTATGCGGAATCGCCCCAGCGCGACACCGCGCGCCTGCGCCAGATGAGCATCGCCGACGAGGTGACGCAGGCGCTGAAGGACAATCGCCTGCGGCTGGCCTATCAGCCCATCGTCAGCGCCGGAAGCCGCAAGCCTGTTCATTACGAATGCCTGCTGCGGATGCTGAGGCCCGACGGGCAGGAAATCTCGGCGGGGCATTTCGTGCCCGCCGCCGAGCAGATGGGCATCGTGCATCTGGTGGACCGCTTCGCGCTGGAAACGGCGGTGGCGCAGATGGCGCACCATGGCGAACTCAGCCTGGGGGTGAATGTTTCGGGCACCGCGGCCCAGGATCCTGTCTGGCTGCAGCGCTTTGTGGAGCATGTCCGCGACAATCGCGATGTCGCCGAGCGGCTGGTGGTGGAACTCACCGAAACCGCGTCGCTGCATCAGTTCGAAGAGAATGCCCGCTTCGTCTCGCAGCTGCGCGAGCTGGGCGTGAAAGTGGCGATCGACGATTTCGGCGCGGGCTATACCTCGTTCCGCAATCTGCAGATCATGCATGTCGATGTGGTCAAGATCGACGGCTCCTACATCAAGGACCTGTCCCTCAATCCGCAGAACCAGGTGTTCGTGCGCACCCTGACGGAGCTGGCCAAGAATCTCGGCATGCGCGTGGTGGCCGAATGGGTGGGTTCGGAAGAAGACGCCGCTTTGCTGGAAGGCTTCGGCGTGGATTATTTCCAGGGCTTTTACTTCGGCGAGCCGTTGCTGGAACCGAGTTGGTCTAAAGACTAATTTTGGCTTCTCTAATTCCAATACCGACCGCATTTAACTTTGGGCGCAGAGTTCGCTACTGATGGACAGAGCTGTCCTAGTAAATGAAGTGAGGCGGTATATCACTCGCTTGAAGGAGCCATTGTCGCAGAGTGGCGCTGTGGCTGGATGGGAGCCTGCTAATCGAGCCGATGCCATAATGATGTTTATTGACCTCGAGAATAATTTGGTGAGCGGGGAGCTCCCAAAACCGAGTTTGATTCGCACTTTGGATAGCTGGGGTATGGCTGGCGGCGATTTGTTGCGAAAAGCCGCCGAGATCGAAATCCAACTCAGCGCTCTCTCTGATGAGAAGGAAGCCTGAATCCATTCATTTGTCATGGCCCACCGGAGTGTGGGCCATCCAGTTGAACCACATTCCAACTCCGCAGATCTGTTCAAGTCACCTGGATGGCCCGGATTCCCGGGCCATGACAATTCGGATTTGAATTTCTAGCGAGTTCAGATCGCGGGCATTAGCAAAGTCGCCCGAAACCCTTTTCCGGACTCGCTTTCCAGTTCCAGAATGCCGGAGTGGAGTTCGGCGAAGGCGCTGACCAACGTCAGGCCCAGGCCCGCGCCGCTGGCATGATCCTGGGCGCGGCCGGCATGTTCGAACGGCTCCAGAATCCGTTTCAGGTCCGCTTGCGCCACGCCCGGCCCATTGTCGGTCACGGCGAGAGCAATCCTGTCTCCCTGCCGGCGGGCCGAAAGCGCGATCACGCCGCCGTCCTGGGTGAAGCTCACGGCATTGTCGATCAGGGCGCCGATCATGCTGCCCAGCACATTCTCGTCGGCTTCCACCATCAGGCCCGGCGGGCAGTCGTCGGCCTTGATGGTGATGGATTTGCCTTGGGCGCGGGCGGTGAAGCTTTCGCGCGCCTGCCATAGCGCGCTGCCCGCATCGACCGGGACTTTGCGCAAATCGTAGCGGCCCGCCGAAATCTTGGTCAGGTCCATGATCTGGTTGACCATCTTGAGCAGGTTGCGCCCGCCCTGATGGATCAATCCCGCATATTCGCGGACCTGCGCCGGGGTGAGGCTGTCCGACAAGGCGCCGATCAGGTCCGAAAAACCCAGAATCGCGTTCAGCGGCGTCTTGAGCTCGTGACTCATGGTCCGCAGCAGCATGGTCTTGGCGTTGTCCGCCTGCTGGGTCACCGAATCCAGCTGCTTGGCCAGGTCGGCGAGATAATTGGTCTGGCGCCGGGCTTCGTTGCGGCTGGTCTCCAGCGCCGATTGCGCCTGCACCAGCGCATTTTCCGCCCGGGTCTTTTCGGTGATGTCGGTGAAGACCACGGCGCGTCCACCATCGGGGGTGGCATGGTCGCGCACCAGATAGGCGGCGCCGCGGGTGGTCTGCAACGTGTCGGCGGACGAGGAGGCATGATGGCTGCGCAACCGGCGCTGGATCCATTCCTCCGGCGTCACGTCCAGGGCGATGCGGCCGCTATGGGCGGCGTCGGTGATGATTGTCTCGAAGGAGCGTCCGCTCAATTCCGCCAGCGACAGGCCGGCCATCTGCGCATATTGCGGATTGCCGGTGAGGAAGCGGTCCTGGGCGTCGAAAAAGGCGAAGGCATCGGCGGAGAGCGTGATTGCTTCGCCCAGGCGCGTGACCTGGTGCCGGGCGGCGGTCACGTCCGCCCATAACAGGATGGCGTTGCCGTTGGGCGCGCGGCGGGCCTTGATTTCGATGATGCGTCCATCGGCCAAGGGAATGTCGCGGGGCTCCCAGGCCCGGGGGCCGAGTTGGGCGAGGCGCGCGGCGATGAAGGCATCGCGTCCGGCCGACAAGGCGGCAGGCGCGATCTCCGGCAGTTCCAGCGCCACCAGCTCTTCGTAGAATTTCCCCACCAGGCTTTTGGCCGGCGGCAGCTTGCGGAAAATGTGGTTGAGATGCGCGTTGGCGAAAATCAGCCGTGCTTCGGCATCGAAGATGGTGATGGCGACGCGCAGGCAATGCAGGGTTTCGAGCAAGACCTCGGGGCCTTGTTCTTCGACCGATTCAACCCACTCCACCGCCGTCACGCCCTGCACGCAAAGCCCCCCAAGTTCCGCACTGTGGAACACGCCCGGTTGCGGAATGGTTAGGCGGTGCCCATCCGAAGCGTGGGCGACAGCAGACGCCGAATCGCGGCAGCATTGCTAAAATCGATTAACCATGTTGCGCCAGAAGCTTTCCGAATTGCCAACGACTCAGCTCTCTCTTTAGCTTTCGTTAAACCTTGGCCGCCATGATCGGCCGGTAAATATGGTGAACGGGTCGTAAAGCGTGATCCGAGTCTGGAAATCCCCGAACCCGCGCCGGCTTTTCGCCCTGGTCCAGGGCGGCAAGGCCTTGGTGGGCGCAATTCTGGGCCTGGGCTTTGTCCTGACGGTGGGCCGCCCCGACATGGCGGAAAGCATCGCGCTGGCGGGACTGGTGGCGCCGCTTCTTTTGATGCTGGCGGCGATGACGCCATTGCCGCTGGCGCTTCTCGAACAGGCCGGGTTGGCGCTGTTCGCGATCCTGATCGGATATCTGGCGGGGCTGACGGGCGGCCTGCAATCGCCCCTGATCGTGTGGCTGGTGCTGGTGCCGGCGGAAGCGGCCTTGGCCGGCGGCCGCCGCTCGGTGATCGGGGCAGGGATCGTCGCCGCCCTGGTGCTGGGCGCGATCGCGGCGATCCAGATGTCCGGCGCGCTTCCCCCTTCGCGCTTGTCCTTGTCCGACGGCTTCGTTACGGGCGCGGCGATCCTGGCGGCATTGGTGCAGGCGGGATTGATCGCCGCCGCCGCCCGCGGCCAGAAGCGCGCCGCCGACGATGCCGCCGCCGAAGGCGCTGCGATGTATCAGCTGCTGGCGGAAAATGCGGTGGACCTGATCACCCGCCATGGGCCGGATGGACGCATTCGTTTCGCCAGCCCGGCTTCGGCCATGCTGCTGGGCCGGGATCCCGCCGAACTCGATGGTTTGGCGCCCGCCGCGCTGGCCCATCCCGACGATCTGGGCGCGGTGCAGGCGGCGTTTCTGGAATCGGCCTATTTCGGCCGCGAGGGCGCCGCCGAAGTCCGGCTGCGCCACGACACCAAAGGCTATGTCTGGACGGAAATGCGCTGCCGCCCCGCCGGTCCCAGGGCCAAAGGCGCGCCGGCCGAGATCGTGGCGGTGACCCGCGATATTTCCGAACGCAAGGCGCAGGAGCGGGCGCTGATCGAAGCCCGGGACGAAGCGATGAGCGCTTCGCGAGCCAAGTCGGCCTTCCTGGCCAATATGAGTCACGAGCTGCGCACCCCGCTCAACGCCATCATCGGCTTCTCCGAATTGATGGAGCGGGAGATTTTCGGCCCCATCGGCAATGCGCGCTATCAGGAATATGCCCGGATGATCCACGATTCCGGCGGGCATCTGTTGGAGCTGATCAACGGCGTGCTGGACATGTCCAAGATCGAAGCGGGCAAGTTCGAACTCTATGAAGAGATTTTCGAGCTGGAAGACGTGACGTCGGCGTCGCTGCGCTTCGTCCATCTGGCGGCGGAGCGGGGCGGTGTGGCCCTGAAGAGCGAGATCGCCCCAGGCGTCCGGCGCATTTTCGCCGACAAGCGGGCGGTGAAGCAGATCCTGGTCAATCTTCTCAGCAACGGCGTCAAATTCACCCCGCGCGGCGGCCAGGTGATATTGAGTGCGGGGCTGATCGAAAAAGGCATCGAGATCGTGGTGCGCGACACCGGCACCGGCATCTCCAAATCCGACCTGGAAAAACTGGGTAAGCCCTTCGAGCAGGCGCAGAGCGGGGCGATGCACGGCAAGGAAGGCACGGGCCTGGGCCTGGCGCTGGTCAAGTCGCTGGCGGCGATGCATGGCGGCGAAGCCTTGATGGAATCGGCGCTGGGCGTGGGCACGGTAGTGCGGGTGCGCCTGCCTTTCGCGGCGATCAATGCGGACGGCACCCAGCGCAAGCCCGATGCGAAGATCCTGCCGTTTCGCGGCGCGGCCTGATACAAATGCGTCATGAGTTTCGTTCCCAGATTGAAGGCCGGCATTTTCGTGCGCGCGCTGATGCGCCGCGCCGATGTGGCGGGCGCGTCCGCATTCATCGTCCGCAAGGGGGCCGAGGAGGCGGGCGCGGTGGTTCTTGCCGTGTCGCGGCTGGACGGAACCTGTCTGCTTCTTAATCAAGCGCGCGACGGCAAGGGCAATCTGGTCTGGGCGCGGCCGCTGGGCGATTGGGGTGAGGAACCCAAAGCACGAAGCTGGCTGGACAAGCAGATCAAATTCGATCCCGACCTGTGGATCGTGGAGATCGAGGATCGCCAGGGCCGCGCTTTTGTCGACGAGCCGATCGTGTAAGCTCCCGAGGACCGCCAATGTCAGGGTCCGCATGCCGCACGCCGACGCGCTCCGTTATGTCATTCCCGTCCTGATCATTTTGCCGGTGCTGTATTTCCGGCTGCGCAAGCTGATGCGGCCCCAGCCTTTGAAGTTGAACCGGCTCTGGATCCGGCCCGCCATCATTCTTCTGGCCGGCATCGGCGTGCTGGCGGGCGCGCCGCCGCCCTTGGCCGATCTGCCCTGGTTCGTGGTCGCGGCGGTCGCCGGCGCGGCGGCGGGCTGGCAGTGGGGCAGGTTGATGGCGATCCATGTCGATCCGGACAAGGGCACTTTGATGACGCGCGGGTCGCAAGCCGCCCTGCTGGTGATCGTGCTCTTGCTGGCGGCGCGCATCGGGCTGGGTGCGCTCTTGAAATTTCAAGGCGCGGCCTGGCATCTGGACGCGGTCTTGATCACCGACGAGTTGATCGTTTTCAGCGCTTTTCTGTTCGGCGTGCGCGGGCTGGAAATGTATCTGCGCGCCCGCCGGGTCCTGGCCGCGGCGCCGGCGGTTTCCTGAGGCCGGGTTGCCGTGGCGGCCCGCTTTTGCTAGGCCCCGCGCACCATGAGCCAGACCCCTGCCAGCGAAGCCGCACGGCGCCGTACATTCGCGATCATCTCCCATCCCGACGCGGGCAAGACCACGCTCACCGAGCATCTTCTGCTCCTGGGCGGCGCCATCCATGCCGCAGGCCGGGTGAAGGCGCGGGGCGAGGCCCGGCGCGCCAAGTCCGACTGGATGAAGATCGAACAGGAGCGCGGCATCTCCGTCACCAGCGCGGTGATGACCTTCGAATATAAGAACGCCGTCTTCAATCTTCTGGACACGCCGGGCCATGAGGACTTCTCTGAAGACACGTACCGGACGCTGACCGCCGCCGACAGCGCGGTGATGGTGATCGACGCGGCCAAGGGCATCGAAGCGCAGACCCGCAAGCTGTTCGAAGTCTGCCGCTTGCGCGACATTCCCATCATGACCTTCGTCAACAAGATGGACCGGGAAGCCCGCGATCCGTTCGAGCTGTTGGACGAGCTGTCCGACCAGCTGCAGATCGAAACCGCGCCGATGGTCTGGCCGGTGGGGATGGGGCTGAATTTCAAGGGTGTGCTGGATTTGAAGACCGACGAGTTCGTGCCCTTTGGCGGCGGCGAGCGGATCGGCTTTAACGCGCTGGCGGCCACGCTCGATCCGGAATTGAAGAACAAGCTGGACGAGGATGTGAGCCTGGCCCGTGACGGCTTGCCCGCGTTCGACCTTGCCACTTATCGCGAAGGGCATTTGTCGCCGGTCTATTTCGGCTCGGCGCTGAAGAATTTCGGCGTTTCCGAATTGCTGGGGGCGCTGGCGGAATACGCGCCTTCGCCCCGCGACCAGAGCGCCATCGGCCGCGCGGTTCATCCCGCCGACGAGGACGTCACCGGCTTTGTGTTCAAGGTCCAGGCCAATATGGACCCCAATCACCGCGACCGCGTGGCGTTCCTGCGCCTGGCGTCCGGGCGCTTCCGCCGCAACATGAAGCTGAAACAGTCGGGCACCGGAAAATCCATCGGCGTGCACAACCCGATTCTGTTCTTCGCCTCCGAACGCGAAACCGTGGACGAAGCCTGGCCCGGCGACATTATCGGCATTCCCAATCACGGCGTGCTGCGGGTGGGCGATACTTTGTCCGAAGGCGGCGGAGTGGTCTTCACCGGCATTCCCAATTTCGCGCCGGAAATCCTGCGCCGCGTGCGGCTCGCCGATCCGATGAAGCAAAAGCATCTGGCCCGCGCGCTGGAAAGCCTGGCCGAAGAAGGCGTGACGCAATTGTTCAAGCCGCAGATCGGTTCGCAATGGATCGTGGGCGTGGTCGGCATGCTGCAGCTGGACGTGCTGAAGTCGCGGCTGGTGGCCGAATATGGTTTGGACGCGGATCTGGAGATGGCGCCGTACGATGCGGCGCGCTGGCTTTCGGGAACCGATGCCGAGCTGGAGAAATTCGCCGCCGCCAATCGCGGCGGCATGGCGGCGGACCGCGACGGCGCGCCCGTGTTCCTGGCCAAAAGCGCCTGGGAAATGGGCTATGTGGCGGAGAAGTTCCCGGGCGTGAAATTCTTGAAGACCCGCGAACGCCACGAAGTCCACGCCGAGAGCTGATCTTCTCCAGCGACGGGCTTTTCGAACCCCAGAATCCCACTGGCCTGGCGAAAAACCCAGCAATATCGCTAAATTTTACTACCTTGCGCTACATGGTACCATGCGGTATAAGAGTCCCATGTCCGAGTCCCTGCAAGTTCAGTTGAAAAAAGGCGTTTTGGAGATGTGCGTGCTGGCACTGCTCTCCAAGGGGGACAATTACGCCTATGAGATCGCGTCCCAGATGGCCGATGCCGTGGGCATGGGCGAAGGCACGATCTATCCGCTGATGCGGCGGATGCAGAATGACGATCTGGTCTCGACCTATCTGCAGGAATCCGCCAGCGGGCCGCCGCGCAAATATTATAAACTCACAAAGGCGGGCGCCGCCGCTCTCAAGGCGCAGCGCGCCGATTGGGATGCGTTCGAAGCAGCCGTCGCCAAGATCCTGGGAGACGTGTCATGAACCGCGCCATGTTCCTCTCCGAATTGCGCATGGGCCTGTCCGGCATGCCGCAAAGCGAGATCGACGAGACGCTCGCCGATTACGAAGCCCATTTCAGCGACGGCGCCGCCGCCGGGCGCAGCGAATCCGCCATCGCCAGCGCCCTGGGCGATCCGGCGCGGCTGGCGAAGGAATTGCGGGCCGAAGCCGGATTCAAGCGCTGGGAGACCGAACGCAGCCCCGGCAGCATGGTCGGCGCGGTGATCGCGCTTCTGGGCCTGGCGACCTTGGATCTGATTTTCCTGATCCCCTTTGTCTGCGTGGTCGGCGCCATTCTTCTCAGCATGCTGGTCACCGCCATCGCCTTGCTGTTCGGCGGCGGCGCGGTCTGGCTGTTCGCCCTGTTCCCCGGCTGGATCATGTTCGGGACCAGCGGCGTCCTGGGCAGCGGCGCGGCGCTGGCGCTGGCGGGCTTCGGCCTGATCGCCGGCGGCATCGGGTTGGGCGCGCTCACCTGGCTTCTGCTGGACATCTTCATTCGCGGCCTCGTGCAATATGCCCGGCTGCATTTCCGCCTGATCGATTCCGCTCAAACCAATTCCGCTCAAACAGGGAGAGACTGATATGCGCACCAAGCTCGCAATCATCGCCGTGTCCGGACTTGCCGTCTCCGCGGTCTGCCTGGGTGGAGCCTTCGCCGTGGGCGGCCATGCCATCGGCGATGCGGTGTTCGGCGCCGATCTGATGAATCTCGCCGATCTGCCCCGTTGCGATGCCATGGCGCAGCCCATGGCGACCGCCACCAGCCGCAGCCTCAACTGGGACGGCAATGGCGACCGCGCCGCCATCGCGCTTCCCGCCAATGTGCATTACCAGGCCGGAAGCGGCGATCAGCTGATCGTGGCGGGCGATCCCAATTTCATCGCCCATGTCCGCGTCAAGGACGGATTGGTGTCGCTGGACTGCAACGGCAATTTCCATCTCGGCAAGCATGAACGGGTCGAAGTGACCCTGCCGGGGCGCCGCACCTTCAAGAGCTTCGCGCTTCTGGGAACCGGCGATGTGCAGCTAAGCGGCCTGTCGCAGCCGGCGGTGAAAGTGTCGATCGCCGGCTCGGGCGATCTTCAGGCCGACGGCAAGACCGACAATCTGACGGTGGATGTCAAAGGCTCCGGCGATCTGAGGCTGGGCGACCTGGCCGCCAAGAATGTCGATGTCGATATCAAGGGCAGCGGAAAAGCCGAAGTGGCGCCGCAGGAATCCCTGAATGTGGATCTGTCGGGCTCCGGCACCATCTATTTGCGCAGCGAGCCCAAGAAGATCGAAACCTCGATCCGCGGCAGCGGCACGATCGTGCATCCGGACGGCACGCGGCAAGGCGGCCGCAGCCATGAACGGCATGCCCGCGCCGACGATGCGGCGATCCGCGCCGCCGTTCTGGAAGCGCTGGAAAATGACCGCAACGCCGACAACGACACGGACCGCGACGAAATGGACCGCGCCAAGGATCGGCTGAAGGCCCGCATCCGTGCCCGGATTGCCCACGAACTGGACCAGGAGAATCTCTGATGCGCAGCAAGCTCGCAGCGATTGCAGTCACCGGTTTCGCCGTTTCCGCCATCTCGTTGGGAGGCGCCTTTGCGCTGGGCGGCCAAGCGGTCGGCAACGCCATCATGGATTTCGGCAGCTTCGGCCAGCCGAGCTGCGAGATCGGCGGACCCGAAACCAGCCGCACCCTGCCTTGGGACGGCGATGGAGACCGGGTCGCGGTGGACATGCATGCCGATGCCTATTACCGGGCCGGCAGCGGCGACCAGCTGGTGATCAAAGGCGATCCGGGAATGGTGTCCCATGTCTATGTGCGGGACGGCGTGGTGGGGATCGATTGCCGCAACAATTTCCATTTCGGCAAAACGCCGCGCCTCGAAATCACCTTGCCGGGCCGCGCCTTCCGCACTTTCGAGCAGCGCGGCAGCGGCGCCATGCATCTGGCCGGGCTTGCCCAGCCCGACACCAAGCTTTCCATCGAAGGTTCGGGCAGCATCCAGGCGGACGCCAAGGTCGAACGCCTGACGGTGCGGGTGGCCGGCTCGGGCGATGTCACCGCCACGGGCAGCGCCGGTGCGCTGAATGTCGATCTGCAGGGATCGGGCGATGTGCGGCTGAGCGAGCTCGCCGCCAAAAGCGCCCGGGTGGCGATCGATGGCAGCGGCAATGTGGAAATCGCGCCCCAGAATGCGTCGCGCGTCGAGGTGACCGGGGAAGGTTCGGGCGATTTCGAAGCAGCCGGCGCGACCGATAACCTGACCGTGTCCGTCGAAGGCTCCGGCGACATGAAGCTGGGCCGCCTGGCCGCCGGTATCGTCAATGTGGGCATTCACGGCAGCGGCAATGTCGAGATCGCGCCTCGCGATTCCTTGAAGGTCGAGATCGACGGGTCCGGTGACGTCACCTTGCGCAACGAGCCCAAGCAGATCCAAACCTCCATCGCCGGAAGCGGAGACATCATCCATGCCGATGGCAGGCGCCAGAGCCGGCATTCCGAACGCCATGCGCGGGCGGATGAGGATATCGGCGCCATCGTGGACCGCGCCGTGGCCAACGGCACGTCGCCCGATCCCGACGAACTGGAGCGCGCCACGGCCAAGCTGAAGGCGCGAATCCGTCATCAGGTCGCCCAGTCGCTGGCGGGAGAGAGTGATTATGCGCCGCCGCCTCCGCCGCGCTGACGGGATTTGAACGCGACACCTTCCTAACAGGATCGGGAAACCCATGAGTCCTTTAAAGGCCGCCGCAATCGCCGGCCTGCTGATGACGGCTGCCGGCGCGGCGGCGGCCCAGACGGTGACAATCCTTCCGCAGCGGCCCTATCTGGAGCCGGGCGGTGCCGGAACCAGCGCCAATTTCGACATCCTGGTCCGCAACGACGGTAATACGCCGATGGAGGTGTCGAGCCTCAGCGTTACGATCGCCGACGCGTCGGGCCGCGAGGTGCTGGAGCGTCGCGTGGACGGCAATGGCGTCGCGCCCTCAGTGAAGACCTTGGCATTGGCGCCCCTGAAGCCGGGCGAGGCGCGGCTGGTGTTCAATCCATTTCCGGTCATCCCCGCCGACATCGCGGCAAAGGCGGTGCGGGTCGAAGTCGAGCTGTCGCCGCACGACCGCAAAGGCGCCGCGGTCAGGGGCGCGGCAAAGGCCGAATTTCGCGCGCCGCCGGCGCTGGCGCTGATGCTGCCGCTCGCCGGCAAGGTCTGGGTCTGGGACGGTCACGATCTTCTGGCCCATCACCGGCGCTGGGATTACAGCAATCCCGACATTGCGGGCTTCGGCTTCTCCAGCAACGCCATGCGCTATTCCTATGATCTGGTCCGCGTGGATGGCGAGGGCCGCCGGGTGATCGGCGATGCGGCGCGCAACGAAAACCATCTGAGCTTCGGCTTGCCGGTTCGCGCGCCCGCCGCCGGAACGGTGGTCGAAATCGAAAACGGCCAGACCGATGACGGCAAATTCGATCCCGCGACCTTCCGGGATCATCCGAATTTAATGCTGGGCAACCATGTGGTCATTCGCCATGGTGAGGGGCTCTTCAGCATTCTCGGCCACTTGAAGCAGGGCAGCGTCACGGTGAAGGCGGGCGATGTGGTGAAGGCCGGCCAGACGGTCGCCGCTGTCGGCAATTCCGGAACCTCGATGTTCCCGCACCTGCATTATCAGCTGATGAACGGCCCCACTTTCGCGTCGGAAGGCGTGCCCAGCGCCTTCACGGGCCTGACGCGCCTGCGCGGCGATGCGCGCGCGCCCTTGCCGGGCGGAGCGATCGACAGCGGCGATGTGGTCGAGAGCCGGAATTAAGCGGCCTAGTCGTCGATAATCGCCCAGCTGTCCGGGTAATAGCCGTTGAACGGCGAGCGGGACGACACGGTATAGGCGCCCATCGCGTCGAACAGCACGAAATCATTCTTGGCGATGGTGTCGGGCAGCATCTGGGGACGCGGCAGCACGTCGGCGGAATCGCAAGTGGGGCCGAAGGCGCGGAACGGCCGTTTTTCGCCCGACAACAGCTTGGCGTTGCCTTTGCCGTCCAGGGTGATGGCGGAGGCCGGATAATTCTCGTCGAAGCCGGCAAAGCGCTGTTCGTCGAAGCTGCCATAGATGCCGTCATTCAAGTAAAGCCGGTCGCCGCGGCGCATCACCACCTGAGTCACCAGCGAGATGCCATGGGCCACCAGGGCGCGGCCGGGCTCGCACATGATGTTGAGGTTCGGCGTGCCCAGGTTCGACAGGGCTTCCTTGATCATGTCGAAATACCAGTGGGAAGGCGGCGGCTCCTCGCCCGCATAGGCGGCGGGGAAACCGCCCCCGATATCCAAGGCCGCGATCTGCACGCCGGAAAGATTGATGGTGCGCTGGGCGATCTCGATGGCCTGGGCGTAGGAGAAGGGCGACAGGCATTGCGAGCCCACATGGAAGGTCAGGCAGGGCTGGGCGCCCGCCGTCTTCACCCGCTTCAGGAGCTTGGCGGCTTCTTCGGGCAGGCAGCCATATTTGCTGGACATTTCCAGGAGCGCGCCGCCCAGCTGCGCCACCAGCCGCACAAAGACGCGCAGCTTCTTGGGATTGCCGGTTTCGGCGAGAAGCTTGTCGAGCTCGGATTGGCTGTCGACCACGAAATCCGTCACGCCATGTTGTTCGAACGCCGCCTTGGCCTGCCCGGCCAAGCGCACCGGCGCCATGAAATGGCAGATGGCCGAAGGGGCGATGGCCTTGATGATCTCGATCTCGCCCAGCGAGGCGGTGTCGAAATGGCGGATGCCCGCCTTCCACAATTGATCGATCACGATGGGATGCGGATTGGCCTTCACCGCATACAGCACGTCGCCGGGAAATCCGTCCAGGAACAGCTTCGCCGCGGCGGCGAATTTCTTCGGCCGCACCAGATACAGCGGTTCGCTGGGCTTGAGGCTTTCGATCGCCTTGGCCGCCGTGGCGTAGCGGGGCAGCGTGTCGAAACGGGCGGGAGCGTTCATCGCCGGGGCATCCTGAATTCAGCAGGCGCCTCTTTGAGCCAAGCCACGTGTCCTGACAAGAAAAAAAGGGCCCCGCGTGCCGCGAGGCCCTTTGTGTAATCTTCATGACATCCGCGATGCCGGATACAGCTGTGATTACAGAGGCGGCGGGGGCGGCGGATGATCGCCCGGTTCCATCGGCCCAGAGCGCATATCAGGGCGCATATCAGGACGCATGTCGGGACGCATCATGCCGCGGCCCATGAAGCCGCGATCCATCCCGCCGCCGGCCATCATGCGGTGGCCGCCGGAAAATGCTTCGCGCTGCTTGGGCGTCAGCGCGTCATAGAGCGCGGCCAGCGCCGGGCGTTCGGCGTCGAGATCGGCGAGGCGCTTTTTCAGCATGTCCTGCTCGCGGCTGATGCGCTCGACCGGCGTGGAGGCCCGGCGGTCGAGGCGCGTGACATTCTGGCCGCAATCGGCGGCGCGCTTCTTGGCGATGTCGAGCTTGACCCCTTTCCAGCGCGCGAAGAGCGGCTGTTCGGATGAAGTGAGACTGAGGCGCGCTTCCAGATATCCCATCCGGCCGGCTTCGCGGGCATACCGGTCTTCGCACATCTGTTTGAACGCGGCCGTCATCTCGACGGCCGACGGCATGCGCATGTTGCGGTCGGCGGAGGGGGCGGGCGCGTTCTCGGCCAG
The DNA here is from genome assembly GCA_017307355.1 of Alphaproteobacteria bacterium. Taxonomy (GTDB): domain Bacteria; phylum Pseudomonadota; class Alphaproteobacteria; order Micropepsales; family Micropepsaceae; genus Rhizomicrobium. Next base: position 31,417 of record JAFKFG010000034.1, read on the forward strand.
CATGGTGCCGGGCGCCACCAGCGCCATCATCACCGGCTTGCGGGCATCGGCCCGGGCGGCGGTCTGCGCCGTTGCATTGGTGGCGATCAAGGTCACGGTGGCGGCGCCGCACAGCGCCAGCGAGGCAAGCGTGGGGATAAGGGCTTTGCGCATGGAAAATCCGTCCTGAAAATGCGGAGGCAATCTACAGGCGCGGCGCGGCCGACGCCGCTGAACAAATGGGGCGCCGCATGAAATTTTCGCCATTCATGCTGCGTTCAGGTTCGCTAAGGTTTGTTCGGATTGTTGCGGATTGTACGCGGCCGCCGTCAGGCGGAGGCGCGCAGCTGGCGTATGGTTTTGCGCCCGTCGGCGGACGGCTGATAGACGTTGGCGATCTCGTTCAGCGCGCGATGAAGCGTGTCGGGCGTGAAGCCCTCCGCCACCTCCCAGGCATCGAAGCCCACGCGGTGCTGATGGGCGATCTGGTCGTACAGAAAATCGCCCACCGCGCGCACCTGGCCTTTGAAGCCCAGGCGCGTGCGCAGCTGTCGCGCCCAGGAAAAGGCGCGGCCGTCGCGGAATTTGGGAAATTCCAGCGCCACCAGGGAAAGACGCTCCACATCCTCGCCCAAGAGTTCGGGCGGCTGGTCGGATTTCAGGCGCACGCCGATGGGCGCGTTGCGGGCAATCAACGCATCGCGTTCTTTCTGGAAGCGGGCGAGGGACACCAATACCGCGCCATTCGGCAGGGGCATGTCGTCCGCAAGCGGCGCGAAGGCGTCGTCCTGAAAGCCGTCAACCGTTATAAGCGGCATTCATCTGTTCCTGATAGGCGATGTTCTTGAACGGCTCCATGCCGAGCCGGCGATAGGTATCCAGGAAACGCTCGCCGGGCGCGCGCTCCCGCAAATAAAGGCCCACCACCCGCTCCACCGCGTCGGCGATCTCATGGATGGCGAAGCCCGGTCCCATGATCTGGCCGATGCTGGCATCTTCGGCGCCCGAACCGCCCAAGAGCAGCTGGTAGAATTCCACGCCTTTCTTGTCGACGCCCAGAATGCCGATATGGCCGGCGTGATGATGGCCGCAGGCATTGATGCAGCCGGAAATCTTGATCTTGAGCTCGCCGATATCCTGCTGGCGCTTCAGATCGGCGAAGCGCCTGGCGATGTCCTGGGCCACGGGGATCGAACGGGCATTGGCGAGGTCGCAATAATCCAGTCCCGGGCAAGCGATGATGTCGGTGATCAGCCCGGCATTGGGCGCGGCCAGATCCAACTCCTGCAGCCGCGCGAAGATGGCGGGCAGGTCTTTCTGGCGGACATGCGGCAGCACCAGATTCTGCTCATGGCTGACGCGGATTTCCGGAATCGCGAATACGTCCATCAGGTCGGCCAGCGCATCCATCTGGTCGGCGCTGGCATCGCCGGGCACCTGGCCGATGGTCTTCAGCGAGATGGTGGCGATGGCATAGCCGGGCGCGCGGTGCGGATGGACATTGGTTTTCTTCCAATTCTCGAAATCGGCGCTGCCAGACGGCATGGCATCGGCCAGTGTTTCGAACGCGGGCGGCGCGAAATAGGCGGCAATCCGCTCCAGCTCTTCGGCGGGCAGTTGCAGACTGCCCATGCGCTTGATCTCGTCGAATTCGCGGGCGACGCGGGCGCGCATTTCCTCCACGCCGATGGCGTTGACCAGGATCTTGATGCGCTGCTTGTGGATATTGTCGCGGCGGCTGTCCTGGTTATAGACCCGCAGTACCGCTTCCAGATAGGCGAGAATGTCTTCGCGTTCGACGAACTCCGACATCACTTGCGCGATGTAGGGTGTGCGTCCCATGCCGCCGCCCGCCAGCACCTTGTAGCCCACGCGGCCTTGCGCGTTGCGGACGATCTCCACCGCCATGTCGTGATAGAGCAGCGCGGCACGGTCGTGCGGCGAGGCGCCCACCGCGATCTTGAACTTACGGGCGAGGAAAACGAATTCGGGATGCAGGCTCGACCATTGCCGGATGATCTCGGCCAAGGGCCTCGGATCTTCGATCTCTTCCGGGGTGGCGCCCGCGAACTGGTCGGCGGTGACATTGCGGATGCAATTGCCGGAAGTCTGGATGCAATGCATCTCCACTTCCGCCAGCTCGGCCAGGATGTCGGGGACATCGACCAGCCTGATCCAATTGTATTGGATGTTGGTGCGGGTGGTGAAATGGCCGAAGCCCTTGTCGTATTTGCGGGCGATATGCGCCAGCTTGCGCAGCTGGCGTCCGGCCAGGGTGCCGTAGGGCACGGCCACGCGCAGCATATAGGCGTGCAGCTGCAGATAGAGGCCGTTCATCAGCCTGAGCGGCTTGAACTGATCCTCGGTCAAGGCGCCCGACAGGCGGCGTTCGACCTGGTGGCGGAATTGTTCGGTCCGCTCCGCCACGAAGCGGGCGTCGAATTCGTCATACCTATACATGGCTGGCTTCCGCTTGCTTGCCGGTGTCGGGGCGCACGCTGGGCCCCTGGCTGCGGATGATTTCGCGTTCCTTGACCGGGACGAAGCCGGTCTTGGCCTGACGTACCTCGAAGAGATAGGGCGTCACCACCTGATTGGCGGCCACCGATGCCTGGGCCGCTGCCAGCGCCGCTTCGGCGGCAGCGTCGTCGGCGAAGACCTCCGCGTCCGTCAGGCTCCCGCTCCAGCCACCCACCTTCCAATACAACACGTCGCCGGAACGGAGCCGGTTGGCGGTGAGGACTTTCAGAGCGGGAAGGGTCATGGCCGCTAAATCACATTTAGCGGATGCAAAATCAATACTTCAACATCTGTTATACGTAGTTTTTCTAATTATACAAGACAGAAATGTATTATTCCTGCTGCCGCAAGACGCTCTCGTGCCAGTGGCGCAGAAGGGCCCATTCCAACAGGGAAAAAGCCGCAAACAAAAGGATGCCCAGAAGGCCCAGCAGCAACAGGGCCGCGAACATGGTGGCGATCTCCAGCCGGTTGCCGGCCTCGACGATCCGCCAGGCCAGCCCCGTGGCGGTGCCGGACCCCGCCACGAACTCGGCCACCACCGCGCCGATCAGCGACAGCCCGCCCGCGATCTTCATCGCGCCCAAGAGGTGGGGCAGGGCGGTGGGCAGGCGCAGGCGCCAGAGAATCTGCCAGCGCGAGGCGCCATAGAGGCGCATCAGATCCACCAGATTGAAGTCCGCCGATTTCAGTCCCTGGGTGGTGTTGGACAGGATGGGGAAGAAGGCGACCAGGGCGGCAATCAAGGTCAGCGCGGCGTTGATGTGATCGAAGCCCACCCAAATCAGGATCAAGGGCGCGATCGCCACCACCGGCGTCACCTGCAACAGCACGGCATAGGGATAGAGCGTTCGCTCGATGGTCCGGTTCTGGCTGAAGGCGATGGCCAGGCCCACGCCCGCGATCCAGGCCGCGACGAAGCCTTCCAAGGTGACCGTCAAGGTGGACAGCAGCGACAGCATCAGCGAGGAAAAATTGTCCGACAGGGCGCGGGCGATGGCGCTGGGCGCGGGCAGGACATAAGGCGGGATATGGCGCGCCGCCACGATCCATTCCCAAAGGCCGAGAAATGCCGCGCCCAGCGCCAGCGGCAGGAGAATGCCGGACAGGCGCATCATGCGGTCTCCAGCAAGGCGCCGGTGACGCGCCGAAGGCCGTCGGAGAACCCGATCGAGAGCCGGTCGCGCGGGCCGGGCGGCAGGGCGATCTCGGCCTTGATGCGGCCCGGTCGCGGCGACATCACCAGCACCCGGTCGGACAGATAGCTCGCCTCCATCACGCTGTGGGTGACGAAGATCACGGTGATGCGGTCTTCATGCGCCAGGCGCTTGAGATCGTCATTCAAGGCTTCGCGGGTGGGCTCGTCCAGCGCCGCGAACGGTTCGTCCATCAGCAGAAGGCCGGGAGACGCGGCGAGGGCGCGGGCGATGGACACCCGCATCTTCATGCCGCCGGAGAGTTCGCGGGGAAAGGCGCGCGCGAAATCCTTCAATCCCATGCGCGCCAGGGCGGCCTCGGCCCGCGCATCGGCTTGCGTGCGGGGCAGGTTTTTCAGATCGAGCGGCAGGCGCGCATTGGCCAGCGCGTTCGCCCAGGGCATCAAAGTGGGCTCCTGAAAGACGAAAGAGATTTCCGGGCGAGAGCCCGTCCATGCGATCTCGCCGCT
>JAFKFG010000034.1:35625-39165 GCA_017307355.1 Alphaproteobacteria bacterium
GCCGCTGGGGCCCAAGAGGGAAAGAAATTCACCCTCCGAGACGCGAAAGCCGAGGCCGGCCAGCGCCTCGGTGCCATTGTCGAAGCGCTTGCCCACATTGTTCAGCGTCAGCAGCGTCATTTGAAATTCTGGAAAGCTTGCCGCATGAAGCGCAGGTCATAGGCCTTGGTGACATCCAGGCCCTTGGGATAGACGCCCGCGCTCTGCATGGTCTGATAGAATTCGCGCCAGCGCTTGTCCGTCATGGCGCCCACGCCATGGGCCGGCGCATCGCCGCCCGTGACCAGCTGGTAGCGTTTCATCTTCTCGATCGACTGGGCGATGATGGCGTCGGTCATGTCGGGATTGTCGCGCTTGATCAGCGCGTTCGCGGGTCTGGGATCGCCGTTCAGATAATTGAACCAGCCGTCGCGGCTGGCATCGTAAAAAGCCTGTACCGCCTTGGGATTGGTGTCGATCCATTTCTGCGGCACCAGCACCATGTTGGCATAGCCGGGATAGCCGTAATCGGCCAACAGAAACACTTTGGGCGCGAAATGCGCCTGTTGCTGCACCGTGAAAGGCTCGCTGGTGAGATAGCCTTCCTGGATGGCATTGGGATCGACCAGGAACGGCGCCAGGTTGAAGGTGTATTTGCGGATCTGGCTGTCGCTGAATTTCCAGCGCGCTTTCAGCCAGGGCCAGAAGCTGGTCATCGCCGCATCCGAAATCAGGATGGGGCGGCCGCGCATTTCCTCCAGCGAGGTGAGGTCGCGGCGGGGGTGGCTCATCAGGACCTGAGGGTCTTTCTGGAAGATCGCCATCACCGCGCGCAGCGGCACATTCTGCTTCACATTGTTGAGGATGATGAAGCTGTTGGAGCCGATGCCGAAATCCGCCGCGCCGCCCGCCAGCAATTGGGGCACATTCACTTGCGGCCCGCCCGCATGGATGGTGACGTCCAACCCGCGCTTGGCATAAAGGCCCTCGGCCAGGGCCTGATAGAAACCGCCATGCTCGGCCTGTGCCTTCCAGTCCGTGACGAAGGTGATGTGCGTGCGCGGCGCCGGCTGCGCCATCGCGGGCGTGATCAGGATGGAAAGAAGCAAGGCGAGCAGAATGCGCATATCTGCTTATAGCACGCGGGACTCTCCGGAGAAGCGGCGCGCGAAGCGCACACAGGTCCGCCTCCCCCGCGCGCGCGTAGCGCGCTGGTGGGGGAGGTGGCCGTAGCACCGATCAGGTGCGAAGGCCGGAGGGGGTAATGAAAAACTAGCGCGCCGGCCCTGCCGGCGCGCCATCGCGATCTTCATCATTTCCGAACAGCCAGCCCAGGACACGGTCGAAGGCGTCGCGGCGGCGTGGGCGTTCCGCTTCCGGCGGCGGCTCGGCGCGCGCCAGGGCGCCCGCGGATTCATCGTCGCCGGCAATGACCTGTCCGGAAGGTTCGGAGGCCAGCAATTCATCCTGGACATGGGGCGGCTCGGGCGGCGAGCGGTTGAGGCCGTGCAGCGGCAGGCCTTTTTCCGCCGTCAGCATCGCGGCTTTCCAGATCTGCGCCGGCAAGGTGCCGCCGGTGACGCCGCGGGTGGGGGAATTGTCGTCATTGCCCACCCACACCGCCGTCACGTAATCGGTGGTGAAGCCGACGAACCAGGCATCCTGGGAATTCTGGGTGGTGCCGGTCTTGCCGGCGGCCTCGCGCGCACCCAGCGAGGCGCTGCCGCCGGTGCCGGTGGCCACCACATTCCACAACATCGCCAGAAGATCGCGATCGACCGAAGCGTCGATTACCCGTTGGGGCTTGGGTTCGGCGCGGCGATAGAGAATCTTTCCGCCCGCATCATCCACTTCGGTGATGAAATAGGGATCGGCGCGCAGCCCGCCATTGGCGAAAGCGGCATAGGCGGCGGTCAGTTCCAGCGGCGTCACTTCGCTGGTGCCCAGCGCCAGGGACGCATTGGGCTCCAGCGGCGAGGTGATGCCCACGCGCTTGGCGGCATCGACCACTTTCTTGACGCCGACTTCCTGAGCCAGATTGACGGTGATGGTGTTGACCGAATGGGCCAGGGCATCGGCCAGGGTCAAGGTGCCGTAATAATGGCCGCCGAAATTCTGCGGCTGATAGCCATTGATATCGACGGCCACGTCATCGCGCATGTCCCAGGGCGAAATGCCGTCTTCCAGCGCCGCCAGATAGACGAAGGGCTTGAAGGCGGAGCCGGGCTGGCGGCGCGCCTGCACCGCGCGGTTGAACACCGAGGTCTGATAGTCGATCCCGCCCAAAAGCGCGGCGACCGCGCCGTCGGGCTTCATCATCACCACCGCCGCTTCCTGGGTGCGGGTGCGCTTGCCGGATTTGGCGATCACCTTGGTGGCGGCCAATCGCGCGCCTTCCTGCAGCTTCGGCTCCAACGTGGTGTGGACGATCAGGTCGGCATCGGGCTTGGCGCCCGCCTCAGCCGCCATCTGCTTGGCCTGGTCGGCGGCGGTGTCGAGGAAATAATTGCGGGCATCCAGCACGGTGCGGTCGATGATCACGGCGGGATGGGCGCGGGCGTCGGCGGCTTGTTCTTCAGTGATGGCGCCCGTCTGCTGCATGGCGTCCAGCACCAGGCTGGCGCGCTGCTGCGCTTTCAGCAGATCGCGGCGGGGCGAGAAGACCGACGGCGCACGGGTGAGGGTCGCCAGCATCGCGGCTTGCGCAAGCGTGAGGTCGCGCGCCGATTTGCCGAAATAGACTCGCGAGGCGCCGTCCACGCCATAAGCGGCCGAGCCCAGATAGATACGGTTGAGATAAAGTTCGAGGATCTGCTTTTTGCTCAGCGCTTTCTCGAGGCCCGCCGCGTCCATCAGCTCGGTGAGCTTGCGCGACATGGTGCGCTCTTGCTGGGTGTAGACGATCTTGGCGGTCTGCTGGGAAATGGTCGAGCCGCCCGCCACCAGATGACGGGCGCGGATATCCAGATAGAGCGCGCGCAACAGGCCGCGCAGGTCGATGCCGTTATGGGAATAGAAGCGCCGGTCCTCCATGGCGATGAAGGCGGCGGGCAGATAGGCGGGCATCTGCTCCAGCTTCAGGCGCTGGCCCACCACGGCGCCGCGATGGCCCACATCGTTGCCGTCCGCATCCAGGAAGGTGAAGGCCATCGGCCGGTTGACGGTATAGAGATCGACCTTGGGATCGGGCGCCGGCGCGAACAGGCCCAGGAAAGACGGCAAGAGATAGAGCAGGGACGCGGGCACCACCAAGCAGGTCAGAGCAATGGTGAGGGCCGGCACCATGCGATCGAATATCCGCAAGACTTCGCGCATCAGATCCTGAAGCGGCGGCGGGTCCTGACGTTTCGGCATGGCGGGATAAACACTGAAATTTGCGGCGCTTTCAAGGCTTCCCCCTCCGGCCTTCGCACCTGATCGGTGCTACGGCCACCTCCCCCGTCAGCATGCTCCGCATGCACGGGGGAGGCGGGCCTGCGAACGCTGGGGCAAGCGCCAGGGCGCCTTGGCTCCGGCTTTCTTCCCCCGCATGGCGAAGCCATTGGCGGGGGAAGATGTCCG
>JAFKFG010000060.1 GCA_017307355.1 Alphaproteobacteria bacterium
CGCAGCTTCTGAGGTCGAAGTTGAAAAAGCGATTAGAGCCGGCGACCAAATCGCCCTGATAACCCCCAATGTCCGATCTCTAAGGACCCATGATGCTGCAAAAATCATGAAGCCGATCAATACAATAAGAGCAAGATAAAAGTCTCCAACCAACTTTCCATATGTGACAAGGATGCCAATTCCTTGGACCGAGATCGCACCAGCCACTGCCGCAAAAATCGCGATAGGAGACGACATCATTACGTAGGTTGTGATCTTCAATACAACAGCCGCGCCCTCATCCATCAAATTCAAGACATTTTTTGCATGCACTCCAAGTGATGAGATCGCTATCCCGGCGAATAATGAAAATACGACTACTTGCAGAATTTCATTCTTCCCGAGTGCGTCGACGATTGATGCGAGTATTAAGTGCTCGAAGAATGCTGCTAAGTCTTGCGCCCGCCCAACACCGGCGTCTAATGCAGTCTCTTTGACAGTCAGTAGGCCAATTACAAGTGCGCAGAATGAAGCGGCTACAAACCAAATCATTGCCTTCGTTCCAATGCGGCCCACAGTTGATGCTTTTTCGATATGGCCGATACCACTCACCAATGTTGTGAGAACGAGTGGCGCGATTATCATTTTGATCAGCCGCAAAAATATGGATGTGACCTGATTAAAATAGCCTGCCCATTGTAGAGCCCCGGAATGCGAGTTGGTCGAGTGAACAAAAAGACCAGCTGCCAATCCCCCGACCATGGCGATAATCACAAGACCAAGAAATGACTTTTTCATTTTTGCCTCAATGCGACTGCAACTCTGCGCTTAATACGATGTCTTGGGCATCGATCAGGGATCAATCGAAACATTGAATTCAGTGCAATATTTAAAGCAATCGCTCTCTATTGAGGCGGCTCGGCAATGGGCATAAGTATCCTCCGGCTGATCGGAGAGATCCGCCCTGCAAAAGATATGCAATAGGATCGGTTCCTACCTACTCGAAGTGGCCATAGAGGCGACGCGACCAATCTTCGATGTCTCGTGTCTCAAGCCGGCACTCCGCATAGCGTTTTAGGTTTACCGACAACCTGGACAGCGCTGCCATCTTTGAGAGTTCGGAATAATTGTATGGGTCCGTGTAAAGCGTCCGCACAACTCGCGAAATCGTCCACTCAGGCGAGTGGCGATAAATCCGCTCAAGCCAATCACCTGACGCGACTAAACCCTCCCTAAGCACACGATAATACCATCCACAGCGGCCAGTGACTTGGACTCGCCAAGCGAAGTCCCGCACGTCAAATCGAGCATTCAGTTTCCAGCACGGCTGGCGGCTCTGGGACACTTCAAGCACTGCGGTGCCAAGGGAGAACACGTCGCCAATTGCAACATGGTCCTCGTCAAAGTTTTGCATGCTCATATTTTCGCCAAAAGCACCCGGCAATTTTAGAAGAGCGATATCGCCAATGATTTCACGCCACTTCGAGTAATGCTCGAAAGGGTAATGATGGACTGCTTTTTCGGGACCTCCATGATGCTTCAGGTCTGCCTGCCTATCACCTTGGAAGCCCGTGAAACTCAGATGGATTGGGCCGGTTACAAGCCGTTTTGCTATCCCACTAAGAATGGTGGTGCCCGTAATCGTCGAGATTTCGCCGACCAACAGTCGATCAAGGCGTGTACAACTGTGCCCTTCGTCAATTGGCAAACGCATCATTACAGCATCAAGCCTTTGATCCAGTCTTTGATTAACCGAGAGCTTGCCTCCTTAAGTAATGAGCCCCCACGCAACGCGTCCGCACGCAGAGTGCGGGTGTCCAAATTAGAAGCTGCTAGTTCAAGTGCATGACCTATCAACCAACGCTCAAAGCAATTTAAAACATCAGCTTCCGGATGGAACTGAATTCCCAATATGTTCGGTCCAATATCGAAAGCCTGATTCGGGCAGACACTTGTCGATGCCAGGCGGCGAGCTTGGTCGGGTAGATCGAACGTATCCCCGTGCCAATGAAGCACCGGGACACCAAGCAGATGCTTCAGCGGTCCATTACATCCCTCATTGGTCAGGATGACAGGGGAGAAGCCAATTTCCTTCTCAGCCGATGGGCATATTTTAGCGCCCAACGTCGCCGCGATCAGTTGAGCACCGAGACAAACGCCGAATGTTGGGCGGCGCGCGGCTAAGCGAGTTTTCAGTAATTGGATCTCATCGGCTAGAAACGGATAGGCCTCGATCTCGTTAACTCCTACCGGCGCTCCGAGGATGAAAAGCAATTCTGTTTTAATTGGATCAAGGGTCCATAAATCGTGGACGCCTACATCGTAATAATGAACTTTATAACCCTCATTAATAAGCACGCTCTCAAACGTGCCAAGATCTTCGAAGCGCACGTGTCGAATTGCGACTGCTGTTTTAAGCATGATATTGCCGATGGATCTCGCAGAATAAGCCGATCCGGCTCCAGCCAATTCGGTTTCCGCATATTCTGATTTCGTGAGATTCTATATTCAACATTCGGCGACGTTGATAGCTAGACCGCCACGCGAAGTTTCTCGATATTTTGACTTCATGTCGGCACCGGTCTGCCGCATAGCTTCAATTACTTCATCGAGTGATACGCGATGCGAACCATCTTCCTGCAGCGCTATGGTCGCTGCAGTGATTGCTTTTACAGCTCCAAAGGCATTCCGCTCGAGGTGATGTTCGATTGCAATTTCCGCCGCTTTCTCAACTTGCTCGTTCGAGCCTCCAAGAGCCGCACACAGCCCCGCAGCAGCCATCGCAGCAGCGGAACCGACTTCACCCTGACATCCCACTTCGGCGCCAGAAATCGAGGCGTTACGTTTGATGATTGCTCCAATGATCGTTGCCGTCAGAAAAAATTTATTAATTCCACCTTGATCTGCACCTTCGCAGAAATCGCGATAGTAACGAAGAACGGCTGGAATAACCCCAGCCGCCCCATTGGTGGGTGCGGTCACAACTCTATGGCCTGATGCATTTTCCTCATTAACGGCCATAGCAAATGCCGGTACAATCGTAGTGACGGAATCCGGGGCAGGGCTGGATTGCTGCGGCTCGCGCAAGCTCTTCATAAATAAGCTTCGCGCACGGCGCTTCACTTTCAAGCTGCCTGGAAGTTCGCCCTCTGCAGCAAGGCCTCTCTCGATGCACTCGAACATTGTGTCTGCGTAATAGCGAATAATTTCATATGTTTTCGATCTCTCGCGATAGCAATCTTCGTTAGCCCCGGCGATGTCGGCGATTGAAAGTCCATTTGTTCGGCAAAGCGATAACAGACCCTCAGCGTCCGCGATCGAAAAGCGGGGACTGATAATTGTGGAATTCGAGTTTTCAGCCCCTTCCAATTCTACGAATCCGCCACCTACCGAGTACCAGAGCTCGGATTTATATGTTCTGCCGCTGGAGGCGAATGCTTCGAACATCATGGCGTTTGGATGTCGCGTAAACTTTTTTGCTTTATCAAAATCGATATCTCGGTTTGCATCGAATCCCACGCGATGGCCTCGCCCAAGCTCGATCGCACCCGTTGCTGCGATTAGGTCTAGATGGCGCCTCCCCAGTTCGGGCGTTAGTGTTTCGGGAGAGCATCCTGCCAGTCCCAGGATAATTGCCCTGTCAGTCCAGTGCCCTTTGCCTGTCCATGCGAGTGAGCCATAAACTGAGATCCGAAGGCGCCGAATGAATTCGAGACCGGGTTTAAGACCGCCGATGAATCGTTTAGCGGCGATCATCGGGCCCATTGTGTGAGATGAGGATGGGCCAATTCCCACTTTAAACAGTTCACACAAGCCAACGACGGGGCGATTTGATGCATTGTACGTTCGACGGTTCGTCCTCAAAGCCGATCTCTCTTGTTCCAAGCTCGCTTCTGACTTTCGCTATAAACACCCACTGTTAAGTCAAATTCGGTGTACTTGCAGCGCGGCAAAGCTCTGAGCAACCGGCATCAGTTCAATCACGTTGACATTGACGTGCGGTGGCTGTTCCGTCGCCCAAAAAACGGCATTGGCGATGTCTTCCGAATTCAGCGGCACCATACCGGAATAGACTGCTTCTGCCTTTGTCCTATCACCGCTGAAGCGAATTTCAGAAAACTCGGTGCCACCACACATCCCCGGTTCTATTGAAGTGACTCGAATGCCTGTGCCATGAAGATCGCTACGCAGATTGAGGCTGAATTGGTGTACGAACGCCTTTGTTGCCCCATATACGTTCCCGCCCGGGTACGGGTACGATCCGGCTATCGAGCCCAAGTTAATAATATGGCCACGTCCACGCGCAATCATTCCTGGCAGCAGTGCTCGCGTCGTATAGACCAGCCCCCGGCAATTAGTATCGATCATTGCATCCCAATCGCTGAAATTGGCTCGGTGCGCCGGCTCCAATCCCAGCGCCAAGCCTGCATTGTTTATCAGACAATCAATATTTGAAAATGTTGCCGGTAATTTCTCCGCCAGGCGCTCAGCTGCATCGCGATCACGGACATCCAACTCGATTGGTAGGATCTTATCGCTTCCTAGTTCTCTTTCGAGCGTTCTTAGTCGATCAAGTCGCCGCGCGGTGGCGATGACCTTCGCTCCAGATTTCGCAAATTTGCGGGCCATGGCTGCGCCAAACCCCGCGCTCGCACCCGTAATCATAACGCAACTTGGTGCCACTGATTCTCCGATACCGATCATGCCTCCACCTTTGCGCCCGATACGGGAACAGAAGCCAAGAAGGCCTCGAGCGCAGCATTGAACTCAATCTCTCGTTCTAGATTGGGCATATGCCCAACTCCATTCATCCAAATTAATTCGGAACCGGCTATAAGATTGCGCATCAACTCCGCATCTGCACGGGTTGTGAAACCGTCTTGGTCACCCACGACGATTAGTGCGGGGATATTGAGGGTTCTCAGCGTCCCCACGTAATCTGGCCTCTCCGCACGGCCACGAAGTGCTGCAGCCCCTCCGATCGGATGGGCCGCGCGCATCATATCCAAAACCTTTTTTGCCACCGCTGGCTGAGCGGCGATGTTGGACGGCGCGACCATTTTCGGAAGCACCTCTTCAGCATAAGCTGACATTCCCTCCTCTAATAGCCGATCGGCCATCATGTTTCGCGAGACCTTGCCATTTTCTGTTTCCGCTTGCGGTGTAGTTGCCGCTAAAACGACTCCACAGATTCGCTTTGGAAACATTCGGCATATTTCCATCGCAATTTGACCGCCCATAGAAAGCCCAGCGATCACAAATTTGTTGATTTGAAGGCTATTCGCGAGCGCCACGATATCTCGGGCAAAACTGTCCAAGCCGGTCTTCCCGTCTACTACGGTCGTTTCACCGTATCCACGCAGGTCAGGCATGAGCGCGCGCCAACCCGAGTTAACAAACAGCCTGTGCTGAGGTGTCCACATCGATCTGTCGAACGGGTGGCCATGTACGAAGATTATGACGTTCTCGCCCGTCCCAACGTCGTCATAGGCGATATCAATTCCATTCAGCTTCATTTTTGGCATCTCAGCATCCTATCTCATTGCTCTTCGCCTGCGATGCTTGCAGCAGGTGCAAATATGGTGCAATTGTTATATTGGTATCGGTGCAATTTGGCTTGAATGACCCACCAATGGCGGCTTGGGGGAGAGGGAAAATGTCTAAGACGGGTTATCGAAAAATTGCAGATCAAATGGCCGACGATATTCAGGCTGGGCGCCTAAAGCCCGGAGAACAGCTGCTGCCGCAACGGGAATTCGCTTACCAGCGCGGTATTGCGCAATCGACGGCGAGCCGGGTTTATCTCGCCCTCAGCCGCAAAGGGCTTGTGACCGGCGAGGTAGGACGCGGCACTTACGTCCGCTCAAGTGCGGCACCTATCGGTGCAATTGCTCTTTCCGAACCCGCTTCTGCACCAATTGATCTTGAATTGAACTTTCCTATTCTTTCGGGCCAGGCAGATATGATTGCACGCTCCCTAAAGGGCGTGATGATACCCGACAACCTTGCCACAGCGCTTCGCCCCTTAGGATCGAAGCCAGCCCGAAGCACCCGTCAGACGATTGCATCATTTCTTAAACGAGGAGGTTGGGCGCCCGAACCGGATCTCGTATTCGCTACAGGGAACGGTCGCCAGGCAATCGCCGCGAGTTTGTCTGCTCTTGCTCCGCCGGGTTCTCGTATAGGTGTAGAAGCGCTCACCTACCCAGTCATACTTGGCATCGCCGAGCAACTTCGTCTCGACCTCGTGCCTCTAGAGTTAGATCGAGAAGGGATAGTACCTGCGAAGTTGGCCGATAGTCATCGGGCCGCACCACTAAAGGCGGTTTACTTCCAAACATACCTGCACAATCCGTTAGGCGTTAGCATGGGCAACGCAAGACGGGCAGAATTAGCGGCGGTCCTTAAAGATACAAATCTTCCAGCGGTTGAGGACGCGATTTACTCCTTTCTGGTCGATGACCCCCCACTAGCTTTGCTAGCACCAGATCAGGTGATCCTCGTTGACAGCCTTTCAAAACGCATCGCTCCGGGTCTGACATTGGGAATGATCGTCGCGCCGCCACAGTTCGGTTCAGAAATCGCACGGGCGATTCGTTCAGGAGCATGGTCTCCCTCGGGCTTCGCGCTGTCAGGTGCGTTGCAGCTCATGTCGGATGGAACTGCAGGTAGACTTCAACTTGAAAAGCGCGGCGACGCGAAAAAAAGGCAAAAAATTGCGCGATCCACGCTCGCAGAAATTGAGCTCTCGGGAGATCATCGTGCATACCACATTCTGATGCACCTCCCAGAATCCTGGAGGGCGGAGGAATTTGTAGCCGCCGCCGAGAAGCTCGGTGTTTCAACGGTTAGTGCGCGCGCTTTTGCAGTCAGCGCTGGTTACGCCCCGAACTCTGTCCGCCTCGCACTTGCCTCACCAACCGAAAGTGAACTCATTTCAGCCCTGTCGATACTCCGTGAGATAGCGATCGCCGGGCCAAGCCGAAAGGATGTAGGTTGATTACACGGGACGACCCAATCCTTTAACGCGCAATCTTGCTTGATAAGAGGACTCGCACTCCAAAGTGTCCTGTCAAAGGCAGATTGCCGATACATGCGCTTAACCCACCCAGTCATTAAATCATCGAGCATGGAGATTAGAGCGCGCCACACATTCCCCAGCAGTGTTAAACTGCCTCCTCTTTCAAGGCGATCAACCAGTCGCGAAAGCGCGCGAGAAGAGGTATCGCAAGGCATCAAGCGGGATGACCAGGCCTGCCAGAACGCCGTAACAGCCGTCTAGCGCGCCAGCGTTTTTCACCGTGTCGATATGCGAACCGATC
>JAFKFG010000035.1 GCA_017307355.1 Alphaproteobacteria bacterium
GCCGTCCACCACAAGCGTTCCGCCGTCGACGACCTGAATGTCCGTAGCCCCGGCCGGATTCGCCAAAACAAGCAGGCCAGCCAGCAGCACGCCGACCGAAGCCAGCCCGAACCAGGCCGCTTTCCACAAACTGCTCATAGTCTGGTGCCCCCCGGCTCCATCTGACAGCATTTTGTATCAAATTGTCTCAGTTGTGGCGGTCTAACAAGAGCGAAAACGCCACCGGACCGGGGAATTCCGGTCCGATGGCGCGATATAGGTATCAAATAAGGCTTTAAAAGCCCGTAAGTGGGGCCGTTCAGTTCAACTTCGGTTCCAGTTTCTTGCAGGCTTCGATCAGGCCCTTCACCGCGTCGGCGGACTTCACCAACGCCGCCTTCTCGTCGGCGGTCAGTTCCAGTTCCACCACCCGCTCCACGCCCTTCTCGCCAATTACCACCGGCAGGCCGACATAGAGGTCCTTGATGCCATAAGCGCCATCGACATAGGTGGCGCAGGGCAAGATGCGCTTCTGGTCCTTGAGATAGCTTTCCGCCATAGCGATGCCGGCGGTGGCCGGCGCGTAATAGGCCGAGCCGGTCTTGAGCAGGCCCACGATTTCGGCGCCACCGTCGCGGGTGCGCTGAACGATCTGGTCCAGCCGGTCTTGGCGGATCCAGCCCATCTTCACCAGCTCCGGCAGGGCGATGCCCGCCACGGTGGAGAAGCGCGGCATCGGCACCATGGTGTCGCCATGGCCGCCCAGCACGAAGGCCGAAACATCTTCCACCGACACGTTCAATTCGTCGGCCAGGAAGTGACGGAAACGGGCGCTGTCCAGCACGCCCGCCATGCCCACGATCTTGTTGTGCGGCACGCCGGAGAATTGGCGCAGCGCCCACACCATCGCGTCCAGGGGATTGGTGATGCAGATGATGAAAGCGTCCGGCGCGTTGGCCTTGATGCCTTCGCCCACCGCCGCCATCACTTTCAGGTTGATGCCGATCAGGTCGTCGCGGCTCATGCCGGGCTTGCGCGGCACGCCGGCGGTGACGATCACCACATCGGCGCCCTTGATGTCGGCGTAATCGTTGGTGCCCTTGAGCCTGGCGTTGAAGCCGTCGATGGGACCGGCCTGGGACAGGTCCAGGCACTTGCCCTGGGGCAGGCCTTCGGCGATGTCGAACATCACCACATCGCCCAGTTCCTTCAGAGCGACGAGATGGGCGAGCGTGCCGCCGATTTGTCCGCCGCCGATCAGGGCGATTTTCTTGCGCGCCATGGGTAGATCCTTTGCCGTGAGGAGTTGAAAAACCGGGCGCTACCTAGCCTCTGGGACGGGCGCGGGCAAGGTGACAAGGAGCATCGGCCAGGAAAAGCGCGCAGGGCCCCCGGCCCGGAGTGGTTTTCCGCCCGGCGCCAGAGGCGCCAATCAAATAATTGGGCGCATCCGCGCCCGGGACGTGCGACCAAAAATAACCAATCCGCGGCGGTAAAAGCCGCAAGATAGTTTCACAACGACAACAAAAGCGGCCAAGAAAAAGGCCGGACGCAGCGCATCCGGCCTTTTCTTCATTCACAAAAGGATCGCTTAGATCGCTTCCTTCAGTTCCTTGGAGGCGCGGAACGCGACCTTCTTGGACGCCTTGATCTTGATCGCTTCGCCGGTGGCCGGATTGCGGCCCATGCGCGGACCGCGCTTGCGCACGACCAGGATGCCGAGGCCATTCAGGCGGATGCGGGCACCCTTCTTCAGGTGCTTGGTGATCAGGCCGATCGTGTCTTCCAGCATGGCGTTGGCGCTCTTCTGCGAGAGCTCGTGCTTCTCGGCGAGCTGGCTGGCGAGCTGACGGGTAGAAACGGTTTCGACTTTAGCGGCGGCTTTTGCAGTTGCCATTGGGATAGTCCCTCTTAACGAATCAACGATGGGCCCGAATTTACTGCATTTCCCGCATATCCAAGTAGTCCAATAGCAAAAAAGCCCCGGAAAACCGGAGCTTTTTGCACTATTCCCACCGAAAGTTGCGAAAAGCCCCTATTTTCGGGCTTTTCCGGCGCCTCAGGCGGAAGTTTCGGGACCCGCATTCTCGGTACGCTCGGAGATGCGCGCCGATTTGCCGGTGCGTCCGCGCAGGTAATAGAGCTTGGCGCGGCGCACTTTGCCCTTGCGCATCACCACCACCGAATCGACCAGCGGCGAATAGATCGGGAAAACGCGTTCCACGCCTTCGCCATAGGAGATCTTGCGCACGGTGAAGGCCTCGTTCAGGCCCGAGCCCTGGCGGGCGATGCAGACGCCCTCGAAGGCCTGGAGGCGTTCGCGGGTCTTGTTCTGCTTGGCCTTCTCGTCATAGGTGACGTCCACCACCTTGACGTTGACCTTGAGGGTGTCGCCGGGGCGGAAAGCGGGCAGCGGCTTGGCGCGGACGGCCGTCATTTGCTCGGCTTCGAGCGTCTGCAAAAGGTTCATGGCGGCAATCTCCGTACGTCTGGCAGCAAGGCGAAGGCGGGGCGTATAGCCTAGCGCTTGGCCTTTTCATAGAGGGTCCAAAGGTCAGGACGCCGCGCTTTGGTCAGGGCTTCCGCCCGGGCGCGCCGCCATTTTGAAATTTCCTTGTGATTTCCTTGGGTTAGAACATCCGGAATGGGCCGATCCTCGAAGGATTGCGGCCGGGTAAATTGCGGATATTCCAGAAGGCCCGCGGCGAAACTTTCCTCTTCGGTGGACGCATGATCGCCCAGCACGCCGGGGATCAGCCGGACCGAGGCTTCGATCAGGGCCATGGCGGCGATTTCGCCCCCCGCCAGCACGAAGTCGCCTAAGGAGATTTCCTCGATATTCCGGGCCTCGATCACCCGCTCGTCCAGGCCCTCGAACCGGCCGCAGAGAAGGATCGCGCCGGGACCGGAGGCCAGATCGCGCACCCGTGCCTGGGTCAGCGGGTTCCCCCGCGGGGACAGATAGATCAGGGGGCGGCCGTTCCGTTTCACCGCATCGATCGCCGCCGCCGCCACATCGGCCCGCATCACCATGCCCGGGCCGCCGCCCGCCGGGGTGTCGTCCACGGTGCGATGCTTGCCCAGGCCATGGTCACGGATATCGCGCACCTCCAAGGACCAGAGGTCATTCGCCAGCGCCTTGCCCAGCAGCGACGTACCCAGCGGCCCCGGAAACATGTCGGGGAAAAGCGTGAGGACGGTGGCGTGCCAGCTACTCGACATGGTCTGTGTCTTCGTCGTCCTCGGGTACCGCGACCAGAATCCGTCCGCCCGCGATGTCGATGGTGGGCACGGTCTCGCGGGTGAAAGCGAGAAGGACATTGTCGCCGTCAGGGCGCAGAATCTCGATCACATCGCCGGCGCCGAAATTGTGGATCGCCGCGACCTTGCCCAGGACGCGGCCTTCGCTGTCATGGGCGTCCAGTCCGATCAGGTCGGCATGATAGAATTCTTCGTCGCCGGTCGCGGGCAACGCATCGCGATCCACGAAGAGTTCGGTGCCTTTCAACGCTTCGGCAGCATTGCGGTCGGCGATGCCGGAAAAAGAAATCACCGCCTCGCCCGGTTTGCCGGCACGAAAAGCGGTGATCTCGTAGGTCTTGCCCCGTTTGTCGCGGAGCGGCCCGTAAGACGGCAGCGCCTCGGGCGTTTCGGTGAAGAGCTTGACCTTCACCGCGCCCTTCAGGCCCTGCGCGCCGATGATGGCGGCGAGGAGAACATCTGTCTTCGTCATCCCAACCTCACCATGGCCGGGCTCGACCCGGCCATCCAGATTCTTTTGGCTCGCAGACGCTCGCCAGCTGGGTGGCCGGATTATTCCTGGCTGCGCTATGCGCAGCGGGGTCCGGCCATGGACGCTATCAGGCAGCCGAAGCTTCTTCCGCGGCCTTGGCGGCAGCGGCGGCGCGTTCCTGCGCCTTCTTCTTGGGCTGGGCCTTCTGCGGATTGTTGTGCACGCGCGCCTTCACCAGGCCGGCATTGGCCAGAAACTTGTGCACGCGATCGGACGCCACCGCGCCCTTGGCGATCCAGGCCTTGGCGGAATCCAGGTCCAGCTTGATGCGGTCGGCATGATCCGACGGCAGCAGCGGATTGTAGAAGCCGATCTTCTCGATGAAGCGGCCGTCGCGGGGCGAGCGCGAATCCGAGATCACGATATTGTAGTGGGGCCGCTTCTTGGTGCCGGCGCGGGCCAGGCGGATACGCAGTGCCATGTCAGTTTTCCTTGCAGTTAAACGGTTAAATCCAGTTGTTATTCGAATTCAGCGGCGCGGAAACATCCCCGGCGGCAATCCGCCGGGCATGCCCCCGCCCATTCCGGGCATCATCGGCATGCGGCCGCCTTTGCCCATCTTCTTCATCATGTCCGCCATCTGGCGATGCATCTTGAGAAGCTTGTTCACTTCCGAAACATCCACGCCCGCGCCCGCGGCGATGCGTTTTCTGCGCGAGCCGTTGATCACATCGGGGTCGGAGCGTTCGGTCTTGGTCATGGACTGGATGATGGCTTCCTGGCGGGTGAGGATCTTGTCGTCCAGGCCCGCCGCTTCCAGCTGGCCCTTGATCTTGCCCACGCCGGGCAGCATGCTCAAAACGCCCTTCATGCCGCCCAGCTTCTTCATCTGGTTCAGCTGCGAAGCCAGGTCGTTCATGTCGAACTGACCTTTCTTCATCTTGGCGGCGAGCTTCTCCGCTTCCTGCTTGTCCAGCGTCTCGGACGCCTTCTCAACCAGCGAGACCACATCACCCATGTCCAGGATGCGCGAAGCGACGCGTTCGGGATGGAAGGGTTCCAGCGCGTCCAGCTTTTCGCCGCTTCCCAAGAACTTGATCGGCGCGCCGGTGACGCTGCGCATGGAAAGCGCCGCGCCGCCGCGCGAGTCGCCGTCCACCCGGGTGAGGATGATGCCGGTGAGCGTCAGCCGGTCGTTGAAGTTCTTGGCGATATTGACCGCGTCCTGGCCGGTGAGGCTGTCCGCCACCAGCAGGGTTTCGTGCGGATTGGTGGCGGCCTTGATCGCGGCCACTTCCGCCATCAGCTGCTCGTCGATCGACTGGCGGCCGGCGGTGTCGAGAATGAGAACGTCATAGCCGCCGACTTTGGCGGAGGCCAAGGCGCGCTTGGCGATGGCGACGGGATCCTGCCCGGCCACGATGGGCAAGGTGGCGACCCCCGCTTGCTCGCCCAACACCCGCAGCTGTTCCATGGCGGCAGGACGGTTGACGTCCAGGGACGCCATCAGCACCCGCTTCTTTTCGCGGGTCTGCAGCATCAGCGCCAGCTTGGCGGAGGTGGTGGTCTTGCCCGAGCCCTGCAGGCCGGCCATCAGGATCGGCGCGGGCGGGCTGCCCAGGGACAGGGCGGCGTTTTCCGCGCCCAGGGTTTCCACCAGAACGTCATGGACGATCTTGACGACCTGCTGGCCGGGGGTGACGGAGCGAATGACGCTTTCGCCGATGGCGCGGGGGCGCACCTTCTCGATGAAGGTCTTCACCACCGGCAAGGCCACATCGGCCTCGATCAGGGCGGTGCGCACTTCGGCCAGGGCCGCATCGACATCGGCCTCGGTGAGCGATCCGCGCCCGCGAAGCTTGTCGAATACGCCGCCGAGGCGGGATTGAAGCGATTCAAACATTCAAACCTCATCCTCACCCTGAGCCTCCTCACCCCGAGCTTGTCGAGGGGCGAAGGGTGAGGCAGAAACCCTGCTTCCTCATGCTTCGACAAGCTCAGCATGAGGTGCTGAAACTCCAAACGAATTCGCCCCAGGGGGCGCACTCACCATTTGGTTGCGCCCCTTGCCTGAGCCGAAACCAAGTGGTTTCGCCCCAGGGAGCGCACTCTACATTTGGTTGCGCCCCTTGCCTGAGCCGAAACCAAGTGGTTTCGCCCCAGGGGGCGCAACGCGCTGCCTGGGGGCGATCCCCCGCGCCAGGCGGGGGACCGGAAAGGCCTGTGGTCTTTCCGGAAACGGGCGGGTTTTAGGTCTTTCCGGCCCAAAAAGTCAAATTTGGCGGCATTTCTAAGATTTCAACCCCAACTTCTCCGCCAGATACACGAAACTCAGACCCCACATCTCCGCCGCCTGTTTGTGATCGGCGGCGGCGGAATGGCCGCCATCGGTGTTCTCGTAGAACAGCACTTCATGGCCCTGTTCTTCCATCCGGGCCGCCATCTTGCGGGCATGGACGGGCGTTACCCGGTCGTCGCTGGTGGCGGTGACGAAGAAGACCGGCGGATAGGTCACGCCCTTCTTCACATTCTGGTACGGCGAATACGTAAGGATATAGGTGCGCTCGTCCGGCTTGGCCGGATCGCCATATTCGCCCTCCCAACTCGCGCCCGCGCCGATATGGGTATAGGCGATCATGTCGATCAGCGGCACCTGGCACACCACCGCGCCGAACAATTCGGGATGCTGCACCATCACGGTAGAGACCAGCAGCCCGCCATTCGATCCGCCCATGATACCCAATTGCTTGGGCGTGGTGAGGCCGCGCGTGATCAGGTCCTGGGCGACCGCCGCGAAATCGTCGAAGGCGCGCTGGCGGTTTTCCTTCACCGCGGCCTCATGCCAGGCGGGACCGAACTCCCCGCCGCCGCGAATATTGGCCACGACATAAATGCCGCCATGGGTGAGCCATTGCCGCCCGAAATTGGCGGAATAGCCCGGGGTCAGCGACACTTCGAAACCGCCATAGCCGTATAGCACCGTGGGCGCCGGGCCGTTCAGCTGTTTGGGCCGGGTCACGAAATAGGGAATCTTGGTGCCGTCCTTCGACGTGGCTTCGAACTGCTCGGTGACAAGGCCGGACGCGTCGAACCGCGCCAGCAGCGACTTGATGGGACGCGGCTGATCTTCGCCATCGGTGAAGTAAACCGTGGGCGGGGTGAGATAGCTCTGAAAGCTGAACAGCGCTTCGGGCCCGAAATCATTGACCGAAACCACATCGACGGCGCCGCCGCGCGGCAAGATCACGCCCCGATCCACCCAGCCGCCCGGTCCATGGCGGAAGGCATGCACCGAGCCGATCACATTGTCGGTGATCGCGGCATAGATCGCGTCACGCCCCACCGCCACCGTCTCGACGCTGGCCCTTGGCTGCGGCTCGTAAAGAGCCTGGGTGCTGCCATCGTCGCGGAACAGCACCAGCGAGCCCTTGCCGATCTGCTCGCCGTCCGCGCCCGCATAATCCTTGCGCAAGGTGGCGACCCAGGCGCCGTTGATCATGCCTTTGACGTCGGCGAACAAAGGCAGCGGCAATTTCTTCGCCGCGCCCGTCGCGGCATCGACCACGTAATATTCATTTTCGAAAAAACTCACGGCGCGGATCGCCAGTGCGAAATCGCCGTCCTTGGTGTGGAACGTCGCCGGTGCGGCCAGCACGTCTTCCACCTTGCCTTCGTAGATCGTCTTGGCGGATGCGACCGGCGTGCCGCGCGTCCACAATTTTACGATGCGGGCATAGCCGGAATTGGTCAGGCTGCCCTTGCCGAAATCGGTGGCGAACAACACTCTATTGTCGTCGATGTAGGACGCATCGCTCTTGGCTTCCTTGAGCGAAAATCCATCGGTGGCGAGTTTTTGCGCCTTCAAATCATATTCGCGCACCACCACGGCATCGCCGCCGCCCCGCGACAGGCGGATCAGGCAGCGCGTCTCTTTGGGGGCGCATTCGGCACCCTCGAACACCCAATTTTCCGTTTCGCTTTTCGCCAGGGCGTCGACATCCAGCAGAATGTCCCATTTGGGGGCGGGATTGGCGTAATCGGCGATGGACGTACGCCGCCACAGGCCTTTTGGATTTTTCGCGTCCTGCCAGAAATTATAGACAAAGCCGTGCCGGATGCTGCCCGAGGGAATGCGGTCCGGCGCATCCAGAACTTCCAGAATGCTGTCGTAATTTTTCCGGTAGCGCGGATCGGCCTTGAGAATGCCCAGCGATTTCTTGTTCTGTTCCGCGGCCCAGGCCAAGGGCTTCGCCCCATGCACATCCTCCAACCAGGCATAAGGATCGGCATTGTCCGAAGGGGTCACGGCGATGGCTCCACTGCTCAGAAACGAAAAAACAGAAAGGAACGTCAGGCTCAGGCGCAGAGACATGGCGGCTCCCGGGATCGGACCGTCAGCTTTGCGATTTTGACCGCCTCCGGCAATGGCAAAAGCGGTCCCGGCCCCCTATAAGGCGCCCATGATCCCCTTTCGCAAAATGCAGGGCCTGGGCAACGATTTCGTCGTGTTCGACGCGCGCGAAAAGCCCGTGCCCATGACCGCCGCCAAAGCGCGCGCCATCGCCGACCGTCATTTCGGCGTGGGCTGCGACACCTTGGTGCTGATCACGCCGGGCAACGAACGGGCCGATGCGGTGCTGCGCTTCTTCAACGCCGATGGCGGCGAAGTGGAATCCTGCGGCAACGCCACGCGCTGCGTGGCACGCCTCTTGATGGATGAAAGCGGGCGGCCTGAAATCCGTCTCGACAGCAAGGGCGGCTTTCTGGTCTGCCGCGATGCCGGCAAGGGCCTGGTCACGGTGGATCTGGGCGTGCCGGGGCTGGACTGGAAAGACATTCCCGTCACCCATGCCGTCGATACCAACGGCTTCTCCATTCCGCTGGACGGAACCGAGGTCACCGCCTCGGCCGTGCTGATGGGCAATCCCCATTGCATCCTGTTCGTGAACGACGCCGAGCGGGCGCCCGTGACCCGGCAAGGCCCCAAGCTGGAAACCCATGCCTTCTTTCCCAGCCGCATCAATGTGGAATTCGCGCAGGTCAAAGACCGGGGCCATATCCGCATGCGGGTGTGGGAACGGGGCGTGGGCGTCACCTTGGCCTGCGGCACCGGCGCCTGCGCCACGGCCGTGGCGGCGGTCCGCCGGGGCCTGACCGACCGCAAGGTTGAGGTGGAACTCGATGGCGGCAAATTGCTGCTGGAATGGCGCGAGAGCGACAGCCATATGTTGATGACCGGCCCCGGGACCACCGTGTTCCTGGGCCAGCTCGATCTGGATGCCTATGGCCATTGACGTCGTCACCTTCGGTTGCCGCCTCAACGCCTATGAGAGCGAGGCGATCAAGGCGCGCGCGGGCGAGGCGCAGCTGCAGAACGCCGTGGTGGTCAACACCTGCGCCGTGACCGCCGAAGCGGTGCGCCAGTCGCGCCAGGCGATCCGCAAGCTGAAGCGCGAGCATCCCGGCACGCGCATCATCGTCACCGGCTGTGCCGCGCAGACCGAGCCTGAGACCTACGCCGCCATGCCGGAAGTCGATGCCGTGCTGGGCAATCAGGAAAAACTCACCGCCGCGGCCTATGCCGATTTCGGCCAGGGCGCATCGGAGCGGGTGCGGGTCAACGACATCATGAGCGTGCGCGAAACCGCGCCCCAGATGGTCGATCATTTCGAAGGCCGGGCGCGGGCCTTCCTGCAGGTGCAGAATGGCTGCGACCATCGGTGTACCTTCTGCATCATTCCGTATGGCAGAGGTAACTCACGCTCCGTGCCGATGGGTTCGGTGGTAGAAGAAGCGCGCAGGCTGGTCGAAAACGGCTTCGCAGAGATCGTGCTGACGGGCGTGGATCTCACCTCCTATGGCGCGGACCTGCCGGGCGCGCCCAACCTGGGCCAGCTGGTGGCGAAGCTCTTGAAGCTGGTGCCCGATCTCAAGCGCCTGCGCCTGTCCTCGATCGATTCCATCGAAGCGGATCCCGCCTTGATGCGCGCCATCGCGGAGGAAGAAAGGCTGATGCCGCATTTTCATCTCTCCGCCCAATCCGGCGACGATCTGATTCTCAAGCGCATGAAGCGCCGGCACAGCCGCGCCGACACCATTGCCTTCTGCGAAGAG
This sequence comes from Alphaproteobacteria bacterium, assembly GCA_017307355.1. Lineage (GTDB taxonomy): Bacteria > Pseudomonadota > Alphaproteobacteria > Micropepsales > Micropepsaceae > Rhizomicrobium. Next base: position 9,827 of record JAFKFG010000035.1, read on the forward strand.
GTACGGCGGCTGCGGCCGGACGCGGCGTTCGGCGCCGACCTGATCACCGGCTTTCCCACCGAAAGCGAAGCGATGTTCGAGAACAGCCTCAAGCTGGTGGACGATGCGGGCTTGACCCAGCTGCATGTGTTTCCTTTTTCCCCCCGCAAGGGCACGCCCGCCGCGCGCATGCCGCAGCTGGGCGCAGCCCTGGCCAAGGAACGGGGCGCGCGCCTGAGAGCCAAGGGCGATGCCGCCCGCGCCGCCCGGTTTCAACATATGATCGGCAGCACCCAATCGGTGCTGGTGGAAAAGCCCGGCTTCGGGCACAGCGCCTGTTTCGCGCCGGTTGTTTTTGAAAGTGGGGCCTTTGACGGCCCTGCTTTGCCCGGCAGCATCGTGTCCGTGGCGGTGACCGGGACCGACGGCGTCCGCCTGACAGGCGGCCAAGGGGCCGCCGCATGAGAACCTTCGGCGAAGCCCCGCCGGAAGAAACCGGCCTGTTCGCGCGGCTGAAGAAAGGCCTGGCCAAATCCAGCGCCGGCCTGACCGACAGCATCACCGCCCTCTTCACCAAGAAGAAGCTGGACGCGGAAACCGTGGCGGGCCTGGAAGAAGCCTTGATCCGGGCCGATATGGGCGTGACCGAGGCCAAGCGCCTTTCCGTCGCCGTGGCCCGGAACCGCTATGACAGCGAAATCACCGACGCCGAAGTGCGCACCATCCTGGCCAAGGAAATCGCCGCCAGCCTGGCGCCGCTGCAAAAGCCCCTGGCCATCGATCCCGGCAAGAAGCCCTTCGTAATCCTGGTTGCCGGGGTCAATGGCACGGGTAAGACCACAACCATCGGCAAGCTGGCCCGCCGCCTGACCGGCGAAGGCAAGAAAGTGGTGCTGGCCGCCGGCGATACGTTCCGGGCCGCGGCAATCGAACAGCTGGGCGTCTGGGCCGGCCGCGCCGGGGCGGGCTTCGTGTCGGGCAAGGCCGGCGGCGACGCGGCGGGACTTGCGTTCGAGGCGCTGGAAAAAGCGCAGCGCGAGAATGCCGATATTCTTCTCATCGACACGGCGGGCCGCCTGTCGAACAAGACCGCGTTGATGGCCGAGCTGGAAAAAATCGCGCGCGTGATCAAGAAGCGCGATGCCAGCGCGCCGCATGCGGTGCTGCTGGTGCTGGATGCGACCACGGGCCAGAACGCGATCACCCAGGTCGAAGCCTTCAAGGCGACCGTGCCGCTCACCGGCCTCATCATGACCAAGCTGGACGGCACCGCCAAAGGCGGAATTCTGGTCGCGCTCGCGGCCCGCTCGGCCCTGCCGGTACACTTTATCGGGGTGGGCGAAGGCGAGGCCGATCTGCAGATTTTCGACGCGGAGAAATTCGCGCAAGCTCTTATAGGGACAGGATGAATCCGCAGCTCCGCAAGCTGGCCCTGGACATGGGGCCGCTGTTCATTTTCTTCGTCGCCTTCGAATTCGCGGGCATATTTTTCGCCACCGGCATCTTCATGATCGCGGCGCTGACGTCGGTCGCGCTGGGATGGCATTTCGAAAAAAAGCTTTCGCCGATTCCGCTGCTCACCGCCATTCTGGTCCTGATCGCGGGCGGTCTCACGCTCTATCTGCGCAACGATGTCTTCATCAAGATGAAGCCCACCGGGCTCTATATCATCTTCGGCCTCACCTTGCTGGGCGGACTTCGCTTCAATCGTCTTTTCATAAAATATGTTTTCGGCGAAGCCTTCGATCTCACCGAAAAAGGATGGCGCGGATTGACCCTGCGCTGGGGTATCTTTTTTCTTGCACTGGCCGCGATCAACGAAGCGGTGTGGCGCAACACCTCGACCGCGACCTGGGTATCCTTCAAGGTCTGGGGCATTACCGGCCTGATATTTCTTTTCGCCCTGGCACAGACCCCGTTCCTGCTCAAGCATGACGCGGGACCGGAACAATAGCGGGCAACTCTGTTCACGGACGATCCCGCCGCAACAGATATGCGCGCGCGTGGCATACATACAACGCTTTGTGTCTTTGCAAGATCGGACAATAAGATAGCGAAATCCGGTTGCCGCGACATCGTTGCCGATCCGGAAAGAAAATATCGGGCATATGAAAAATGCCATGGACACCATCGCACAAATTCTTTTTAAGACTGGCGCATCGTCGTGCATTGCTGTTTAGTGCGCGCCTCATCTTCCGGTCCGGCATCCTTGGCTTCGATCGGAAACTTCGTCCGCGCTGGTTTTGGGGGTCACTGCATGTTGAAGGGTCAGCGCAAGGCGAATGGAGGCTTTGAATTATCGGAAGCCCCCTCGCACCTGATCCGCCGCTGCCAGCAATTCTATGGCGACCTTTATGCGCGCGAAGCCGGCACGCGCGAACTGACCAAACAACAATTCACGTTGCTCTGCGCGCTGGAGCATAATGACGGCGCCAGCCAGACCACCTTGGTGGAAATCACCGGCATCGATCGTTCGACCTTGGCCGAGATGGTGCGCCGGATGCTGGAGCGCGGATTGCTCTCCCGCGAACGCACCGAAGAAGATCAACGCGCCAATGCGGTGGCGATCTCGCCGTCGGGTCGCAAGGCGCTGCGCTCCGCGCGCAATGCCGCCGACCGGGCCGAGCGCGCATTGCTCGACGCCCTGCCCGCGCCCGAGCGGCTGAAATTCGTCAAATCGCTGTCGCAGATCGCATCGGCCGCCGAGGCCTATGCCGCCAATGGTGCGTCCAAAGCCCATAAGGCCGCGGCCCGCCGAAACGGCAGCGGCAAGCGCGCCTAATCTCAGACCCTGATATCGATCATGGCGCCCAGTCTTGCGGGCGTACCCGGCATCGGCTGCGCGGGAGCGGGTTCCGGCACGGGCGCGGCCTGCTTCAAGGGCAAGGGCTCAAACCCGCCGGCCTTTTCCAAAGCTGCCGAAAAGCCCGGCGCCGGACGGGGCTGAACCGCCGCCGGCTGACTGGCAAAAGTCTGCTGGCTGGCGAGAAGGGTCTGGGCGCTGATCTGCATCCCGGCACCCTAAAAAATCATGGTTAGAGAGTCCTTAAGAGGCCTGCCTGGCCTTTTCGATTTCCGGCAACAGCTGCTCGGTCATGGCTTTGGGGGTCAGCTGGCCCACCAGCTTGAAGCGGACGATGCCCTTGCCGTCCACCACATAGGTTTCCGGCACGCCATACACGCCCCAATTGATGCCGACCTTGCCATGGGTATCGGCGACGATGCGGGAGAAGGGATTGCCCTCTTCATCCAGAAAAGCACGCCCCGCACCCGGCTGGCGTTCTTCATAGTCGATGCCATAGATCGTGATCCCCGGCATCTTGGACAGCGCCATCAACTGCGCGCTTTCCATCCGGCACGGCACGCACCAGCTGGCGAAGAAATTCACCACCGTGACATGACCGGCCGCCAAATCGGCGCGGGTGAAGCCGGGCGTGACATCGTCCATCGCTTCCAGGCCGATGTCCGGCGCCGGCTTGTTGATCAGGGCAGAGGGCAGAAGATCGGGCGCGCGCCCGGAGAACAGGCCCTGGAAAAGCACCACGGCCAGCGCCAGAAAGCCCACCGCCGGCACGGCATAGATCCAGCGCTTCATGAGGCGTCCCGCTCCAGCGCGTCGAGCTTCTTCTTCGCCGCGCGCCAGGCCGCCCAGCTTTGCCAGACGATCCCGATCAGGGCCAGGGCCGAAACGCCATAGGCCGGCCAGATGAAGGCGCCATAACCGCCCATGGCGAGAAAGCTGTTCATCCCGCCCTCTGTATCAGGCTGCGGGCGCGGCGGTTCACGATTTCGGTGCGGATGCGCACCATCCAGAGCGCAGCGAACAGCGCCATATAGCCGAATGCCATGAACGCCAGCGGCCACATAAATACCCGCGCGATCTGGCCGGAGACGATACTTTCGCCCTGATGCAACGTATTCCACCAATCGACCGAGAATTTGATGATGGGCAGATTGACCGCGCCCACCAGGGCCAGGATCGCGGCGGCGCGCGCGGCGCGCGTTTCGTCCTCGATCGCGTTCCACAGCGCCATGTAACCCAGATAGAGAAACAACAGCAGCAGGAAGCTGGTGAGGCGCGCGTCCCATACCCAATAGGCGCCCCACATCGGCCGTCCCCACAAGGATCCAGTGACCAGGCCCAGCGCCGTGAAGACCGCGCCCAGGGGCGCGGCGGCACGCGCGGCGGTGTCGGCCAAGGGATGGCGCCAGACCAGCGAGAACAGGGACGCGACGGCGATGGCGCCATACGCGACTTCCGCCACGATGGCGGCCGGCACATGCACGAACATGATCGTCACCGTCATGCCCTGCTGGTAATCGGGGGGCACGCGAAAGCCCATCCATAGGCCCATAGCCAACAGGATCGCCGCCGCGCCCGAAATCCAGGGCAGCAGCGCGCCCGACAGGCGCATGAACACGGCAGGGTTGGCATAACGGAACATGGTGTTGTGTAGCCTGTTTTTCAGGAGCATTCCCAGGGAAAGTGGCTGCCGGTTTCCCGTCCGGGAATGCGACAAACAAACACCGCTACCCTGCGAGATTTAGTCTTACGCATGCTGCGGCCGCGAAAGGCGATAATAACACCGCGGCCGCGGCAAAGGCGGACAAAAGTCCCAGGGCGCCGTTGGACAGATGATCCAGCGCCGCCGTCACGGCGCCCGCCCCGAAAATCACGGCGGGCGCCAGCAAGGGCAGGATGATCAGGGGCAGGATCAATCCGCCCCGCTTCAGGGACAAGGTCAGGCTGGCCCCGATCGCGCCCACCGCGCTGACGGCGGGGGTGCCGATCAGAAGCGACACGAACAAGGCCCAGGTGCCCGGCCCCGGAAGGCCGAACAGCAGCGCCAGAAGGGGCGACAAAAGCGTCAGCGGCAGGCCGGTGGAAAACCAGTGCGCCAGAAGCTTGGCCAGCGCCACCTGCTCCAAAGACAAAGGCGACAAAGCGATCAGGTCCAGGCTGCCGTCGTCGAAATCGCCCTGATAGAGGCGGTCGAGCGACAAGAGCGCCGCCAGCACCGCGCCCACCCAGAGCACCCCGCCCGCAATGCGAGCCAAGAGATTCAGGTTCGCCCCCACGCCCAGCGGCACCAAGGTCGCCACCAGCGCGAAAAACGCCAAAGCCAGGGCCGCGCTGCCGCCGGACCGCGACGCCAGTTTCAGGTCGCGCATCACCAGGCTGATGAAAGGTCCGCTCATGCCGCCTCCAGCCTGAGAGATCGCGCCTCAAGGCCCAGGGGATCATGCGTGGCGGCGATCACCATGCCGCCGGACGCGCAATGCGTCCGCATCAGATCGGCGGCCAGCGCCCGCCCTGCCGTGTCCAGCGCGGCGAAAGGTTCGTCCAACAACCAGAGCCCGCGTCCCGACATCAGGAGCCGCGCCAGGCCCAGCCGCTTTTTCTGGCCCGCGGACAGATAGCGGCACGGCAATTCGCGCTGGCGCGCGATCCCCACCCGCTCCAGCACCGGCTTCACATCGCCGCCCGCGCCATAGAGACGCGCGAAAAATTCCAGTTGTTCGCCCACATCCAGTTGCGGCTTAACGGCGTCGTGATGGCCCAGCCAGCCGATATGGCGGCCCCGCTCCTCGCCATCCGCGATCGCCCCCTTGTCGGTGTCGAGAACCAAACTGCCGGACACAGGCGTCAGAAATCCCGCGATCAGGCGCAACAGCGAGGTCTTGCCCGCGCCATTGGCGCCTTCCACCACCAGCGCCTCACCCGCCGAAACCCGAAAATCGAGATCGGCGAAAATGCGCCGTTCCCCGCGCACGCAGGTCAGTTTCTGGGCAATAAGGGACGTAATCATGACTGCGAACTAGCACGAATTTCGGGCGCGAGGAATTTTGTGGCGAAATATCACGCCCGCTTCCCGGCCGCTCGCCCAAGCTCGCGGTGTTCGCCGTTATCGCAGGTCCGCTGGACCTGCTCACCCGCTCCGCGGGCCACGGCTCACAGCACGCACGACGACGTCAGGGCCGAAAAGGACCGCGCCCTTAGCTAAGTCTCAGTACATGTGCTGGCCGCCGTTGATCGAAATTGTTGACCCAGTGATGAAGCCCGCGTCCTCCGCCACCAGGAACAGCACCCCGCGCGCGATTTCATGGGCGTGGCCCAGCCGCTTGACGGGGATGCGGGCGACGATCTTCTCCAACACATCGGCCGGCACCGCCGCCACCATGTCGGTATCGATATAGCCGGGCGCGATGGCGTTGACGGTGATGCCTTTGGCCGCGCCTTCCTGGGAGAGCGCCTTGGTGAAGCCGTGAATGCCGGATTTGGCGGCGGCATAATTGACCTGGCCATATTGACCGGCCTGGCCGTTGATCGAGCCGATATTGACGATGCGCCCGAAGCTGCGGTTCAGCATGCCGTCCCAGCCGGCTTTGCACATGTTGAAACAACCGCCCAGGTTCGTGTCGAGTACTTCGTCCCAGGCGTTGCGGTTCATTTTCTTCATGGTGGCATCGCGGGTGATGCCGGCATTGTTGACGATGATCTCGACGGGCCCCAGTGCCGCTTCCACCTTGGCCATACCGGCCACGCAATCGTCGAGGGACGAAACGTCCCATTTGAACGCGGCGATGCCGGTCTTGTCCGTGAACGCCCTGGCGCGCTCGTCATTGCCCGCGTAATTCGCCGCGACCTTGTAGCCCGCATCCTTCAGCGCCACCGAGATCGCTTCGCCGATGCCCCGCGTGCCGCCCGTAACAACTGCAACCCGTGCCATGCCTGCTCCCTGTTTTATGCGCCGGCTCAGACGCTGCCCTTTTTCTCCACTACCAGAATTCGCGCCGGACCGACAGGATGCGCGACATGCTCGTCGCCATTTTCGGCGAACATGATGTCTCCGCTCTTCAGGCGTTGAACTTTTTGCGATCCGTTCTCGCGGACATGCATGTCCACCACGCCATCGAGGACGACGAACACCTCGCTGCCGTCATTGACGTGCCAGACGTAAGGCTGGTCGGTCCAGTGCAGTCGCACACTGGCGCCTTCGATTTCGGCGATGTCGCGCGCGCCCCAGGCTTTGGGGGCCGTGAATGTCTTCGTGTCGAGATGAAATTTCATCCCGAACCCGACGCTAGCATTCCGCGTGGCATTTTCCAGCGCGCTTCCTTACCGCCCGGCACGATTTTTTCGCGCGCTACCGTTCAACGCACTCCATTTTTGGCGCGTTTCGCTAGCGCTCAACGCACATGGCAATGCCCATGCCGCCGCCGATGCAGAGCGTGGCGAGGCCCTTCTTGGCGCCGCGCTTGCCCATTTCGTGCAGCAGGGTGACCAGGACACGCGCGCCCGATGCCCCGATGGGATGGCCGATGGCGATGGCGCCGCCATTCACATTCACCTTGTCCAGATCCCAGCCCATATCCTTGTTGACGGCGCAGGCCTGGGCGGCGAACGCCTCATTGGCTTCGATCAGGTCCAGATCCTGGGCCTGCCATCCCGCCTTCTCCAGCGCCTTGCGCGAGGCCGGGATGGGGCCGGAGCCCATCACCTTGGGATCGACCCCCGCCTGGGCCCAGCTGGCGATACGGGCCAGCGGCGTCAGCCCCCGCGCGGCGGCATCCCTGGCGCTCATCAGAACCAGCGCGGCGGCGCCGTCATTGATGCCCGACGCGTTGCCGGCGGTGACGGTGCCGTCCTTGGAGAAAGCCGGACGCAAACCCGCCATCGCCTCGTAGGTGGCGCCGTCGCGGATATATTCGTCGGTATCGACGATGGTCTCGCCCTTGCGGGTCTTGACCGTCACCGGCGCGATCTCGTCCTTGAAGCGGCCCGCTTTCTTGGCCGCTTCCGCCTTGTTCTGCGACGCGGCGGCGAATTTGTCCTGCTGCTCGCGGGTGATCTGCCACTCGCGCGCGACATTCTCGGCGGTGGTGCCCATGTGATAGCCGTTGAAGGCATCCCACAATCCGTCGCGGATCATGGTGTCGATGAGATTGAGGTCGCCCATCTTCTGGCCGGCGCGCAGATGGGCGGCATGGGTGGACAGGCTCATGGATTCCTGGCCGCCCGCCACCACGATGCGGCTGTCGCCATTCTTGATCGCCTGGGCGGCCAGCGCCACGGCGCGAAGTCCCGAACCGCAGACCATGTTGATGCCCCAGGCGGGCGTGCCGATCGGCAAGCCGGCCGCGATGGCGGCCTGACGCGCCGGATTCTGGCCCTGCGCCGCCGTCAATACCTGCCCCAGGATCACTTCGCTGACTTCGCCGGCTTCCACCTTGGCGCGGGCCAGCGCCGCTTCGATGGCAACTTTCCCCAGCTGGTGGGCGGGCATTGTCGCAAAAGCCCCGTTGAAAGCGCCCACAGCGGTGCGCGCACCTGCCACAATCACGACTTCTTCCACGAAATCCTCCAGCTGACGATCTGTCTGTTCCCAAAATGCCGCGAATGCGAGGCGTGGTAAACCGCAATGAATTTCCTCAGGCGGAACAAGGAATTACCGAATTTTCCGGGCCTCGCCGGATGTTGCGTTTGCTAAAATGATGCTGGACGGACCCGTCGGCATGATGTTGTCTTTGCTCAAAGCCGCGTAGGGACGGCGCAGGAAAAGGCGGGGATTCGTGTCGGAAGAGAAAGCCAAGGACGGGCCGGTCGTCATCAAGAAATACGCGAACCGCCGCCTCTACAATACCCAGACCTCCAGCTATGTGACGTTGGATCACTTGGCGGGCATGGTGAAGGACGGCGTCGAATTCGAAGTCCAGGACGCGCGCACGGGTGAGGACATCACCCGCTCGGTGCTCACCCAGATCATTTTCGAAGAAGAGGCCAAGGGCCAGAATCTGCTGCCGATCAAATTCCTGCGCCAGCTGATCCGCTTTTACGGCGACAGTTTGCAGGCCTTCGTGCCCGGCTATCTGGACATGAGCATGGACAGCTTCACCAAGAACCAGGGCGCCATGCGCGACCGCATCGCCGAGGCGATGGGCGGCGGCAATCAGATGATCGAAAATCTGACCCGGCAGAATCTGGCCATCTTCGAACGCGCCACCCAGATGTTTTCGCCCTTCGGCGCCGCGCAAGGCCGCAAGGCCGAAGAACCGGCGGAAGAAAAATCCAGCGCCAGCGATGTCGATGCCCTGAAGCGCGAAATGGAAGCGATGCGCAGACAAATCTCGGAACTGAGCCAGAGAAAATAGCATTTCTTTCCGCGCGCAAAGTTCCATCGCGAGCGCCAAGGTAAATTCCCGTTCACGACAACCGGAGCGCGGCACAGCAAGTGCTGCCCGCCTCCGGATTTGCCGACAATTTTAAGCAAAGAAAACTCAATCTCGCCGCGATTTTGAATCGAAAGGGAGCAAAATCGCACATTCCGCATTGTCTTCATGCGGGAGAAGGCGGTCATGCCGGGCGAGTTAGTTTCAAATTTAGCGAAAGCTTTCAGGAGCGGGCAAAGCCTCCCCTGCATGCTGGCCGGGTCGTTGAAAGAGACCGCGTGCCGATGATTTTCCGGGCCATATTCTGGATTGGACTTGTAGCGCTCTTGATGCCGCGCGAGCCCGATCTCGGCTTCGGACGTCCAGGCGCCGGCGCATCGCTTCCTTCCACCATGACGTCCTGGGCCGCTACAGGTCTCTCGCGCCCGGGAAATGTCTGCGCGGATCCCAAGGCGGCATGTGCCGGCGCCTCGGCGCTTTTCGATTCCTTCCAGAGCGACGCCCTGCGCGGGCTGGCGGAGGTCAAGGCGGAAATCGATGCCGACCGCAAGGCCCGCGGCGCCGGCCGCATCTGATCTTCGCTTCGGCGCGCCTCAATCGCGGTTGCGCGAGACTTTGATTTTCTTGGGTGTGAGCGCGCGGCGGTCTTCGCCCCGCCAGGGCCGCTCCTTGGCGCGCCGATCCGGACCGAAGAAACCGGCGGCGGCGATGAAGGGCCGGGGCGCGGCCAACGCGGCCTGCAATTTGTCCGCGATGGTTTTGGGACTGACGGGACGGCAGATCACGTCGGTGATGCCGTCATCGCGCTCCCGTTCCACATCGCGCCGGCGCGCCCCGCCATAGACCGCGAAAATCGGAATCATGGGATTGAGCGCCAGGCTGCTGCGGCGGACCGCCAGCGCGAAAGAGACATCGTCCAGCCGGGCCGTCGCTTCCACGAAGACCGCATCGAAGGGATCGGCGCAAAGCATCTCCAGCGCGCGCCGCGGCTCGTCGATCAGAACCACTTTGCTGAGGCCCGCCGCCGTCAACACGGTGCGCATCAACGGGCCGGTCTGCCCCTTGGCGCCCACCACCAGAACACGTGCCGTTGCGAGATTGAACGCCGCCATGAAGCCCCGGACTATCGGGCGATATTGGCGCGTCTCGCCTTAAAGGCCGGTAAAGGCTAGAATTCATGTCATGACCCGATCGCGACATGTCCCGGCCCTGATGGCGCTCACCGTTCTTGTGGCGCTTACCGGATGCGAAAGCGCCGCCGATCGCGCCATGAAAAGAACCCCGGATTTTCGGGCGGGCTATTCCGACGGCTGCGCCAGCGCCGGAGCGCAAGGCGCCAATCCGCGCGACACCGCCCCCATGCGCGATGAAGCGGCATACCGCACCAACCGGGCCTATCGCATGGGCTGGGGAACGGGCTTCAATGGCTGCCGCACCTATCAGCCCGGCGGAAACATGCCGCCGCCACCCGGCCGGGGCCCCATCGCCGATCCCAATCCTCGCCCGTTCTGATCGTCGCGAAAGCTTCACGGAAGGATTAATGCAGCGTTAACCAGAGGCACTCAGGCTGCCGCCAACGATCCGTGTACGGTTCTTTGGGGGGGCGCGATGTTGGGTCATCTGGTTTCCAATGAATTTCCCGCTGCCACAAGCCGCCGCCCGGCGGGCGGGCTGTGGCATTGGCTGGGGAAATTGCTGTTCCGGCATTAGAATATTTTGTCGCGGTTCCGGACGGAGTTGCCTAGCGCCAGCGTAGCGGCAACGCTTCCACTTTTCCTGGAACCGCTCCGTCAGCCCTTGGCGGCGAAAGGCCGGGACGGCACGGCCTGGATATTTTCCTGGTCGAAGAAAAGCGGCCAAGGCGTGCGGGGCTTTCCTTCCAGCGCCGCGTCGATATCGCGAATGCCTTCGCGCAACTGGCGCAACGCCTGATCGATATCGAGCTTCTGCCGTTCCAGAACCTGAATGCGCTCTTCGAATTTCTTGCGCGCATGGGTCATCTGGGCCTGCTCGCCATCCTTGCCGTCATACATGTCCAGCACTTCGCGGATCTCCGCCAGGCTGAAGCCCAGCCTGCGGCCCCGCAAAATCAGGATGATGCGGGCGCGATCGCGCGAACTGTAAAGGCGGGTCTGGCCGCGCCGTCCGGGCGCGATCAGCTTTTCGTCTTCGTAAAAGCGCAAGGTACGCGCCGTGACGGAGAATTCCTTGGTCAACTGACGAATGGTATAGATACGGCTGCTCATGGCGCGCTCGTGTCGTTCATCATGTATCACGATGAACACTCTTTACCTGGACGTCAACTGTCAAGGACAAGCGGCATCGAAATCGTGCCGGATTGAGCGCCTTTCTTGCACGGCGCGCAATGCGTGCTTCGTCGCACCGGCGGCGCGACGAAGCTTCGCTCGAAATGGTCGATTATTCGGCAGCGGCGCGCACCGCCTCATTTTCGCGCGCGAGGTTCGCGCTCGCATAATCCCAGTTCAGGATATTGGCCAGAACCGTTTCCAGATATTTCGGCCGCGCATTCTGATAGTCCAGATAATAGGCATGCTCCCACACATCGACGGTGAGAAGGCAGTTGATCCCGTCCGCCATCGGCGTCATCGCGTTGGCGGTCTTGGTCACGGAAAGCTTTCCGCCCTGGGAAACAAGCCAGGCCCAGCCCGACCCGAACTGCGTCTTGCCCGCTTCGGCCAGCTGCGCGATCAAGGCATCGACCCCGCCGAAATCCCGTTCAATCGCCGCCGCCAGCGCGCCCTTGGGCGTGGTCTTGGACGGCGACAGGCTGCGCCAGTAGAAATCGTGATTCCAGACCTGGCCCGCATTGTTGAAGATCTTCTTTTCCTTGTCGCCTGCCGCCTTCGCGGTGGCCTGAACGATCTTCTCCAGCTTCATGTCGGCGAAGGGGGTCTTTTCCACCAGCGTGTTGAGTGTGTCCACATAGGCCTGGTGGTGCTTGTAATAGTGGAATGAAATGGTGCGCGCGGAAATGGTGGGCTCCAGCGCCGCGTCCACATAAGGCAGCGGAGCGAGTTTGAACGGGCCAGTCATAATGAAACCTCCAAAGCGGAAAGAGCCGGTCTAAAAGCCCAAACCTGCCTCGTCAACGCGCGAATGCGCACAACGATCCATCGCTTAACTCCATAAAATAATTGTTGTTATCGCGACTGCGAAGGCCGCAAAGAGCGAGAAAAATCGTGATAAAAATGAACGCGATTGTCACTCGCCTTTCGCGCGGCTGTCGCGCAAAACAAAAACACGCGGGGTAGGAGACGATCAAAATCGGGAGGCAGCGATGCCCGCTTATGAAATCTGCTATTTGGACGATGACGGCACCCTCACCTACAAATTCCTCGCCAATTGCGAGGATGATGGCCGTGCCAAGGTCCTTGCCCACGCGATGAAACTGCCCAGCGCCAAGCGCTTGGAAGTGTGGAGCGGCGAAGCCCTGATCTATGCCCGGCCGTCGGACATCGCGCAGGTCGCGCTGCTCAAAGCCGGTTAAAACAGCCTCTCTTTCTTCGCCCAATCCGCCGTCGCGTCCAAAGCGCGGGTGAGGCGGTCGAACATCTCGCCGATTTCCATTTCGGTGATGATCAAGGGCGGGCAGATCGCGATGCGATCCGTGGGCAACGGCCGCACGATCAGGCCCTCGGCTTCGGCATTGCTCACGGCCACCTGCGCCAACTGCCGCTCGGCCGGGAAATGCGCCTTGGTCTTCTTGTCGGCCACCAGCTCCAGGCCCGCGATCAGGCCCACGCCCCGCGCTTCGCCCACCAGGGGATGATCTTCCAGCTGCTTCAACCGGCCGAGGAAGAGCGGCGAGACATGGCGCACATGCCCGACAATGTCGCGGCGCTGATAGATCTCGATGGCTTTCAGCGCCACCGCCGTCGTCACCGGATGCCCGCCATAGGTGAGGCCATGGCCCAGCACATTCCTGCGCTTGGCCTCATCCTCGATCACTTCGGTCAGTTCCGGCGACAGCAGCACGGCCGAAACCGGCAGATAGGCGCTGGACAGTCCCTTGGCCACCGAGACGCTGTCAGGCTCGAAGCCATATTTGGCGCAGCCGAACCATTCGCCGGTGCGGCCGAAGCCGGTGATGATCTCGTCGCTGATCAAGGGAATGCCGTGACGAATGAGCACCTTGGTGATGGCGTCGAAATAGCCGTCCGGCGGCACGATGGCGCCGCCCGCGCCCATCACCGGCTCCACGATCATGGCGGCGATGGTGTCGGCGCCTTCGCGTTCGATCAGCGCCTCCAGGTTGGCGGCCAGGCGCTGGGAGAATTCCATCTCGCTCTCGCCCGGCTCGGCGCCGCGATAATGATGCGGCAGGTCGGTGTGCAGGGCGAAATCGAACGGCGCGTCGAAGCCTTGATGAATGCTGGGAATGCCGGTGAGGCTTGCCGCCGCCAGGGTGACGCCGTGATAGCCCATGCGGCGGGAGATGATTTTCTTTTTCCTGGTCTGTCCGCGTGCATTGGCGGCGTACCAGGCGAAGCGAAGCTGGGTGTCGTTGGCTTCGGATCCGGAGCAGCCGAAAAACACCTTGCCCACGGGAAAAGGCGAAATCTCTTTCAGCTTCTCGGCCAGCGCGGCGGCCGGCTCGTGGCTCTTGCCGCCAAAGACATGGCCATAGGACAGCTTGCGCATCTGCTCGGTGGCGGCTTCGACCAGTTCTTCGTCGCCCCAGCCCAGTGCGGTGCACCAAAGGCCTGACATGCCTTCGATATAATCGCGCCCGGCCGTGTCGAAGACCCGCACGCCCTCGCCCCGCTCGATGATCAGAGGGCCGCGCTCCGCCAGCACCTTCAGGTTCGTGAGCGGATGCAACAGGGCATTGAGATCGCGGATCTGGGCATTGGAGAGGGGCATGGCAGGCCTTTCAAAAGCGCCGCAACTTTAGCCTTTTGCGCCGCAACCACCAGATTCTTGTGGCAGTCTATGTCGACGGAGCATCGGCCAGGAAAAGTGCGGACCCAACACGGTAACACGGGGCCGCGCTTTTCCGTCCGGCCGTGCGACCCACAAAAGTGAGGATCGGCCATGCGCGGATTGATGCAGGACTGGCCCATGCGCGTGCACCGCTTCATCGATCATGCGGCGCTGTATCATCCCGGCGCCCGCATCGTCAGCCGCACGGTGGAAGGCGATATCCATCGCACCGGTTATGCACAGATCCGCGTGCGGGCCCGCAAACTCGCCGGTGCCCTCACCCGCCGCAAATTCAAGCCGGGCGACCGCATCGCCACCCTGGCCTGGAACACCCATCGTCACCTCGAAGCCTGGTACGGCATCGCGGGTGCGGGCCTGGTCTATCACACCTTGAACCCGCGCCTCTTTCCCGAGCAGCTGGCCTGGATCGCCAATCATGGCGGAGCGCGGATGCTGATGTTCGACACATGTTTCGCGCCGATCCTGGAACAGATCGCGCCCCGCCTGAAGCATGTCGAGACATTCGTCGCGCTCAGCGATGCCGCGCATCTGCCTTCGTTGACGCTTCCGGGCAAGCTGATCGCTTATGAAGATTTGATCGCGGGCAAGGAACGCGAATGGGCGCCGGTGCATGAAAATGACGCTTGCGGGCTTTGCTACACCTCGGGCACCACCGGCAGTCCCAAGGGCGTGCTTTATTCCCACCGCTCCAACACATTGCACACGTTCATGGCGGGACAGAGTCCGGGCTTGGGCATGGGCGCGGGCGATGTGGTGCTGCCGATCGTGCCGATGTTTCACGCCAATGGCTGGGGCGTTCCCTTCATCGCGCCGATGGCGGGCGCCAGCCTGGTCATGCCCGGCCCCAGGCTGGACGGCGCCTCCCTTTACGAGTTGATGGAAAGCGAACGCGTCACCGCCACCTGCGGCGTTCCCACCGTCTGGCTGGGGCTGCTGCAATATCTGGAGGCCAACAATCTCACCCTGCATCATCTGAAGCGGGTGTTGATCGGCGGTGCGGCCGCACCCCGCGCCATGATCGAGGCATTCGAGAATCGCGGCATCGCGGTCACCCATGCCTGGGGCATGACGGAAATGAGCCCAGCCGGCAGCATGAGCGCGATCAAGCCGCCTCTGGAGGAATTGCCGAGAAGTCGCCAGATCGATTTCCTGGGCAAGCAGGGCTATCCCTTGTTCGGCGTGGAGATGAAAATCACCGACGATGCGGGGCGCGAACGCAGCCGCGACGGCAAAAGCGTGGGCCGGCTCAAGGTCAAAGGCCCGGCGGTGGCGCGAGGCTATTTCAAGGGCGAAGGCGGCGAGGCGTTCGACCGCGACGGCTGGTTCGACACCGGCGATGTCGCCAGCCTGGACGCCAACGGCTTCATGCAGATCACCGACCGCTCCAAGGATGTGATCAAATCGGGCGGCGAATGGATCTCCACCATCGAGATCGAAAATCTGGCGGTGGGCCATCCCGACGTCGCCGAAGCCGCGGCCATCGGCGTGCCCCATCCCAAATGGGGCGAACGGCCCTTGCTGATCGTGGTGGCCAAACCGGGCACCAGTCCCAGCGCGGATGCGCTTCTGGCGCATCTCAAAGGCAAGATCGCCAAATGGTGGCTGCCCGACCGGGTGGTGATGGTGAACGAAATCCCCCACACCGCGGCGGGAAAAATTCTCAAAACGCAATTGCGCCGCCAGTTCGCGGATTTTAGGTTGGTCTGACCGCCGATCTTTTGAGTCTTTCCATGCGTTTTCCCGTTCTTGCCGCTCGTTTGGCGCTGGCCGCCCTCGTGCCTGCCGCCGCCATTGCCGCCGGCGCGATCATCGCCGTGCGGATGGGCATGGCCTCTTTTGCCGTCGGCCTGGAGGCGATGACGGCAGCGGTGGCGCTGGCGGCGATCGCCCTGATCCTGTCCGCGATCTGGATGGTCTCTGCGCTCCGGCACAATCGCGGCGATGCCAAGCGGGCGGGGATGATCGCGTTTTTCGGCGCGCTGCTCCTGCTCTATGTGCCCCTGCGCACGGTCTATCAGGGCCTGATGGCGCCGCCGATCCATGATGCCACCACCGATCCGGAAGATCCGCCGCTTTTCGTGGCGCTGGCCAAGCGGCCGTCGGGCGAGAATGCCACCGCCTTCGACCCGTCGCGGATGATCCATTACCGGGGCGAGTACAACACCGTCAGCTATATGCTGCACACTTACTATACCGAACTGACCAAGCCGCTGGCCCTGATCATGCCGCCGGCCAAGATGTTCTGGCGCTGCTTCAACGCCGCCAAGCGGATGGGCTGGCACATTGTCGATTACAATGAAAAGGAAGGCCGCATCGAAGCCACCGCCACCAGTTTCTGGTTCGGCCAGGTTTCCGACATTGTGATCCGGGTGCGTCCGGCCGGCACATTGGGCGCCCGTTTCGACATGCGGGCGGAAAGCCAGACCGGCAACCGCGATTTCGGCCGCAATCTGGACCTGCTGAAATCCTATCGCGCCAAACTGGGATCCTGATCGGGATCAGAGGCTGACGAAGCGCCCGTCTTCCAGCGCGGCGACGCGGCCATCCTCGATCATGTGTTTCAGATGTGCTTCGACCGTCAGCGCGGCGGCGCGGTGCAGGGCAGGCGCCAAGCCGGCATCGAGGGTCCGCACCAGCACGGGCACCGTGTCATCGCCGCGCTGCAGGGCACGCCCGATCTGGGTCTCGCGCATCCGCCGGTGCGAAAGATAGGCGCGCAGGAACGGGCCGGGATTGAGGATGGGCGAGCCATGGGTGGGATAGAGAATCTTGTCCCGGCGCGCGATCAGCTTTTCCAGGCTGCGCATATAGGCGCCCATATCGCCGTCGGGCGGCGCCACCACGGTGGTGGACCAGCCCATCACATGATCGCCCGTGAACAGCGATTTTTCCTCGTCCAGCGCATAGCACATATGGTTGGAAGTGTGTCCGGGGGTGAAGACGCATTGGAAGCGGCCGCCACCGCTTTCGATGATGTCGCCGTCGCGCACCGTCACATCGGGCACGAAATCGCGGTCGCCGCCTTCCTCGACATCGCCGTCATGCCGTGCATGCGGCCCGTATCCATAAGTCTTCGCGCCCGTGGCCGCTTTCAGCGGCGCGGCGGCGGGCGAATGATCGCGATGGGTATGGGTGATCAGAATGTGCGAAACGGTCCTGCCGCCGATCGCCGCCAGAAGCGCATCGAGATGACTGGGATCGTTGGGGCCCGGGTCGATCACCGTCACATTCCTGGCGTCCCCCACCAGATAGACTCCGGTGCCGCGGAAGGTGAAGGGACTGGGATTGTGGGCGAGTACGTGGGCGATGCGCGGCGACAGCTTCTGCTGCGCTCCATAGACCGCCGGCAAGGACTGATCGAAATGCAGCGGCGTCTTTTTCATCAATAGGGCTTGTCGTCCAGGAGCCGGATGAAGCCGCGGATCAGCCGCCAATAGTACCAGAAGCAGGTCACGACCACGCCCAGGAAGACCAGGCCCAAGGTCAGGGTGCCGTGATAGAGCATGAGCCCGGGGCTTGGCCAGGAGCGCAGCAACCCCAGCGCCACGCCGGCCAGGCCCGCAAAGGCAAAGGCCGCCGCCAGGAACGCGACTGAGAACCAGACCCAGAACACCAGGATCAGGTTGCGGTAATGGCTTTCATAAAAACCGCCGCGCGCGGTATCCAGCCGCACATGCGCCAGGATCACGCCGATCAGCGCCGTGATCCCGCTGGAGGCGGGCGCGATCAGAAACAGGCCATAGGCGGCCAGTGCCCAATTTCTCTCCTCACCCATCTCGCGCCTGTCTTCTCCGGATACGGAAAATGGGGGCGGATATCCGCCGCTCCAAGATCCGCAGCCCCAAATATCTGCAACTTGGGGTCTACATCGTAAGGCAATTTTCATCAAATCCCCGCAGACTCCGGGCCTTATTGCCGTCCGCTATTTTGGTATCGCCTTGGCCGTTGATCGCATTGTTCGCTTTCTCTGTTCGCTGGATGGCGCCTCCACCAGCCGCGTCCTCAATCTGCGCCATATCGCGCGCCTCAATGCCGCCGATCCGGAGCATGGCAGCAATCCCCTGTTCCTTTCGCCGGTGATCAACACCGCCTTCATCATCAAGCATCGCCTCCGCCCGGACGAAACCTATCTGTTCCCCAGCATGCGATCGGCAGGCACCAAGATCATCGTGCCGGTGGATCCGTCGGACCTTCGCGCCGGCGGCCGCGCGATCTTCATCGATCAGCGGGGCTATCTCGAAACCCTGCGCGAGGCGGGGCACTATAACGACGAAAGACTGGAACGCGATGTCGGCGTCCTGCGCCTGCTCGACGCCATCCCCTCGCTGGATCCTTTTTTGCTGCGCGAGCATCTGCGCGCCAATGCCATCGACGTTGCGCCTTGTTATTTCGCCATTTCGGCGGCCGACCAGGAACGGATGCATCAATTCGTCGCCAAGGAGATGTCGCAGCTGGTCCGGCTGGCCGGCGGAGGCAATGACGACGGCTCCACCGGCCGCATGGTGAGCGCGATGCTGTCGGGCCAGGCCAATGAGAAGCTGGAGCCGCTGCGCATGACTTTGGGTCTGGGCGACGGGGATTTCCGCGAAGGCGCGTTCGGCTGGCGCGGCCTGCTTTACTACAAATGGGCGATGCAGGATTTCTGGTCCAACGTGATGGGGACCCTGCGCGAGATCAAGGAGATCATCCCCCAGGGCGCGATCAGCGACCAGCAGCGCGCCTATCTGGTGAACGCCAAACGCAACATCATCGAAATGGTGCGGGACAATAACCAGCACATCTCCAAGGTGCTGGACGTTTACGACGATTCCTTTTCCGAGCTGGTCGCCAGCAATTCGCCCACCACCTTCCGCGCCTTTCTTCTCTCCGCCTCGCCGATGTTCCTCGATCTGGGGGAAAAGCTGGGCGCGATTTCCCATATTGTGAGCTTTTGGCGCCACCGCTTCCCCAAGGGCCAGCCCGTGCTGATCGACGCCGAGGAGCTCGGCATCATCTTCCAGGACTTCACCAGCGGCTTCGCCGAGCGGGTTCGCGCCCAAACCGCGTCAATGCCGCAGCCCAAGGTCATTCAGGGCTGACGGCCCGGGATTCCGCGCCGTAACGCCAAATTCATCAAATTCGCTCAAATTGGACCAACCGCCGATCGCGTGGAGGCGCCGCCATGGCCGTCGATCGCATAGTCCGCCTGCTCAGCGCATTGGACGGCGCCGCCACCAGCCGCGTCCTCAATCTGCGCCAGATCGCCCGCGCCAATGCGCATGACAAGGAACATGGCGAAAAGCCGCTGTTCCTTTCGCCGCCCATCAACACCGCGTTCGTCATCAAGCACCGCGTCCGCTCGGACGAAACCTATCTGTTCGCCTCGTCGCGCTCGGTCGCCACCAAGATCGTGATCCCCTTCGATCCTTCGGACCTCAGGGCGGGCGGGCGATCGATCTTCATCGACCAGCGCGGTTTCGCCGACGGCTTGCGCACGGCGGGCCATTACAGTCCGGAAAAGCTGGAGCGCGACACCTTCGTGATGCGCCTGCTCAACGCCATCCCTTCGCTCGACCCCTTTCTGCTGCGCGAGCATCTGCGCAACAACGGCATCGAAGTGGCATCCTGCTATTTCGCCATCTCGGCCGGCGACCAGGAGCGGATGCACGAATTCGTTTCCCAGGAATTGTCCCAGCTGGTGCGCATGGCCAATGGCGATGACGGCAATGGCGCCTCGACCGGCCGCATGGTGACGGCCATGCTGTCCAGCCAGGTCGACGAAAAGCTGGAGCCGCTGCGCCTGACCCTGGGATTGAGCGGCAACGACTTCCGCGAAGGCGCGTTCAGCTGGCGGGGATTTCTGTATTACAAATGGGCGATGGAGCGCTTCTGGCCCCGGGTGATGAACGTGCTGCGCGAGATCACCATGGTTCACCCCACCGGTCCCGTCACCGCCGAGCAGGCCGCCTATCTGACGGCGGCGCGCCGCGACATCGTCGAGATGGTGCACGATTATGGCCAGCACATCGCCAAAGTGCTTTCGATCTATGACCATTCCTTCGGCAGTTTGGTCGCCAGCCAGTCACCCAAGACCTTCCGCGACTTTCTGCTGTCGGCGCCGTCCATGTTCCTGGAGCTGGGCGAGCGCATGGGCGCGATTTCCCACATCGTCAGTTTCTGGCGTTATCGCTTCGCCGACAACCGGCCGATCGACGCCGAGGAGCTCGGCACCATTTTCCAGGATTTCACCAGCGGCTTCGCCGAACGGATGAAATCGGCGGAATCGCCCATTCCCCGGCCCATGGTGATCGAAGGTTGACCGCTTCCGGGAACTTTTTTCCCGCTCGCCGGTTTGAAGGACATCCCAATTTGAAGGATGCCTTCCATGAAGACATTGCTCCCCAAACTGGCCGCGGCGTCCGCCCTGGCCCTTGTGATTTTCGCCGCGCCCGCGCAGGCCGCCGATAAGGGCGAACTGCTCGCCAACGCGGACCGCACCGTCACCCATCTGAAGCATGATCCGGCCTTCGCCACCGCCGCCCGCATGATGGACGGCGCGCGGGCGGTCTATATCGTGCCCAAGCTGGTCAAGGGCGGCTTCATCTTCGGCGCCGAAGGCGGTGCCGGCGTCCTGGTCCGGCGCACCGGCAAAGGCAGCTGGGGCGAGCCGAAATTCTATGACATGGGTTCGGCCTCGTTCGGCCTGCAGGCCGGACTGGAACAGGCGGAACTGGTCTTCATCATCAACAGCGAACGGGCTCTGTCCGGGATCGAGCATGGCAACTTCAAGCTGGGTGCCGGCGCCGGGATAACCGTGGTCAACCTGTCCTCGGGCGCGGAAGGCGCCACCACCGCCCATGGCGGCGACATCGTGGTGTGGACCTCCGGCACGGGCGCTTATGCCGGCATCAGCTTCAA
>JAFKFG010000036.1 GCA_017307355.1 Alphaproteobacteria bacterium
CCCGTGCGATGACCTATCGCGCTTACAATGGGGGCTCGCGATGATCTCCCGACCTTATGCCGCCGCCAAACGGACCCTCAGCGTGGCCGACAAGCTGCTGGAGGTGAATTGGGGCCTGGTGCTTTTGGTCACCATCATCGCCACCGGCGCGAAAGCGATGAACAGGCCGTGATCGCGCAGCTTCCAGTCCAGCGCGGAATCCTTGGTCACGCCGCGCAGATGTTCTTCCTGGCTATAGGCGCGCACCTGGGCGGTGCCGGTCTTGCCCGCCATTTCGAAGCCGGGCTCGGCGATGCGGAAGGCATAGGCCGTGCCGCCCGGCACATTCGTCACTTGGTTCATGCCCTCGCGCACCCGGGCCAGGCCCACTTCCGACAGGTCCAGGGGCGCCGCCGCCTCGCGGCGGGTCAAATCTCCGCCCACCATATGCACCAGGCGCGGGCTGACGCTGCGGCCCGAAGCGATACGGCTGACTTCCAGGGCCAGTTGCAGGGGGGTGGCGGTGACATAGCCCTGGCCGATGCCCGCCGACATGGTGTCGCCCTGCTGCCAGGCGACGCCATAGCGCTTTTGCTTCCAGGCACGGCTGGGAATGAAGCCGGATTTCTCGCCCGGCAATTCGATACCGGTGGGCGCGCCCAGGCCCAGCTTCAGCGCCACTTCCTGAATTTTATCGATGCCGAGGCGCCGCGCCGTCTCATAGAAGAACACGTCGCAGCTATTCTTGATGCCGCCTTCCATGTCGAGCGTGCCATGGCCGCCCTTCTTCCAGCAATGGAAGGTGTGGTTGCCCAAGGTGGTCGCGCCCGTGCAGGTGACACGGTAATCCGGCGTGGCGAGCCCCGCCTCCACCGCCGCCAGCGCCACCACCGGCTTGAAGGTGGAGCCGGGCGGATAGACGCCGCTCATCACCTTGTCCAGCAGCGGCTTGTGGTCGTTGGTGGTCAGATCCTTCCACTGATCCGGCGAAATGCCGACATTGAAAAGATTGGGATCATAACCGGGCGTCGATGCCATGGCGATGATGTCGCCCGTCGCCACATCGGTGACGATGCAAGCCGCGCTTTCATTGCCCAAGCGCTTGGAGACGAATTGCTGCACGTCATGGTCGATGGTGAGCCAGATATCCTGGCCCGGCACGCCCGCGTCGTGACCCAGCTCGCGGATGACGCGGCCATAAGCGTTGACTTCCACCCGCGAGGCGCCCGCCTTGCCCCGCAGCACATCGTCATATTGGCGCTCGATGCCTTTCTTGCCGATGCGATAGCCGGGAATGCTCAGCAGCGGATCGCTGTCATCCTTCTTGTCGCCGGGCGAAACCTGGGCGACATAGCCCAGAATGTGCACCAGCTCGTCATTGAAGGGATAATCGCGGGTCTCGCCCACATCCGGCTGCACGCCCGGCAGATAGGGCAGATGCATGTTGATGCGGGAAAATTCCTCCCAGCTGAGATTTTCCGCCACCGGCACAGGCACGAATTTCCGGTTCTGCGCCAATGTCACCAGCACGCGTTTTTTTTGCGCGTCGGACAGCGCGATCACCTTGCCGATGATCTCCAACGCTTCCTGGACGCCTTCGGTGGCCTGCTCGGCCACCAGCAGCACGCGGTAATTGCGCCGGTTGTTGGCCAGTTCCACGCCGAAACGGTCGAAGATGCGCCCGCGCGGCGGCGCCAGCAGCCGCTCATTGATGCGGTTGTCCTCGGCCTGGGTCATGTACTGATCGCCGTCGCGGATCTGCAGCTGATACAGCCTGCCGGCCAGAATTCCGAACACCAGCGCCATGCCGCCGCCCAGCCCCAGCGAGCGGCGGGTGAAGGTGGCGTAGCGCGATTTGTCCTTCTTATCGAACAGCGGCATCAGGGTTCACTCCTGAGCGGTCCGACCAGACGGCGATGGATCAGGCCCACGAGATAAGCGCCCGGGACATAGAACACCGCGGTCATCGCCAGCTCGGCCACGATGGGCGAGAGCAGCGGTATCTGCCAATAATAAAGCGCGATGATGAAATAGGTAGAGGCGCATGTGATCAGCGCGGCGGTGGCGAAACCCAGCACCGCGCCCAGCCCCGGCAGACCGGCAAAGGCATCGCGCTGCCGGTCGATCACCGCATAGGTGATGACGAAAGACAGGGTCCAGACGCCCGGCGGCCCGCCGCCCATGATGTCCTGCAGAATGCCGATGCCGAAAACGGCGGCCGGCGTCATCAGGTCGGGCCGCACCAGGCACCAGAAATAGATCGGCACCAGCGCCAGGAGCGGCGCCGGGACCAGGCCGTTGGTGAGGGAGAGCGGCAGGTTCGAGAGCAGCACGGCAAAAAGGCCGCACAGGAACGGGACCAGCACAGAGAGAGACCGCCAGCTCATCAGAATTCCTGTGCGCTCGGCGATATCCATGCGCCGCTCATCGATCTTCGTCGGCCTGATCGGCCGGCGAGGTTGGCTGGGCGGCGGGCGGGGTGACGGGCTTGGCGGTTACGGGCGGCTCCGGGGCGATGGTGATGACGGGCGGCGTGGCGGTGGCGGGCGGAAGTCCGGCGGCCACGGCGGGAAGCTCCAGGCTGGAGGGCAATTCCTCGGGCGGCTTGCGGAAGGCCAGCACTTCGACGTCTTCGCTGGACGATGCATCGGCCAGCAGCGCGACGCGGTATTTGCCGCCTTGTTCCACCACCGTGCCGATGGGAAGACCCGGCGGCAACAACCCGCCATCGCCCGACGAGACGATCTGGTCGCCCGCGCGCAGGGTGACGATCTGGGACAGCGTGTCCAGGGTCGGCATGGCGGTATTGTCGCCAACCATGATGGCCTGGCGGTTGCCGGGCGAAATGCTCACCGGAATGCGGCTGTTGAGATCGGTGAGCAGGATCACCCAGCTGGTGCGGCTGCCCGCCAGATAGATGCGCCCGATCATGCCGCGCGCATCCACCACCGCCTGGCCCGGCTTGATCTTGTGCGAGGAACCGGCATCCAGGATCATGGTCTCCAGGAACGGGCGGCTGGCCCGGCCGATCACCCGCGCCAGGACGGAATCCACGCCCGGATCCGGCACCGCATGCAGCAGGCTCTGATAGCGCGCCACCCGGTCCTGCATCACCACGGCGACATTGCGCCATTGGCGCAGCCGCGCATTCTCGTCCTTGAGGCGCAGATTTTCCTGATAGACCGTGAAAAGCTCATCAACCGAGCCCACCCAGCGGTCGAACTGCACCAAAGGCGCATGCGCCACCGAGAGAAGCGGCTGCATCCAGTCGGTCAGCGACATGCGGGCGCGGTCGAACAGTCCGGCCTGGGCCTTGCCCAGAAGCACCAGAACCACCGCAAGCGCCATCACGATGACCAGCGGAAGCTGGGCATTGCTGCGGCGGGCGATCTTCCAGGTGCTGTTGGCCATGAACCCCTTTCAGCTCATGCGCTTAAGGACGCTTAGAACGCGGTGGAAAGCACGTGACGCATCACCTTGGTATTCTCCAACACCCGGCCGGTGCCGAGCGCCACGCAGGACAAAGGATCATCCGCGATGGAAACCGGAAGCCCGGTTTCGTTGCGCAGGACCGAATCCAGATTGGCCAAAAGCGAACCGCCGCCGGTCAGCACGATGCCCTTGTCGACAATGTCGGCGGCCAGTTCCGGCGGCGTGGCTTCCAGCGCCACTTTCACCGCTTCGACGATGGCGCCCACCGGTTCCGCCAGGGCCTCGGCGATATGGCGCTGGGTGATGGTGATTTCCTTCGGCACGCCGTTGAGAAGGTCGCGACCCTTGATTTCCATGGTGACGCCGCTGCCGCCATCGGGCGCCGCGGCCGAGCCGATTTCCTTCTTGATGCGCTCCGACGAGGCTTCGCCGATCAGCAGATTCTGGTGGCGGCGGATATAGGCGATGATCGCCTCGTCCATCTTGTCGCCGCCCACGCGGACGGAGCGGGAATAGACGATGCCGCCCAAGGACAGCACCGCCACTTCCGTCGTGCCGCCGCCGATATCCACCACCATCGAGCCGGTGGGCTCGGACACCGGAAGGCCGGCGCCGATCGCTGCCGCCATCGGCTCTTCGATCAGGAACACCCGGCGCGCGCCCGCCGACAAGGCCGATTCCTGAATCGCGCGGCGTTCCACCGCGGTCGAGCCGGAAGGCACGCAGACGATGATCATGGGATTGGCGAAGGAACGGCGGTTATGCACTTTGCGGATGAAGTGCTTGATCATCTCTTCGGCGACTTCGAAGTCGGCGATGACGCCGTCGCGCATGGGGCGGATCGCTTCGATATTGCCGGGCGTCCTGCCCAGCATCATCTTGGCGTCGTTGCCCACGGCGCGGACCGATTTCTTGCCGCCGCGGGTGGTGATGGTGGCCACCACCGACGGTTCGTTGAGCACGATGCCGCGCCCTTTCACATAGACAAGCGTGTTCGCCGTCCCAAGGTCGATGGCCATGTCGCTCGATAGAGCGCCAAGAAGACTGCCGAACATAAATTACCTGCCCGTTCCTGACTTAAGCGACACATGCCCCTCGACGACCTTCTCGCGATGCGGCCCCCGGCCTTGCGCCGAGGGCCTTCATTTCATCGCGCGACGGTCAACGCTTCCGGCGCCTGCTTCTCGCGTTTCACCAACAATTTGTTCAGCGCGCTCACATAGGCATGGGCCGCCGCCACCAGGGTATCGGTGTCGGAAGCCTTGCCCGTGACCGTGCGTCCATTCTCTTCCAGCCGCACATTCACCGTGGCCTGGGCGTCGGTGCCTTCGGTCACGGCGTTGATCTGGAACAACTGCAACACCACCGTGTGCGGATAGGCTTCGTGGATGGCGCGGAAGACCGCGTCCACCGGGCCGTCGCCATTGGTGGTGACATGCTTGTCTTCGCCATGGACCGACAAGGTCATGGTCGCTTGCGGCTTGATGCCGGTTCCGGTTTCGACCCGAACGGATACGACCTTGATCGCTTCCTGGCCGCGCATGAAGCCGTCATCGACCAGGGCCGCGATGTCCTCGTCGAAGACATGCTTCTTCTTGTCGGCCAAATCCTTGAAGCGGCGGAAGGCATCCTCGAAGGCCGCGTCTTCCAAGCTGTAGCCCATGCTTTCCAGCTTGTCCTTGAAGGCGTGGCGGCCCGACAGCTTGCCCAGCATCAGGGAGGTGGAATTCACCCCCACATCCTCGGGCCGCATGATCTCGTAGGTTTCGACATTCTTGAGCATGCCGTCCTGATGGATGCCGCTTTCATGGCTGAAAGCGTTCTTGCCCACGATCGCCTTGTTGTACTGGACCGGGAAGCCGGTGACGTTGGAGACCAGCTTCGAGGCCTTGGACAACATGGTGGTGTTGATATTGGTGCCGAAGGGCATGATGTCCTTGCGCACCTTGAGCGCCATCACGATCTCTTCCAGCGCGGCATTGCCGGCACGCTCGCCGATGCCGTTGATGGTGCATTCCACCTGGCCCGCGCCCGCCAACACGCCGGCCAGCGAATTGGCCACCGCCAGGCCCAGATCGTTATGGCAGTGGGTGGAGAAGGTGACTTTGTCCGCGTTGGGCACGCGGTTGCGCAACATGCTCACAATCTCGAAATATTCCTGCGGCGTGGTGTAGCCCACCGTGTCGGGAATATTGATGGTGGTGGCGCCGGAATGGATCGCCACTTCCACGCAGCGGCAGAGGAAATCCGGCACCGTGCGGGTGGCGTCTTCCGCCGACCATTGCACGTCGGAGGTGAAATTGCGGGCCCGCGTCACCGAGGCGCCGATCGCTTCCAGCACCGCATTTTCGCCCATATTCAGCTTGTGCTTCATATGAACGGGGCTGGTGGAGATGAAAGTATGGATGCGCGGCTGGCGCGCCGTTTTCAACGCTTCGCCGGCGCGGTCGATATCCTTGATGCCGGCGCGGGCCAGTCCGCAGACCGAAGCGCGCTTGACGATCTTGGTGATCTCGCTCACCGCCTTGAAATCGCCGGGCGATGCAATCGGAAAGCCCGCTTCGATGATGTCGACGCCCATCTCGTCCAGGAGTTCGGCGATGCGCAGCTTTTCCTCATGCGTCATCGCGGCGCCGGGCGATTGCTCGCCGTCGCGCAAGGTGGTGTCGAAAATCTTGATCTTCTTCAATTCCGTGTTGGTCATGACCTAATGTCCTTCTGTTCGCCGCTTGGCAGTTCTGTGTCTCCTTCGCAGTTCATCCCCTAAACACCCGCGCGCGATGAGTTTCGCACGCCATCAGGCGCCTAGGGGCAGCTAAGAAGAAGCAGAAGCGCGTACGAAGAACCGAGGGAAGGACGGGCTATCGAAACAGGGCGCAGGGCGACGCTGGGGGAAACTTCCCCTCCCGTCTTTCCGCCATGTGAGCCCTTCGTCATGAACCAGTCGCCGTTCCGTCCGCCGAATTCGAAGTCTTCACCCTAGAAGGCTTAACCCTAATGGCTTAAGCGACGGTAAAATCACCGTTTTTTTCCCAAGGATGGGGCGTTTTACGCTGAATTTGCGCGAAAGAGCAAGGGCGCGCAGGATGGCCTTTTCCAAAAAGCACCGGCCCTTTGATTGAAATTCTTCAACTTTCCAAAGCCTATGCCGGGTCCGGAACCCAGGCCGTCTCGGATTTCAATCTTTCGGTTCCGGAAGGCGAATTCCTGGTGCTGATCGGGCCATCCGGCTCGGGCAAGACCACCACCCTCAACATGGTCAACCGACTGGTGGAACCGGATGGGGGCGAGATCCGGATCCAGGGTCGCAACGTGCTGGATTCCGATCCCGTCATGTTGCGTCGCAACATCGGCTATGTCTTTCAGGAAGCGGGCCTTTTCCCGCACATGACGGTGGCCGAGAATATCGCGGTAACCCCCAATCTGCTGGGCTGGGATCAGGCCCGGATCCGCACCCGGGTCCATCAGCTCTTGGACATGGTCCAGCTCGAGGAAGCCGCCTTCGCCAACCGGCTGCCGGTGGAGCTGTCCGGCGGTCAGCGCCAGCGGGTGGCATTGGCCCGGGCCCTGGCGGCCCGCCCCCCGGTGCTGCTGCTGGACGAACCGTTCGGCGCCCTGGACCCGGTCACCCGCGAGGCGGTCGCCGCCGATGTCCGCCGGATCCACCAGCGGCTGGGCCTGACCACCCTGATGGTCACCCACGACATGACCGAAGCCTTGCTGATGGCCGACCGGATCGCGGTAATGCGGGACGGGCGCCTGATTCAGGTGGGAACGCCGCACGAGCTGGCCGCCAGCCCCGCCGACGATTTCGTCACCCAGCTGATCGAAAATCCCCGCCGCCGGGCCCATGCCCTGGCCGAAATGCTGAACGCATGAACGACAGCGTTCGTGAAGCCTGGGGGCTTCTGCCCGATTATCTGGGCCAGCATGTGATTCTCAGCGTTTCGGCATTGCTGCTGGGTGTGGCGGTGAGCCTGCCGCTCGGCATCGCCGCCTCCCGCAGCCGCCGGTTCGGCACCCCCCTCTTGGCGGCGGTGAGCGTGGTGCAGACCATTCCCGGCCTCGCCTTGCTGGCGCTGTTCTATCCCTTGCTGCTGGCGCTGTCGGTACTCACCCAGGATCTGTTCGGCTTTTCGATCCGCGCGTTGGGCTTTCTGCCCGCGCTTTTGGCGCTGACGCTTTATGCCATGCTGCCCATTCTCCGGAATGTAGTGACGGCGCTGGCAGGCCTGGACCCCGCCATTTTGATGGCGGCCAAAGGCGTGGGCATGACGCCCCGCCAGTCGCTGTTCAAGGTCGAACTGCCGCTGGCGGCCCCCCTGGTGTTGGCCGGCATTCGCACCGCGACGGTCTGGGTGGTGGGCATCACCACCTTGTCCACACCGATCGGACAGACCAGCCTGGGCAATTACATCTTCACCGGCCTTCAGATCGAGAATTGGGTGTTCGTGCTGTTCGGCTGCGTGGCGGCCGCGGCGCTGGCATTGGTCCTGGACCTGCTCTTGGCCGTGGCGGGATCGGGCCTGGCGATGCGCTCGCGGGGACGGCTGATCGCGGCGGGGTTGGGCCTTGTCGCCGTGATCGCGGCGGCGCTGGCGCCCGAGCTCGCGCATCCCCGGCCCGCCCATCAGGGCATCGTGATCGGCGCCAAGAATTTCGGCGAGCAATATATCCTGTCGCAATTGATGGCATCGCGACTGCGTCAAGCGGGCTTTTCGGTCAGCGAGAAAAGCGATCTGGGTTCGACCATCGCGTTTAGGGCGCTCACCGCAGGCGATATCGACGCTTATGTCGATTATTCCGGCACCTTATGGGGCAACATCCTGCATCGCACCGACATGCCGGGCCGCCAAGCCATGCTGGATCAGCTCGCCGCCGCCCTGAAAAAGGATCACGGCATCGTTTCACTGGGCTCGCTGGGTTTCGAGAATGCTTACATTTTCGCCATGCGGCGGGACCGCGCCGAGGCTCTCCACATCAAAAGCCTGGCCGATCTCGCCGCCCATCCGGATCTGCGCATCGGCGGCGATTTCGAAATCTTCTCCCGCCCCGAATGGCGCGCCGTGGCCGCCGCCTATGGCCTTGGCGCCATGAAGCGGCGGCAATATCAGCCCGATTTTCTCTATCGCGCCGTGATGAGCGGGGATGCCGATGTGGTGTCGGCCTTTTCCAGCGATGGCCGCATCGCGCGTTACGGTCTGGTCATCCTGGAAGACCCCAAAGCGGCTCTGCCGCCCTATGACGCCATGCTGCTGGTGGGACCGGCGCATGCGCAGGATGCCAAATTCATCGCCGCGCTGAAGCCCCTGATCGGAAGCATCTCCTTAACCCTGATGCAGCAGGCCAATCTTCGGGTGGATCGCGACCAGGACAAGCAGACCCCGGCGGCCACGGCGGCATGGATGGATCAACGCCTGCCGCATTGAATCGCGTCCATTATCGGGGCGGATTGACTTGTCGCCCCGGCGCGACAATAGAACAACCAAGAATGTCATACGGCCTTCACACGCACGCGTGAAGTGCTGTTTGCCGGTCCAACATCAATGATCAAGGCTTGCCGGACATGAAGATCCTGCCGCCCGTTTCGATCGAAGCACGCCGCCTGCTGCCCAGCCGCTGGGATCTGCTGGCGGCGGTGCTGGTGCTTGGCTTTCTGGTCGCCTTCGCCGACACCAGCCGTTTCCTGGTGCATCCCTTGAGCTCCATTTCCGGGGATTATCTGAAGCTCGATCCCGCCGACCTGCCCGGCTATGCGCTGCGCACCTCTCTGCGAATGCTGATCGCGATGGGCGTGTCCCTGGCCTTCACGTTCACCTACGCAACCTGGGCGGCGAAGAATGCGCGGGCCGGAATGCTGCTGGTCCCGCTGCTCGACATACTGCAGTCGGTGCCGATCCTGTCGTTCCTGTCCATCACCATCGTCTGGTTCCTGTCGCTGTCGCCGGGCCGCATCCTGGGGGCGGAGCTGGCCTGCGTCTTCACCATCTTCACCGGCCAGGCCTGGAACATGGCCTTCAGCTTCTATCAGTCGCTGCGCACCGTGCCGCCGGAACTGGAAGAAGCGGGCCGCATGTTCGGCCTCAATGCCTGGGCCCGCTTCTGGCGCATCGAGGCGCCCTTCGCCATGCCTTCGCTGACCTGGAACATGATGATGAGCATGTCGGGCGGCTGGTTCTTCGTCACCTTGTCGGAAGCCATCAGCGTGGGCAAAACCAACATCGCGCTGCCCGGCGTGGGGTCCTGGATCGCGGTGGCGATCGCGCAGAAGAACCTGCCCGCCATCTTCTACGCCATTCTGGCGATGCTGGTGGTGATCCTGATCTATGACCAGCTTCTGTTCCGCCCGCTGGTAGCCTGGGCCGACCGCTTCCGCGTCTCCAGCGAGCCGTCCGACGAAGCGCCCCAGTCCTGGGCGCTCACCGTCTATCGCCGCTCGCGCCTGCTCGACCTGATGACCGCGCCCTTCGAGCAGATGATGCGCTGGTCCTATCATTGGCAACCGCCCAGCTTCGGCATCAAGGCGGCGGTGCGCGATGTCGACAGCCGTCTTGCCGATATCGTCTGGTATGTCGTGCTGGCGCTGCTGGGCCTGTTCGCGGCCTGGCGCATCGCGCTTTTCTTCGGCCAGGCTCATTTCAGCTGGAGCGACGCGGCGACCGCGTTCGGCTATGGCTGCATCACCTTGATCCGGGTGATCGTCCTGATCGGGCTGGCCAGCCTGATTTGGACCCCGATCGGCGTCTATGTCGGCCTTCGGCCCAAGCTGACCGCGCTGGTGCAGCCGGTGGCGCAGTTCCTGGCGGCCTTTCCCAACAACCTGCTTTTTCCGCTGGTGGTGTCGCTGATCGTGTTCTGGAACGCCAGCCCCGATATCTGGCTGTCGCCGCTGATCGTGCTGGGCACCCAATGGTACATCCTGTTCAACGTCATCGCCGGCGCCAGCACCATGCCGCAGGAATTGCGCGACGCGGCGGAGAATTTCGGCGTCAAAGGCTGGCTGTGGTGGAAGAAGGTCGCCCTGCCCGCGGTCTTCCCCTATTACGTGACCGGCGCGATCACCGCGTCCGGCGGCGCCTGGAACGCTTCCATCGCGGCGGAAGTGGCCAGCTGGGGCGACCACACGCTGCGCGCCCATGGCCTTGGCGCCTACATCGCCGACGCGGTCAATACGGGCGATTTCCGCCATGTCCTTCTGGGCACGATCGTGATGAGCTTCTTCGTGGTGGTGGTGAACCGGCTTCTGTGGCGGCCGCTTTATTGGTACGCCGAACGCAAATTCAAGCTTACATGAGGTCGCCATGGCAGAGCTTCTGAATGTCGAACATGTGCGCCGCACCTTCCCGCGCGGCGGCGGCGAGGAATTGCTGGTGCTGGACGATGTCAATCTCGCCCTGAAGCAGGGCGAGATCGTGGGTCTTTTGGGCCGCTCGGGTTCGGGCAAATCCACCTTGCTGCGCCTGATCGCAGGTTTGGCGCGGCCGCAAGGCGGCCGTCTCACTTACATGGGCGCGCCCATCGAAGGCCCGGCCCAAGGCGTGGCGATGGTGTTCCAGAGCTTCGCGCTCTTTCCCTGGCTCACCGTGCTGGAGAATGTGCAGCTTGGCCTGGAGGCCCTGAACCTGCCGCCGCGCGAGATGCGCGAGCGGGCGCTGGCCGCCATCGACCTGATCGGGTTGGACGGTTACGAAAGCGCCTATCCGCGCGAATTGTCCGGCGGCATGCGCCAGCGCGTGGGCTTTGCCCGCGCCGTGGTGGTGCATCCCAATATTCTGCTGATGGACGAGCCTTTCAGCGCGCTCGACGTGCTGACGGCGGAAAATCTGCGCACCGACCTGGTGGAGCTGTGGGGCAACGGCAAGCTGCCGATCAAAGGCATCATCCTGGTCACGCACAACATCGAGGAAGCGGTCCTGATGTGCGACCGGGTGCTGCTGTTCTCGTCCAATCCGGGTCGGGTCAGTTCGGAAATCAAGATCGACCTGCCCCAGCCGCGCGACCGCACCTCGCCCCAGTTCGAGCATTATGTCGACCAGATCTATGTCGAAATGACCGCGCGCCGGGTCGAACGCCTGCGCGAGCAGCAGGCCCGCGCCAATGCGGGGATCGAGATGCCGCTGGTGCATGTCTCGCCCAACCAGATTTCCGGCCTGATCGAAGCTCTGGCCGCCGCGCCCTATGACGGCAAGGCCGACCTTCCCGACATCGCCTATGAACAGGAACTGGAAGTCGACGAACTCTTTCCCGTTGCCGAAGCCATGCAGCTGCTCCGGCTCGCGGATGTCGAAGGCGGCGACATCAAGCTCACGCACATGGGCAAGCGCTTCGCCGATTCCGAATTGAACGAGCGCAAGGAAATCTTCTCCCGCTCCCTGATGAACAATGTGCCGCTGGCTGCCCATATCCGCCGCATCCTGGACGAACGCGCCAGCCATTCCGCGCCCAAGAGCCGCTTCCTGGACGAATTGGAAGACCATATGGCCGAGGACGCGGCGGAGGATTCGCTGAAGACGGTGGTGTCCTGGGCCCGCTTTGGAGAGTTGTTTTCCTACGATGACGATGCGGCGCTCTTCAGCCTCGAGAATCCGACTTAATTACCCCCTCTCCCTTCGCACGCTCGAGAGCGTGCTACGGTTCGGATTGCTGGGCGCAATCCTCACCTCCCCCCCAGCATGCGCGCATGCGCGGGGGCGAATGGGCACGACCAAGGCTCAAAAGACGCTCTGCACGTAGCTTATTGACCGTCCCGCAGCGTTGCTGAAACAATGCCCGCCGCACGGGTGGGGACTCGCATGGCGAAACGCGATGACGACCGCATGGTGGGACGCCGTGCCTTTCTCAAAAAGGCCACGCTGGCCGGCGCTGGCGCCCTGACGGTTCCGCTCGCCACGCCTGCTGCCAAGGCGCAAAGCGCCGCCCCCCGCGCCTCCAGCATTCCCGCCACGCCCAATCGCGAAGCCGAACGCGGCACCCCGCCCGACATCCAGCCGATCACGCAAACCAGCTGCGGCTCGGACTTCATGGTCGATGTGATGCGCGGGCTGGGGATCGAACATGCCGCCGCCTTTGTCGGCTCCAGTTTCCGGGGCCTGCATGAGTCGATCATCAATTACGGCATGCTGACCGATCCCCAGATCGATTTTCTCTCCTGCATGCACGAGGAAGTGTCGGTGGCGATGTGCCACGGCTATGCCAAGATCGAGGGCAAGCCCATGGCCGCGATGATGCACGACACGGTGGGGCTGCAGCATGCGTCGATGGCGATTTACAACGCCTATGCCGACCGCGTGCCCATGTTCCTGATCACGCCCACCGCGCCGGACCTGCGCACCCGCAAGACCATGGTGCAGTTCGTCCATTCGGTGCAGGACGGCGCCGCCATCGTGCGCGACTTCATCAAATGGGACGACCGGCCCGGATCGCTGCAGCATTGGGCGGAATCGGCCACGCGGGCATGGAAATACGCCATGACCCCGCCTTATGGTCCGGTGCTGCTGGTCACCTCCATCGATCTTCAGGAAAGCCCGATCGAGGAAGAGCCGCGACCCGTCATTCCGCAAGTGCCGAAAATTTCACCGCCCCAGGCCGAAGACGGCGCCTTGCGCGAAACCGCGAAAATGCTGGTCGAAGCCGAAGCGCCGGTATTGCTTTGCGACCGGCTGGCCCGCACCCCCGCCGGCCTCAAGTCCCTGGTCGAGCTGGCCGAGCTTCTGCAGGCGCCGGTGGTCGATGCTTCGGGCCGGATGAATTTTCCCTGGCGCCATCCGCTCAACCAATCCAGCCGCGGACGTGCGGTCACCGCTCAGGCTGATGTGGTGCTGGGCATGGAGATGACCGATTTCTGGGGCGCCACCCATGCTTTCACGCCGCATACCGAAACCAGTACCAAAAGCATTCTCAAGCCGGGCGCCAAACGCATCAGCCTCACCGCCGTCGACCTGAATTTTCATTCCAACTTCCAGGATTTCGAGCGCTATCCCGATGCCGACCTATCCTTGCAGGGCGATGCCGAAGCCAGCCTGCCGTCCTTGATCGCGGCCTGCCGCACGTTGATCGACAAGAACAAGCGCTCGAAATTCGACGCACGCGGGAAAAAACTGGGCGAAGCGCACCAGGATGCGTTGGCCGATCAACGCGCCCTGGCCGCGGAAGGCTGGGACTCGCAGCCCATCACCACCGCGCGGCTGGTGATGGAGCTTTACAACATCATCAAGGACGAAGACTGGACCTTGGCCTCCGGCAGTCTGTTCCAGAATGGCTGGCCGCAGAAATTGTGGCACGCCGACAAGCACCATCGCTATATCGGCGATGCGGGCGCTTATGGCATCGGCTATGCCGCGCCCGCGACCTTGGGCGCGGCGCTGGCCAACAAAAAGCATGGCCGGTTGACCGTCTCGATCCAGGGTGACGGCGATCTGATGTGCTGCCCCAGTTCGCTCTGGACGGCGGCACACGAAAAAATCCCGATCCTCTACATCATGCACAACAACCGCGCCTGGCATCAGGAGATCATGCTGCTGCAACAGATGGCCAATCGCATGCAGCGCGGCATCGACCGCACCCATATCGGTACCACCATCCGCGATCCGTTCATCGATTTCGCCAAGCTGGCCGAAAGCATGGGGGTTTACGGCCAGGGACCGGTCACCGATCCCAAGGATCTGGGCGCCGCCATCCGGCGCGCCGTCGATGTGGTCAAGCGCGGCGAGCCCGCGCTGGTCGATGTCGTCTGCCAGGGACGGTGAGCGGATGACGCGATTTATCCTCGCCATCGCTCTTTCCGCCGCACTCGCCGCACCGGCTTTCGCGCAGACCGCTGCGCCGGTCATCGCGCCGGGCGATGCGGCGCGCGGCAAAGACATCTACATGCGGGACGCCTGCTACACCTGCCACGGCACCACCGGCGCCAGCACCAGCTTTGTCGGGCCAAAGCTGGCGCATGCCGGGCTGACCGCGAATCGCATTCTGCGCCAGTTGCGGCAGCCGCAGGCACAGATGCCGGCCTATACCGAGAAAGTGCTTTCCGACAAAGACGCCGCGGACCTTATCGCTTATGTCCTGTCGCTATCCGAAGGGCCTTCGCCCAGCGGCAAGGACATTCCGCTGCTGAACCGTTGAGGGGACCATGACGGCAGCCACCGCGACACCGCTCAATCGCCAACAGATACTGGGATTCTGGGCCGCCTGGTTCGGCTGGACCCTGGATGGCATGGATTCGGTCATCTATGCCCTGGTGCTCAGCCCGGCGATGAAAGAGCTTCTGCCCAAATCGGGCTTCGCCAACAGCCCTGCCGATGTCGCGTTTGCCGGCTCGATCCTGTTTGCGCTTTTCCTGGTGGGATGGGGCCTGTCCTTCATCTGGGGCCCCTTGGCCGACCGCTTCGGCCGTGCCCGCTGCCTGGCGGTGACCATCCTGATCTTTTCGGTTTTCACCGGCGCGGCCGCTTTGGCGCAGAATGTGTGGCAGCTGGGGCTGTTCCGCTTCCTGGCGGGGATCGGCATCGGCGGCGAATGGGCGATGGCCGGCACCTATGTCGCCGAAGCCTGGCCGGAAGACCGCCGCAAGATGGGCGCGGGCTATCTGCAGACGGGATACTATGCGGGCTTCTTTCTGGCCGCGGCGCTGAACTTCACGGTGGGCGCCGCATTCGGTTGGCGCGCCATGTTCCTGTGCGGCGCCGCCCCGATCCTGGTCGCGCTTTTCACATTGTCCCGCGTCAAGGAGCCGCCGCGCTGGGAGCGCGCGCATGCCGGGCCGCGCAGCCATCCGCTGCGCATGATATTTTCCGGGCCCTATCTCAAGCGCACGATCGTGAACAGCGCCCTGGTGTCGGTAGCGATCATCGGGCTGTGGGCGGGAACGGTGTATGAGCCCACCGCGCTTCTCACCCTGGCGAAGAACGCCGGCTTCACCCCCATACAGGGGACACGCATCGCGTCGCTTGGCACGGCGGTGCTTTCCGTCGGCACCATCCTGGGATGCCTGCTGGCGCCCGTGCTGGCGGAAAAATTCGGACGCAAGCGGACCCTGGCCGCCTATTTCACCGGCATGGCGACCTCCATCCTTCTGGCGTTCGGGTGGGCCTTCTATCTGCCGAACGGATTGGTGCCTTTCATCGCGGTGCTGTTCTTTCTCGGGCTGGCGGGCGGCAATTTCGCCATCTTCAGCCTGTGGCTGCCGGAGCAGTACAACACCCAGATGCGGGCGACGGCCTTTGCCTTCTGCACCTCGTTCGGGCGTTTCCTGGGCGCCGGCGCGAATTTCGCCATCGCCGCGCTGGTCGGATGGACCGGATCTTTGGGCTATGCCGTTGCCTGCACCGCCATTCCGTTCCTCCTGGGCCTGGCGATCATTCCCTTTGCGCAGGAAACGAAGGGCGAGGTGCTGCCGTAAAAAGAAGCGGCCGCCGCGGTCTGAATGACCAGGCGGCGGCCGGCATATCGCGCAAAATAACAGACGCTATTTCGTCCGCGTGCAGGTGGTGACGCGCTTGGTCGCGGTTTCTTTCACCGTACAGCTCTCATCGGCCGCAGCCACCCGGTTGGACGACGCGCGGTGACGGCGGCTGGACGCGGAATGCTTCCAGGCCGGTTCGCCGAAATTGATCGTATCGGAACTGGTGAGCATGCCGATGGCCGCGCCGCCCAATCCGCCGACCAGGGCACCGGTCGCCGCATTGCCGGCTATGGCGCCGATGGCCGCGCCCGTGCCCGCGCCCAGAAGGCCGCCGGACAAGCCGCGATCGCCCGGCGTGGTGCCGCAGCCGGAAAGCGCCAGACCGCAGGCCAACACGGGAACCAAAGCCAGACTGCCAAGATGCTTGGTCATGTTCCACTCCTCTCCACCGGTTCGGCATGTTCAACGCCGACGCAGGCCGCTCGGTGCCAAAGCTTGAGCAGCAAATCGGACCGGATTTGGCAGGAAAAAAGGCGTGATTGCGGCAGCCGCCTTCACTAACGGCGGTTTACCAGCCTGGTTTCAAACCGCCGCCAGCAGAGCATGCTGGATCACGCGCGATGTGGGAAAAATCAGCCGCGCGGTGGTGCCCACATCCAAGGTGCTGTCCAGCTCCAGCGCGCCGCCATGGCTTTCCATCAACGCCTTGACCAGGGACAGGCCCAATCCCGTTCCTTCGGCATTGCGCGCGAAGGGCGAAGCGATCTGGCGGAACGGTTCCAGCGCCACCTGGATCATTTCCGGTGCGATGCCGATGCCGGTATCCGACACCGACAGGATGACGCAACCGCGATTGTCCTGTTCGGCATGAACCCGGATCGCGCCGCCGGCCGGGGTGAACTTGATCGCATTGGACAAAATATTGAGCAGAATCTGCTTCAGCCGCAGCCGGTCGGCAAAAAGCCGGGGGACGGGACCACCGCTCTGCGCCAGGCCGAGCTTGGCTTCCAGCGCCCGGCCGCGCATCAGCTTCATGCATTCGCCGATCAATTCGCCCGCCGAAACCGGTTCGGAATGAAGGTCGAATTTTCCGGCTTCGGCTTTCGACAGGTCGAGAATGTCGTTGATCAGGGCCAACAGATGACGGCCCGCGCCGTGAATGTCATGCGCATAATCGCGATAGCGCTCGCTGCCCAGCGGTCCGAACATTTCCTCGCCCAGCACTTCGGAAAATCCGATGATGGCGTTCAGCGGCGTGCGCAATTCATGGCTCATCAGGGCCAGGAAGTTGCTTTTGGCGCGGCTGGCTTCATTGGCGGCGTCCAGTGCCCGGCTCAGTTCCTCTTCGCGCGCCTGCAGCAACGCGACCTTGCAACGAAGCAGGGCTTCGCCGGTGACGATGCCGCGATATCGGCCCCGCGAGGTCACGACAAAACATTCGATCAGAGCGTCCGGATTTTCCACCAGGAGTGTCGCGCCCAGATCGGAGAATTGGACATGCTCGTCCAGGCAAAGCGGCGCCGTGTTGGCGAGCCTCAGAATGGGTTTGCGACTGTAGAGTTCGGGCGCGTACTGTTTGGCATAGCGGGCCAGGAAGATCAGCCGGTTGACCAGCCCCCTGACGCAGCGCCGCTCATCGATGATGGCCACGGCCGGCACGGCCGGATGCTGCAGCAACCAGTCGAACACCTCACCACAGGTCATGCTGTGCGGCAGGGCTTCGGCCGGAACGGCCAG
Source organism: Alphaproteobacteria bacterium (assembly GCA_017307355.1). Taxonomy (GTDB): domain Bacteria; phylum Pseudomonadota; class Alphaproteobacteria; order Micropepsales; family Micropepsaceae; genus Rhizomicrobium. Next base: position 17,546 of record JAFKFG010000036.1, read on the forward strand.
CGCTCCCGCCGTCTGCGGATCGGATGCAATCTCGAATGGTTTGCTGTCGGTCACGGCCAGGCGCTTGTTTGCACGGCCCGGACGCTAGGGGATGGTGGTTTTCCGCCGGTTAATCCGGTTCCGGAAAGCCGCATCGCATTGTGAAGTTATTGTGACGGTCGCGTTGCGTGTACGCCGTCACTTGGTCTGTTGCTGGGCTTGTTGCTGGGTGGCGCGGAAATCCACATCGCTGTCGGCGATCATATAGAGCGTCGCCGCCCAGGCCGCCACATTCTGGCGCAGCTGCACCGGATCGACGATCGCCAAGGTGTCGTCCGCCGAATGGTGATAGTCGAAATAGCGGCTGGCATCCTGATGCAGCGCCAAGACCGGCACACCCGCCTTGCGGATTGCTTCGACATCGGCGCCGCCATCCAAGGCCGGTGTCTTGCCCACCATGATCTTGAGCGGGGCCAGAATGGTCGGCAGCGTGGCCAGGCGCGGATCGTCCGCCCCGCCTTCGGGCAATTCCAGCAGATAGACATTGTCGCTGCCCAAATCGCTTTCGCCCGCCAGCACGATCTTGTCGAGTTCGTTCTTATGCGCTTCCAGATAGGCTGCGCTGGAACCGCCGGTCTCTTCCGATCCCCAGAACACCACCCGGATGGTGCGGGCGGGATGGCGCGGCAGCTTGTCGATCAGGTGCGCGGCGGCGGCGCTGATGGCCACGCCCGCGCCGTCATCGATGGCGCCCGTGCCCGGATCCCAGCTGTCGATATGCCCGCCCACCACGACCACATGGTCGGGATTTTTGCTGCCCAGCACATCGCCTGAAATCGTCCAGGCGGTGGCATCGACCATATGCGATTGCAGATTGAGATGCAGCCGCACCGGACCCGATGCCGCCAGATGCTCGATCATGTCGGCGTCGGGCACGCCCAAGGCGCCTGCCGGAATTTTGGGCGCGTCGGCGGCATAGCCGAAGCCGCCCGTATGAGGTGCCCGCGCCGTGCTGGTGGAAATCGAGCGCGTCAAATACGCGACCGCGCCCCGGCGCGCCGCATCGGAGGCCGCGCCGCGTGCCTGCACCGCCGCGCCATAACCGGACTCATCTTGTGTGCGGGTCATGGGCTGATTGACCAGCACGATCTTGCCGGTGAAGGCATTGGCCGGCGCGGCTTTCAGCTCTGCCAGGCTTCTCAAGACCACCACTTCGGCGGTGATCCCGTCGGCGGGGGTGGACACCGAACCGCCCAGCCCCAGGATCGCCAGCTTTTGCGGCACCGGCGCGACGATCTCGGCGCTTTCCCCATCGCGCAGCCAGGCGCGCTTGGCGAAAGGCTCGACATGGACATTGGTGAAGCCCAGCGATTTCATCTTCGCCACGGCCCAATCGCGGGCACGCACCTGCGCAGGCGACCCCGCCGGACGCGGCCCGATTTCCGAAGTCAGGGATTCCAGAATGTCATAGGCGGTGGGATCGGCCAGCGCCTGATCGCGCAGCTTGATCGCCGTCGCCGGATCCGCCAGCGCGGGAAGCGCCCCGAGGAGGATGGCCAAACCGAATACCGAAGCACCGAACCTGACCATCCTGCCCTCACTTCCGTTCCGTTAAACGGCGCGCAGGATTTTGCGGCCTGGGCAGGAGGATCGCGCGGAGCGGGCGTATAGCCCGTGAGCACGTCCGACGAACCCAGGACGCAAAAGACCAGCGCCTAGTTCTTGGCGACGTCCACCAGCTTGTTCTTCGCAATCCACGGCATCATGGCGCGCAGCTTCTTGCCCACTTCCTCGATGGGATGGGCGTCGCCGCGGGCGCGGATGGCCTTGAACGAGGTCTGGCCGGCCTTGTTCTCCAAGACCCAGTCGCGGGCGAATTTGCCGGTCTGGATATCGTCCAGCACCTTCTTCATCTCGGCCTTGGTGGCGGCGGTGATGATGCGGGGACCGGTGACATACTCGCCATACTCCGCCGTATTGGAGATGGAGTAGTTCATGTTGGCAATGCCGCCTTCATAGATCAGGTCGACGATCAGCTTCACTTCGTGCAGGCATTCGAAATAGGCCATTTCAGGCGCATAGCCCGCTTCGACCAGGGTTTCGAAACCGGCGCGGATCAATTCGACCAGGCCGCCGCAGAGAACCGCCTGCTCGCCGAACAGATCGGTTTCGCATTCCTCGCGGAAATTGGTCTCGATGATGCCGGCGCGGCCGCCGCCGATGGCGGAGGCATAAGAGAGGCCCAGATCCTGGGCATTGCCCGACGCGTCCTGATGGACGGCGATCAGGCAGGGCACGCCGCCGCCCTTCAAATATTCGCCGCGCACGGTGTGGCCGGGGCCCTTGGGCGCCACCATCAGCACGTCCAGGTCGGGGCGCGGCTCGATCAGCTTGAAATGGACATTGAAGCCATGCGCGAACAGGAGCGCCGCGCCTTGCTTCATGTTGTCCTTGAGGTCGGTCTTCCAGATGTCGGCCTGCAATTCGTCGGGCGTGACCATCATCATCACGTCGGCCCATTTGGCGGCTTCGGCGACATTCATCACCTTGAAGCCGGCGGCTTCCGCCTTCTTGGCGCTGGCGCCCGGACGCGCCGCGATCACCACATCCTTGACGCCGCTGTCGCGCATGTTCTGCGCATGGGCATGACCCTGGGAGCCGAAGCCAATGACGGCAACTTTCTTGTTCTTGATGAGATTGAGATCGGCATCCCGATCGTAATAGACCCGCATTTCTGGACCTTTCCGGTTGGCGCCCGCCTTTTAGCCATATGGGCCCGGCGGGGCAATTGTGTTTGGCGCTTATGTCACATGCGAGGAGCGTTAACCGCTTCAGCCGGGATCGCGGCTGATGGCGGCAACACCTGTGCGGGAGACGTCGCAGAGCCCCAGGGGCCGCATGGCCTCGATGAAGCTGCCGATATTGGCGGGTGCGTCCGTCAGTTCGAACACCGTGGCCTGGCCCCTATCGTCCAGGACGCGGGCGCCCAATTTGGCGGCCATTTGCTTGGCCGCGCTCCGGTCAGACCCGGCGACTTTGACCAGCGCCATTTCGCGTTCCACGCCGTCGGTGGCGAAGGTCCAGTTGGTGACGGCATGCACCGGCACCAGCCGCTTCAGCTGAGCCTCGATCTGCTCGATCACCGCCGGAGGGCCGGAGGTGACCACGGTGATGCGCGAGGTGCGCTCGGCCGGATCGACCTCGCCCACCGTCAGGCTTTCGATATTGTAGCCGCGGCCGGAGAACAGGCCGACCACGCGGGCCAGCACGCCCGCCTCATTGTCCACCAGGGCGGTGAGCGTATGACGTTCGTTTGCCATCAGACCAGCATCTTTCCTTCATCGCTCACCGACGCATCGGATAGCGCGGAAAGGATCATTTCGTTATGGGCAGCCCCGGACGGGATCATGGGGTAGCAATTTTCGGTGGCATCGACGCGGCAATCGAACAGCACCGCTTTGGGACTGTCGATCATTTCCTGAATCTTGGCGTCGAGTTCGGACGGCTTGGAAGCGCGAAGGCCCAGGCAGCCGAACGCTTCCGCCATCTTGACGAAGTCCGGCAAGGCTTCCGAATAGGAATGCGAATAGCGCCCGCCATGCAGCAATTGCTGCCACTGGCGCACCATGCCCATATATTCATTGTTCAGGATGAAGATCTTGATCGGCAGATTGTATTGAACCGCCGTGGACATTTCCTGCATGGTCATCTGCACGCTGGCCTCGCCGGCAATGTCGATCACCAGGGCATCGCGATGGGCCATCTGCACGCCCACCGCCGCCGGCAGGCCATAGCCCATGGTGCCCAGGCCGCCTGACGTCATCCAACGATTGGGCTCTTCGAATTTGAAGCGCTGCGCCGCCCACATCTGATGCTGGCCCACTTCGGTGGTGATGTAGACATCGCGGCCGCGGGTCAGGGCATAGAGCCGGTCGATGGCATATTGCGGCTTGATCAGCGCATCGGACGCTTCATAGGCCAGCGAGCGCCTGGCGCGCCAGCGGTCGATCTGCGCCCACCAGTCCTTCAGCGCCGCCGCATCGGCCTTCTTGTCCTTGGCTTTCCACAGCTTCACCATCTCGGCGATGGCCTTGCCCGCATCGGCGACGATGCCCAGATCGACCCGCACCACCTTGTTGATCTGCGAGGCGTCGATATCCAGATGGATCTTCTTGGAGCCGGGCGAGAATTTGTCGATCCGGCCGGTGACGCGGTCGTCGAAGCGCGCACCCAGGCAGATCATCAGGTCGCAATCGTGCATGGCGTGGTTGGCTTCGTAGGTGCCGTGCATGCCCAGCATTCCCAGCCATTGCGGCGAAGACGCGGGAAAGGCGCCCAGGCCCATCAGGGTCGAGGTCACGGGAAAGCCCGTCAGCGCCGCCAGTTCGCGCAAAGCCGCACTTGCCTGCGGCCCCGAATTGATCAGTCCGCCGCCGGTATAGAAGATCGGGCGCTTGGCCGCCGCCATCATCTCCACCGCACGCAGGATGGATGCCGCTTCCGGCTCGGTCTTGGGCCGGAAGGTGCGATGGCGGACCTGCTCCGGCGTCAGATATTCGCCGGTCTTGAACTGCACGTCCTTGGGAATGTCGATCACCACCGGACCGGGACGGCCGGTGGTGGCGATCTGAAACGCTTCATGCAGAGTGCGCGACAGGTCGTTGGCATCGCGCACCAGCCAATTGTGCTTGGTGCAGGCCCGCGTGATGCCCACCGTGTCGGCTTCCTGGAAAGCATCGGTGCCGATCAGATGGGTCGCGACCTGGCCGGTGAGAACCACCAGGGGAATCGAATCCATCAACGCATCCGTCATGCCGGTGACGGCATTGGTGGCACCGGGACCGGACGTCACCAGCACCACGCCGGGCTTGCCGGTGGAGCGGGCATAGCCTTCCGCGGCATGGGTGGCGCCCTGCTCGTGGCGCACCAGCACATGGGTGATGCCATTGTCGGCAAACAGCGCATCGTAAATCGGCAGCACGGCGCCGCCGGGATAGCCGAAAATATGGGTGACGCCCTGGTCCTTGAGCGCGCGCACCACGATCTCGGCCCCCGTCAGGGAAACGGTTTCCGGCTTGGCTTGCGCCGTCAATGTATCGCTCTGGCTCATGCGCCCCTCAAATTCCTGCCTGTTGTTCTGGCACCAAAGATAAAGGGGCGTTTCCGCCCCTTGATCGCACGCCGCCGTCCGGTGATCACGGGGTTTACCCCCGACCGGGCGACAGCTTTCCAATAAGTACGACTGAATTTTTCATCGGGGCGGACGATAAAATGGGATCGGCGGCCCCGTCAAGCAACTTCATACGGAAATTTGCTCATATGTGGCAATTATGTTGCTACTAGTGGGGTCGATCCAGACATAATCCGCCATACGGTTGCGAAACCAGGTCATTTGCCGCTTGGCGAATTGTCGCGTCGCCGTCACCGCCAGCAAAATCGCCGCTTCGCGATCCAATTCTCCGCGCGCATGGGCAATGAGCGGGCGAAGGCCCAGCAGTTTGGCGGCGGGCAAGGCCGGATCGAGATCGGCCAGCACCAACGCTTCTTCCAATCCACCTTGTTCCACCATCGCGTCGAACCGCTCGCCGATGCGGGCGCGCAAAACCGACCGTTCCGGATTGATCACGAACCGCGCCAGGCGAAGGCCTTTCAACAGCGGCGCGCCCGCATCGGATTGCCATTGCGCCAGGGGCCGTCCCGTCGCTTCGAACACTTCATAGGCACGCAATGTCCGCTGCGGATCGCTGGACCTGAGCTGCGCGGCGGTTTGCGGATCGCGTTCCTTGAGGCGCGCATGCAGCGCTTCCACCCCGATTTGGCCCAGCAGCGCGCGCGCGCCTTCGCGTATTGCCGCCGGCACCGGCGGGATCTGCGCCAGCCCGTCCGTCAGCGCGGCGAAATAAAGCCCGGTGCCGCCCGCGAAGATGGGAATCTTTTTCATCGCCCGCGTCTGGTCCAAGGCCCGGAGCGCATCGTCCGCATAACGGCCCACGGAATAGACCTCCCGCGCGGACACATGGCCATAGAGAAGATGCGGCACGCGGGCGCGCGCTTCAGCCTCGGGCTGTGCCGTGAGGATGGGTGCTTCCCGGTAGACCTGCATGGAATCGGCATTGATCACCGCGCCGCCGATATGCTCGGCCAATGCCAGCGCCGCGGCGGACTTGCCGCTCGCGGTGGGGCCTGCAATAAGCACGGCGTCATATTTCATCGGTCCAGAATGTCTGCCTTTGTTCTGAATGTCATCGGCGATGGCGCCGCGCCGGACCTTTTCGCGGCCCTGGGTTTGGGCAAGCCGCACATCCTGTCGCCCGGGCGCGCCTTCGACCTGCCGGTGGCAACGCAGGATCGCGAACCCTTGCTCGCCGCCGCGCGCAGCTTTGCCGAAGGCCTCAAGCTCGACATCAATGTCGTGGCCACGGCGCAGCGGAAAAAGAAGCTGCTGATCGCCGACATGGATTCCACCATCATCAATGTCGAATGCCTGGACGAGCTGGCGGACATGGCGGGCCTCAAGCCGCAGATCGCCGCCATCACCGAACGGGCGATGCGCGGCGAATTGGAATTCGAGGCGGCATTGCGCGAGCGAGTGGGCATGTTGAAGGGCCTGAAGCTGGACGCCCTGGAGCGTGCCTACGCAGAGCGGGTGCGGCTCAATCCCGGTGCCAAGCATCTTCTGGCCACCATGCGCGCCCATGGCGCCCACACCATGCTGGTGTCGGGCGGCTTCGGCTTTTTCACCCGCCGGGTGGCAGAAGCGGCAGGCTTTCATGTCGAGCGCGGCAATACCCTGCTGGATGACGGCGTCGCGCTCACCGGTGAAGTCGGCACACCGATCCTGGGTCGCCAGGCCAAGCTCGAGGCACTGGAAGACGCGGCAGGAAATCTGAAACTGGATTTCGCTGAAACCTTGGCGGTGGGTGATGGCGCCAACGACCTGGCGATGATCCAGCGCGCCGGCCTGGGCGTCGCCTATCATGCCAAGCCGGTGGTCGCCGCCGCCGCGGGCGCCGCCATAGATCATAATGACCTTACGGCGCTGCTCTATCTGCAGGGCTATGCGGACGCGGAAATCGTCACAGCGGCGTGAAGTGCGCGAATTCGCGCTGAGCTTCACTGAGCGTCGCCAGCGGCACGAATTCCATCGCCGCCGCCATGGCCTTCCAATGCGCGCCGATCTCAGGGATGTGAGGCGCGCTCGCGGATTTTTCACGCGAATCCCATTCGAAGATTTCGACCAAGGCGCCATCCTTGCCTTCGCCCTGCATCACCGGCCGCGCCGTGATCAGATCGTGCTTGCGCAGAAGCGGCACATGTTCGGTCATCAGGCGGCGGGCTTCCGCATCCTGTCCGGGCCTGGGCTTGTAGGAGCAGATGACAAGGATGCCCATCGCGCTTACTCCAGCCTGAGGCCTACATAGGTTAGATCGCCGTTTCGGTTCACCAGCATCAGCTCGGCTTTTTTGCCGGCCTTGGCGTCGGCATCGACCCGCGCCTCCAGATCGGCGGGCGTCTTCACCGGCTGGTTCTGCGCTTCCACGATCACGTCGCCGGGACGGAAATTCTTGTCCGCCGCCGGGCTGGCAGGATCGACCGCGCTCACCACCACGCCCTGCACATTGCCGCCGAGCTTGTATTTGGCGCGGGCATTCTCATCCAGCGCCACCACGGTCAGGCCCAACTGCGACAGCTTGGATTTGGCCTTGGGCGCGGCGGGCGGCGGCAATTTCTTGCCCGGCTTGTCGGGCGGGCCTTCATCCAGCTTGGCGATGACGATGCGATAGCTCTGCTTCTTGCCCTTGCGCAGGACGTCGATGTTCACGGTCTTGCCGATGGGCGTCGCCGCCACCACGCGCGGCAAGAGCTTGGAATCGCCGATCGGCTTGTTGTCGAAGCTGATCACCACATCGCCATTCTGCAGCCCGGCTTTCTGGGCGGGGCCGCCGCGCGTGACGTCGGCGACCAGGGCACCTTGGGAATTGGGCAGGCCCATGCCCTGGGCGATTTCCTCGGTCACTTGCTGGATGCGCACGCCGATCCAGCCGCGCCGCGCCACGCCGAATTGCTTCAGCTGCGCCACCACATCCTTGGCCAGGTTGGCGGGGATGGCGAAGCCGATGCCCACGCTGCCGCCCGATGGCGAGAAGATCGCCGAATTGATCCCCATCACATTGCCGTCCATGTCGAACAAAGGACCGCCGGAATTGCCCCGGTTGATCGGCGCGTCGGTCTGGATGAAATCGTCATAAGGCCCGGCATTGATGTCGCGGTTGCGCGCCGAAACGATGCCGGCCGTCACCGTCGATCCCAGGCCGAAGGGATCGCCGATCGCCATCACCCAATCGCCGATGCGGATCTTGTCGCTGTCGCCGAAATGGGTGGCGGGCAGCGGCTTTTTCGGCACCACCTTGAGCAGCGCCAGATCGGTCTTGGTGTCGCGGCCCACGATCTTGGCCTGCAGGCTGGAACCGTCATAGAGCGTGACCATCACCTGATCGCTGTTGTCGATCACGTGATTGTTGGTGACGATGAAACCGGCCGGATCGATGATGAAGCCGGAGCCCAGCGACGTCACATGGCGCGGCTTCTCGCCATCAGGCCCCAGGAAATTCTTGAACAGGTCTTCCAGCGGCGATCCCGGCGGCACATTGGGCATCTGGGCCCGGGGCGGCGCCTTCAGGGTCTGAGACGTGGCGATATTGACCACGGTGGGCAGCAGCTTCGCGGCCAGGTCGGCAAAGGAATCGGGCGCGGGGCGAGCCGCCGCCGAAGCAGCGCCGAGTATCAGAAGGGCGCCCATCGCAAGCGCAAACCGCATGTCGTCCGTCCTTGGGCCGGAAATCGGGAATCGGGCGCCAGCATAACAGCCTGAGCGCCGCCAGACAGGCTTTTGAACATGCTTTCGAACAATGTTCGCTCAAGTTTCGCCACCGGGTTCCCTTCGGGCTGGTCCCCGGCCGCGCGACCGTATAGACCGCTCTCATGAGCACCACCCGCGACGATGTCCTTCGGGCCCTGGATCAGGTGATCGACCCGGTTTCCGGCCGCTCGGTGATTCAGGAAAACATGATCGCGGGCCTGGTGGTGCGGGACGGCCATGTCGGCTTCGCCCTGGAAGTGCCGCCCGCCCGCGGCCCCCAATCGGAACCCTTGCGCGCGGCCTGCGAAGCGGCGGTGGCAAAGCTGCCCGGCATCCTGTCCGTCACCGCGGTCCTGACCGCGCATCAGGCCGCCGCGCCCGCCCGCCCGCAACATGCACCGCACCACGCACCACCACGGCCGCAAGGCATTCCCGGCGTCACCGCGATCATCGCGGTCGCCAGCGGCAAGGGCGGGGTGGGCAAATCCACCGTCGCCGTCAATCTGGCGCTGGGCCTGGCGCGGCTGGGCCTGAAGGTGGGACTGCTCGATGCCGATATTTACGGCCCCAGCCTGCCGCGCCTCTTGGACATCCGCCACAAGCCGGAAAGCGACGGCAAGAAAATCAAGCCGATCGAGAAGTTCGGCCTCAAGACCATGTCCATCGGCTTCATGGTCAAGGAAGACGAAGCCATGATCTGGCGCGGACCGATGGTGCAATCGGCGCTGACCCAGATGCTGAACGATGTGCTGTGGGGACCGCTGGACGTGCTGGTGCTGGACATGCCGCCGGGCACGGGCGATGCGCAGCTCACCATTGCGCAACGCGCGCCATTGAAGGGCGCGGTGATCGTCTCCACGCCCCAGGACATCGCCCTGATCGATGCCAAGAAAGGCATCGCCATGTTCAAGAAGACGCAGGTTCCCATCCTGGGCGTGGTGGAGAATATGAGCGTCTTTATCTGTCCCGATTGCGGCCACGCCCATCACATTTTCGGTCATGGCGGGGCACGGGAGACGGCGGAGAAAGTCGGCGCGCCTTTCCTGGGCGAAATTCCCCTGGTGCCGCGCATCCGCGAAACCTCCGATGCCGGAACGCCGGTGATGGTGGCGGCGCCCGACGGACCCGAAGCGCTTTCATTCCTGGCGGTGGCGGAGAAAGTGGCGGCGGCGCTCAAGACGGCGGACCGTCCGGCGCCAAAAATCATCTTCGATTACCGAGGACCGTTTCGAGCGACGCCTCGCTCGACGAGGGGCAAGGTTTTCTAGGCTCATTGCATTCGCCAAGAAAACCCAAGCCAGCGTCGCGAGCTTGGGCGAGCGGCCGTGGGATCAGACTCTGACCAGAGTTATGTAACTATACGCCAAGCCGTCCGGAGTCGTGTGACTCTCGCGCGCGACTTCGCGCCATGGCACCCGGTCGAAGGCAAAATGCGCGTCGCCATCGAACACCCCATGAACTTCCGTAAGCTCGATGCGATCCGCGCGCGTCAGCGCGGCGCGATAGATTTCACCGCCGCCGATCACCATCACGTCGGCGGCATCGCCGGCCTTGCCGAGCGCGTCCTCCAGGGATGTGGCCGTCACCGCGCCATCGGCCGACCAATCCGGCTGGCGCGTCACCACGATGTTGGTGCGATCCGGCAATGGCTTTCGCGGCAGCGAATCCCAGGTCTTGCGCCCCATCACCACCGGCTTGCCCAATGTCAGCGCCTTGAAGCGCTTCATGTCCTCGGCGATACGCCAAGGAATTGTGCCCTTGTCGCCGATCACGCCATTCTCGGCCATCGCCAGCACCAGCGTGATCATTCATACCCCCCTCCGCCCTTCGCATCGCAAGCGCTGCTACGGGCACCTCCCCCGCCAGCGCGCTTCGCGCGCGCGTGGGAGGAAGGCCTGTGATTGCCATCAAAAAATTCCTGTACGCACTACCATAGCAGCGCGCACCCTTTTGGGCATGGAACTTTTGTCGCGTGCCTGTGTTACAATGGGAAGGAGGGCGTTTTCGTGAGTGCGATGTCATGCGCAAATTCATAATTTTGAGTGCTGCCATCAGCCTTTTGAGCAGCGCGTCCCTGGCGATGGCCCAGGACCGAGACCATCGCGGACCCGAGCGGGGCAATCCCGCCGCCACTGGCCGCAACGCAATCGGCCAACCCCAATTCCGCGAACATCATGATGCGCCGTCCCCGTCTCGATCCGGTTCGCCGGCCGAGACGATGCGCGGCGTCAACCGGGCGCTGAACGGCAATCCCGGCCGCCCCGATGGCGGACCGCGCGACAACAGCATCGGCCAGCGCGGCGGCAACCGGCCCGACTTCAACCGACCGGGGCCCGACCGCCGCGACGTTCGCCGCCCCGATGATCGGCGCGATTTCGGCGACCGGCGCGGCGACCGCGGACGCCGGGATTTCAGCAATTACCGCAACTACCATCAGAATTTCCGCGCCGCCCAGCGCTTCCGGGCGCCGCCCTATCGCCGGCCGCCAGGCTATTTCGCCCGCCGCTGGAGCTGGGGCCAGACCCTGCCCGTGGCGTTCTGGACGCGCGATTACTGGCTCACCGATTTCTACGCCTATGATCTTCCGCCGCCGCCTTACGGCGCGATCTGGGTGCGCGTGGGCGATGACGCGCTTCTGATCGACCAATACACCGGCGAAATCATCGAGGTCGATTACGGGGTGTTTTACTAAACGATTGTTGAAACACGCACCGGCTTTCTTCCCCCGTGCGGCGAAGCCGCTGACGGGGGAAGATGTCCGCTAGCGGGCTTGCCCGCGTGGCGGACAGATGGGGGTAACAAAAGAATCGCGGCATCTCGCCCCTACCGCCGCCGCCATCCATGCTATAAATGGTCACCGTGCCGCAGCCGTCCTGGCTGGCGCAGAAATTCATCCGGGTACGGTATAATTCATGACAAATGTGACCGTGATCGGCGCCCAATGGGGCGACGAGGGCAAAGGCAAGATCATCGACTGGCTGTCCAACCGCGCCGACATGGTGGCGCGGTTCCAGGGCGGCAACAATGCCGGTCACACCATCGTGGTGGGCGACAAGACCTATAAGCTGTCACTGCTGCCTTCGGGCGTGGTGCAGGGCAAGCGGTCCATCATCGGCAATGGCGTGGTGGTGGATCCCTGGTCGCTCCTGGACGAAATCGCCCGGGTCGGCGCGGCCGGCCTGACCATCACGCCGGATATTCTGGTGCTGGCGGAAAATGCCGTTCTGGTGCTGCCGTTGCACCGCGAACTGGATGCCATGCGCGAGGAAGCGGCCAGCCAGAAGATCGGCACCACCAAGCGCGGCATCGGCCCCGCCTATGAAGACAAGGTGGGGCGCCGGGCCTTGCGCGCCATCGATCTTGCCGATCTCTCCGCCCTGCCCGCCAAGGTCGAACGGCTGCTGGCGCACCACAATGTGCTGCGCCGCGGCTTCGGCCATGCCGAAGCGGACGCCAAAGCCCTGCTGCAATCCTTGGCGGAGATCGCCCCCAAGATCGTGCCGTTCCTGGGTTCGTCCTGGCGCGAGCTGCATGCGGCGCGGCTGGCGGGAAAACGAGTCCTGTTCGAAGGCGCCCAGGCGGTCCTGCTCGACATCGACCACGGCACCTATCCTTTCGTCACCTCGTCCAACACGGTGGCGGGTCAGGCGGCGGCGGGTGCGGGCGTGGGCCCGCGCGAAATCGGCACGGTGCTGGGCATCGTCAAGAGCTACACCACCCGCGTGGGCGAAGGCCCCTTCCCCACCGAATTGAAGGATGCGACCGGCGACAGGCTGGGCGAACGCGGCCATGAATTCGGCACCGTCACGGGCCGCAAGCGCCGCTGCGGCTGGTTCGATGCCGTGCTGGTGCGCCAGACCGTGATCACCGGCGGCGTGGACGGCATCGCGCTGACCAAGCTCGACGTGCTGGACGGTTTCGACGAAATCAAAGTCTGCACCGGCTATGCGCTGGACGGCAAAGTCCTGGATCGCCTGCCCGCATCCGCCAATGCCCAGGCGCGGCTGACGCCGATCTATGAAACGCTGGAAGGCTGGAGCGAATCGACCCAAGGCGCGCGCAGCTGGGCCCAACTTCCCGCCAATGCGATCAAATATGTGCGCCGGGTGGAAGAGTTGATCGGCGCGCCGGTGGCGCTTCTGTCCACCAGCCCCGACCGCGACGACACCATCATGGTGCAGGACCCCTTCGTCGGGCGCTAATCGAGGGCCCGGAACAGAAGCGGCAGGGCTTTCCCGGAAACCCCGGGCGCGAAAAGCTCCAGCATGCGCGCGCCTTCAATG
>JAFKFG010000037.1 GCA_017307355.1 Alphaproteobacteria bacterium
TCATCGGCCCGGAACAGGGCTGGACCTTGCCCGGCACCACCATTGTCTGCGGCGATAGCCACACCTCCACCCATGGTGCGTTCGGTTCGCTGGCCTTCGGCATCGGCACGTCGGAAGTCGAGCATGTGCTGGCGACCCAGACCCTGCTGGCGCAGCCCTCCAAGAATATGCGCGTCACCGTGAACGGCAAATTGCCCGACGGCGTCACGGCCAAGGATATTGCGCTGGCGGTCATTGCGAAAATCGGCACCGCCGGCGGCACCGGCTATGTGATCGAATATGCCGGCGAAGCGGTGCGCGGCCTGACCATGGAAGGGCGCATGACGCTCTGCAATCTCACCATCGAAGGCGGCGCGCGCGCCGGCATGGTGGCGGTGGACGACACCACCATCAATTACATCAAGGGCCGCCCCCGCGCGCCCAAGGGCGCGGCGTTCGAAGCGGCAGCGCATTACTGGCGCACGCTTCACTCCGATCCGGATGCGAAATTCGACACCGAAGTGGTGCTGGATGCGCGCGACATCGTGCCGATGGTGACCTGGGGCACCTCGCCGGAACAGGCGTTGCCGATCACGGCCAACGTGCCCGATCCGGCCAAGATGAAGGAAGAACATCATCGCGCCGCCGCCCAGCGCGCGCTGGATTATATGGGCCTTCAGGCCAACATGAAGCTCACCGACATCAAGGTGGATCATGTCTTCATCGGCCCGGAACAGGGCTGGACCTTGCCCGGCACCACCATTGTCTGCGGCGATAGCCACACCTCCACCCATGGTGCGTTCGGTTCGCTGGCCTTCGGCATCGGCACGTCGGAAGTCGAGCATGTGCTGGCGACCCAGACCCTGCTGGCCTGGCGATGAATGCCGACAAGCTGCAGCCGGGCGAGCGTTGCGCCTCGACCTCGAACCGCAATTTCGAAGGCCGTCAGGGCCGTGGTGGGCGCACGCATCTGGTGTCGCCCGCGATGGCGGTTGCGGCGGCGGTGACCGGACATCTCACAGACGTGCGTTCGCTTTAACACCGCTTGTCATCCCCGGCGAGGCGCGACCAGCGCCGAGGGAAGGGGACCCAGGTGGATAAAGCGCGCCGGGTCTCCCGACCTGGATTCCCTTCCCCTCGCCATGACGCTTCCGCATCACGGCTCGGCCGGGAATGACAAGTTGGAAATGCTTCAAAAGAAACTGATCGGATCCACATCCACGGCCGCGCGGACGGCCGCGGGGATTTTTACCTGCGCCAGCCAGGCGCGCAGATAAGCTTGCATATCAACGCCCTTGGCCGCCTGCACCAGCAGGCGTTCGCGGGTCTGGCCGCGCAACAGCGAATAAAATGCCGGGGTCGGCCCCCATACTTTGATGTCTTTGGCGGGTGGCGCGGCCTTGCCCAGCTGGCGCGCGATCTCGCGCACCTGTTCGCCGTCATAGCCTGACACCACGATGGCGGCGAGACGGCCAAAAGGCGGCGCGGCCGCACGCTCGCGATACATCCGCTCCTGTTCGTAAAATCCATCGCGGTCGCTTTTCGCCAAAGCCTGCATCACCGCGTCGGTGGGATTGCGGGTCTGCAGCAGCACCAGGCCCGGCTTTTCCGCGCGCCCGGCACGGCCCGACACCTGATGCAGCAACTGGAAGGTGCGCTCGCGGGCGCGCAGATCGCCATCCGCGCCGCCCAGATCGGCATCGATTATCCCCACCAAGGTCAGTTGGGGAAAGTGATGGCCCTTGGCGATGATCTGAGTGCCGATCAACACATCGATCTCCCGCTTGGCGAAGGCGCGGATCGCCGCCTGGGTTTCGGCGGGGCCATGCAAGGTGTCGGACGAGGCGATGGCGTAACGCGCGTTCGGGAAGAAATGCGCGAACTCTTCGGCCACCCGTTCCACTCCGGGGCCGCAGGCAATCAAGGTGCCTTCGGCTTTGCATTCGGGACAGGCAGTGGGTGCGGGAATCTCGTAACCGCATTGATGACAGGCCAGCCGCTTGCGGTAGCGATGTTCCACCAGCCAGGCCGAACAATTGGGACAGGTGAGCTTGTGGCCGCAGGCTTCGCACAACGTCAGCGGCGCATAGCCCCGGCGATTGAGGAACAACATCGCCTGCTCGCCCGCCGCCAATGCCTGGGTCATCGCATCGCGCAGGGACGGCGACAGCCATTTGGCGTTCTCGTCCGCGTCTTTCTCGCGACGCAGATCGACGATCCGCACATCCGGCAATTCCGCCACGCCATGGCGGTTGACCAGCTTCAGATGGCTGTAGCGCCCGCCTATGGCGTTGACGAAGCTTTCCAGGGATGGCGTGGCGCTGGCCAGGATCACCGGGCAATTTTCGGTGCGGGCCCGCACCACCGCCATGTCGCGGGCGTGATAGATGGCGCCATCCTGCTGCTTGAACGCCTGTTCATGCTCCTCGTCGACGATCACAAGGCCCAAAGACGGGAAGGGCAGGAACAAAGACGAGCGCGCTCCCACCACAACGCGCGCTTCGCCATGCATCACGGCGCGATAGGTGCGGCGGCGTTCTTTTTGCGACAGATCGCTGTGCCATTCCGCCGGGCGCACGCCAAAGCGCGCGGCAAAGCGTTCCAGGAATTGAATAGTAAGTGCGATCTCGGGCAGCAGAATCAGCACCTGCCGGTCCTGGCGCAGCGCTTCGGCGATCGCTTCGAAATAGACTTCGGTTTTTCCCGACCCGGTCACGCCGTCCAGCAGATGGGCGGAAAAAGCATGCGCGCGCACGGCCTCGCGCAACACCCCGGCTGCTTCGGCCTGGTCTGGGTTGAGATGGGCGGCGGTGAAATCCGCTTCGGGCGCGCGGAACGGCGCGAATTCCGGCAATTCGGTGGGCTTGAGGGCGCCCGCCTGGATCAGCCCCCGCACCACGGCGGACGAGACATTGGCGTCTTCGGCCAGACCGGGCACGCTGCGCGCCAGGCCGTCCTCCGCCACCGCCAGCACGCGCTTGCGTGCCTCCGACATGCGGGGCGGGGTTTCGTCACCCCTGACATACGCGATGCGGCGGGTTTCGGGTTCGAAGGCGCCGCGCGAGCGCAGTGCCATCGCCAGAATCGCCCCGGGTGGATTGAGGGTATAGGCGGATACCCAATCGACGAAATCGCACAAGGACGCGGGCAGGCGGGGCAGGCCCTCCAGCGGTTCGGCGATCTTGAGCCGGTTGTCGCCCACCGTGCCTTCGGCGGGCCCCCAGACCACGCCCAATGTTTCCCGGTTGCCCAAAGGCGCCGCAACCACGGTGCCCCGGGGCGCGTTTACCCCGCGGGGGAGCTTGTAGTCATACGCGCCCGCCAGCGGCAACGGCAGGAGTACGCCGGCGCGCTCCTGTTCCGGCAAGACAGGTGTTTCCGGCGCAAATCGCGCCCGGTTCAAGAGACAAGCCTCATGGGGTAGCATTCGCGCCAGGACTGGCGCCTCGTCAACCAAAAGGTCATTGGAACAACCATGAAAATCTTTCTCGACACCGCCGATGTGGCGGAAATCCGCGAATATGCCGCCACGGGCCTGGTGGACGGCGTGACCACCAATCCTTCGCTGGCCGCCAAGACCGGCCGCGATTATGCCGATGTGTTGAAGGAGATTTGCGCCGTGGTGCCCGGTTCGGTCAGCGCCGAAGTGCTGGCGACCGATTTCGACGGCATGATGAAGGAAGGCAAGGCGGTTTCGAAGATCGCCAAGAACATCACCATCAAGGTGCCGCTCACCTGGGACGGATTGAAAGCCTGCCGCGCTTTGTCCAATGACGGGCTGATGGTCAATGTCACGCTCTGCTTTTCGCCGGTGCAGGCGATGCTGGCGGCCAAGGCGGGCGCGACCTTCATCTCGCCCTTTATCGGACGGGTGGATGACGTGGGCGAGGACGGCATGGGCCTGGTCCGCGACATTCGCGCCATCTACGACAATTACGGCTTCAAGACCGAGATTCTGGCGGCTTCGATCCGCAGCGTCAGCCATGTGCGCGAAGCGGCGCTGGCGGGCGCCGATGTCGGCACCATGCCCACGGAGATTTTCAAGAAGCTGATCTCCCATCCCTTGACCGACAAGGGCTTGGCGGCCTTCATCGCCGACGCCAAGAAAGCCAACGTCACCATCAAGACAAGTTGATCCGACGCGATGGGGCGGTCGCCGGACGAGCTGCAGAAGATCTGGCTTTCGGCTCTCAAACATGAGCGGCGCGCCAGTCCCAACACTTTGCGGGCTTATGGCGACGATGTCGGCCGCTTTCTTGCCTTCCAGCGCGGCCATCTGGGCGGTGAGGTCACCGAACAGGCGCTCAAAAAACTTCGGCCCGCCGATATCCGCGCCTTCATCGCCACGCGGCGCAGCGAAGGTTTGGGTGCGGGCGGGGTACAGCGGGCGTTGGCGGCGATCCGGGGCTTCTACAAATTCCTCGCCCGCGAAGGCATTCTGGAAAATGCCGCGCCGCGCGCGGTTCGCACCCCGCGCCTGAAGCGGGGGCTGCCCCGCCCGCTGAGCGAGGTCGATGCAAAGCGCGCCATCACGGAAGCGGGCGAACATGATGTCGAATGGCTGGGCGCCCGCGATGCGGCGCTGCTGACGCTTCTTTATGGCGCGGGGCTTCGCATCTCCGAAGCCTTGTCCTTGAAGCGCGGCGATGTGCCGTTGGCCGAAACCCTCACCATCCTGGGCAAGGGCCGCAAGGAACGGGTGGTGCCGGTGCTGCCTTTGCTGCGCGACGCGATCGGCGATTACGCGGCGAAGATTCCCTTCACCGCCGCGCCGTCCGCGCCGCTCTTCCTGTCCCGCCGCGGCAAGCCGATGAGCGCGCGCGAGGCGCAGGCCCTGATGCAGAAGCTCAGGGGGCGGCTGGGATTGACCGAGCGCGCCACGCCCCACGCCCTGCGCCATTCCTTCGCCACGCACCTGCTCCAAGGCGGCGGCGACCTGCGCAGCGTGCAGGAACTTCTGGGCCACGCCTCGCTCTCCACCACCCAGACCTACACCGCCATCGACATGCGCCAGCTGATGGAGACCTATCAAAGCGCCCACCCGCGCGGGAAACAGGCTTAGCGACACGCCGCCGCATCTGCGCGATTTACAACTTGACCGGGTATTTCCTAAAGTATGCCGGGGTCGGGGAGCGCGCCGGTGGGAATCGGCGCATTGATTTTCATGCGGAAAAACCAGATTCGTGCGACACGGCTTGCCGCGCTTTGCCTGGGCAGCAGCATTTTTGCGCTCTCGCCGGCCATGGCCAGCAGCTTTTCGGTAGGCGGTGGCACTATAACGACCACGGCCAATGATGGCAGCGGCGATCTCACGGGAACGGGCGGTCCGTTTATTCTGGCCCCCAATGGCGGCGGAACTGCTGACGATGTGATCACCATCACAGGCGTCAGCATCACGAACATCGATAATTCCGTCACGGGCCGGGCCATCGATGTCGGCGGGCTCAATCCCAGCACGAGCTCCTATTCGGTGGTCGCGCATGGCAACACGCTCCAAGGTTCCGATAATGCCGGACTCTGGGTGGGCAATAATGGCGGCACGGTTTCCTTTGATTCTACGGGCGGGGCTGCGAATCATGTCTCCGGCTCGCTAGGCATTATGGTGGTCAACACTGCTGCCGGCGGCAACGTATCGATCAGGACTGGTGCCGATATTATTACGACAACCGGAGCTTTTGCCGGTGAGGTCCTAAACGGGAGCGCCAACGGCACCGGTACAGTCTCTATCGACAGCGCGGGAGCCACGCTCACGGGTGGCGGTTCGTACGGTATTGTTGCGCAGGCGGGCAGCGGCGCGATCACAATCGGGGGGTTGAACGGCGGAATAGCCAGTTCCATCAACGTCGCAAACGGCGATGGAATTCACGCATCGTCGTCATCGAGCATCATTCACGTCACCTTGGCAAATGCCGGGTCAATTACGGCCCGGAACGGAATATGGTTGCAGGGTGATACAGAGACGGTCGATTCCTTCGGCACCATCATTGCTACAAATGACGCCATCAACGCATCCTTCGCCGGGCCGTTACTTGTCACGCTCGAACAGGGATCGACGACCAGCGGCAGAATTCTTGCTTCCAGTGCGGACGACGTCATCAAACTGGTGACCGGCGCCAATATAGGCGGAGCCAGTTTCGATGGCGGCGGCGGCACCAACCTCATCAATCTACTCGGTTCCGGCATCGGAACATTGGATGTCAGTACCGCCGCGAATTTTTCGACAATACAGAAGGATGGTTCTGGCACCTGGACGCTCACCCGCTCGGGGGCGGCAGGTATTTCCGGCACATCGATCGCGTTGAACGCAGGCACGCTTATTGCCGATTCCGGATCGCTGTCCGGGAATGTTGCTAGCATCGCCGGCAGTGTGCTTCAGTTCAGTCAAACCGTAACCGGCACTTATGCAGGCGTGATTTCTGGCGGTGGTAGTGTCGTGAAGGCTGGTGGCGGGCTTCTGACCCTTTCCAATAGCAACAGTTACACAGGCGGCACGACTGTATCTGCTGGTGCCTTGAAGCTTGGCGTCCAGGACGCGCTGCCAAATGGCGGCGATCTCATCGTCAATGGCGGCGTAGTCGACCTTAACGGAACGATACAAGCCGTCGGCACATTGTCCGGCGCTGGAGGCTCGATCGCGCTCAATGGAATTCCAGGCGCGGCCCAGCCGTGCCAGCAAGTTGCATGCTTGGTCCCAATTGGATCGTCACTACTCACGATAAACAGCGCAGTGAACAGTACGCTTTTCAGCCTCATATCTGGCTCCGGTAACCTGATTAAAGCTGGCTCCGGTACGCTGAACTTAGTGGCCACTAATACCTACACGGGTTGGACTGAAGTAAGTGCCGGTAAACTAAATGTGACCGGGTCAATTGCTGCGTCACATATCTTTGTTGACTCTGGTGCGTCCCTGAGCGGCACCGGCACGGTTGGCGCGGTCACGGTCGCCAGCGGCGGTACCCTGTCGCCAAGTGTCGGTACTCCTGGAACACTGACCGTTTCTGGCAACCTGACGCTGGCTCCAGGTTCAACCTATATCGACAATTTCGATCCGGATTCGGCCAGCCTGACCGCCGTTTCCGGCAGCGCCAGCATCAACGGCAGTCTTGTCGCCAATGCCGCCCCAGGTACCTATAGCATCGGCAAGCGCTATACGCTTTTGACGGCTGCCGGCGGTGTCAACGGCACCTTCTCCTCCTTCACGGCGCCCGGGTTGCCCGGCGCATTCCGAAGCACGCTCAGCTACGACGCCAATGATGTGTTTTTGACGCTTTCTCCCAACGCGCTGTCTCCATTGTTGCCGGCCAATGCGACCTTCAATCAGCGCGCCCTCGCGGGCGGGATCGACGCCGCGCTCGCGGGGGGCGCCACGTTGCCCGGCGGGTTTGCCGCGCTGTTCAACCTTTCCGGGCAAGCGCTGGGTGGCGCCCTCAATCAACTCACGGGTGAAATCGGCAACGACGCGTCGCGGTCCGCGGCGCAGGCGCTCTCGCCTTTCCTTACCTTGCTGATGCGGACAAGGAATGGAAATGGCGACAGCCTTTCCGCCGCAACCAGCGCTCCGGCGGATGTAAAGCCGGCGCAATTGCAAACAGGTGCGGTGCGGGTTTGGGGTGCGGCCTATGGCGGTCACAGCAGGTTCGGCGCCGATGCCATCACTGGCGAGCAGCAGCTCTCGACCGGTGCCACGGGAATGGCAATCGGAATCGAATCTCAGGTCACCGACGAGTTTTTGATCGGCGGCAGCATCGCCGGTGCCGGCGAAACTTTCTCGCTGGCCGGCGAAATGAGCCAGGGCATCAGCAGCGATCTCATGGCGGGCATCTATGCGCGGACAACGCTTCTGAACCATGGCTATTTGACGGGGGCCCTGGTCTATGGCGCGCACAATGTCGGCACGGAGCGCGCTATCACGATTTCGGGCACCGATGTCCTGAAAGGAAAATTCGTGGCGGACGATTTCGGCGGCCGTCTTGAAGGGGGATACGGGTTCGATCTCGAAGACGGGTTCGACCTGACCCCTTATGCGGCTCTTGCGGGCGAAAATTTTTCCGCGCCGGCCTATGATGAAACCGCCCTTTCGGGAACTTCGACCTTTGCGCTTTCCCACGCGGCCAAGGACACAGGGTTGGTTCACAGCGAGCTGGGCACGCGGCTGGGGCATGATTTTGGCCTCGCCTCCGATGCGCTCTTTGTCGAGTTGCACGCTGCGTGGGCTCACCAGATTCAAGACGATGTCATCAGTCAGGCCAGCTTTGGGAGCCTGACGGGTTCCTCGTTTGCGGTGGCCGGCGCCGCCTGGCCGATGGATTCCGGATTGCTGGGCCTGGGTTTATCGGTCGCTTCGCCGGCTGGCGTGAGCGCACAAGCCAAAGCGGAGGCCCAATTCGGCGGCCGCTTCACTGCGGTCTCGGGCTCGCTAAGTATCGGTTATTCCTGGTGAATTGACCAATTGAACCGGCTGGCAGCTTCGGCTTCTGGAAATCGGGATAAAGGCAATAACCACGGTTGCAGTCGAGGGCCGGGATGCGTAGTTTCCCGGCCAATCGCGCTTCCCCAGAGGAGCGCGCGGGCCGCCTTAGCTCAGTCGGTAGAGCATCGCATTCGTAATGCGGGGGTCGCGTGTTCGAGTCACGCAGGCGGCACCACCAAACCAAAGCCCCCGACCCGGAAATACCAGTGGCCACATCCGAACCGGATGATGGCGCTTCCGTTGAGCACTCTATGGTGGCCGACGCGGATGGCAGGCATAGTTGGGTTTCGGGCCTGGGCGTTTCGCAACAGATCAAGCTTCACAAAATGCGGGCGCGATACATCGCGCGGGTGCAAATTCGGACACGCGCATTCTTTGCCCGTGTCGCAGGAGAAATTGAACGGGATTATCGGCCGGTAAAAAGCTGGGACGGGGGCGTCATGTTCAAGAGAATGCTTGCAGGCTTCGGCGTGCTGATCGGGTTGAATGCCGCGGCCGTCGCGCAGACTTGTCCCTTGCCGTCCGTCGCCGCCTCGGCCCAGTTGCAACCCATACCCGGCAGCGACTTGATGACAGTGCCGGTCGGCCTCAACGGAACGACCAAGAATCTGCTCTTGGATGTCGGTTCCAACGGGACCGAGATTTCACCCGCCGTGGTGGCGGAGTTGAGCCTGCCATCGAATGACCGGGTGCTGGATTCCACGCAGTTCGGCCAGCAGCTGGGCCCCACGGGATCGGCATCTCCGGGACAGATCAGCACCATGTCGGCTCCGGTCTATCAGGTGAACGGCGCGCGGGCGCGCGAAGCCAATCGCCAGCGGGTCCGCGTCGGCGACTTCACGCTTGGAACGGCAAAGGGGCATGACGTGCAGCTGGTGGTCTCCACCGAAGCCGATCTGGGGAAATCGAAGCCCTATGACGGCCGCCTCACCGGCAGCTTCTTCAAGCAATATGACGTCGAATTGGATTTCGGCGGCAAGGCGATCAACTACCTCACGCCGAACAGCTGCACCGATCTCAATCAGGTCGTGTATTGGCCGCACACGGCGGTGGCGGCGGTGCCGATGTCGATGTTCGACGGCAAGATGCAGGTGTCGGTTTCCATCGAAGGCCATGACATCAACGCCCTGATCGATACGGGCTCGGAGCGCACGGTGATGCGCCGCGACGTCGCCGAGCGCACGTTCGGCCTTAAAGCCGACACGCCCGACATGATGCCCAGCGGCGATCTGCAGGATGGTCGGGGCGAGAAAGTCTATGCGCACACGTTCAAGCAGATCTCCTTCGAAGGCGTCACCGCGCTCAACGTTCCAGCCCTGATTCAGGCCAACAGCATGATTCACAGGGTGCAGAGAGAGCCCGTCCTGGGAAGCCGTGCGCAATTCGCCGCCGATCCCGCCATCCCTGCCCTCACATTGGGCATGGATGTGTTGCACCGGCTCCACATGTACGTGATCTATGGCCAGGAGAAGATTTACATCACCGCCGCCGAACCCGCGAAAGCTCCGGCCAACTAGCGCCCGCCCGCTGGATCAAGCGCCGCCGATGGCATAACGTCTGCCGCGCGGGCCGCCTGACCGGATCGGCCGACAGCAATGGGGGGCCATGATGAGCATCGTGAAAAGCCGCAGGCAATTTCTGGAATCGGCGGGCTTCGGATCCGCCGCGCTGCTGGGCTCGTCCTGGCTCACTGCGGCTCAGGCGGCGGCGGAACGGACGCCGCCGGATCTGGTCGTGATCAACGCCAAGGTCACCACCATGGATCCGGCCATGCCCTCGGCGGAAGCCTTCGCCGTGCGCGGCGACCGCTTCATGGCGGTGGGTTCGACCGCCGACATGAAATCGCTGGCCGGGCCCAAAACCCGCACTTATGACGCCAAGGGCATGATGATCACGCCCGGCTTCAACGACACCCACAATCACGGCGGCGGCGATATTCTTCTGTACGAGGTGCTGGTCGGCAATCCCTATGTGGTCGAGTTCGTCACCATCCAGAGCATCATCGACAAGCTGAAGGCCCGTGCCGCCAAGACGCCGCCGGGCACCTGGGTGATCGGCTATTACTACGACGACACCAAGGTGAAGGACGGAAGGCCCATCACCAACAAGGATTTGGACAAAGTCTCGACCGAGCATCCGGTGGAAGTGATCCATCGCGGCGGTCACACGTCCTATTACAACAGCAAGGCCTTGCAGATGGCCGGGCTGACCAAGAATACCCCGCCCCATTTCGGCGGTACCTTCGACAAGGGGCCGGATGGGGAATTGAATGGCCGCGTGACCGACATCGCGCGCGATGTGTTCAAGGGCAAAGGCAAATACGTCACCTACAGCCCGGCGGAGCAGGAACGGCGCCTGATCAGCGGCGTGGAATTCATGTCCAAGAAGTTCGTCGAATATGGCCTGACCAGCGTCTGCCATGACGAAGATGTGCTATCCGCCATGCAGACCGCACGCCAGCGCGGCACCCTGCTGCACCGGGTGAGCTATGAGCCGGACGATGTCCTGACCGATGCCATGATCAAGACCGGCATCAAAACCGATTTCGGCGACGAATGGATCAAGTTGGGCGCCACCTCCGAGCATGTGGTGGACGGCTCTTTCTCCGAACGCACCGCGGCGATGGGCAAGCCTTATCGCGGTGTCACGCCCAGCTATAGCGGCAATGTCACCGAGCGGCAGGCGGATACCAATGCCTGGGCCGAGCGGGTGCATCGCGCGGGCATCCGCCTCAACTGCCACGCCAATGGCGACGTCGCCATCGCCCAGGTGATGACGGCTTATGAAGCGGCGCTCAAAGCCTTCCCGGTGAAGAACAGCCGGCCCAAGATCACCCATTGCACCTTCATCAATGACGATCTGATCCGGCGGATGAAGGCGGTCGATCTGGTGCCGTCTCTGTTCAGCTCCTATGCCTATTACAATTCCGACAAATTCCATTTCTATGGCGAAGAGTATATGCGCAACGCCATGGCCTATAAGACTTTCGAGGATGCGGGCCTGCATGCCTCGACGGGATCGGATTTCGGCACGCCGGGGCCTTTCGCGCCCTTGATGTCGATGCAGGGCATGATCACGCGCAAGGGCTTCAACGGCGAAACCTGGGGCGCGAACCAGAAGCTCACCGTGGATCAGGCGATCCGTGCTTCCAGCACCAACGGCGCTTACAACACCCGCGAGGAAGCGATCAAAGGCTCGATCACCGCGGGCAAGCTGGCGGATTATGTGGTGCTGGCCGACGATCTGCACAAAATCGATCCGGAAAAGATCAAGGATGTGAAGATCGTGCAGACCGTGGTCGGGGGTGTTGCCCGCTACCAGGCGTGACCGGCATTGACGGGCGGCTCGCAAGACACCGCAATCGTCGCGCGCGAAGGCGGCCTTCATAAGGAGCTGACCCGCGCCCAGATCATCATGATCAGCCTGGGCGGGGCCATCGGCACCAGCCTGTTTCTTTCCAGCGGCATCGCGCTGGGCTATGCCGGGCCGTCGGTGCTGGTCAGCTATGCCATTGCCGGTTTCTTCGCCGTCGCCATGGTGCTCAGCCTGTCGGAAATGGCGGTGATGCATCCCGCCGCCGGATCGTTCGGCACCTATGCTGAAACCTATATCAACCCCCTGGCCGGCTTCGTGGTGCGCTACACCTATTGGTTCGCGCAAGTGATCGCCACCGGCTTCGAAGCGGTGGCCGCCGGCATCTACATGACCTGGTGGTTTCCCGATACGCCGGTGTGGCTGTGGTCGCTGGGTTTTGCCGCCATCGTGATTTTCGTGAATTCCCGCTCGGTGGGCAATTTCGGCCGGACGGAATATTGGCTGGCCTTCATCAAGGTGACGGCCATCGTCCTCTTCATCATTCTGGGCGCCAGCCGCATCTTCGGATTGGGTGCCGAGCCGGTGGGCCTGCACAATCTTTACGGGCTTCCCGGCGGCTTCTTCCCCCATGGCGTTCACGGCATGTGGATGGCGGTGATCCTGGGCATGCTGTCCTTCAGCGGCATCGAAGTGATCGCGGTCACGGCGGGTGAAGTGCCCAATCCCGAAAAGGCCATTCCCGCCGCGCTGCGCACCATGGCGATCCGGTTGTTCCTGTTCTATGTGCTGGCGCTGGCGGTGGTGGCGGCGATCATTCCCTGGACCGAGACCGGCGGCAGCGTCACGGTGGCGGAAAGTCCCTTCGTCAAAATTCTCTCCCTGACCGGCATCCCGCACGCTGCCGGAATCATGAATTTCGTGATCATCAGCGCGGCGCTGTCGGGCATGAACACCAATGTCTATCTCTGCACGCGGATGCTGTTCTCGCTGTCGCGGGGCCATTACGCGCCCCGCTTCCTGGGCCGGCTCAGCCGCTCCGGCGCGCCGGTGATGGCGACCCTGCTATCCGGCGGCTTCGTACTCGCGGCGGTGGTTCTGGCGAAATTCACGCCCCGCGCTTACGCCTATCTCCAGGGCGTGGCGTTGTTCAGCATCATCATTGTCTGGATGGCGATCCTGGTCTGTCACCTGCGCTTCCGCCGCGTGCACCGGGCGGCGGAGCTGCCGGTGCGGATGCCTTTTTTCCCCGTGATGCAGCTTGCCGGGCTTGCCATTCTTTTGGGGGTGTTGGTCACCATGCTGTTGGACCCGGACTGGCGCCTCTCCTGGATCGTGGGGGTGCCCTGGCTGGGCGCGCTGATCGTGGCATATTTTGTCTGGAAGAAGGCCGCGCCGCTCGGCGTGGTTCCGGCAGAATAGAGGCCGCATGCATCTTCCCACCGAAGCCGACATCGCCGCCGCCCGCGCCAACATCGCCGGCATCGCCCGGCGCACGCCGCTGTGGCGGCTGGATGCCGACCTGCCGGATACCAACATCTATCTGAAGCTGGAAAATCTCCAGCCGCTGGGATCTTTCAAGATTCGCGCCGCGGTCCATGCCGTGAAAAGCAGGGATCCTTCGCTGTTGCGCGGCGGGGTGATCGGCGCCAGCGCGGGCAATTTCGGCCAGGGCCTTGCGATGGTGGCGCGGCGGATGGGCGTTCCCGTCACCATCGTGGCGCCGGATAGCGCGGCCAAGACCAAGACCGACGCGCTTTCGGCCATGGGCGCGCGGGTGATCCGCATTCCCTTCGCCGATTGGTGGCAGGTGCTTCTGACACGCCGCTTCGAAGGTGTGGAGGGTGTTTTCTTCCATCCCGTGGCCGAACCGGCGGTGGTGGCGGGCAACGCCACCACCGCGACCGAGATTCTGGAAGACCTGACCGACATCGACGCCGTGGTGGTGCCGTTCGGCGGCGGCGGGTTGATCAGCGGCATCGGTTCGGTGATGCGGCGAATGAAGCCGGGCGCCCGCATGCTGGCGGTCGAAGCCGAAACCGCGCGACCTTTGGCGGCGGCGTTGGCCGCTGGCGGGCCGGTGAAAGTGGATTATCGGCCCAGCTTCGTGGATGGCATCGGCAGTGGCATGGTTCTGGACGAGATGTGGTCTCTGATCCGGGAACATGTGGACCAGGCCTTGTCCGTCTCCCTGGCGGAAATCGCCGATGCCATCCGACTTCTCGCCGCCAAGCATCATGTGATCGCGGAAGGCGCGGGGGCGGCGTCGGTGGCGGCGGCGCTGGCGGGCCGGGCGGGCAAAGGCAATATCGTCTGCATCATATCCGGCGGCAATATCGATGCGGCGCGCCTGGCCGCCATCCTCAAAGGCGAGATGCCGGCCTGACCTTGCCGGACTTGCAGGAGATTTTTCCATGATCGATCCCGCAGAGCGCGACAGGATCATTTTCGGCTGCGGGAATTTCGGCGGCCTGGGCTCCTCGCCCACCTATCGCGACAAGGGCGATGACCGCGAACGGGCGCTGGCCATGCTGGACACGGCGCGCGAATGGGGGCTGACCCGTTTCGACACCGCCAACACCTATGGTGGCGGCGCCAGCGAAATGATCCTGGGCGAATGGCTCAGCAAGCAGGACAAGGCGTTTCGCGCCCGCCTGCAGATCGCCACCAAGGTGGGCAATCCCCATGGCTGTCCGCCGGACGACCGGCCGCTCAGCCGCACCCAGGTCGCGTATCATCTGGATCGGTCCTTGCGCCGCCTGGGCCTGGAACAGATCGGCCTTTATTATCTGCACGAATTCGATCCCCAGACGCCGCTGGAAGAAACTTTGGAGGCGCTGGATCGGGCGCTGGCGCAAGGCAAGATCGCGGCATTCGGCGTTTCCAATGCCAGCCTGGCGGATTTGAAGACTGTCCTGGCGCTTTCGAGCGGTGCGCTCCGCCGCGCCTTCACGCATCTTCAGAACGAATATAATTTGCTCGTGCAGCGCGATTTGAATGACGTCATTCCCCTCTGCCGCGCCGAAAGCATCCGGTATGTCGCCTTCAGTCCGCTGGCGGGCGGCCTGCTCAGCGGCAAATACCGGCAGGATCAGCAGCCCCAGTCCGGGCGGATGAACGCCGCGCGCGCGATGTATGAGCATCTGCTCACGGCATCGAGCTTCGATATGATCGAGACGCTTAAGCGGACGGCAGCGGAAAATGGCTGGACGGTGCCCGGCGCGGCCTTGCGTTTTATTCTGGATACGCCCGGCACCGATCTGATCATCGCGCCCCGTTCCCACGAGCAATTCGCGGGCTATGGCATCGCGCGGGCCTGAAAGAGGCGCGGGTTCCTACGCGCCGTAAGCGGCCAGGAAGACATTCACCGCGTTGGCGACGGTGGTTTCGATGTCTTTCTCGCTGGGCTCGTCGATGCTCCAGAGCTTGCGGTGCTGCAGCTCGCCCTTGCACAGGGTCATGAAGTGGATCGCCATCCCCATCATGTAGCCGGGCTTCAGATGGCCTTTTTCCGCGGCGCGGCCGAAAAATTCGGCCAGCATTTCCTTGCCCTTTTGCGGGCCCGCCAGATAGAAGGCGCGCCCCAATTCGGGAAAACGTCCGGCTTCCGCCGTGATCAGGCGATAGGTGGCGATGCTGTCGTCGCGCAGCATCCAGCGCACCGCCTCTTCGCCCAGAAAGGTGAGGGCCTTGCGGAAATCCTGATTGTCCAGGTCGGCGTCGTAGAGCATTTCCTGAAAATCGCGGCAGCGCTCCGCGATCACGGCCGAGAACAGCTCTTCCTTCGACGAGAAGTAATTATAGAGCGTGGCCTTCGATCCCCCCACCTTGGCGGCAATGCTGGACATGGAAGTGGCGGCATAGCCGTCCTCCAGGAAGGCGGCATGGGCGATCTGCAGAATGGTTTCGCGGCGTTCGTCGCGGTCGGAGCGGGGGAGACGGGATGCAACAGCGCTCATTATTATGACCGTACAGTACAGTTTCCTGTTGACGGTTATTCCCCAGCCGACTACTGGTGTCAACGATTAATGACCGTACGGTACAGTTTTATGATAACGCGAAAGTCTGCCAAGCTTTTGACGGGCGTGGCCCTTTTGGGTCTTGCCGCCTGTGCCCCCGATCTCGGTCCCTTGCCGGTCGCGAAGACGCCGGATGCTTACGCCGTACAAAAAACTTTCGATGCCGCGGCGGCCGATTGGCCGGCGGAAAGCTGGTGGACGGCGTATGGCGATGCGCAACTCGATACCTTGATCGCCGAAGGCTTGGCCGATGCGCCGGATCTGAAACGCGCCGAAGCGCGGCTGCGCCAGGCCGACGCGCTGGCGCAGCAGGCGGGCGCCAGCCGTTATCCCAACATCACCGCCAACAGTTCTTTCACCGAAACCCGCAACAGCCTCAATCAGGGTTTTCCGGCCGCCTTCCAATCTTTCCTGCCGCACGGCTATCACGACAATGGCCGCATCACCGGAGACGCCAGCTACAATCCGGATTTCTTCGGCAAGAACCGCGCCACCTTCGCGGCGGCGACGTCGGAAGCCGACGCGGCGCGGGTGGATCTGGCGGCGGCCAAGCTCACTTTGTCCTCGGCCATTGCCAATGCCTACGCCAATCTGGTGCAGCTGGCAGCCGACCGCGAAGCGGCGGTGGATGCGCTCAATGTCCGCAAGCAAAGCGCCGATCTTCTCAGCCAGCGCTTCTCGCAGCAGCTGGAAAACACCAGCACGGTGTCCGAAGCCAAGTCGCGCAGCTTTGCCGCCGAAGCGGAACTGGACCGGATCGACGGGCAGATCGCGCTGGCCCGCAACCAGATCGCGGCCTTGCTGGGCAAGGGCCCCGATCGCGGCCTGGATGTGACGCTGCCGGCCAGCCCCAAATTGAAGGCGTTCGGCGTGCCGTCCAACCTGGCCGCCAATTTGATCGGGCGCCGTCCCGATGTGGTCGCCGCGCGCCTGCGCGCCGCCGCCGCGGCCAAAAGGATCGATGCCGCGCATGCCGACTTCTATCCCAACGTCAATCTTTCCGGCTATCTGGGCTATCAATCGTTCGGGATCAAAGACCTGATCAGTCCCGCCTCCCTGATCGGCCAGATCGGGCCGGCGATCTCGCTGCCGATTTTCGATGGCGGGCGGATCGAAGGCGCCTATCGCGGCGCGCGCGCCCAATATGACGAAGCGGTCGCGACCTACGACCAGACCTTGACCACGGCGTTGCGCGAAGTCGCCGACGCCCTGGCCAACCAGCGCGAACTGACCAAGGAACTGGAACATTCGCGCGCCGCGCTCGCCGCCAGCGAAGACGCGTATCGCGTGGCACAGCAACGCTATGGCGCGGGGCTTTCGCGCTACCTCGATGTCCTGACGTCAGAAGACACGCTGGTGACCCAGCGCCGCGCCGTCGCCGATCTTCAGGCGCGCGCGTTCGTGCAGGATGTGACTTTGATCCGCGCCTTGGGCGGGGGATTTCAATATGACGCGCAACAACGCGTTGCGCGGACGGGAGACTAGATCGTGACAGACCAGACCATTTCCGCCGGCATGCAGCCGGCCTCGCAGAGCGGCACCCGCATGCGCAAGCGCAGCATGATCTTCATGATCCTGGGCGGCGTCATTGTCCTGGTGGCCTTGGTCGTGGGCGGCTGGTATCTGCTGGTCGGCCGTTACTATGTCAGCACCGACAATGCCTATGTGCAGGCGACGACGGCGCAGATCACCCCCCGGGTCGACGGCACCATCGCCAGCGTGCCGGTGCGCGACACGGATCATGTGAAGCAGGGCGATGTGCTCGCCACCATAGATCCGGCGGATGCGCAGCTCGCCGTTCAGCAGGCGGAAGCCAATCTCCGCCTGGCCGAGCAGCGCGTGTCGCAATATTACGCCAATGTCGCCAGCGCCCAGGCCATGGTCACGCAGCGCCAGGCGGACGTGGAACGCGCCAATATCGATTACAAGCGGCGCGCGGCATTGGCCGCGACCGGGGCGGTGTCCGGCGACGAGATGACGGTGGTCAATAATGCGCGCTCGACGGCCCAGGCGGCGCTCACCCAGGCGCAGCAGCAACTGGCGGCGCAGAAGGCGTTGGTCTCCAGCGGCGATGCGGCCCGCAACCCCGATGTCCTGGCGGCCAAAGTCGCGCTCGACCGCGCCAAGCTCGATCTGGATCGCACCATTATCCGCGCGCCCATGGACGGCGTGGTGGCGCAGAATACCGCCCAGGTGGGCCAACGGGTTCAGGCCGGCGCCGCCTTGATGACGGTGACGCCGCTGGCGCTGGCCTATGTCAACGCCAATTTCAAGGAAAGCCAGCTTGAAGGCGTGCACGCCGGACAGGAAGTCACTTTGATCTCCGATCTTTACGGCTCGGGCGTGGTCTATCATGGTCGCGTGGTGGGTCTGGGCGGCGGCACCGGCGCGGCCTTCTCGTTGATCCCGGCGCAGAACGCCACCGGCAATTGGATCAAGGTGGTGCAGCGCCTGCCGGTGCGCATCGCGCTGGATCCGAAAGAGCTGGCCGACCATCCGCTGCGGGTCGGGCTTTCCATGACGGCGAAGATCCGCCTCTCCAACTGACGGTTCCACCCATGTCGGCAAGCGGCGCAGTGGCAAGAAGCGGTCCGGCTCCCTTACAGGGTTTCGTGCTGTGGGCGGGCATCGCCACCTTGGCCATGGCCAACTTCATGGCCGTGCTGGACATGACCATCGTCAATGTCTCGGTTCCCCATATCGCCGGCAGCATGGCGGTGTCGGTCAATGAAGGAACCTGGGCGATTACCTCTTACTCGGTGGCCGAAGCCATCATGGTGCCGCTCACCGGATGGCTGGCGCAGCGTTTCGGGCCGGTCCGCGTCTTCTCCACCGCCGCGCTTCTGTTCGGCGCCTGCTCCATGCTGTGCGGACTTTCCACATCGTTGCCCATGCTGGTGACGGTCCGCGTGCTGCAGGGCCTGGCGGGCGGGCCCTTGATGCCGATGTCGCAGACGTTGCTCCTGCGCATCGCGCCGCCGGAAAAGCGCAACATGGCGCTGGGCCTTTGGACCATGACCACCATCCTGGGTCCCATCGCGGGCCCGGTGCTGGGCGGCCTCTTCTCCGACACGTTGGGCTGGCCCTGGGCTTTTTATATCAATGTACCCATCGCGATCATCTGCACCACGTTGGTCCTGCGCACCCTGTCGCAGTTCGAAACCCCGACCGTGAAGAAGCCCATCGACTATGTCGGCCTGGCGCTTCTGGTGATCTGGGTGGGCGCGCTCCAGATCATGCTGGACAATGGCGAGAATGACGACTGGTTCGCTTCCAATTTCATCGTCACTCTGGCGATCGTCGCCTTGGTCGGGTTCATCTCCTTCCTCGCCTGGGAACTGACCGACGAGCATCCCATCGTGGATCTGCGCATCTTCCGCTATCGCAGTTTCGCGCTGTCGGCGGTGGCGTTGCTGTTCACCTTCGGCTCCTTCATGGGTTCGATCGTGCTGATCCCGCTCTGGCTCCAGACGTCCATGGGCTATACCGCCACCACGGCGGGACAGATGATGGCTTTCAACGGTATCGTTGCCCTGTTTCTGGCGCCGATCGTGGCCAATATGATCGGCAAGGTCGATCCGCGTTTCCTGATGTCGCTGGGCCTGGGCCTGGTGGCGCTGGATACCTTCTGGCGCACCACCTTCAACACCGATATCAGCTTCTGGGGTCTTGTTCCCGCGCAGATGGCGCTGGGGCTGGGCATGCCGCTGTTCTTCCTGCCGATGATGAGCATGTCGATGGGCGCGGTGAAGCCGGAGGAGACGGCATCTGCGGCGGGCCTGATCAACTTCCTGCGCACCATGGCGGGCGCTTTCGCCACCGGCGTGATCGTCTTCGCCTGGCGCGATTCCACCGCGGCCAGCCATGTCGAGATCGCCGGTTCGCTCAACAATGCGCCCAAGGTTCTGGCGCAGATGCAGGCGGTGGGACAGGGCCACCAGCAGGCCCTGATGTCGCTCGACGGCATTGTCCAGACCCAGGCCGTGATGCTGGGCACCAATCAGGTGTTCGGCGTGGTGGCAATCATCCTGGCCTGCGTGTCCGCCGGGGTGTGGCTGATGCCGAAGCCGAAGCTCGCGCCCATGAAGATGGGCGGCGGCCACTAGCGTCCCGGCTCGGCCCAGGCTGCCCGAATAAAAACGGCGTCCCAATCGGAGCGCCGTTTTTTATGTCCGTGTCCCGATATTTCAGGCCAGAATTCAAGTAAGGCTGGTCTTGTAGAGATTGAGCAGCCGTCCCCAGGCGCGGTCGGCGTCGGGTTGATTGTAGATCGGCTTGCCGGCCTGCATCGGCATGTCCTTGACGCACCAGCCATGCAAGGTGCCGGCATAGACTTCCACCTCGGCAGGGATCTTGGCGCTGGCGAAGCCCGCTTTCAGCTTGTCCTTGGCGTCGGGCTGCTTTTCGTCGTCGCTGGCGGCGATGGCGATCAGCATGTGCGTGTGCATCTTGGGAATCAGCAGATGCGGGCTGTCCGGCTTGTCGGTGACCAGGCCGCCGCCATGGAAGGTTGCGCCCGCACCGACCCGGTTGTTGATCGCGGCGCTGGTCTTGAAGACCAGCGGCCCGCCCATGCAATAGCCTTGGGTGCCGATCTTCTTGGCGGTGTCGACTTCCTTTTGCTTGTCCAGGAAGCCGATGTAAGCGGCGGCGTCCCGCTCAATCGCGCCCGCCTCGTTGATCGGTGTGGTCCAGAGCTTCATCTTCGCCTGATCGGCAGGCGCGGAGAAATCGAATTTTCTGGCGTCTTCGATCACCGGCGCCTTCTGGGTGCGATAGAAGGGATTGGGCACCAGCACCGAATAGCCTTCGCCGGCAAGCCGCTTGGCCATGTCGCGGAAGGTGGGGCGCAGGCCGAAAATATCGGTCCAGATCAGGACGCCCGGATGCTTGCCCGATGCGGGACGGATGAAGGCGGCATCGCAGGTGCCGTCCGGCGTTTTGATCGTCACTTCGCTTTCGGTCACCGCCATCGCGGCCTGGGCCTGCGAACCGGCGGCCACGGTCAATCCGGCCGCCACCGACAAGGCCGTGAAATCGCGGCGCGAAACATCACCGGTCATCGTGTCGTGCTTATTGTCTTCCACGTTACCCTCCTGGCTGAATTCAGCGCGCGGAACTTAGCGCATCGGCGACGTGTTCGCCATGCAAGGCGCGGGCGCGGTGTGACGCGCGCGTGATGGGATATTTTCCGCCCTATTCAAGGGCTTGGAGTTCGAGAAAGACGCCGGGCTCCGGCCGCACCGTCATGGTCATCACCGGATGGGGCAAAGGTTGACTGGGGCGGAAGCGGAAGCGCTGAACCAGGCTGGCCAGAATGATCCCGGCCTGCATCATGGCGAAGTTGGCGCCCACGCAAACGCGCGGGCCCGCGCCGAAAGGAAGATACTGATACTTGTCCCGCTTCGGCCCCTTGTTGGGATCGAAACGGTCCGGGTCGAACAGCTCCGGGCGGTCCCACAGCAATTCGTGCCGGTGCAGCGCCCAGATGGGCAGGAAAAGAATGTCATTGGGCTTCATCAGCCGCCCGCAAAGCTGGTCTTCCTTCAGGACATTGCGGGCCAAAAGACCGACCGGCGGATAAAGCCGCATCGCTTCTTCCAGCACCTGCTGGATGAACGGCATCGCCGCCAGATCGGCCGCCTCGGCGGTGCGGCCACCCAGTTGCACGGCCACTTCCGCCCGCGCCCGTTCCTGATGGTCCGGCGAATTGGCTAGAAGATAAAGCGCCCAGGACAGCGCCAGCGCCGTGGTCTCGTGACCGGCGACGATGAAGAATTGCATGTTGTGGATCAGGTCCTTAGGGCTCATGCGCTGGCCGGTCTCGGGATCCTGCGCGGCCAGCATGTAGTCCAGAAGGTCGTCGGCCCGGCCCGTCGCGTGGCGGCGGCGTGCCTCGATGGCGGCGGCCACCATGGAATGCATGGTGCGGACCGAGGATCCGGCCAGCAATTCTCCCGGCCGGGGAAACCATTCGGGAAAGCCCAGAAAGTCCAGCAGCGACGCGCGGCCCGCGGTCTGGAAATATTGGGTGATGGCCTTGGCGAAAGTTTCGCTGTCGAAATGCTCGCGCCCCGACAGGGCCACATCGCAGATCACGTCGAAGGTGGCGGTGAGCATTTCCTTGACCAGCTCGGCCCGGCCGCCGCTTTGGCGGAGCCGCGCGATCGCGCGTTCGGCGGTGGCGCTCATCGCCGGGGCCAGCGCCACCACATTGCGATGGGTGAAGACGGGGGCCACGGCCTGGCGCTGCCATTTCCAATCGGCGCCGTCGGCGTTGAACAGGCTTTCTCCGATGGCGGGACGCAGCATGCGGCGCATGATTTCGGATTTGGGATAATTGCCGAGATTGTCCAGCATCACCCGCTTCATGCCCGCCGGGTCCGCCATCATGTGCCAGCGCACCAGAATGTCGCCGGACACGATGGGCTGGCGATAGGCGAAGCTGGGAATGATCTCCAACACATTGCGCCGCGCGATGAAGGCGGTCTCCAGCCGGGTGAGGCGCCGCCGATGCACCGGCGCGCTGACGGGAATGAAGGACGTGTTCAGCACGATGGTTCGGCCGCTCCGGGGCGCTTCATTTCGTCCTGCTTTCTATCGAAAAATCCTCGCAGTTGCAGCATCGGAAATACTTTTCTTCTCCCGACAAAAAGGCATGATGGCAGAAGGGGGAACCACGATGACAATCAATAAAAAGCAATCCTTGATTCTGGGGGCGGGCTTGGCCGCGTTGCTGGCAGGCAGCGCGACGGCGCAGACCGGCGCCAATATGGAATGGCGTCACTATGGCGCCGATCTGGCCGCCAGCCATTTTCTGCCGCTGGACCAGATCAATGCGTCGAATTTTTCCAAGCTGGAAGTGGTGTGGCGGTTCAAGACCGACAACATCGGCAACCGCCCGGAATTCAAGCTGGAAGGCACGCCGCTGGAAATCGGCGGGGTGATCTACACTACCGCCGGTTCGCGGCGCGGCGTGGTGGCGCTGGATGCGGTGACGGGCGAACTGCTCTGGGTGCATGGCGAGAAGGAAGGCGCGCGCGGCGGCGCGGCCCCCCGCCAGCTGTCCGGGCGCGGATTGTCCTATTGGAGCGATGGGACCGAGGCCCGCATTCTCTATGTGACGCCGGGCTACCGGCTGGTGGCGCTGGACGCCAAGACCGGCCAGCCGGTTCCGGGTTTCGGCGAGCACGGCATCGTCGATCTGAAAAAGGATTTCGACCAGGAGATCCGTCCCGACCTGGAAACGGGGGAAGTGGGCCTGCATGCCGCGCCCACCGTGGCGGGCAATATCGTGCTGGTGGGCGCCGCCTTCCGCGAAGGCTTCACGCCCGCCACCTATCGCAACAACAAAGGGTATGTCCGCGCCTATGACGCGCGCACGGGAAAACGGCTCTGGACTTTCCACACCATCCCGAAGAAAGGCGAGTTCGGTTACGACACCTGGTTCGACGGCACCGCCGACAATACCGGCAACACCGGCGTGTGGAACCAGATCACGGTCGACCGCGAACTCAACACCGCCTATCTGCCGGTGGAATCGCCCACCGGCGATTTCTATGGCGGCTATCGCCCCGGCCCCGACCTCTTCGGCGAAAGCGTGGTGGCGGTAGATCTCGATACCGGCAAGCTCAAATGGTACTACCAGATGGTCCATCATCCCTTGTGGGACATGGACGCTTCCGCCGCGCCCATGCTGATGGACATCACGGTCGGCGGCAAACCGATCAAGGCAGTGGCGCAGCCGTCCAAGCAGGGCTGGCTCTATGTGCTGGACCGTACCACCGGCAAGCCGGTCTGGCCGATCCCGGAAAAGAAAGTGGAAAAAGGCGACGTGCCCGGCGAATGGTATGCGCCCACCCAGCCTTTCCCCACCAAGCCGAAAGCCTATTCGCGCAACGGCGTTTCCAATGACGATCTGATCGACTTCACCCCGGCCCTGAAGGCCAAGGCGCTGGAGATGGTCAAGGACTACAAGATGGGGCCGGTGTTCTCGCCGCCGGTGCTGTCGAAATTGCCTGGGCCAAGGGGCATTCTCACTTTGGGCGGCGGCAATGGCGGCACCAACTGGCCGGGCGGTTCCTTCAATCCGGAAACCCATACCGCGTTCCTGTTCGCCTGCAATTCCTGTTTCGAGCCCATCGGCGTGGTGCCGCCCCCGCCCGGCCTGTCCGACATGCGCTATATCGAAGGCATCGCCGGCAACAGGATCGAGATGGTGGGCACGGGCGGGGCGGGCTCCGGCGCCGATGCGCCCCTGGTGAAGAAACCGCCACGTCCGGCCGGTGACGGCAACAGCCAGAGCTGGACGGTGGAGGGCATGCCCATCATCAAGCCGCCTTACGCCACCATCACCGCGATCAATCTGGATACGGGCGATTTCAAATGGCAGGTGCCGCACGGCGAGACGCCGGATGTGGTGCGCAACAATGCCGCGCTGAAGGGCATGAATATCCCCCGCACCGGCCAGACCACCTACAATATCGGCACCCTGGTGACGAAGAATTTGGTGATCGCGGGCGAAGGCGTTCTCACCAACGGGCCCGATCATCCGCGCGGGGCGATGCTGCGCGCCTATGACCAGAAGGACGGCAAGGAAGTGGGAGCGGTGTGGATGCCCGCGCCGCAATCCGGCACGCCCATGACCTATATGGTCAATGGCAAGCAGTACATCATCGTGGCGATCAGCGGCGGCAATTATTCCGGCGAATATGTTTGCTATGCGTTGCCGGACGGCAATTGAGAGTGCCGGCTTTCTCCCCCCACGAGGCAAAGCCGCCCGCGGGGGGAGATGCCTCTGAGCGTTTGCGCGAAAGAGACAGTGGG
This sequence comes from Alphaproteobacteria bacterium, assembly GCA_017307355.1. GTDB lineage: Bacteria > Pseudomonadota > Alphaproteobacteria > Micropepsales > Micropepsaceae > Rhizomicrobium. Next base: position 24,607 of record JAFKFG010000037.1, read on the forward strand.
GGGATTTGGAGGTTGACATGATGAAACTCCGCTCCGCCGCGCCGGCTGCCGCAATCGCCCTCGCGCTTCTGGCGTGCGCTTCTTACGGCCATGCGGCCCCTGCCAAAGACGCGACGTATGGCGCGATCGATGGCAAGCATCTGTGGGGCTATGTGGCGGAACAGGCGGACATCGCGCGGCGCTACCGGGACAGCGGGCATCCGCAATTCTGGGGCCGCCTGGCGGGCACATCCGCCGATGTCGAAGATGCCGCCTGGCTGCAGAACAAGTTCAAGCAGATCGGGCTGGAGACCCGGCTGCAGACGGTCAACTTCTTCGCGCCGCAATGGGCGGCAGAAAGCTGGTCGGTCGCGGCAGTCGGCGGCGCAAAATCCATTCCCATCGCTTCGGCGGAACCGGCCTATGCCAGCCCCGGCACGGACGGCAAGGAATTGGATCTGGAAGTGGCCTATGTGGGGCTCGGCAGCGAGGCCGATTTCGCGAACCGCGACGTGCGCGGCAAAGCCGTTCTTCTGGTCAAGGCGCCGTCCACTTATCAGGCAGGCTCGGCCGACCTTCTCAAGCGCGCCGAAGATCATGGCGCCGCCGCCATCCTGTCGATGGACCTGCGGGGCGGGAACTACAATGTGCAGTCCTACCGCGCCTATACCAAGGTGCCGACCTTCAATCTGGGCACCAAGGACGGCGAGGCGATTCGCGACCTGATCGCAGTCCCGGGGGCCGCGCCGCATATCAAGATCCGCCTCGATGCCAAATGGCTGCCGGACCAGAAATCCTATCTGGTATGGGGCACGCTGCCCGGCGCGACCAACGAAACCATTTATGTGATCGCCCATCGCGACGGCTTCTTCGATGCGGCGGGCGACAATGCCAGCGGTGTCGCCACCATGCTGGGCCTGGCGGAACATTTCGCCAAGATTCCCAAAAGCCAGCGCCGCCGCACCATGGTGTTTCTCGGCACCGACGGCCATCACCAGATCAAGCCGGGTGGCTTCGGCCGCGAATGGCTGGTGGCCAACCGCGACAAGTTCTTTTCCAAGACCGCGCTGATGATCAACGCGGAGCATCCCGCCGAAGTGATGACCCATGGCGGCACCGCCGGAACCACCACCGCCGGGGTGCCGCTGGAATGGTATGCGGGCGGGCGGCCGCGGCTGCAGAAAATCGCCGCCGAGGCCTTCCGGCAATTCGGTGTGCCGATTTGGGCTGAGCCGGGCGTGCGGCCGCCCGGCGGCGATCTGGGGCGGTTCTATTGGTTCGTCCCCGGTGTCGTGGCGCAGTCCAACGATTTCGCCAACATGCACACGGCCAATGATTCGCCGGACGTGGTGTCGCCATCGGGGCTGGAAGCGGTGACGCGCGCTTACGCCAAGATCATCGACGATGTGAACCGGATCGCTCTGAAGGATTTGCAGCTGCCCGCAACCGCCGACCCCAACGCGCCGGGCACGCCCCAAGGTTATATCAGCCTGGCCCATTGCGAAGCCTGGATCGGCGATTCGACCAAGGCTTGCGTGCAGCCCTAAAAAATCAGGGCCGCAACTTGGTTGCGGCCCTGATCTATTTTGGTCGCGCGGCCCGCGCAAAACCGTTACGCGCCGTTCCGGCGCTTCACACTTTTGCTGGCCGTCGCTGCTTTTTGGTCGCGCAGCCGAACGGAAAACCGCTCGCCGCTTCGCGGCTCCCACTTTTCCTGGCTGTCGCTCCTAGGCCTGCAGCACCCGCTTGTGCAGGCGTTCGATCGCGTCCAGCGCCGACAGCACCGCGCCTTCCTGCCAGGCGGGCAGGCGCGACGCATGTTCGCCCGCCAGCACGATGCGTCCGTCGATGGCGCAGAGATTGGCGTAGTTCTTGGCGCGATTTTCCTCGGTCCAGCGGCCCGAGCAGCCCAAGGTCCAAGGCACGCGGTGCCAGGAAATGCCCACGCCGCTCTTATATTCCTTCATATATTGCGGGTGGATCTTGGCGCCCTGGTCCAGCGCCGCTTTCACCTGTTCGGGCGCCGACAAGGCTTCGAATTCATAGGTTCGCGGGCTGTCGGAGAAGATATAGCCGCCCAACAGCACGCCGCCGCCCTTGCGGTGATAATCCGTCGAAGGATAGCTGATGTTGGAGATCGGCAGATCGGTATAGGTGATGCCACCATAGATGCCGTCATCTTCTTCCCAGAAGCGGCGCTTGAACTCCAGGCCGACCTTGTAAGCCGCGTCATAGGCCAATGACGAAATCGCGTTCTTCATCGGTGCGCCCACATTCATGGGAATCTGGCCCAGGATGGTGGCGGGAATGGTGCAGACGCACCATTTCGCAGTGGCCTTCTGCGGCGCGCCGCCGGTCTTGGAATCGATATAGGTGACGGTGACGCCGTTGCCGTCCTGCTGGATGCCCGTGACCTTGCAATTGTATTTGATCGCGCCGGTCAGCTGCTTGCCGAAGGCCTGACCGATCATGCCCATGCCGCCGACCGGCTGGAACAGAGGGGTCTGGAATTCATAGATCTTGCCCGCGATCACCGAGAACCACATGCCCGCGTTGAACAGTTCCTTCATCGGGATGGGATCGGAATCGACCGGCAGCGGCGCCAGCCCGCCGCCCGGATCGGTCTTGAAGCCCCGCATATTGCTGGCCATTTCGCTTTTTTTGTATTCGTAATTCTTGTCCAGCGCGCCCCAGAAGCGCAGGACCTGAAGCAGACCGTCTTTCTCGTCCTTGGTCATCGGAGCGCTCAATTTGTCCGACGCCGTGGCCTTGGCGAGAAGTTCACCCACATAACCGTCAAAGTCCGCCGCGATCTCGCGATGGCGCTTGGGCTTGCCGCCGAACGCCCTGGTCGAATGCACATAGGCGTTGTAGTTGACCATGTTGAAGGATTCGAGCTGCACGCCGAATTCCTTGCAGTAATGCAGCAGGCCGCGATGGTGATAGGGAATGCGCCAGGGGCCGGGATTGAAATAAAGGCCCTTGTCGAAAGTGATGTTCTGGGTGACGCCACCCATCTCGGTATATTTGTCGCCGCCATGCAACGACCAGTTCCGCCCGCCGGGCCGGTCGTTATATTCCAGCACCTGCACCTTGTAGCCGGCCTTGCGCAATTCATAAGCGGCGGTCATGCCCGCCAGACCCGCGCCCAGTACCAGCACGGTGGCGCCCTTCACATCGCCGGACAATTTGATCGGATTGTTGAAATCCGACGTTCCCGCATAGCCCATCGCCACCATGGTTTCGTACATCATGGCGCTGCCCGCCGTGGTGCCGATCAGCTTCAATAGCGAGCGGCGGCTGACGGGATTCTCATTCTTATTCTGCACGGATCATTCTCCCTGACGACGCGGGATACTATGCTGCCACCAGCAATTTCGGGAAGTTGCAGCACAGCATCATCTGGCCGCTTCTCTATAAAAAACGCGGCCCCCGTTATTCCCCAAACGGACCCTCTGCGGCGCTTTCTCGCAAGAGCGTCGGCGGTGCCCCGCCGGCGGATTTATCCGAGCAATGTCAGGTGCTTAGCAGACGGAAACTGACGTTGAGAAAACTTCATCTGGCTCCATCGGAATGATGCACCGCAATATCGGGGTTGTTCGTCTTTACAGGGGGAATGTTCGAGATGAGATTGCCCGCGACTTGGTGGAGGAGCGCGTCTCAAGAGGGGTGAGAAACGCAAAAAGTTGAAGCCATGTTTATCCCTCGGAGGACGAATGCATACCAATCGTAGAGAAGCACTGGGCGCAATCGGCGCCGCGGCCGCTGCCGCGACGCTGGCCGGTGCGACGGCTGCCAGTGCGCAAGCGGCGCGCAATCTGGGCAGCAAAGCCAAGACCCTGTTCTGGGTCGCCAGCCTCACTCCCTGCGACAAGAATCTGAAAGTCGATCTGGGCGCGATGAAAGCCCAGATGGAATGGTTCAAGCATCAGGGCGCCGACGGCGTCGTGGTCCTGGGCACCACGGGCGAATATCCGTCCTTCTCCGTCGCCGAGCGCAAGCAGGTGATGGAAGTGGCGGGCAAGAACAAGGATGGCATGAACATCATCCTCAGCCCCGGCACGCCGAATTTCCCCGAGACCATCGACCTGTCCAAGCATGCGGCCGATCACGGCGCCGATGGCCTTCTGGTCATCCCGCCCTTTTATTTCAAGAATCCGCCGGAAGGCGGGTTGGTGAGATACTATTCGCTCCTGTTCGATGCGGTGCCGACCAGCCTGGCAGTCAATCTCTATCATATTCCCGGCACCTCGGCGGTTCCCATCACCACCGAATTGCTCAATGCCTTGAAGCATTATCCCAATCTGGCGGGCATCAAGGATTCCAACAACGACATGCCGGAATATGTGGAGTTCGTGAAGAATTTCCCCGAACTCAACATGCGCACCGGCATCGGCGGCGGCGGGCGGCTGGAATATGCGCTGGATCACGGCATGGGCGCGATCCTGGCCGACGGCAATCTTTTCACCAAGCAGTATGCCGATGTCTTCGCCGCCTTCCGCGCGGGCAAGGACTATCATGCGCCGCTGAACAAGCTGCGCGACCAGGAAAAGCTGCTGCGCGATGGCGGGGTCAATCTGTACGGCCCCATGAAATATGCCCTCAGCCTGCAGATGGGCACACGCCAGACCTATCAGCGTCCGCCATATCTGGACGTCACCGAGGATCAGAAGACCGCCATTCAACGCGGCCTGGCCCAGATCAAGGAAATGGGCTGACACTGAAATGGCGGCGGTGAAAGCCGCCGCCATCCTTTCAAAATTACATGCGTTTGAGTTCAAACAACCTAAGGGGCGGATACGAATGTTGAAAAAGAGTTTGATTGCCAGTGCGGGCCTGATGGCGCTGCTGCTTGGCGGGTCTGTGGCCTTTGCCCAGACCGGACAGAATGTGGATTGGACGGCGTATACCGGTGACATCACCGGCAGCCGCTTCAAGCCGCTGGACCAGATCAATGCTTCCAACTTCTCCAAGTTGGAAGTGGCCTGGCGCTTCAAGACCGACAATCTGGGC